>CAYWIW010000001.1:0-274510 GCA_964458425.1 uncultured Muribaculaceae bacterium
TCTCGACCTGGCTTCTTCTGGCAGATGGAGTTTATTTTGATGCGGTTGCCCTGATCCCGCGGTTCGGTATTTGTGTAAAAAACGAAAAAACAGTAACTTTGTCTGATTGTACCCTTAAGGGAATTTGAACGTGAGACAGACTTTGAAAAAAATATGGTTTCCGGCGGTGCTGGTGTGCGTGATCGCGCTTCAGACCATTGGAATGGAGAACCGGGCATTCCACGGAGACCCTGGCTACGGCTTCGTCTCGGCGGAGAGGCAGCTTCGGCCGGACACGATCCGCTACAGGAACCAGTTCATCGGCAAAGGCAACGCCGACACGGGGAAGGAAGACACAGCTATGTTCCTTGCACCGATAGACACGACACCGCAGCTGACGGCGAGAGACACCATATTCCCGCCCGACTCATTGAAAGACATCGACCCGTTCCGCTACAAGTACTATGTGGCCATTCTCGATTCGCTGACCCACAGAACCGTGGTGGATTCATTGAAATCCGCCGGAGACACCCTTGACTGGCCCAAGGTCGATTCCCTCTACTATCTCGACTCCGCCATCAGGAAGAAGGCCGAATTCGACGCCTGGTACTCAGGACTTTCCAAGACCGACAGGAAAAAATACGATTACGAAATCAAGGAAAAGGCCAAAAAGCACATCGCCGACAGCATCCTGAACGTGAAAGACAGCCTGAAAGCCCACAGGGACAGCGTCAAGGAGGCGACCCCGAGAATCCTCGAGACTTTCGCCGTTCCAGATTCCCTGAAATACAAGAGAATCATCAGCTGGACGCACGGGCGGGAATTCCACAAGATGGACATAAGCGAGCCTGACACAAGCTACAACCACTGGGTACACGACTATCCGTTCTACCGAAAGGACGTGAACGCCACGTGGTTGGGCGTGGCGGGATCCGCCGTGCAGTACTACGACTGGTTCAACCGTTCGAGCGAGAACGGAGTATCTTTCTACAACCCTTACGAACCGTGGACATATTCAGCGAAAACCCTTCCGATGTACAACACCAAGACTCCGTACACCGAGCTGGCCTACTTCGGAACGTTGTTCGCCGATTCGCAGAAAGAGTCCGACAACCTCCACATTCTGACGACGCAGAACGTATTCCCGGAGCTGAATTTCACACTTGAATATGACCGCTTCGGCGGAAACGGCATTATGCAGGGCGAGAAGACGACCAACAAGACCTTCGTGACATCGCTCAACTATCTGGGCAAGCGCTATTTGATGCACGCCGGGTACATCCACAACAAGGTGAACCGTCAGGAAAACGGCGGAACCAGCGACAATTCGATGGTCAGGGACACGACCCTTGACGCGAGGGAGTTCCCGGTAAACCTCAGCAACGCCTCCTCGTCCGTCATCAGAAACACATTCTTCATCGACCAGCAGTACAGGATTCCGTTCACATTCATCCGGGACCTGAAGAACCGGAAGATAGACAAGGCGTTCAGGGACAGCGTTCTGGCATCAGGCGACTCGACGAGAATCGATTCTCTGGATTTTTTCCTTGCCAAAAGGAAAGAGGACAGGGAGGCGGCCGACACACTCGGCGACACCAACGTCACTACCGCGTTCATCGGACACAGCAGCGAATATTCTGTGTTCAGGAAGACCTACAAGGATCAGATCACGGACGACATCGGGAGGAGATTCTACAACAACATATTCAATTACAACCCGACCAATTCGTTTGACTCGGTCCGCGTGATGAAGCTGGAGAACAGGGTGTTCCTCAGACTGCGCCCTTGGTCCGACAACGCGATCATCTCCAAATTGAACGGAGGCATAGGAAACAGGATTCTCAGCTATTACACCCTCGACCCGACCTTCCTGAAAGGGACGGCGAACACTGTCTGGAACTCCGCTTTCGTCTATGCCGGTGTGGAAGGCCAGCTGAAGGACTACATACATTGGGATGCGAACGGCGACTATGTCTTTCTCGGCAGTCAGATGAACGACCTGTCCGTCAAGGCCAACGCAAGGCTCGACCTGTACCCGTTCAGAAGAGCGAGGAAGAGTCCGGTAACCCTGGGCATCCATTTCGAGACCAATCTGGAAGAGCCTGAGTACTACTACCAGCACTATTATTCAAACCACTTCAAATGGGACAACGATTTCGGCAAGATTTCCACCACGAAGATACAGGGCAGCCTGGATGTGCCAAGATGGAAGGTCGGAGCCAAGGTCGGCTACGCATTGCTGTCGGGGAACGTCTATTATGACTCGACCGGGGTGGTGCGTCAGAACAATTCGCCGATGAGCGTGCTAAGCGCGTCCCTCAACAAGGATTTCGCGCTCGGGCCCGTCAGGCTGGACAACAGGCTTCTGTTCCAGGTTTCCTCCAACGAGGACGTGCTGCCTTTGCCGGCCCTGGCTGTCAACTCCAGACTATACCTCCTGCTGAACATCAAGAGAAACATTATGCAGATGCAGATCGGAGCCGAAGGATGGTACAACACGAAGTTCTACTCCCCGGCCTGGAATCCGGCTGTCGGAGCTTTCTACAACCAGAAGGAGGAGAAGTACAACAACGGACCGGTCATCGACGCTTTCATCAACGTGCAATGGAAGCGCGCGTGCATATTCGTGAAACTTGAGAACATCGGCAACGGCTGGCCTATGGACAAGGCCGACTACTTCAGCGCCCACCATTACATAAGGACGCAGAGTGCGATCAAACTCGGAATATATTGGCCGTTCTACCTTCAGCCTGACTCCAACAAGGCGGTGAACGCCGGAGCGGGATTGTCCGGAGGCGGCAGATCCGGAGGCGGCTCAGGCGGAGGGCTCGGCGGAGGACTCAACAGCTTCAGAGGAGGCGGAGGAGGAGGTAGCGCTTTCTGATTATGGGGCTGAAAAGAGTAACCAAGAAATTCCTCAAGTATCTGGTACCGACCCTGTTGGTGCTTATGATTATTCCATTAGGCGACCCGATGAGAAACTCGGGAGCCCAAAGGGATCTTTTCGGAGGAGACGTCATACGATGTGCGCTGAGACTTCAGGAGAAGATGTCTGACGGATACCTCAGCGGCTACAGCTACGAGATGCTGGAAAGACTTGCCGCTCATCTGAAAGACTCGACAGAAATCTTTCTTGCGGACAAGGACGGCTCGTACCTTGACTCACTGCGGCTGGACAGCCTTGACATATTGGTTGTCAAGTCATCAGACATTCCTTCTTCAGAGGAATTCATGGCTTTTCCGCTCGGCGAGACACAGGCCAGCATAGTGCTTATGGCCGACAGGAAAAAACAGAGGGAAATCATCCGATGGCTGAACGGCTTCAAGGGCACCGATGAATATGCCTCGATCGTCACCAGGTTTTTCAACGGCTACAATCCATACCGGAAAGGCGTGCGGAAGGATCCGCGCGTCATAAGCCCGTATGATGACCTGATAAAGGAAAACGCCGAAAAGATCGGCTGGGACTGGAAACTGTTCGCCGCCCTGATCTGGAGCGAATCCCGCTTCAGAATCCAGGCAGGTTCCCCGAAAGGAGCGCTTGGGCTTATGCAGATGATGCCCCGGACCGCCGACCGCTACGAAATAGAGAACCTTCTTGACCCGAAGGAGAACATAGCCGCCGGAGCCGAGTACATCGCCAGGCTGCAAGGGAAGTTCCGTGACACGGCAGCTGACAAGGATGAGCTTGTCAAGTTCACGCTGGCGGCCTACAACGCCGGCGAAGGCAGAATCTATGACTGCATAAGACTGGCGCGGTCACAAGGGATAGACACGGGGAACTGGGACAGCCTGTGCACAGTGATTCCTCAGATGAGCCAGGATTCAATCCTGCTCGTGGAGGATGTCACCCACGGTAAATTCAAAGGGAAGGAAACAGTGGCCTATGTCAAGGCTACCCTCAACCAGTACGACATATTCAGCGGCAGGCCTGGGCGATACAAGTCTCAGCCATCCGATTCCTCCCTGGTGAGAACCGTGGTGAACGAGGACACCGGAGAGACGCTACTGGGTTCTGACAGTCTGGGCAGGATCGACTCTGGAGATAAAGAGGCAAGGAATCAGGAGAAGGATCATTATGGCCAGCCAGGAGAGAAAATCAGCGGCAAGCACCCCAGATAGGTTCAGGCTGACCGGAACAAAAGGCACGAAGTAGTTCTCCGGATTCAGTTTCAGGACGTGGGTCCATTTCTGGATTCCGCAGAGGATCAAGGCCACACCGTTGCCGATCAGCATTCCCTTGAACACAATCACTGACGCGACCCGCAGGAACACCTTGGCGATGGCCTTGTCGGTCATTCCGAGGGACTTGAGGGTTCCTATGGTGGAGATGTTGCGGAAGAGCATTATCAAAAGCCCTGAAATCATATTGAAGCCTGCCACGATTGTCATAAGGACAAGGATGAACAGGACGTTGAAATCAATCAGGTTCAGCCAGTCAAAGATCTGTGGGTAGCGGCTTATCACAGAAGTGGCGAGCAAGGCATCGTCATCGTCTTCGGACAAGGACAGGGCTATATGCCCGACCTCGTCAGCGACGGCGCGCATTCCGGAGTCAGTCCTGGCCGAGGAGACCAACTCAAGCTCAAGCACGGAGGCCTCGTCTGAAGCCCACCCGTCAAGTCTCTGAAGGTCAGCTATGTCGGCAAAGACAATGATGTTGTCTGTCCCGTCCATCACCCCTTCGTACAAGCTCGTGATGTTGAAGTTACGCACCTTTACCTTCTCACCCACGAAATAGGTCAGAAGCCTGTCCCCCACCTGAAGACCGAGCATCCTTGACAGCCTCACCGGAATGGACACACCCAACTTCACGGTGTCCGCTTCGGACTCCTTGCGGGGGACACCTTTGAACAGAACCCCGTGAATGCTTTCGCCTTTCTTCACTATTCCCGCGCGGTAGACAGCCGGAGTCACGCTTTTCACTTCCGGAATGTTCTCAATCTCAGGTAGAAAGCTTGGACTGACGGATATCGGCGAAGCCTCGTTGATGTAATTCAGATCGACGGGCATCAGCTGCACGTCACCCGTAAGGTCGGAAATGCCGTCACGAATCTCGTCACGGAATCCGGAGGAGACAGATACGGAGATAATCATCACAAGGAAAGAGACAGCGATGGAGACCATCGCTATCCTTCCCCCGAAACGGAGGCGTCCGGCTATGAACCTTGACGCGTCCAAAGAAAAAACTCCTTTATGAAGAAATATTCTTTACCAGATGTGAACCCTTTCGCTCTCAGGACGCCACATCGGATCTCCTTCCTTGATGGAGAAGGCATCGAAGAATGTCTGGAAGTTTCTGAGCGAGACATTCACGCGGTTCACCGCCAGAGAATGGACATCCAGCTTGGTCAGACGTACCTTTTCCTCGTCGGTGACATTCTGCGCCCAGATCGCGCCGTAGGAAAGGAAGAACCTCTGCTCAGGCGTGAAGCCGTCGATAAGGCCTACATTCTTGTCCTTGATGGCGTTCTCCATAGCCGTATAGGAAATGCTGAGACCGCCGTGGTCACCGATGTTCTCACCAAGAGAGAGCTGTCCGTTGGCGTTGACCCCGGGAACTATCTCAACCTCGTCAAACTGAGCCACAAGCACTTCAGCCTTGGCATTGAACTTCTCCGAATCCTCGGCTGTCCACCAGTCGGACATATTCCCGTCCTTGTCGAAAAGCCTGCCCTGATCGTCGAATCCGTGGGACATCTCGTGGCCGATCACAACCCCGATTCCACCGTAGTTGACAGCGTCGTCAGCGTCGGCGTTGAAGAACGGAGGCTGGAGAATCGCCGCCGGGAAGCAGATCTCGTTGGTCGTAGGATTATAGTAGGCGTTGACGGTCTGAGGAGACATTCCCCACTCAGTCCTGTCAGTAGGTTTTCCGAGTTTCGAGATGTTGTCGGCCACGTACCAGGCCCCTGCCGCGCGGAGGTTCTCGTAATAGCTCTTCTCGGGATCGATGTCAAGGGAGCTGTAATCCTTCCACTTGTCAGGATAGCCGATCTTCACGGTGAAGTTGTCCAGTTTTTCGTGGGCCTTGGCCTTAGTGGAATCGCTCATCCAGTCCAGCCCGTCGATGTGCTGGCCGAAAGCGGTCTTCAGATTGGCCACAAGGTCAAGCATCTTTGTCTTCGAAGACTCAGGGAAGTATTTGGCGACATACATCTTGCCCACAGCCTCGCCGAGTATGCCGTTAGGAACCTGCATCGCTCTCTTCCAGCGCGGCTTCTGCTCCTTGATGCCGGACATCTGGGTGCTGAAGAAATCGAACGACGCGGAATAGAAGTCATCGCTCAGGGAGCCTGTTGCGCCCTGGATGAGCTGTCCGGCCACATAGTCCTTTAGTACAGCGAGTTCCGCAGAGCCGAAATACTCACTGAAAGCCTTGAAGAACGAAGGCTCGCTCACTATCAGCTTGGACTGGTCAGCGATTCCGCGGGTCGAGAAATAGAGTTTCCAGTCGAAGCCGGGATAGTTCCTGACAAGCTCCTCGGTGGAGCAAGGGTTGTACTGTGCCTGTATGTTCCTTTCCTGAACGCTGGTCCAGGAGTTCTCGGCAAGCACTTCCTCAACCTTGAGGGCGTTGGCGGCGGACTTCTCCGGCTCGGCCACACCGGTCAAAGCGAAGACTTTGGAGAGGAAATTACGGTAGCCTTCCTTGATAGCCGCGTTCTCCTCATTGACGTAATAGTCCCTGTCCCCGATTCCAAGACCACCCTGGCCAAGATAAAGAATCTGGTTGTCGCTGTCGGCGAGGTCAGACATCACATAAGCTCCGAAGAACGAACTTTCGGAGACGTTGTGGAGTCCGGCGATGATCCTCACGAGAGCCGCCTTGTCAGCCGCGGCATAGATTCCGTCGAGATATTCCTTGATCGGAGCGGCTCCCTCGGCGTTGAGCCTCGTCGAGTCGAGTCCCTGCTTGTAGAGATCGGATATTTTCTGCTCCACCGTTCCTCTTTTGGCCTCAAGAGTCCCCATCTCGGCAAACAAGTCGTTGAGTCTCTTGACATTGTTCTCCCTGAGCTGGTCGAATGAGCCGAAACGGGCATATTCAGGCTTGAGCGGATTGTTCTTCTGCCACCCGCCGGTGGAATACTGATAGAAGTCTACAGCCGGCGAGACGGTCGTGTCCAGATTAGCCAGATCGATAGCCGGTACTGTTTCAACCTGTTGTTTAGGGCCACAGGCAGCCATCGCAAGCGCTGAAGCCATCATAATCATTAAATTTCTTTTCATATCTTTTTATGAATATATTCATTCACAACCTGCAAAGGTAATGATTTTATTCCTGATTCGGCAAACTGCCCTGATTAATGTAAGCCGCCTTTCGCGGTCGCTCATAAAGCCTTGACCCACTCCGCCATAACGGACAGGACTTCAGGGGAAATCGTCTCCTCTATTTCCTTGTACTCGGACATATCGCCTGTGACACAGTGCTGGAAAAGATGGTTAAGACCTTCCTCGGCACGGATGACGTTCCTGTCTCCGGAAAGCCCGGAGCGCAACGCCCCGAGATTTCTTTCGCACTGAACCTGAATATCTTTCGTACCGTTAAGCGCCATCACGGGGCAGGTGATTCCGGAAAGCCTGCCGGAAATGTCCAGACCAAGGAAATACTTCATATAAGGGGTACGGAACTGATGCAGCGCCGCCTGGTAGTTTCTCTTAAGGACATCGGAAATGCCATACCCGTCCGGAGAAGGCAACCGGGACTTCGCCACTATCGCATCGAAAGTGTCCGAAAGTAGCCCGCAGTACGCTTCCGACTCCGAAACCGTAAATCCGGCGGACACCAAGGCCTGTCTGTTCTGCTCAAGGAGCGTCTCGGCGCCCGAGACTATCATTCCTGCAAGGCTGACAGCGAAATCCACCTGTTTCTCCGCCGCCAGCATCAAGGCTATGCTCCCGCCCTCGCTGTGGCCGAGCACCCCGACACGTCCGAACCGGGCCCGCAGCAACCCGACTCCGGCCAAGGCGTCATTCTTCAAGTCCTCCGTCGTACAGGACACGACATCTCCGGTAGACTCTCCGAAGCCACGGTCATCATACCTCAACGTGGCTATACCCGCCCTTGCAAACGAATCGGCTATGACCGCGAATGGCTTGTGGCTGAAAAACTCCTCGTCCCTGTTCTGAAGGCCGCTGCCCGTGACCAGAATCAGCGCCGGAGTCGCCGGCCCGCAGTTTTCCGGAATTGTAAGCGTCCCTTTCAGCACAGCGTCCCCGTTGGTGAACGACACTTCCTCCGTCGCATAAGGGAAAGGCGGCACAGGTGTCTGAGGCCGTCTCAGGACAGGCTCGCCGGGAACAAGCGTCAGAGGGAAAGACATTCCGCGCTGGGTGAACGTCCCGGCAACCGTCTTGCCGACCAGAATGCCTTTGAATGACGCTCCGATGGACGGCACGTCCAAGGTCACCCCGCCAAGAGCGTCCCTCGACATCTCTACCAGGATACCTCTGGCTCCCTGATCCGGCACATCAAGCGTGCAGGAATCCTCACCGATGTTGAATATGAGCGTGAGTTCCGCTCCGGAAACCGTAAGCTTTCCGCTCCACGTCCCCTCCTGCGCCGGCATCTGAAGCGCCGACAGCAGCAGCGCCACCGCGGCATAGAGTCTTTTCATCATCATACACTTATTATATTTCACATCAGCGAATATCGGGAAAAAGCCTCAAACGAGCAAGGACTATTTTTATTCTGTAATTGAGAGGCGTTTGGTTTTTCTTGATTATATTCGCAGGCGAATCGAAAGACTATGAAAAGAATCGTGAAATTCATCAAGGACTGGATGTTGCCTCTGGCAATCATCATAGGCATCCTTTCGTATCTTGCGCTTCATTTTGTCACCCCATTGAGCCACTGTGTGGAACCGTGGTTCTCAAGGTTCGCCAAGGATGTCCAGCCTATGTTTATGGCGACGATGCTGTTCCTTCAGTTCAACAAGATTTCCCCGCACGACCTACGGTTCAGGAAATGGCACTTCATCGCCCTTTCCTTCCAGACAGCGATGTTCGCCGCCCTGACCTGGCTGGTCACCCTGACACCAGACGGAGACATCAGGATTCTCATCGAATGCGCGATGCTATGCTTCATCTGCCCGACTGCGGCGGCAGCAGGAGTAATTACCGGCAAACTTGGCGGAAGTCTTTCCGACACAGTGACCTATGTCGTCCTTATCAACATCGCGGCCGCGGTGATTATCCCTATAGTCATCCCTATAGTCAATCCGGTGGCCGGAACTTCTTTCATCGAAGGATTCACGGCGATATGTTTGAGAGTGTTCCCTCTTTTAGTCCTGCCGCTGCTGCTGGCTTGGGCCATCCGCTACACCGCCAGGAGACTCCAACGCTGGCTTATGCGCTTCACGGACTGGGCATTCTATTTCTGGGGACTGGCTCTGACATTCTCAATCTACCTTGCGACAAGGGCGCTGCTGAACAGCGGGATTTCCGTCTGGACAGCCGTGATGATCGGTGTACTGTCGCTCGTCTGCACGATCGTCCAGTTCGCCGTCGGAAGAATGGCAGGAAGAATGGCCAACGGAAGCAAGGACCATCGGGCTACACGGTCAGACGAAATCACAGCCGGTCAGGCCCTCGGACAGAAGAACTCCGGATTCCTTATCTGGTTCGGATACTCTTATATGACCCCGGTCACCTCAGTGGCCGGAGGACTCTACAGCATCTGGCAGAACATCATAAACTCACTGGAACTCTACGAGCAGAGCCACCGTGCGGACAAGACTATTTCAGCGCGTCAAGACGGGTCTGCGCGGAAACCCTCTCGGTCTCGTCGGGGGTGACGCGCACAAGCATCGGAAGGTACTTCTTCTCCAGCTTGACGTTCTTCTCGCTGCGGGCCAGCAGAACACAGTTCTTGACGGCCGTATAGTCATCCGGATTCTTCTTCAACACCTTGTTGTACATCTTGAGCGCAGCCTTGCTGTCGTGCTTATAGACAAGGTAGTACGAACCGAGATTGGTCATATAGGCCGGATTGCCGGGATAATAGACAAGCATCTTCTCGGACAGTTCCCTGAAAGCCTCGAAGCAATGCGGAGTGCCGATTTTGAAGAAAGCGTAGCAATATTCCTGCATCACCGAAGGAAAAAGCTCGTCACTCGTCTCTACGTCAGGATATTCCCAGACCGGATGGCTGTGGCCGTTGTAGTCGATGAGCGCCTTCAGGCCTGCAAGCGCCATATCGGGGCTGTCCTTCTCGTAGCCGATCAGTGAGGAGATCTTGAACAGACGGAGATCCAGCCTGTCCGGATTCAGTTCGATGGCCTTCTCTATCGCCCGGGTGGCCTTTCCGAAGAGTTCATCGTCATAGGACACGACCTGGAAATAGTTCACGTCATTGCCAAGGGTGTCCTTCAACGTCAGAGTCGGAGCGTTACCAAGGTACTTCTGCGCGTCGATGACCTCAATCGAGGAGGACTGGCTCTTGGTCAGATAGTAAGAGAACTGGCCGAGAAGCATATCCGTGTCCTCCGGATAATCCTTTTCCCAACGCTGCAAAAGGGTCTCGATGCCTACTCCCGCGGCTCCGAGCTTGGAGACCAGAAGCTGGTAACGATCAAGATAATCCTCACGCTCAGTCTTGGTCTGGGCGGAAAGAGGCAGAAGCATCACGGCGGACAAGAATGTCAAGAGTATTCTTTTCATATTCATCAATCAACTTTTGCAGGTAGGCAATTACTTGCTGATAAACAACTTTCAAACGTTCGAAGGTGATTGCCCACCAACATCCATCTTTATTTTACGGTTCTGCGGATGCAGATTGTTGCATCTGGTGCCGAGGTTCTTTACAAAGCCGAGAGGATGACCGTCGAAACGGACAAGCACAAAACCCCTCGGAGCATCCTTGAGGAATATGCTGTCCCGGTGCAGGAACCTAAGGGCGGTCTCCCTGTCCAGATCGGCCACCGGATAGTCTCTCTCAGGAAGCGCGAGGCTCAATGCCCAGTCAGCCGACGGCACAAGGTCACGGCCCTTAAGCTCTCCCTTGGCGACCCCGACCCTTACCGGGCGCAACTGTTCCAAGGCAGCCGTCTCGCGGGCAATGGACTCCGGAATATGAATGAGCAGATCACCTTTCCTCCTTTCAGAGACGGCCGTTCTGCCCGACAGGCGGAAGCCGGCCGCGCCTGTGTCTTTCTCCAAAGCCGAGACAAACTGTCCCTCGCCTTTCACGAATCCCGGCACGAAAAGTCCGCCGGTGCGTGTAGGGATTACCCCGGGAAGGGCCGAATAGGCATATTCACAGACATTCCCGCCAAGCTCGCCGGCGATCCATTCCATCATAGAGTCGTTCTCCGCCTCTTCGAACGTGCAAGTCGAATAGACAAGCGCACCGCCTTGCCGAAGAGACGGCCAGACATCGGCCACGATTCTCTTCTGCCTTGTGGAGCAAAGGTTTACGGCATCCTCAGACCAGTCTTCCACGGCCTTCGCATCCTTGCGGAACATTCCCTCGCCCGAACAGGGCACGTCGGCCACGATGATGTCGAAAAAGCCCTCCAGCCTTGCGAACGCCTTCGGATCCACACTCGTGACCACGACATTCGGGTCGCCCCACAAGGCGATGTTGTCGGCGAGCGCCGTCACTCTGGAGCGCATCACCTCATTGGAGACAAGGATAAAGCCGTCCCCGAACGCCGAACGCAACGAAGCGGCCAGATCGGTGCTCTTTCCTCCCGGAGCCGCGCAAAGGTCAAGCACCCTGACAGGCCTGCCGCAACCGGCAAAGCGAGGAAGCAGTTCCCTGAATATGCTCCCGACGGCCATCGCAGAGGAATCCTGGACGTAATAGCATCCGCAGTGAAAGAGCGGATCCAAGGTGAAGACCGGTCTTTCTCCGAGCATAAACCCGAACGGGCTCCACGGAACTCCTTGAACCCCGTCTCCAAAATATTCATTTACAAAACTTTCAGGGTCAGCCACTTTGAAAGGATTGACCCTGACAGACACGGACGGCGGCAGATGAAAAGCGGCCACGGCGGCAGGGGCTTTCCGAGACCCTATCGCCCTGACTAATATGTCCGTCAGCTGATTGTCGTCCAACCCGCGCATCTACTGGTTTCCGCCGAGTTTCTCCTTCATCCTGCGGATTGTCTCCTCATCGACTCCGTCCGGCAGCCTGCCTTCGGACATCGCCACAAGACCGTCCACCAGCTTGTCCATCGCCTCGCGGAGCTTCCCGCCCAGCATCATCTTCATCATCAGATTCAGCTCGGCGCGGAACTCGATGTGGAAATCCGTCTTGGACGGGTCGGACGGGACAGCATCGAAATGCAGGACACCTCCGAACTGGAACGGAGCGCCGTTGTCAACGAACTCTATGCTTGAGTACGGAGTCCTGTTCCTCACCATAACCCCGATCTTGAATCCCTGCACGGTCGCAGTAAGCGTATCATAATCAGCCTCGACGCTTTCCTTCTTGTCTTCCGGAAGGAACTGAAGGAAGTTACGCATATCCACAAAGGCCATATACAGCTCAAACGGCTGCTTGGACACCAGTCCGTGCTTGCTTTTTATTTCTGTAGCCATAATAATCCAGGTTTATCCATTCCATTCAGACGGGTTCATCCTCCACCGGCGGAGTACCTCCACATCCGACTCCCTTACATAGCCGGAGGCCGTGGCCTCCTCTATCAGGGCGTCATAGCAGGAAAGAGTCCTGAGCCTGACTCCGTCCTCCTCGAAACGGGCGGCGGCAAGATCGAATCCGTATGTGAAGATAGCGACCATTCCTAGCACCTCCGCCCCGGCGTCACGCAGAGCCTTCACAGCGGCCAGACTGCTCATACCGGTCGAGATAAGGTCCTCTACCACAACGACCTTCGCTCCCTTAGGGAGTACGCCCTCAATCTGCGATCCGGTCCCGTGATCCTTTGGCTTGGGACGCACATACACAAACGGTTTCCGCATCCTGTCAGCCGCAAGCACCCCGTGGGCGATCGCTCCTGTGGCCACTCCGGCCACTATCTCCGCCTCCGGACACTCTTTCGCGGCGGTATCCGCCAGCCACCCGGCCACAGCCGAGCGCAAGCCGGAATCGGAAAGTATCCTGCGGTTGTCACAGTAAATCGGTGAATGCCAGCCCGAAGCCCACGTGAAAGGCTCGTCAGGCCTGAGCAGGACAGCCTTTATGCGAAGAAGCTCCGAGGCAAGTTTTCTGTCGATGTTTTCCATATTCATTGAAAATGATTGTTAACTTTGCGCACAACTTACAAATATAATAGTTTTACGACAATATCACACCCCTTGTGATGCATAAGATTTACCTTGAAAACCGATGCATAGCCATCTGCTCTCCCGACGAGCAGGCTTTGTCCGACCCCAATTCCGTCGAACTCCACCTTGGCGACAGGCCGGAGGATGTCTCATCCCTCGTGACAATGTTCGAGACATCGGACACGCTGGCCAGAATCTACATCCCGACCGAAGACACAGAGCTGACCTACAAGGAGTTCTGCTCACGCTTCAAGGAAGTCAACGCCGCCGGAGGGCTGGTGTCCAACCGCAGGGACGATGTGCTGCTGATCAGTAGGAACGGCCTCTGGGACCTGCCGAAAGGCCATCAGGAAGCCGGCGAGGACATCAAGGTCACAGCGCTGCGCGAAGTCCAGGAAGAGACCGGAGTGGGAGACCTTGAGCTCCGCGGCCTGATCTGCGTCACCGACCATTGCTACCGCCGCGACGGAATATGGCATCTCAAGCACACCTGGTGGTACGATATGCTCTACACAGATCCGGTGAACCTCACCCCGCAGCGGGACGAGGACATCACAAAGGCGGCCTGGGTGGCGAGGTCAAGCCTCTCCCCTTACCTGAAGAACACCTACCCGTCAATCGCCGAGGTGTTCAGGGAGGCAAAAATATAATTCGGGAAATCTGAAACTTTTCGCTCGTCAATGCCGTATAATAAAAGATTGACTATAACGTTTGTTAGCGAATATGAAACTTTCACAATTCCAATTCCTTCTTCCGAAGGAGAGGGTTGCACAGGAACCTACAAGATGGCGCGACGAGTGCCGGCTTATGGTTGTCCACAAGGACACCGGTGAAATCGAGCACAGGCTGTTCAAAGACATCATCGACTATTTCGGCAAAGGAGACACATTTGTCTTCAATGACACAAAGGTGTTCCCCGCCCGCCTCTACGGCAAGAAGGAGAAAACCGGGGCGGACATTATGGTGTTCCTTCTGAGGGAGCTGAACCGCGAGCAGCACCTTTGGGATGTGATAGTTGACCCCGCAAGAAAAATACGTATCGGCAACAAGCTCTACTTCGGAGACGACCAAAGCCTTGTCGCCGAGGTCATTGACAACACGACTTCCAGAGGGCGCACCCTGCGTTTCCTCTACGACGGGCCTTACGAGGAGTTCAAGAAATCACTTTTCAGCCTCGGCGAGATTCCTGTCCCGAAATGGGTGAAGTCAAAGATTTCTCCTGAGGACAACGAGAACTACCAGACCATATTCGCCGCTCACGAGGGGGCGGTGGCAGTTCCCGCGGCAGGCACCCATTTCAGCAGAGAGCTGTTCAACAGAATGATTCTCAAGGACATCGACAAGGCATTCATCACCGAGCATATGGGCATAGGACAATTCCGCAGGGTGGATGTGGAGGATCTTTCAAAGCACAGGATGGACTCGGAAAGGCTGATAATCACTCCTGAGGCCTGCGAGATCATCAACAGGGCGAAGAACTGGGGACACAAGGTTCTCGCTGTCGGAACGACCGTGCTCCGTGGGCTTGAGACCTATGTCACTACCACTCACGAGGTCAAGCCTTATGACGGATGGACCAACAAGTTCATATTCCCGCCTTACGAGTTCTCCGTTCCGGACGCCGTGGTGTCGAATTTCCACCTTCCGGAATCGACTATGCTTATGGCCGTAGCGGCCTTCGGCGGCTTCGACAACATTATGAACGGCTATAAGGTCGCCCTGGACGAAGGTTACCGGTTCGGTCCTTACGGAGACGCTATGCTCGTGGTATAGCAAACATTCCCGAAGAGTCTTCCACGACCCGCGGCCGTGTAAAAGCGCCACGGCTCGCCGCCACGCGGCCGAAGGGGTTCCGAGGAAACCTTTCCCCGTGCCCCCAGGGGCCGTCACGAAGTGACTGGGGGTTGGATGATAGTATAAGCACTGTGCGGCCGTGTAAAAGCGTTTCTTTTACACGGCCGCACAGTGCTGTAGTAAATCCACCGTGATGAATCCGTCACACTCCAAGGCCGTGACAATACGGCTCACACGGCTGTAAGACCACTTCAGACCGGAACACAGCTCGTCAACGGACACCCCTCGCCGTCCCTTCACAAGCATCGCCACACGGACAATGTCCGAACACTCACCGCAGGAAACCTTGTCCCGGTAGTAATCTTCAACCGCCGACTTGAAATCAGCCTTCTGCCTCACACCGGCCTTTCCAAGGCCAAGCCCGCACAAAAGCTCGGCAAGGTCACCTATCTGTCCGGCCACATTCTCCCGAATCAGCAGATTGCATCCCTGCGAGACCGGGTCGTCAATCCTTCCGGGCAAGGCATAGACATCCCGACCGTATGAGGAAGCCAGACGCGCCGTCATCATCCCCCCGCCCCTTATTCTGGACTCGACAAGGATTGTAGCCCTGCATATCCCGGCTATTATTCTGTTGCGCCTGAGGAAATTGACTCTGACAGCCTCGGTGCCGGGAGGATAATCCGTAATCAAAGCGCAGCCGGGGGCCGAAGACATCGCCTCTCCGAGAGCGCGGTTCACGCAAGGGTACAGCCTGTCGATTCCGGTAGCCATCACAGCCACGGTAGGAAGCCCGTTCTCTATGGCGGCGCGATGTGCGGCCGCATCGACTCCCAGGGCAAGGCCGCTGACCACCGAAGGCTTCACAGAGGCTCTCGACATCGCCTCCACTATCCTGCGGCACCAGTCCCTGCCGTAACTTGTCACGCCGCGCGTTCCGACGACAGCCACCTGTGGCCGCCCTCCGAAGACATCTCCGGGAAGCGAGCGTCCTTTATAATATAGCCCGAGCGGAGGATCCTCACACTCCATAAGCAGGGCCGGATACCCGGGTTCGCCTATTCCCACGAACCCGCAGCCCTCAGCCTCCAGGCCGTCAATCTCGATGGCCGCGGACTCGAAAGCGCTGCCTGTGATCAACGGGGCATATTTTGCCTTCGAACTGCCGGCAAGTATCCGGGCCGCCTCCTCCGGCTCCCTGAATACGGTTCTGGCATCCCCGAAGACCTTGATGAGTCCGAGACCCACCTTGGGGTCGAAACCGAAAATCCTGTTAAGGGCGCAAAGCGCCGCCCTCTCCTCAAATGACATTTCAACAGATTCTTTCAGCATATTCATACATACCGATTCCGGACAGACGGAAAACGGAGACGCAATTTGCGGGAATCAAGGGAACGCCCGGTGGTACGAGGCCGATTAATTTACGTTTCTTTGGATTTTTTATGTTTTTTATCAAACCGGGGCGGCTTGGCTACCTTTGCGATGCTTTTTTCACTATCTTTGAGGCTATGATATTCATAGACACTCATTGTCACATCAACGACCCCGCCTTCTCCGGCGAGGAAAGCGCCTACATCGAGAGGGCAAGGGCCGCAGGCGTGGAGCTGATGCTTCAGGCCGACATCGACAGCTCCGAGCGGGACTCTATGTTCGCTCTTGCCGGACGGCACCCGGATGCGCTGCGCCCGATGATTGGCCTGTACCCCGGCTCGGTCGGCAAGGACTGGCGGTCAGAGATTGACTCGATGATAGGCTTCCTCGAAAGGTGGGAGGCCGGAGGCGGATCCAAGGTGGTGGCCGTCGGAGAGGTCGGACTCGACTACCACGAGGGGGTGGAGTTCGCCCGAGAGCAGAAGGAAGCCCTGGAGTGGCAGCTTGATTTCGCGGCGGAAAGGGACCTGCCGCTCAACATCCACCTCCGGGACGCGACCGCCGACTTTCTGGAGATTCTCCGCCGGCACAAAGGGCTTAGGGGGAATATGCACGCCTACAGCGGCAGCGTCGAGACATACCGCGAGCTTCAGCGGCTCGGAGACTGGCGCATAGGGGTAGGCGGTGTGGTGACGTTCAAGAAGGCCGGGATTGCCGATGTGGTAAGGGAGATTCCCCTTGAGAGGATAGTCCTTGAGACAGACGCGCCCTACCTGACCCCTATGCCGCACAGAGGCCACCGGAACGAGAGTTCCTACGTCCCCCTTATAGCAGCCAGGGTAGCCGAGCTCAAGGGTGTGACTATCGAAGAAGTGGCCGAAATCACGACCAATAACGCCAAAACACTTTTCGGAATATGAAAAGATCTTCCATCCTGATGATTTATACAGGAGGCACGATCGGGATGAGGCAGGATCCGCAGGACCTGACCCTCAAGCCTTTCGACTTCCGCCAGATTCTCGAGGAGGTGCCGGAGCTGAAGAAGTTCGCCCTGCGCATCGACTCCTACACTTTCGATCCGCTTATCGACTCGTCTGACGTGGAGCCGTCCTTCTGGCAGTCGCTCGCCTTGCTGATTCAGAAGCGCTATGACGAATATGACGGGTTCGTCGTCCTGCACGGAACCGACACGATGGCATATTCGGCGTCCGCGCTGAGCTTTATGCTTGAGAATCTCGCGAAGCCGGTGGTGTTCACGGGAAGCCAGCTCCCGATAGGAGTCCCGCGCACCGACGGCAAGGAGAACCTGATCTCAGCCGTAGAGATAGCCTCTGCCCGTGACAGGGACGGGAGGGCGCGCGTCCCCGAAGTCAGCATATTCTTCAATTCCAAGCTGTTGAGAGGCAACCGCAGTGTCAAGGTCAGTTCGGAGGATTTCAGTGCCTTCCACTCGCCAGACTGCCCTCCCCTGGCCGAGGCCGGCATCAGCATCAAATACAACGACAGCATCATACGAAAGCCGGAAAGCTGGAACGAACCATTGAGAATCAGCACCAACCTTGACACGAGGGTCTCGATTCTAAAGGTGCATCCGGGCATCACGCCGCAGGTTATGAAATACTTTCTCTGCGGCCCGGACATCCGCGCGGCCATCATCGAGACATACGGTTCCGGCAACGCTCCGTCAAGGCAATGGTTTCTGGACATCGTGAAGGAGGCCGCCGAGTCGGGCAAGGTCCTGATGAATGTGACACAGTGCCTGTCCGGGACTGTGAATATGGACATCTACGCCACCGGCAAGGCGCTCGAGAAGGCCGGGGTCGTCTCCGGAGCCGACATCACCACAGAAAGCGCGCTGGCGAAACTGTTCTACCTTATGGGAAAGACAACGGACAACAGGCTGGTGAAATCAAGGCTCGGAGACAATCTAAAAGGAGAAATTTCCCTATAATTATTGCCAATTGGAAATAATTTAGTAAATTGCAACGGTTTTTTAGGGGGACTTGTGTCCTTCTGAAGCCACGGAAACGATAACTATTTAATACATTATCAATTTAAATTAAACACACAAAAACAGTTATGAAAAAGTTTTTCATGTTTTTGGCAGTAGCAGGCGCTCTCACCTTCACTGCAAACATCGCATCCGCCCAGGATCAGCCAGCTGACAACGCAGCCGCAACAGAACAAGTTGCCGAGGCTGAGGCACCAGCCCCAATGACTGCGGAAGACCTCCTCAAGGGTACCGGCCAGGACGTTCCTATGCATCAGCAGATCAAGACCTACTTCATCCAGGGAGGTCCGGGCTTTATGTCCATGATTCTCCTTTGCCTTGTACTCGGTCTTGCCCTCGCCATCGAGAGAATCCTTTATCTCTCATTCTCAAAGACCAACACTAAGACTCTCCTCACCAAGGTTGAGGAAGCTCTCGCACAGGGAGGAATCGAGAAGGCCAAGGCAGTATGCCGCGACACCAAGGGTCCGGTTGCCAGCATCTTCTTCGATGGTCTCAACCACTACAACGAGGGTCTTGATGTTGTTGAAAAGAGAGTCTCTTCAGCCGGTGGCGTACAGATGAGCCTTATGGAGAACAACCTCTCCTGGATCGCCCTGTTCATCGCCCTTGCTCCATCCCTCGGATTCTTGGGAACTGTAATCGGTATGGTACAGGCGTTCGACGCCATCGAGGCTGCCGGTGACATCTCCCCTACCATCGTTGCAGGAGGTATGAAAGTGGCCCTTATCACCACCGTCGGCGGTCTTATCGTCGCTATGATTCTCCAGGTGTTCTACAACTATATTCTTTCCAGAATCGACGCTCTCTCCATCGATATGGAGGACGCTTCCATCGGTCTCATCGACGTTCTTGCAAAGAACGAGAAGAAATAATTTGTAGCGGGAATTTTTAGAATCTGATTATAATGAATAAGATATTCAAAATAACCGGATGGGTACTGGGACTCCTCGGAGTCATCTTCGGAATCCTCGCCTTCGCAAAAGGAGGCTCTTCCGTCGATCTTCTCCTCAGATACACCTACATCCTCCTCATCGCGGCTGTAGTTATCTGGATCGGACTCTCGATATACATCTCCGGTAAGAACAACCCTAAGAACCTGCTCAAGGCTGCCCTTGTGGTAGTCGGAATCGCGGTTCTGGTTGGTCTGGCCTACGTGCTCTCATCCGGAGCACCGGCTCTTAACGTCAAGTCACAACCTTCAGGAATGTGGCTGAAACTGACTGACACAATGCTTCTTCTGACTTACATCCTCGGTGGTGCGGCGATTGTCGCCATCATCTTCGGTGCAGTCAGAACCGCAATCAACAACAAATAACATCCAAGTTAGCTATGGCAAGAAAAACACCGGGACTGAACACACAATCGACAGCTGATATTGCGTTCCTTCTGCTCTGCTACTTCCTGATGACTTCCACTATGGATCAGCAATCAGGTCTGCAGCGCCGTCTTCCTCCAATGCCTGACAAGAATCAGCAAACACAAGACACGAAGATCAACAAGCGTAACATCATCATTGTGAAGATTAACTCTTCCGACAGACTGTTTGCCGGTGACCAGCTTATGGATGTTAGCCAGCTCAAGGACAAGATCAAGGAGTTCATCACCAATCCTAACAATGACCCTAATCTTCCTGAAAGGGAGACAAAGAACATCGAGGGCTTTGGTGAGTATCCGGTCTCAAAAGGAGTCATCTCTCTCCAGAATGACCGTGGAACAAGTTACAGGGCCTACATCGCGGTTCAGAACGAACTCGTGAAGGCCATCAACGAGGTCCGTGACGACTTCAGCAAGCAGAACTACGGCAAGGCATACACATACCTTAGCGAAGAGAAGCAGAAGATTGTCAGGGAAGCCATTCCACAGAACATTTCCGAGGCTGAGCCTAAGGACATCACTAAAAAGTAAGACAGGAGGATAAGAAATGCCTAATTTTAAAAGAAGCGGTAAGAAAGAAATGCCGGAGCTGGGAACCAGCTCAGACATCGTGTTTATGTTCCTGTTCTTCTTTATGGTGACTACCCAGCTCCGTTCGACGGAAGTGAAGGTCAGGGTTAGACTACCGGAAGCGACGGAAATCGCCAAGCTTGAAAGAAAGGATTTGGCCTCATACATCTACATCGGAGCACCTACCGCTCAATTCCAGAGCCAGTACGGAACCGAGACACGTATCCAGCTGAATGACTCTTTCAAGACAACAAACGACATCCGTGACTTCATCGCCGCAGAACGCGACGCAATGAGCGAGGCTGACCGCCAGTTGATGCAGGTCTCAATCAAGGCAGACGAAGAAGCGAGAATGGGTATCGTGACGGACGTGAAGCAGGAGCTTAGGCGCTGCTCCGCCCTCAAGATTATGTACGCTGCCAGAAAGACAGATAAAAAGTAAACATTCTTGATTATACGGGAGAGGGACTGACCTGATGGCCAGTCCCTTTCTTTTTTTGTGATTTTTATACTATATTTGTGAGATTGAATTAAATGTCAAATAAATATGGTAACGAGGAGTAAAGTGAAAGCCCTGCTCAAGGCCGAACCAGGACAGGAAGTGCTTGCCAAAGGCTGGGTGAGAACCAAAAGAGGGAACAAACAGATAAAGTTCATCGCGCTTAACGATGGATCTACTGTCAACAATATCCAGATAGTGGTCGATATGGCGAATTTCGACGAGGGTCTTATTGCCAAGATCACCACCGGGGCAAGCATTAGCGTGACCGGAGACCTCATAGAGTCTGTCGGAAGCGGTCAGGCAGTGGAAATCCAGGCCAGGGAAATCGAAGTCTTAGGCGAGTGCGACCCTGTAAGATACCCACTTCAGAAAAAAAACACCTCACTTGAGTATCTCCGCACAGTAGCCCACCTCCGTCCGAGGACAAACACTTTCGGAGCGGTTCTGAGGATTCGGCACGCAATGGCATTCGCTATCCACAAGTTCTTCAATGACAAGGGATTCGTTTACCTCAACACTCCGCTCATCACCGAATCTGACGCAGAGGGAGCGGGAGATATGTTCCAAGTGACCACCCTCAATCTCGAGAACGTCCCTAAAAAGGAGAACGGAAAGGTGGACTTCGGCAAGGACTTCTTCGGCAAGAAGACCAGCCTCACAGTAAGCGGACAGCTTGAAGGCGAGCTTGGGGCTACGGCTGTAGGCGAGATCTACACGTTCGGGCCTACATTCAGAGCGGAGAACTCCAACACTCCAAGGCACCTTGCAGAGTTCTGGATGATCGAGCCGGAAATGGCGTTCTACGACATAAACGACAATATGGCTCTGGCAGAGGAGTTTGTCAAATATCTTGTACAATACGCCCTTGACAACTGCGCTGACGACCTCAGGTTCCTCAACGACAAGTACGACGAGGGGCTTATCGAGAGGCTCAACAGCGTTCTCGGAATCGACTTTCAGAAAGTCACCTACACCGAGGCGGTTGAAATCCTCGAGGAGGCCATCAAGAACGGTACGCAGTTCGAGTACCCTGTCCACTGGGGGACGGACTTCCAGAGCGAGCACGAGCGCTACCTTGTGGAAAAGCACTTCGGCAAGCCTGTGATTCTCACGGATTTCCCTAAGGACATCAAGGCTTTCTATATGAAGCAGAACGAGGACGGGAAAACCGTCAGGGGTATGGACGTGCTGTTCCCGAAGATCGGAGAGATCATCGGCGGCTCGGAGAGAGAGGCCTCTCTCGAGAAACTCGAGGAGAGAATCGACGAGCTTAAGATGAGCAGGAAGAACCTTGAGTGGTACATCGACACACGCCGCTACGGAACAGTGCCGCACAGCGGATTCGGACTGGGATTTGAAAGGCTGCTGCTCTTCGTCACCGGAATGGCGAACATCCGCGACGTGATACCGTTCCCAAGGACACCGAAGAACGCCGAATTCTAAAGACAAAGGAATATGTTAGTGATTGGAATAGCCGGCGGCTCCGGCTCAGGCAAGACCACAGTTGTCAACGCCATAACCGAAAGCCTCAGGGAAAGGGTTGTGGTCATCCCTCAGGATTCCTACTACAAGGACTCCAGCCATCTTCCTATGGAGGAAAGGCAGCAGATCAACTTCGATCATCCGGATGCCATAGACTTCAAGCTTCTCTGCGAGCAGCTCAAGGAACTTAAGAGTGGCAGGACGATAGAACAGCCGGTATATTCCTACATCACTTGCTCGAGGTCAAAGACGGAGACAGTCACCGTTAAACCCGCCGAGGTCATCATCATCGAGGGGATTCTCGTGTTCAGCTGCAAGGAGCTTCGCGAACAGATGGATGTCAAGATATTCGTTGACGCGGATGATGACGACCGGCTGATGAGGGTGATGGCCAGGGACATAATGGAGAGAGGCAAGACGGTCGGCACTGTGATTGAACGGTACTCGAAGACAGTCAAGCCGATGTACCTCCAGTTCATTGAGCCGAGCAAGCGCTACGCTGACATAATCATACCGCAAGGCGGCCACAACAAGGTTGCCATTGACATAATCTCCGCCACTATCGAGAAGTCCCTGCGGGAGCGGGAGACTGCGAAATAGGCCGGAAGTGAGACTCCGCGGCAGATTGAATATTCATTGATGCTATGAAGAGCGACGACAGAGCAGGACTTTACATCACCGTCATATTCCATTTGGCGGTGGTCATCGTGTTGCTTGTGTGCCAGATATCTTCCGTTCTCAAAGGTGAGAACACTTTTGTGCTGGACTTTTCAAAGCAGGAGAAGGTGGAGAAGGAACGCGCGGAGAAGAATATGAAGGAGGAGGTCAGCGAACGTCTTGACAGGATGCTGGCCGCGGCCGGAAGTGTTCCTATAAGAAATGTTGCTGTTGACAGAAGCGCTCTCAAGGATGACAGGAACACAAACGCCGAGGAACTCTACAAGGAAGCCGAGAAACTTGCCAGGGACCTGAAGAACGGGCCGAAGTTAGACGAGCCTGACGAGGACTATGCCGCTGTCAGCAAACCGGAAAGCAAGAAAGAGGAGCCTAAGGCATCCGGCTACAAAGGGCCGTCCGTAGTCTCCTACGAGCTTGACGGGAGAAAGGCAAGCAAGCTGTCCATTCCGGCATACCGTTGCCTTGGAGCCGGACACGTCACGGTGATCATCACGGTGGATCCGTCCGGAAGGGTACTTAACGCCAAGGTTCAGGACGAAGTCTCCTCTGATGACAAATGTCTGAGGGACTTTGCGATAAGGGCAGCGAGACTGTCACGTTTCTCAGCGTCGGCCACAGCTCCGGCCAGACAGACAGGAAACATCGTCTATCTGTTCGTGGCACAATAGATATTCAAGTCCAGCAAATGAACAAAAAGACTTTGACCATACTCACCGCAGCGGCCGTGGTTCTCCTGGCGGGAATCGCTTGGGCTGTCGCGAAGCTGTATTCAAAGCCTTCCGATTATGACGGGATGACGCGGAACACCCCTTTCATCGAGAACAACAGACTTGTCAAGGCAGTTCCGTCTGACGCCGCCATCGTCTTTTGCTTCAAGAACTTCGGCAGAGCCTGCGAGATTCTCGGCGACTCATTGTCCGTCTTCGGGGAACTGGCGGCAGGCAAGTTTTCCGAAATCGCCGCCCTCCGGCTCGGCAGCCTGAAAAAGGCCCCGGCGATTATGTCCGTCCACTACAGCAAGGATCTTCCACCGCTTATGATTATAGAAGCCGGAAAGGCTGTGGCTGACAGCACACTGGAGCTTAGGACACTTCTTGCGGCAGCCGACTCGTCCGGACTTCTGACGAGAATCAACGGAGAACTCATTCTGATTTCCACCTCGCAGACAGTCATAAACTCTTCGGTCAGACATCTGGAGGAAGGACACAGCATCCTGGAAGCCAACGGATTCACTGAAATCACCTATTCGGCGGAAGGTGATGATGTCCTGTTCCTGTCCAACGCCTACACGGACAATCTTATGGAAGCTTTCTTCAGCAATAGGCTCCGCAAATCAAGGGATTTCATCAGGAACCTGTCTGATTGGACCGCCTTCAGCCTGACGCGGCGCTCCGCCTCAGGTGTCGGGATGCGAGGCTCATTGCTGTACTCCGGCGACCCTTGGTACTTCCTGAATGTGCTTGGCCACACCGGACAGTCCGAGATAAGGATAGCGGAAATCGCCCCGTACGGCTCGGATTTCATTATCGGCCTTCCAATCGGAAGCATAGAGTACTACATCAAGGCTTACAGAAACTATCTTGACTCCAGAAGCCGCCTCGACAAATACGAATCCACCCTCACAGGTCAGCGGAAGGAGTTTAAACAAGACGCCGAGGAATGGGCAAAAACGTTGGACATCAAGGAAATCGGCCTGATAGACTTTCACTTAGGAGATAATCTCCGGCAGATTCTGGCGGTTCGCCCCGGAGTCAGATGTCAGGCAAAGGATGTCAGCGGAATGAAATGCGGCGGATTCGTCTCGTCTCTCTTCGGGAACATATTCAAAGCCGAGGATGAAAGCGCCTGCGCTCTTGTCAACGGGTGGATTGTCATCGGAGCCGCGGACTGCATAGCCGAATATTCCAAAAGCGGTTTTCTGAAAGAGAACCTTGCCTCGCGCCTTGCGTCCGAAGGCCTCGACCGCATTCCGCAAAAGAACGGGAAGGCCTGGATTTATTATTCACCGTGCGAGGATCTTAACCTGCTTGACGCCACATTCAGTCCGGCGATGGCCAGAAAGCTCAGAGGCATTCTGAAAGGAGTTTCCTATGCGCCTGTGGCAATCTCCGCGGTAAACTACGACGGAACTGTCGGGATTGAGTTCAGTATGGACAGAATCACTCAGAGCAAGGGTTCTGTTCCTGTGTCAGCGGCCAGAGACACTTCCGTGACTGTGCCGTCCGGTCCCTACAAGGTGACAAACTGCGCCACCGGAAAGTCCAACACCATCTACCAGAACAGCCATCTTTCCATCTGCCTCAAGGATGAGAACGGGAAGGATGTCTGGGGGGTGCCGTTCAAAAGCAGAATCTGCGGCTATGTCCAGGACATTGATTACTACAACAACGGGAAAATCCAGTTCCTGTTCTCGGCCGGGTCACAGATGTATCTGATTGACAGGCTCGGACGGTTCGTGTCCGGATTTCCTGTCGAGACAGGCAAGATAATTGCGGCAGGTCCTGCCGTGTATGATTTCACCGGAGCCAAAGGCTACACAGCTATGGTTCTGCACAAAGACAACACTGTAGGCTATTATGACCTGCACGGGAGGCAGGTTCCGTCCTGGAAAGGAATAACAGCCGGTGAGACTATAAAAAGCCTTCCCGAGCTTCTGGAAGGCAATGGAAAGAGGTACTGGGTGGTCAGGACATCAGCGCAGGCCCTTGTGTTCCCGTTTGAAGGCGGCGAACCTTTGGTCAAGGGCAACGGCGAGAAGATGCTCCGGCCTGACAGTAAGATAGAAATGACAGACAAAGGGTTCAGCGGGGTTTGCTACGACGGAAAGGAAAGAACCTTCAAGTCTGACTGATAAATGAAAACGAACATTATGAACGATTTCAAATTCGTATCCGTCAACAAGCTTCTGGAGAACAGCTTCAGAAAAAACTGGGACAGACTGGCCCTCTCCAACTATCAGGGTGTCAGCCTTTGCTACAGGGATGTGGCAAGACGTATCGAGAAACTTCACATCGCCTTTGAGAAATGCTTCCTGCACAAGGGGGACAAAGTGGCCATCTGCGCCCGCAACCAGGTCAACTGGGCCATCAGCTATCTGGCCACGATGACTTACGGAGCTGTTCCCGTGCCGATTCTGCACGAGTTCAAGCCGGGAAACATCCACTATCTTGTGAATCACTCGGAAGCCAAGGTTCTCTTCGTAGACGATGTGGTCTGGGAAGGGCTGAGCGCAGATGAGATGCCAGGAGTCTTCGCGGTCGTGCGCATCAACACCTTCCAGCTTCTCTACGCTAAGGTTCCGCGCATCACGGAGGCCAGGGAGCATATGAACGAATATTTCGGGAAACGCCATCCTAACAGCTTTGAGCCTGAGGACATCAACTACTACAAGGACTCCCCTAACGAGTTGGCGATGATCAACTACACCTCCGGCACATCGGGGTTCTCAAAGGGAGTTATGATTCCTTACAGGGCGATATGCTCGAATATGCAGTTCGCCGCGCACGTGCTTCCGGAACTGGATAACCACACCAATGTCGTGTCGATGCTTCCTTCAGCGCATATGTACGGAATGCTGTTCGAGTTCCTTTTCGAGATGACAATCGGCGCGCACGTGCATTTCCTCACCAGGGTGCCAAGCCCGAAAATCATAATGCAGGCTCTCTCCGAGGTCAAGCCGAACATAATCATCGCCGTGCCTCTCATCATCGAGAAGGTCTATAAGTCCAAGATACAGAAGATTGTAGAGAAAGGCGGAATCAAGACCCTGCTCAAGGTGCCGGTTATCGACAAGATGATTCAGAAGAAGATCTGCGCAGAGCTTGTCAGCGCCTTCGGAGGACAGTTCATCGAGATTATTATGGGCGGGGCGGCCTTCAACAAGGAGATCGAGAAGTTCTTCTGGGACATCGCTTTCCCTTACACGGTCGGCTACGGAATGACGGAGTGCGCCCCGATCATCACCTACGCCCACTACAACAAGAAGAAGCTATATTCCTGCGGCCAGGCGGCTCTGAATATGTCCATCCGCATCGACTCCCCTGACCCTGAGAACATCGAGGGGGAGATTCAGGCTTACGGCCCTAACATCGCCCTTGGCTACTACAAGAACGAGGAGGCCACAAAGGATCTCTTCACAGAGGACGGATGGCTCAGGACCGGAGATATGGGTGTGATTGACAAGGACGGCTACCTCTTCATCAGAGGACGGTCAAAGTGTATGGTTCTCGGCCCGAGCGGACAGAACATCTACCCAGAGGAGCTGGAGTCCGTGATCAATTCATTCGCCTATGTCGTGGATTCCCTGGTCATCGAGGACAACGGTGGCCTGACCGCCCTTGTCTATCCGGACTACCATCAGGCCGAGCTTGACGGGATGAACAGGAAAGACCTTGAGAAGACTCTTGCGGCACAGCTTCCGGAAATCAATAAGGAAATCCCTAACTACGCCAGCATCAAGAAGATAGAATTTATGCCGGAGGATTTCGAGAGAACACCTAAGCGTAGCATCAAGAGATACCTCTACCAGAGAAAATAATGGAAAAATTCGATCAGCGTTACCTCGAGATGGCCGAGGTCTGGGCTAAAAACTCCTATTGCAAGAGACGGCAGGTCGGAGCCATACTTGTCAAGGACAGGATGATTATCTCTGACGGCTACAACGGCACTCCTTCCGGTTTCGAGAACATCTGTGAGGATGAGAACGGAGCCACGAAGCCCTACGTCCTCCACGCCGAGGCCAATGCGATAACAAAGGTGGCCAAGTCGGGGAACAGCAGTCTCGGAGCGACTCTCTACGTGACAGCGTCCCCTTGCATCGAGTGTTCGAAACTGATCATACAAGCGGGGATAAAAAGAGTCGTTTACAAGGACGAGTACCGGCTCACGGACGGAGTTGACCTGCTTCGGAAAGCCGGGATTAAAGTTGAAAAGATAGATTAGAATGAAACGAGTATCTTCCATCTGGATTGCCCTTTTAGGCATTGTGGCGGGAGCGCTTATGGTGCTGGCCTACAATGCATATTCCCAGAAAAAGAATATGTATCGCGTCCGATACGGAGAGTGGCGCAAGCTGAATCTGATCCTCGACCAGATCGAAAGGAACTACGTTGACACAATCAATGTGGAGGATGTCACGGACGCGGCCATCACCGCCGCCCTGGCCAAGCTGGATCCTCATTCGGTTTATATGCCGCCGGTCGAACTGACAGAGGCCGAGACCGACCTTGCCGGCAATTTCGACGGAATAGGCATCCAGTTCAACGTCCCCAACGACACGGCCATAGTGCTTGAAGTCATCCCTGGAGGGCCTTCAGAAAAAGCCGGGCTTCAGCAGGGAGACAGAATCCTAAAGGTCGGTGGCAAGGACATAGCCGGGGTCAAATTCCCTCAGGACAGTATGGTGCGCAGGATGAAAGGACCGGCGGGGACAAAGGTCACTGTCACGGTCGGAAGGGGCAAGGAGACCATACCGTTCGAAATCACGAGGGGAAAGATTCCGATGCACTGCGTGGACGCTTCGTTTATGATCAACGACACCACAGGCTACATAAAGCTGTCGAAATTCTCAAGGACGACATTCTCGGAAGTCTCACAGGCCGTCATCGGCCTGCTGGGGGAAGGGATGGAGCGGCTGATATTCGACCTCAGGGACAACACCGGAGGGTATTTCGACCAGGCTCTGCTCCTGAGCGATATGTTCCTCAACAAAGGGGATGAGATTGTCTATATGCAGGGGCTGCACCGCAAAAGGGACGAGTACAAGGCGGATGGGAAAGGCATTCTTCAGGACATATCCCTGACTGTGCTCATCAATGAATCCAGCGCCTCGTCAAGCGAGATTTTCGCCGGCGCGATACAGGACAACGACAGAGGTGTCATCATCGGAAGACGCTCGTTCGGCAAAGGACTCGTGCAGGAGCCTGTCTATTTCAGTGACGGTTCAGGAGTACGCCTGACAGTGGCGAGGTTCTACACTCCGTCAGGACGCTGCATCCAGAAACCATATTCAGAGGACTACCAGTACGACATCTACAAGCGCTACGCCGACGGTGAGATGTACGATGCCGACAGCATCAAGGTGGACTCCACGGCGGCTTTCAAGACGGCGGCCGGGAGGACTGTCTATGGCGGAGGCGGCATCATTCCAGACGTGTTCGTGCCGGTTGACACAACCAGGGCAAGCGGATTCTACATCGCCTGCAACAAGAAAGCCACGCAGATGAGGTTCTCCTCGGCGATGTTCGACAAGTACAAGGGCAGGCTTTCCGAAATCAACGACTTCGACGAGCTGAACAAGTTCCTCGACAGCATTGACCTGCCTTCCGCCTTCCGGGAATATGCATCCTCGAAGGACGGCATCACCTGCACGCAAAAAGAATGGGAAGAGACAAGTGATTATCTCCTCCCACAGCTGCGCGCCCTTGTCGGACGGTACTCCAGACTCGGCGAGAACGCCTTCTACAAGATGTACATTAATGTGGATCCGACGCTGAAAAAGGCTATTGAATCGGACTCACATAATCTTTTACATCCTGTCCGCTGACAGGATTGCCGCCAAGAATCATCAGGCGCTCCACCACGTTGCGAAGTTCCCTGATGTTTCCGGTCCAGGATTTCTCCTGAAGCATCGCAAGGGCTTCGGGAGAAAATGCTTTTATGGGCATCCCGGATTCCGCGCTGATCCGGCTGACAAAATACTCGGCAAGCAGAGGGATGTCGGACTTTCTCTCGTCCAGCGACGGCACCTTGATGACAATCACGCTGAGCCGGTGGTACAGGTCCTCCCTGAAATTGCCTTTCGCGATTTCTTCCTGCAGGTTCTTGTTGGTGGCCGCCACCACTCTCACGTCCACAGTGATGTCCTTGTCGCTTCCGACCCTCGACAGCTTCTTCTCCTGAAGCACACGAAGCACCTTGGCCTGAGCGGCAAGGCTCATATCCCCGATTTCATCAAGGAAAAGAGTCCCTCCGTCCGCCTGCTCGAACTTGCCCTTATGCTGTTTGATAGCCGACGTGAACGCACCTTTCTCGTGGCCGAAAAGCTCGCTCTCTATAAGTTCTGACGGGATGGCCGCACAGTTCACCTCGATGTACGGCATAGCGCTTCGCACGCTCTGTTCGTGGAGGCTTCTGGCCACAAGTTCCTTACCTGAGCCGTTAGGGCCTACAATCAGGACACGAGCATCCGTGGGAGCCACTTTGGAAATGATGTCCCTCACGTGCATAATAGGCTCAGACTCCCCTATCATCCTCTGTCCGTACACTTTCTTCTTTAGAGTCTTGTTCTCGGAGAGGATAGTGGCTTTCTCGGAGGCGTTCTTGATGGTGATAAGGATTCTGTTCAAATCCAAAGGCTTCTGAATAAAGTCAAACGCACCTTTTTTGATGCACTCCACCGCCGTGTCGATGTCCCCGTGACCGGAAATCATCACTATGGCCGCGTCAACTCCATCGGCCGTCATCTTCTCCAGAACCTCGGTACCGTCCATTCCCGGCATCTTGATGTCGCAGAAAATCACATTGTACCTTTCCTTATCGACCATCGCCAAAGCGGCCGCACCGTCCTCAGCGACATCCACATCGTAACCTTCATCTCCTAAAATCTCCTTCAGGGAGTTCCTGATGGATCTTTCGTCATCAACAATCAATATCTTCATAGAAAAACGTATATGCCAAACTTAAAAACCGGGAATCCGCCTTCCCGAAAACGCCCTCACCCGAAAGCGGGACACAAATTGAAAGGTAATACAAATATCGGACAAAATTCCTTCATAGCATAACGGAAAACGCAAAAGGAAAGCAACATATTTTTTTCATATTGCAAAAATTGATAATTTTGCCGTATGAAACTACCTGACATCATAATAGCCATAGACGGCTACTCTTCCACCGGCAAAAGCACGCTCGCAAAGCTGATCGCGGAACGCTATTCTTTTCTCTACCTTGATTCCGGAGCGCTTTACCGGGGGGTCACGCTATACGCCATTGAAAACGGGCTGGTCGGCGAGGACGGAAGCATCGACGAGACTGGGCTAAGAAACGCCCTGCCGATGCTTGGGCTTGACTTCAGACCAGAGGGAACATTCCTCAGAGAGCGGTGCATTGAAAGGGAAATCAGGACGTTGGAGGTGTCAGGACACGTAAGTCCCGTCTCGGCGGTTCCGTTTGTCAGGGAATATGTCGATGAACGTCTCCACGCTTTCGGGCAAAGAAAGAGAATCGTGATGGACGGACGCGACATCGGAACGACAGTGTTCCCTCAGGCAGAGGTGAAGATCTTTATGACCGCCAGCCCGGAAGTCAGGGCGCAAAGGCGTTTCGATGAGATGAAATCCAAAGGACAGAACCCGGACATCGAGGACGTGATGAAAAACCTCCTTGAAAGGGACTACATTGACTCGCACAGGGAGGTCTCGCCTCTTTCCCGGGCCGCGGACGCTTTCGTCCTGGACAATTCGGAGATGAACCTGCACGAGGAACTTGTCTGGTTCCAGGGGCTTGCACAGGGGCGGTTCGGGATTCTGGAATAACAAGGAATGGGGCTTCAAGTCGAGATAGAGAGGCATTCCGGCTTCTGCGGCGGGGTCATCCGGGCAATCGGACGGGCCGAGAGTTTCCTTGAGGAGCATCCCGGAGAGACGCTTTATTCCCTCGGGGACATTGTCCACAACGAGGCGGAGCTGCGCAGGCTCGGCGGGAAAGGGCTGGTGACCATCGGCAAGACTGAGCTGGGGAATATCCCAGGCCGGTCTTTCGGCAGGCTCGGTTCTTCGACAGGATCAAGAGCGACGCTGCTCATCAGGGCGCACGGAGAACCTCCGGAGACATATTCATTGGCGGAAAGCCTTGGGGTGACGGTCATCGACTGCACGTGTCCGGTGGTTCTGAGACTTCAGAAGAGCATCAGAGAGGCCTACGAGCGGCTGAAGCCAGCCGGGGGGCGACTGGTGATATTCGGAAAAATCGGTCACGCCGAGGTCTTGGGGCTGTTGGGGCAGGTCGGAGGGGACGCCGCGGTGGTTGAGGACATACCGATGCTCCTTTCGAGAATCGAGGACGGCTCAATCCTGACCGACAGACCGGTGGAAGTCTTTTCACAAACCACGAAGAGTCCTGTCGAATATGCAGGAATATGCCGGACGCTTTCATCGCTCTGCAAGGGTGGGCTACGCATACACGAGACCATCTGCTCGCAGGTGGCTTCGAGGCATAAGGAACTGGCCGGATTCGCGGCGGACCACGATGTAATTGTCTTCGTGTCCGGGATGTCGAGTTCCAACGGAAAGGTGCTGTTTGATCTTTGCAAGGCGAGGAACCGCAGGGCCTACCACATCTCAGAAGCTTCCGAATTGTCAGCCGAATGGTTCTCCGAAGGGGACAAGGTAGGAGTCTGCGGAGCGACATCCACCCCCGGATGGCTGCTTGCCAAGGTCGCCGAAACGATCTCCCGGCTGCCGGTACGATAAGTTTTCCCTACGGCCGCAGACTCTGGCGGGGAGATCCGATTGAAAGAATTTTTTGCAGGAGTATTCACAAATAGTTAACTTTGCGGTCGAAATGATTGCGATTCAATCTTTTGAAATCTAAATTCAAAACATATTTATGGCAACAACAGCAGATTTTAAGAACGGCCTTTATATCAGCTACAACGGCAAGCCTTGCCAGGTAGTCTATTTCCAGCACGTTAAGCCTGGAAAAGGTCCGGCATTCGTAAAGACGAAACTTCGCAACCTTGAGAACGGAAGGATTCTTGAGAACACCTTCACGGCAGGTATGAAGATCGATGTCATCAACGTCGAGAGACGTCCTTACCAGTTCCTCTACTCAGACGAGGACGGATTCAACTTTATGCACGAGGAGACCTACGAGCAGATTCATCTGCCTCACGATGTAGTCGATAACGCTGACCTGATGAAGGAGGGACAGCACGTTGAGATGATGTTCGTCGTTGAGCCTGAGGAGAAGTGCCTCACTTGCGAGCTTCCTACCTACGTTACCCTTGAGATAACCTACACCGAGCCTGCCGTAAAGGGCAACACCGCCTCCACGAGCGCCCTTAAGGAGTGTACGCTTGAGACCGGCGCAAAGATTATGGTTCCGCTTTTCATCAACCAGGGGGACAAGATCACCGTCAACACCACCGACCGTTCCTACGGACAGAGAGTGTAAGGAGTAGAGAACTTCGGGACGAAGCGACCGGAGCAGCCTATAAGAAAAGAGGCTGACTAAAAATTGCAGAATTCGTCGCAACGCGACAGAAGGGGTTTCGGGGAAACCCTTCCCCGTGCCCTCAGGGGCTGTCACGCAAGTGACTGGGGGTTGATAAAATAGAGAGGGTGACTAAAAATCGCAATTTTTAGTCACCCTCCTTGTTTGTTATGCAGCAGGATTGCTACTTGTGGGCTTTGACTCCGAAGAAGATCGCGCGGGTGTTGCTTCCGGTGGTCGTGACCTTGAGTTCAGTGTCAGCCGCGAGAGCAGACGCCATCTTCACCTCGTACTTGTCTTCATCAGTCACAATGATGGAGGCGTAAGGAGTATTGCCTGTAGCGCCGTCATTCGCCTTGAGAGCTATCTCGGCGGTCACGGCTCCCGAGAGAGCCAATGTCGCCGGCTTGCCTTTCCAAGCCACGGCATAGAATGTCAGGCTCTTGGTACCGGCAGGCACTGTGAGAGTGATTTCTCCAGCCTCCGAGGATTTGCCGATTTTGAGAACCTTGCAGTCCTCCTTGCCGTTGATGGTCGCCACTCCGTCATCATAACCGTTTTTTCCGAGAGTGTACTTCAGATCTAATGAATAAATGTCATCACCTGGCACAGGAACCTCAGGCTCGGCTCCGCCTGCCTTGTGGGAAACATAGAAAGCTCCACCGACCTGGTTGAGTCCGTTGTAGGAAGTCTTGTAGCCTACGATGGTAAGCTCGTCTCCCTCGTTGACACCAAGGGTAGCGAACTGCTTTGAGGCACCGCCCCATCCCGGCACCACGCCATAGACATAAATCTCGGCGGATCCGTCGGCAAGGGCAAAGTTACCATAGGTGGCAAGATCGAACTTGGTGTTAGCCTCGGTGCTCTTTGCGACCTTTCCGGAAATCCTGTAGTAAGCGGTCTTGTCATCAGGAAGAGCGCGGAAATCAGCAATGGAGATGTCCTTGACAGCGATGTGCTTCTCAATGGTCACGTTCTTGAGCTGAGGGGTTCCGTTGTAAGAGGTCTTAGGGCCGACTACAGTGACGATGTCACCTACGTTGATGCCCATACTCTTCCACTGCTTGGACTGTCCCTTGTCATCGAGAACACCATAGACATAAATCTCACCGGTAGCGTCCTTGATGTAGATGTTGCCGTAGTCACTGTTGTTGTCCTTGGTGATGTAGCCGGTAGTCCTGTACTGTGTCAGGCCGTCCTCGGCGGCGAGAATGTTGTTGATTGTTGTCTCGATTATCGCACCCTTCTGCTCAAGGTCTGCCTGTGCGGAGTAAGTCTTGCCCTTGAATGTGGTGTTGAACGCAAGTGTTGTCGAGCGGTCGCCGAGATCATTTCTGGAGGCATTGAACGTAACAGTAGCGTTGGTGCCTGAAGTCTCAATGGAAGTAACTGAAAGCCAAGACTTGGCGTCATCAGGAACTGAGACGGAGACTCCCTCGCCCTTGCAGGTCAGGTAAGCCTTGAACTCACCGCCCTCAAGAGGAAGCGGTTCCTTGACAGAGACTGAATCCACCTTGATGAGAGACTTCTCGATGCTGATGACAGTCACATTGACGAGCTCGACAGTTCCGTTGTAAGTCTTTCTCGGACCCTCTACGACTACGATGTCACCCACCTCTATGCCGAGGCTGGAGAAATTCTTCTCGCCGCCGTTCTTGTCAAGAGTACCATAGACGTAAGCCGAACCGGTAGCGTCAGTGACGTACATATTGCCGTAAAGTGTGTTGGCGATGCTCGTCACGGTACCCTTAACACGATAGGTCTTTCCGTCCACACCGTTTTTGTTGACTTCACCGCATTCGGTGATAGGGAGATCGACCTTCTCGGTCATCTGAAGCACATTGATTATCTGCTGCTTTCCGTCGCAGTTCAGATAAAGCATAGCCTCTCTTGTAGAAGCGGCTGTGTCAGCCGAGAAAGTGATTTCGCACTCACCGCTGGTTCCGGAGGTCGGGTTGACTTTAACCCATTCAGGAATCTCGCCGAAAGCCCAATCGTACTTGGCGTCAACCGTGATTGTCTGCTTGCCTCCCGTCGCCGGGATAGCCACATAGGATGAACTCACCTTGACCGCATCAAGATAAGTCTCGATGCTGTCCTCGCAACCAACGGCAAGGGTCAAAGCGGCCACAAGAGCGGTGAAAATATATTTAAGTTTCATATCGTCTTGACGTTAAATTAGTTGAACATATACTTAAGACCGAAGGAAGCGTACCAGCACTGTCCGATGGCGTGATAAGGAACGAATGTGTCCACGTTGGCATTGTAGGCAGAGGCAGTCGAGAATGTGGCATAGCCCTGATTGTCAACACCTTCATACTTGAGGATACGTCCTTCTCCAAGGGCAGGGTTCATATACTTGCTGACACCCCAGTTGGAATTGAAGAGATTGAGGATGTTCTTGAGGTCAACGCTGAGCTGGAGAGTGTTCACGCTCTTGCCCACGTTAATCTTGAAGTCGTGCTTGTAGCTGAAGTCCACCCTGTGAACCCAAGGAGAGTAAACGCTGTAAGCCTCGGCGTACTCACCCTGATGCTTGCTCAGGTACTTGTCGTTGTGGACATACTCCATAAAGCGGTCACGGTCGTCGGCAGAAACGAAACGGAAATCGTTGTTGGCGACTTCGGCATCGGTAGGGATGTAGATGGAATCGTAGTTGTAGCCGTCCCCGTTGATGTCGTTAACGGTCATATAAGAGTAGTTGTAACCGCCTCTCCAGGTCTCGTAGATGAAGCTGAAGTGGTTGCCGGACTTGTCGCTGTGGGTAAGGGAAGCGACGAAACGGTCAGGGGTCACGTACTGTGAGTTGTGAAGGCCAGGATCGTTAGGTCCGTTGACGGTAGCCATATAGCTGAGCACTGAGGAAGCGTTCGAGCCAGGCATACCGGTAAGCTCCTTGGAAACGGTGTGGGTGTAGGCCGCCATAATGTTGAGACCCTTGACAGGAGTCATATTGACGGTCAGGTTGGCAGAATAGCCGTAGCCTTTGCTCGTGTTCTCGAGGACATAGGCGCTTGGCATATTCTTGGTGTCCATATATTTTTTCCCGTCTTCACCAGTCTTCTCCACCTGATAGGTGTACTTGAAGTCCTGATAGATAGGGCGGTTGTCAGCTCCGTTGAATCTTGCGAATCCGTCGGTGCTCTTGATGCTCCAGTCAGTGAGGCAAACTCCGTTGATTGTCTTGTTGAAGATTCCCTCGGCGGTGATCACGAATGGGAATGATGTAGGGAGTGAGTAATCAAAGGCGAGAGATGTCTTCCAAACCTGAGGCATCTTGAACTTAGGATCAACCGCGGAGATTTCAGAAGGAACGGTTCCGTCTTCAGGGGAGATGGTGTCAGGATAACCCATAGAGATGAGTTTGTCGTGAAGTTCCTGACGGTTCAGGATCTTTCCGGCGAACTTGGACATATCAGTCTGGGTGCTGCCCTGCGCTCCATCGACGCTGAGCTTGGCCTGATACTGAACCATACCGGAGTTGGTCGGCATATTCGTGAAGAACACGAGAGGGAGACGGCCTGAGAAGAAGCCGGTTCCACCGCGCACCTTGAAGCTCTTGTCGCCGAAGACATCCCAGGTGAATCCGACGCGAGGAGAAACTGTCAGGCTGGCGTTAGGCCACTTGCCCGTGTCGATGTGTCTTCCGTCATATTCAAGGTCGTAGATCGCCTGGTTTCTCATAATGTCCTGATTGCTGAAGAAGAGGCCGTCAAGACGAAGACCGTAGGTGAGCTTGAAGTTGTCGTTGACAGACCACTCGTCCTGAGCGTAGGCACCGAGCTTGTTGAAACGCACGCGGGCAGCCGGATTGGCCTCTCCGTCATAGCCGTAGGTAAGGCAGACAACGGACGGAGCGTTCTCGTTGAGGAAGTCGTCAAGGCTGTTGTAACGGTAGTAGCCGGTTCCGTTTCTCATATAGGAGTTGTCGGCCATCTGATACTCATAGCTCAGACCGAAGGTAGCCTTGTGGTCGCCCTCGTAATATGTAAGGTCGTCCTTCAAAGTAAAGACGTTGTTGTGCACACCGTTGTTCCAGGTGAAGAGCTCGTAGCCGAGAGCCATATAGGTGTTGGTTCCGGCTGAAGGGGTCACTCCGTCAGGATCGTTCTGGCCGGCGTCCATAATGTCGATGAACGGGAAGTCGGAAGAATTGGTCCCGCGGATATCGTCAAGCTGTGAATATGTCGCAAGGAACTGGTTGGAGAGCTTGTCGCTCAGACGGCTGTTGAGGTCGAGCGAGAATGTGTTCACCAGATTGTCCTGTGAGTACATTGAGTTGGCGAAAGACATCGCATAGAGAGAGGTACGGCCATAGGCGGAACGAGTGCCTCCGTCCATTGAAGATGCGTTCGGAGAGCTCCACCTCTTGTTCAAGGTGTGGTTGTAGCGCAGGGCGAGATGGTTGTTGTCATTGATGTTCCAGTCGATGCGGGCAAGTATCTTCCTGTTGCTCTCGTCGGCAGGGAAATCAGTCCACGAACCGGTGTCGTAGCCGTATTTCTCCTTCACGAAGTTGGAAACCCTCTCAAGGTCGGCGAGCTTGGTACGGGAAAGATTGGCATCCGAGTCTCCGATTCCGTTCTCGGAACCTCTCCAACGGTTGGCCACGGTAGGAGTGTTGGCATATTCGTAGTTGACGAAGAAGAAGAGCTTGTTCTTGATGATCGGGCCGCCGAGGGTCATACCGTAGATGGTGTTGCGGTCCTTGTCACGCGCTCCGGAAAGGGTCTCGCCGTCAACGGTGTCACCGCGCATATTCTCGTTTCTGTGATAAACGTAGGCGGTTCCCTTGAAGGTGTTGGTTCCGGACTTGGTGATGGCGTTCACGCCACCGCCGATGAAGTTGGTCTGGCGTACGTCGTAAGGTGAAATCACTACCTGAAGTTCTTCGATAGCGTCGATCGAGATAGGGCTGCCTCCGCCAGGAAGACCGTCATTCAGACCGAAGTTGTTGTTGAAGTTGGCTCCGTCCACCGTGAAGTTGGCGGTACGTCCGTCAGCACCGGCGAATGTCATTCCGTTTCCTCCGTAAGGGGAAAGCCTTGTCACGTCAGTGATGCTCCTGCTGACAGTAGGAAGAGCCTCGATCTGGGACTTGTTGATGTTGGTGGCGGCGCCGGTCTTCTCGACAGCGAACTTGGAGTTTGCGGTTGAGATGACCACTGCCTCTGAAAGCATCTGGGTGTCATCCTTCAAAGAGGCGCTGAGGCTGTAGGCCTCGGCAAGCTGGAGGGTAACATCCGTGTAGGTCACTGTCTGATAGCCGAGGCAGCTTACCTCGACAGAGTAAGGACCGCCGGAACGCATACCGTTGATCGCGTAACGTCCTTCGGCGTTGGCGACCGCATAGTACTGAGTTCCTGATGGGGTGTGGACCGCGACCACGGCGGCTCCAGGGACAGCGGCTCCGCTGGCATCGGTGACCTTACCGTTCAAAGAGGACGTGGTGACCTGTGCAAAAGCCGTGATTCCGACAAGGGCTGCCACTAATACGGCAAATCCCTTTTTGAGTAATTGAACCATAGATTGTTGATAATATAAAAGTATTGAATTGAATTTCAAATCAACTAAGCACTAATCATTCAACTTGCGAAAATAACACTTTTTCTCCGGTTACTAAAATTTAATTTTAGCTGAAAGCCAATTACCGTTGAAAATCGTAACTATTCACGCTCACAACACTAACTTTGACGGATTCTTGGATAATCCGGGAAAAGATTATATCTTTGCACCCGGAAATGTGGAGAGATTTGCCTGCTTGCAACCACACTAAAAAATGCTAAAAATTTCATATCCGTGTTTTTTGTGTGTCTCCGCGTATTCCCGTACGTTGGAGTTTTTTTTATGCCCGGCCGGTTGCAGACAGTCGGAAAAATAAACGAATCAAAAGATTATGAACTACTTATTCACAAGTGAATCAGTTTCCGAGGGACATCCTGACAAGGTGGCCGACCAGATTTCAGACGCAGTCCTTGACGAGTTCCTCCGCCAGGATCCGGAAGCCAAGGTGGCCTGCGAGACCTTCTGTTCGACAGGACTCGTGGTAATCGGCGGCGAGGTGCGCTCGGAAGACGCTTACGTTGACATCCAGAAGGTAGCGCGCGGCGTAATCAACCGCATAGGCTACAACAAGGCGGACTATATGTTCGACGGAAACTCGTGCGGTGTCCTTTCCGAAATCCACGAGCAGAGCCAGGACATCAACAGAGGAGTCGTGCGGGAGAATCCTGACGACCAGGGAGCCGGCGACCAGGGTATGATGTTCGGCTACGCCTGCAAGGACACTGAAGACTATATGCCTCTGCCGCTGTACCTTTCACAGGTCTCCCTTCAGGTTCTGGCCGACATCCGCCACAACAATCCCGGACTGATGCCTTACCTCAGGCCCGACTCGAAATCTCAGTTCACCATTGAATATGACGAGTCCCACCACCCTGTATGCGTCCACACAATCGTCATCTCCACCCAACACGATGAGTTTGTGGCCGCGGAACTTGGAAACATCCCACACGAGGAGGCCGTCCGCCAGTTCGGGCAGGACAAAGTGGATCAGGCTATGCGGGCAAAGATCGAGTCCGATGTTCGCGGCATCCTCCTCCCGAGGCTGAAGGCGGCGCTTAACCCTCAGACCGCGGCCCTGTTCAAGGACGATTTCATCCTGCACGTCAACCCGACAGGCAAGTTCGTTATAGGCGGGCCGGCGGGAGACACTGGGCTCACGGGCAGGAAAATCATCGTGGACACGTACGGAGGCAAGGGGGCGCACGGCGGCGGAGCGTTCTCCGGCAAAGACCCGAGCAAGGTAGACCGTTCGGCGGCCTACGCCGCGCGACACATAGCCAAGAATATGGTCGCGGCCGGTGTCGCCGAGGAAATGCTTGTCCAGGTGGCCTATGCCATCGGCGTGGCAAGGCCGGTGAGCGTCTATGTGGACACCTACGGCACCGGAATCGTGCCTGACGCGCAGATCGCCCGGAAAATCGAAGAGCTGTTCGACCTCCGTCCGGCGGCAATCATCAGGAAGTTCGAGTTGAAGAACCCTATCTACGAACCGACTGCCGCCTACGGTCACTTCGGCCGAAAGCCGTACACCAAGGCCGTGAAGGTCGGGAAGCCAGGACAACAGACCGACAGGCTCGTCCAGTTCTTCGGCTGGGAGAAACTCGACACCGTCGACGAAATCAAGAAATCATTCGGCATAAAATAGCCAGGAGCATCGCCGGAATAACGGGAAGGGTGTGGCTGAAAAATGCGTTTTCAGTCACACCCTCTCTCATTCGTAGCGGCATTCATACGGATCAGTCGGCCCTGTCAAGTTCTCGGCGAAGATCCTTCTCCTTGATGGAGGCCCGTTTGTCATAGACTTTCTTTCCCCGGGCCAAAGCGATGACAAGCTTGGCGAGACCGTCATCGTTGATGAAGAGTTTGGTGGCGATTATGGTAAGCCCTTTCTCCTTGACGGACTGGCGCAGATGGCGCAGCTCCTTCTTCGTCAGAAGCAGCTTGCGGTCACGGGTAGGTTCGTGCTGTCCCCAGGAGCCCCAGAAGTACTGAGCCACATTCATACCCTTGACAAACAGCTCGTTGCCCACAAAATAGCAGAACGAATCCACCAAGGAGGCCTTACCCATACGGATTGACTTTATCTCGGTGCTGACCAGACATATTCCGGCCACATAGGTTTCGAGGAACTCGTAGTCAAACGAGGCCCTGCGGTTGCGTATCTCGACTTTATGCTCTTTCTGCTTTGACATATCCAGGTCGGTTTGATTCCTGCCCCGCGGCCGCAAGCGCTTGCGGAGACAAGAACATATTCATATTCTTGCAAATATAGCTACTTTTCTTGGTGTTGCGGTCAAAATTGATTAAGTTTGTAAAACCCAGCTTTCCCGGAAGAAACCATAAAACATTCACAATATGAAAAGGATACTTTTTCTGATGGCGACCCCCGTCCTCGCGCTGCTGATGACGGCATCGTGCTCCAAGCACAAGTACGAGACAGTCAAGGGCGACCCGATGGGTACGATGGTCTACACCCTTGACAACGGTCTGAAGGTCTATATGACCGTCAACAAGGAGACTCCGCGCCTGCAGACCTACATCGCGGTCAAGGTCGGCAGCAAGAACGACCCGAAGGAGACTACAGGACTTGCCCACTACCTTGAGCACCTTATGTTCAAGGGTACTGAGAATTTCGGGACATCCGACTATGCGGCCGAAAAGCCGATGCTTGACTCCATCAAGGCGCTTTTCGAGGTCTACCGCACAAAGACGGATCCCGAGGAGCGGAGAGCCATCTACCGCCAGATTGACTCAATCAGCTACGAGGCCTCCAAGATAGCCATCCCTAATGAATATGACAAATTGATGTCCATCATCGGAGCCAAGGGTACCAATGCGTTCACTTCCAACGATATGACCGTCTACCAGGAGGACATCCCGTCCAACGAAATCGAAAACTGGGCGAAAATCGAGGCGGACAGGTTCATCAATCCGGTGATCCGCGGATTCCACACAGAGCTGGAGACAGTCTACGAGGAAAAGAATATGAGCCTGACGCGGGACAACAACAAGGCAATGGAGGCTCTTGACAGAATCCTTTTCCCGAACCATCCGTACGGACTTCAGACAACCCTCGGGACACAGGAGCATCTGAAGAACCCTTCAATCGTCAACATAGAGAACTACAGGGCCAACTTCTACGTACCTAACAATGTGGCCATCTGTGTCTCCGGAGACTTCGACCCTGACTCATTCGTCGCAATCATCGAGAAATACTTCGGCGACTGGGAGCCGAACCCGGACATCAAATTCCTTGAATATGAGCCCGAGCAGGCCATCACCTCTCCTGTCCAGAAGGAAGTGTACGGAAACGAGGCCGAGTTCGTGATGCTTGGATGGAGGGTTCCCGGAGCCAACGACTTCCGCAGAAGCGAGGTGGGCGACATCGTCGGCGACATCCTCTACAACGGGAAGGCCGGACTTGGAGACATCAACCTGATCCAGGCCCAGAAAGTCAACACCTTCTACGGATTCAACTACTCCCGTCCGGACTACGGAGAGTTTATGCTCGTCGGCTACCCTCGCGAGGGGCAGACTCTCGAACAGGTCAGGGATCTTATGCTCGAGCAGGTAGCCAGACTCAGGAACGGAGACTTCGACGACAACCTGATCCAGTCCACAATCAACAATTACAAGCTCTCGAATATGCGCCGGCTTGAAAACAATCAGGACAGGGCGATGTCTTTCGTACAGTCGTTCATCAACGGCCACGAATGGAAGGATGACGCACTCCAGATGAGCAGGCTTGAGAAAATCAGCAAACAGCAGGTTGTGGACTGGGCCAACGAGTACCTTGGAGCGAACAGCTATGCGATTATCTATAAGAAGACAGGAGAGGACAAGAGCATCGAGAGAATCGCCGCTCCGGAAATCACTCCTATAGAGACCAACAGGGACAAGCAGAGCGAGTTCCTCAATGAGATACAGAACACACCTGTCCAGCCTATAGAGCCGGTGTTCACCGACTTCTCCAAAGAGCTGAGCAAGGGAAGCGTCGCCCAAGGAATCGAGCTTCTTTACAAGAAGAACGAGATCAACGACATCACCACCCTCAACTGCGTGTTCAACAAAGGCATCCAGAACGAGCCTCGCCTCAGTCTGGCCTTCAACTACCTCGGCTACCTCGGAACTCCTACAAGGACAGCCGAACAGATTAAGAAAGAACTGTACGGACTTGCCTGCTCGCAGCGCTTCTCCTACGGTTCCACACAGTCCTACATCGGTGTGAGCGGACTTGACGAGAACATCGGGAAAGCGATGGACATCGTGGAGGATCTGATTTTCAACGCCCAGCCTGACACGGCGATTCTTGAGGGGCTGAAATCCGACATCCTCAAGGACCGCGTCGACAGCAAGCTCAACCAAAGCGCCTGCTTCAGCGCCCTTCAGCGCTACGTATTCTACGGCCCTGAGTTCATCAGTAAGACAACCCTCTCCAATGAGCAGGTTATGGCCCTGACTTCGGACGAGCTTCTCCAGACAGTCAGGGATCTGTACGGAAAACGTCACGACATCCTCTACTACGGCCCGTCCGATGAGGAGACTGCCAGAAAGATGATCGCCGAACATCACAGAATCAGCGAGAATCCGGAGGCGTTGGAGAAGACCTACCCTGTCGCCAGGAAGGTGGAGTCCAGCGAAGTGTTCATCGCCCCTTACGAAGCCGACCAGTTCTACTATCTGCAATATTCCAACAGAGGAGACCGGTTCGATGCGGCTAACGACCCTAAGGTCAGGATGTTCAACTCATACTTCGGAAGCGGGATGGGAGCCATCGTGTTCCAGGAGATGCGCGAGGCCAGAGGACTCGCCTACTCCGCCTCCGCATACCTCACCGACCTCGGGCACAAGGACTGCGACTATCTCTTCTACGCCTTCATAGCGTCACAGAACGACAAGATCAAGGAAGCCGTTGAGGCGTTCGATGACATCATCAACAATATGCCAGAGTCGGAAAAGGCGTTCGAGATAGCGAAGACATCGCTGCTGACCGGCATTCGCACCAACAGGACAACCGGTTCGGGTGTTCTCTCCGAGTACCTCGACCTTAGGGACTACGGGCTGACCGAAGACCGCGACAAAGCCGTGTTCGAGCAGGTTCAGGGTATGACCCTCGCCGACGTCAAGGCGTTCCAGGAAGAATGGATCAAGGGACGCAAGTACATCTACGGCATCCTTGGCAAGCATAACGACCCTAAGTTCAACAAGGAGTTCGTAGGGACGCTCGGCCCTGTCACGGAACTCACGCTTGAAGACATCTTCGGTTACTAATCGGATGAGCAGAAAGCCACAGAACAAGCTTCGGGAGGCCATTCCGATCCCGCCGCCGGCTCCTCTGCCGGAACCAGAGACTATCGACTTCGGGGGCATATTCAATGAATATGCTTCCGGGTCGATTGATTTGATTGTCGTGCTTGGGCCGACTGCTTCCGGGAAGACCCGCCTGGCCGTGGATCTCGCCCGCAGGTGTGGCGACGGTGAGATTCTGTCCGCTGACTCCCGTCAGGTCTACCGCGGGATGGACATCGGGACCGGAAAGGACCTTGATGAATATGGAGAGATTCCCTACCATCTTATCGACATAGTTCCGGCCGGGACGAGATTCGACCTTTACCAATGGCAGCAGGCCTTTGAAAAGGCCTACAAAGACATCCGGGAGAGGGGCAAGACTCCGATTCTCTGCGGGGGAACCGGCCTGTACATCCAGGCGGCCACGTGTGGCTACACCCTGCCCCAGGTTCCTCCGGACGAGGAGCTGAGGGCTGAGCTTGAGCAGTACGACAACGAGACTCTGATCAAGAGACTCGGCGGATTCGGCCCGTTGCCTGACAAAGGGGTGCTTCAGTCAAAGAGAAGGATAATCAGAGCCTTGGAGGTTGCGATGTACGAGCGCGAACATCCGGTGAAGAGAACCGGATTCCTGCCGAAGAACCCGTACTGCATCGGGACATTGGTCAGCCGCGAGGAAAGGGTCGCCAGAATAGACAGGCGGCTTGACGAAAGGCTTTCAGGCGGTATGATAGAGGAGGTCAAAAGGCTGCTCGACAGCGGGATAAAGCCAGAAGACCTTGTCTATTACGGACTTGAGTACAAATACGTCACACAGTACGTTCTCGGGATTCTTTCCCTGGAAGAGATGCGCACCCTGCTTGCCAATGCAATCCACCAGTTCGCCAAACGGCAGATGACGTGGTTCAGGGGTATGGAGAAGGACGGAATAAGAATCCATTGGACAGAAGTATGAGAAACTTTTCACCCTACAGGTGACTACAGATTAAAACAAACAGACTATGCTTAAAGTAGCGATTATTATGGGCTCCACAAGTGACTACGACACAATGTCGGGAGCCGAACAGATTCTTTCGGATTTCGGGATCGGATTTGAAAAAAGGGTAATCAGCGCCCACAGGACTCCGGAGCTGATGTTTGAGTACACAAAAGGCCTCAAGGAACGCGGGTTCGGTGTCGTCATCGCAGGGGCGGGCGGGGCGGCCCATCTTGCCGGTGTGGCCGCCGGGCTTACCACACTGCCGGTGATCGCCGTTCCAATGCCGACCAAGAACCTCGGAGGGCTTGACTCTCTGCTGTCGATGGTACAGATGCCGACCGGCATTCCGGTGGCCACCGTGGCTATCGGAGGGGCAAAGAACGCCGCGATTCTCGCAGCTGAGATTCTGGCGCTTCAGGAAACTTCGGTCTCAGAAAAGCTGGACGCATACCGTAAGGCTCAGGCCGACAAAATTCACAACACCACAATCTGACGGCCAGGGCATAGGACTCCAAGCCCGTCAATATGGCCGGAGGGAATTCCCTTCCCGCACTTAAGAATCCGAAATGACCGTCGGATGGATAAATGAAAGGGGGTGACTAAAAAAGCAATTATTAGTCACCCCCCTTTCTTTAATCAACCCCCAGTCACTGTCGTGACAGCCCCTGGGGGCGCGGGGAAAGGTTTCCACGAAACCCCTTCTGTTGCGCCGCGACGAATTCCGCAATTTTAGTCCCCCTCCTTCTTATAATGTATCTTCTCAGAACGACGCCTCGGTGGACTCTCCGCCTAAACGTCCTCCAAGCACCAGCCTGACATTGAGCATACTGGTCTTTTCCTCCGCGGTGGCCTTGTTGTCTATCATCTTCTGAAGCAGGTCGAACGATTTTGACGCTATTTCAGGAATCGGCTGTATGATATGAGGCACAACCGGCTTGTTCAGCTCATAGATGTCGCTCTCGTCAAAGCAGACAAACGAAAAGTCTTTAGGCATATTCAGCCCCAACGCATTCATAGCGTTGAAGCCATACATCGCAATCCTCTTGGTAGGAAGGATGAAAGCCTCGACCCCGCGTTTCGCCGCATCCCGGAGCACCTCAGTGACATTCTTCTTGGCGGCATCGGAGTCATATTCAATCTTATGGATTCTGACTTCATCCTTCAGGCCGGCTTCTTCCATCGCCGATGCGTAACCGGACTCCCGGTCGGTAAGGCTTGTGACTCCGGAGCTGTAGGTGAACATCTCGATCTTGCCAAAGCCCTGATGAATCAAGTACTTAGTGGCCAGCTTTCCAGCACCGACATTATCCACAAGGACGCGTCCAAACTCTTCTCCCGGCATATTCCTGTCAATGAGCACTGTAGGGATTCCGATGCTCAAAGCCCTCGCGAGAGCCGGCTCACCGCCAAGGCAGGGAGCCACAATCAAGCCTTCGACGTTGTAACCGACCATCGTCTCGACAAGATGAGCAAGCTTTTGGGGATTCTCCTCTGAACTTGCGAATATGACGGTGTAGCCGGCCTTGTAGGCGATGTTCTCGATATTCCTGCATATTTCCGCAAAGAATGGATTGGCTATGTCCGAGACAATCACCGCGATGGAGTGGGATCTCCCGCTTCGCAACGAAGCGGCGGCGTTGTTACGTCTGTAGCCGAGTCTCTTTGCCACCTGCAAGACTCTATCAGCAGTGTCAGGGTTGACAGGACAGTCAAGACGACCGTCCTTACCCATTTTCGCATTCATCACGAAAGAAACCAGGGTTACTGACACCCCGGCTTCTCTCGCCACATCTCTAATGGTAACTTTTTTCATTCGTAATTGTATAAGTTCGTAAAATATATTAGCCGTGAATCATCACTATAAGCCCAGCCATCACAATTGAGACCATACTCATAAGCTTGATAAGGATGTTCAAAGACGGTCCTGACGTGTCCTTGAAAGGATCACCGACAGTGTCTCCGACAACCGTAGCGTGGTGATTGACTGAGTTTTTGCCGCCAAAGTGTCCATCCTCAACATATTTCTTGGCATTATCCCAGGCTCCACCGGAATTGGCAAGGAATATCGCAAGGATGAATCCCGCTCCAAGACCGCCTATGAGAAGTCCCATAACCCCTGCCTCTCCAAGAATGATACCAACAACGATCGGAACGATGATCGCTGTGAGGGCCGGGGCTATCATTTCGTGCTGCGCGGCTTTCGTGGAGATCTCCACGCAACGCTTGTAATCCGGACGCTGCCTGCCTTCGAGAATGCCTTTGATTTCCCTGAACTGGCGGCGCACCTCGACTACCATCTTCTGTGCTGCCCTTCCTACGGCATTCATAGTCATTCCGCAGAAGAGGAACGCCATCATCGCGCCAATAAACACGCCGGCGAGTACGCGCGGATTCATCAGATTGACCTGATAGTACTCCACAATCTGCGGGATTGTGGCCTCCGCGACATTGACAACCTTGTCGCCGATCTGAAGGACGGCGGTCCCCATATGCTGAAGACCGATCTTTATCTCCTCGATATATGAAGCCAGAAGGGCAAGCGCGGTAAGAGCCGCCGAGCCGATGGCAAAACCTTTTCCGGTGGCAGCCGTGGTGTTCCCCAAAGCGTCCAGCGTGTCGGTACGGTGACGCACCTCAGGATCAAGCTCGCTCATCTGGGCGTTTCCGCCGGCATTGTCGGCGATAGGGCCGTAGGCGTCGGTGGCAAGGGTGATGCCAAGAGTCGAAAGCATTCCGACAGCGGCGATGCTGATTCCGTAAAGTCCGTGGCTGATGTAGGCCGGATCAAAGGAAAAACCGGTAGCGCAAAGATAGGAGACGAGAATGGCGGCGACTATTGTCACGACAGGGACGCAAGTCGAAATCATTCCGAGACCTATACCGTTGATAATCACCGTAGCGGCACCTGTCTGCGAACTTTCGGCAAGATTCTGTGTCGGCTTGTAGGAATGAGAGGTGTAATACTCTGTGGCCTTGCCGATGATGACCCCGGAGAGCAGACCGGCGATCACTGAAAGGCTCAGCTGCCACCAGTTGGCAAAGCCGAGAAGGTAAAACACGGCGAAGGTGATGACCGCGATAAGCACAGCGCTGAGGTTTGTTCCGACACTCAAAGACTTGAGAAGCTGCTGGAGACCGGCTCCCTCCTTTGTGCGGACGGCATATATTCCGATGATTGAAAGGAGAACGCCGATGGCGGCGATCATCATAGGAGCGAGAATCGCCCTCATCTGGGCGTCGACATCCCCGAAGAAAGCTGAAGCGCCAAGCGCCATAGTGGCAAGGACGGAACCGCAATATGACTCGTATAGGTCAGCTCCCATTCCAGCGACATCCCCCACATTATCACCGACATTGTCAGCGATTGTGGCCGGGTTTCTCGGATCGTCCTCAGGAATGTCCTGCTCCACTTTGCCGACAATGTCCGCTCCGACATCCGCAGCCTTGGTGTAGATTCCACCTCCGACTCTGGCGAACAAGGCCTGGGTGGAAGCTCCCATCCCGAATGTGAGCATTGTTGTCGTAATCACCACAAGTGTCTGTGATTCTGTAGCTTCCTCGACAAATGCGTTCAGAACCACCCACCATATCGATATGTCAAGAAGTCCGAGACCCACAACCGTAAGACCCATCACCGCACCGGAACGGAAAGCCAGCTTGAGTCCGGAATTAAGAGACCTGCTGACCGCATTGGCTGTCCTGGCGGAGGCGTAGGTGGCTGTTCGCATACCAACATAGCCTGCAAGGGCCGAGAAAAAGCCTCCTGTCAGGAACGCGAACGGAACCCACTTGTTCTGTACCCCGAAACCGAAAGCCAGAATGCTGAAGAGCAGGGCAAGCACGACAAAGACCACTCCGACGACTTTGTACTGCTGCTTGAGGTAGGCCATTGCCCCCTCACGTACATACTGGGCGATTTCCTTCATTGTCGGTGTTCCTTCACTCTCTTTCTTCATTTGATGGTAGAAGAGCCAGGCAAAGAAGAGGGCTATCAACGAAGCCGCTGGTACAAAATAGAACAGACCATTCATAATAGATAAGTTATAAAAATCCGAGTTTGTTCTCTTTAAGCCCCGACCATCAAAAGTAACGCGTCACACTGACAGTTGAGAGACGAAAACTCAAAGCGAACGGTTCCGTAACGATTTAATAAATTCTATTTTAAAAAAGGTCGCCAAAACCTTTATTGCATAAAGATAAGAAAAAAAGAGGCAATACAACACATTCTGCGGTAAAAAAGATAAATATTTTGTCACTATTGATTGAAAATTGTTACTTTCCGGTCGGACAGACGTTAAAAAATGGCGGCCGGAAACCGGTCGCCATTTAATTCCTTAAGCGGTCAGAAATACTATTCAGCCTTTGGAGCCTCTTCCTGAACCGGAGCCTCGGCAGGAGTTTCGGTCTTCTTGGCGCGGCTGCGACGAGTGGACTTCTTCTCCTCCTTCTTGGCGACGAGAGCCGCCTCGTTGAAATCAACAAGCTCGATAAGTGCCATATCGGCGCCGTCACCCTGACGGAATCCTAAGTGGAGCACGCGGGTGTAGCCGCCTGGACGGTCAGCGATCTTCGCTGAAACGACTCCGAAGAGTTCCTTGACAGCCTCCTTGTTCTTAAGGTAGCTGAAAACGGTTCTGCGTGAATGAGTCGTGTCTTCCTTTGACTTGGTGATAAGAGGTTCAACGTAGGACTTGAGAGCCTTTGCCTTAGCGACAGTCGTTGTGATCCTCTTATGCATAATCAAAGAATTCGCCATATTGGCCAACAGAGCCTTACGGTGGCCTGACTTGCGGCCAAGATGATTGATTGCTTTATTGTGCCTCATTTCTATGCGTTCTTTTTCTTGGGTTCAATATTATATTTTCTTACATCCATCCCGAACTGGAGCTTCATCTTCTCGACAAGCTGATCGATTTCATTGAGGGACTTCTTTCCGAAATTCCTGAACTTCATAAGTTCGTTCCTGGAATAGGAGACGAGGTCCGCGAATGTGTCGATGTCAGCCGCCTTCAGACAGTTGTACGCTCTCACAGAGAGACCCATATCCGAAAGCTTGGTGAGAAGAAGATGTCTCATTCTGAGGCTTTCCTCGTCAAGTTCCTTTGTGTCGGACTCAACTGTGCTCTCGATGGTGATCTTCTTGTCATCAGTGAAAAGCTTGAAGTGATAGATCAGGATACTGGCCGCCTCCTGAAGCGCCATATTCGGAGAGATAGACCCGTCTGTGACTATCTCAAGATTCAGCTTCTCGTAGTCGGTCTTCTGCTCGACACGCCAAGGCTCGATTGTCCAGTTGACCCTTCTGATAGGGGTGTATGCCGCATCGACAAGGATAGTTCCTATCGGTGTGTTCTCCTCCCTCATCTCTTCGGCCGGAACGAATCCGCGGCCCTTGGTGATGGTCAACGAAATCTCAAGAGTAACTGACGGTTCGAGTGAGCAGATGTGCTGCTCAGGGTTCAACACCTTGAAAGAAGACAATCCTTTAGAAATATCCTCTGCGGTAAACTCGTTCTTACCGCTAATTACAATGTTCGCTACCTCGGAATCTACAGAATCAACCATTCTCTTGAACCTGATTTCCTTGAGGTTGAGAATGATGTCCTGCATTCCCTCGATCACGCCAGGAATAGTCGCGAACTCCTGGTCCACGCCTGATATCCTGACCTGACTGATAGCAAAACCTTCCAGAGAGGCGAGAAGAATGCGGCGGAGGGCGTTGCCGATGGTCTGTCCGTATCCAGGCTCGAGAGGTCTGAATTCGAAGCGGCCAACGGTGTCGGTTCCTTCGAGCATTATCACCTTGTCCGGTTTCTGAAATGCCAAGATTGCCATATATATTCTTTTTGGGTGTTACTATTACTTAGAGTACAGGTCAACGATGAGCTGCTCATTGATGTTCTCAGGGATATCCGCTCTTGCCGGAAGATTCAGGAACTTGCCTGAAAGCGCCTTAGGGTCGAACTCAATCCAAGAATATTTCGCCGCTGACGCAACGCTCTTCTGGATAACCTCGAGGCTCTTTGAACGCTCTCTGACAGCAACCACATCACCAGGCTTTACCTGAACTGAAGGGATGTTGCAGACGCTTCCGTTAAGAGTGATGTGAGCGTGGCTTACAAGCTGTCTTGCAGCGGCTCTGGTAGGAGCGACCCCCATTCTGTAAACAACGTTGTCAAGTCTTGACTCAAGGAGGAGGAGGAGGTTCTCACCTCTCAGACCAGCCATCTTGGAAGCCTTGAGATAAGTGTTGTGGAACTGACGCTCAAGAAGGCCGTACATATACCTTACCTTCTGCTTTTCCTTAAGCTGGATTCCGTACTCGCGCTGTTTCTTACGCTTAGCGGCCAGACCGTGCTGTCCCGGAGGATAATTCCTCTTCTCGAAATCCTTGTCACTTCCGAAAATCGGTTCGCCGAACTTACGGGCGATCTTTGTACTTGGACCAATATATCTTGCCATAGTAATTTTTGTTTTAATTCATTGATTATACTTTACGACGGCCTTTTGGTCTGCATCCGTTATGAGGCATCGGTGTCACATCGACAATCTCAGTGACAGTGATTCCAGCATTATTGATGGTTCTGATAGCTGACTCACGGCCTGCGCCAGGGCCCTTTACGAAGACCTTCACCTTACGGAGACCAGCGTCGAAAGCGGTCTTCGCAGCGTCCTCGGCAGCGACCTGCGCGGCGTACGGGGTGTTCTTCTTGGAACCTCTGAAGCCGCTTTTTCCGGCTGAGGACCAGCTGATCACCTGACCCTGATTGTTGGTCAGGGAAATGATCACATTATTGAAGGTTGATGAAATATGGGCCTGGCCCGTAGCCTCAACCTTGACAACTCTCTTGGATGATGTTGTTTTCTTTGCCATAATTCATCTCGTTTTACTTGGTAGCCTTCTTCTTGTTGGCGACAGTCTTCTTCTTTCCCTTTCTTGTACGGGCATTGTTCTTAGTGCTCTGACCGCGCACCGGAAGACCGATACGATGACGGATACCTCTGTAGCAACCGATATCCATCAGTCGTTTGATGTTCATCTGGACGGAGGAACGAAGCTCACCCTCGATCTTGTACTCCTCGTTGATGAGGGTACGGATAGCGGCGACCTGATCATCGTTCCATTCACCGACCTTGATGTCGTAATCGATTCCGCACTTCTCAAGAATCTCTCTTGCGGAGCTGCGGCCGATACCGTAGATGTAGGTAAGACCTATCTCACCTCTTTTGTTGTTCGGTAAATCAACACCGGCTATTCTTGCCATAATTTATCTTAAACTTAATTTGTTTTACAAACTACTGTTATCCCTGACGCATCTTGAACTTAGGGTTCTTCTTGCAGATGACATAAAGACGACCTTTGCGTCTGACGATCTTGCAATCTTCGCTGCGCTTCTTGATGGATGTTTTGACTTTCATATCGTGAATATTTTTATTTGTACCTGAAAGATATTCTTCCCTTAGTCAAATCATAAGGTGAAATTTCAACCCTCACCTTGTCTCCAAGGAGGATGTGGATGAAATTCATTCTCATCTTGCCGGAGATGTTGCAGAGAAGGACGTGACCGTTCTCAAGCTCCACCTTGATCATTGCGTTAGGTAGAGTCTCGATTACTTGTCCGTCTTGATCTATCGCTACTTGTTTGGACATTGAAAAAACACTTTAAAATTTACCAGTACCTTCAATATAATCAAATGTTGACAGTTGCTCCGCCTTGCCTTTACGAACAACAACCGTAAGCTCATAGTGAGCCGAATTCCTGTGGTCGGAAGTGTGTACAGCCCAGCCATTTCTGGCCACATACACTCCTCTGCCGCCCGCATTGATCATTGGTTCGATGCAGATGACCATTCCATCCACAAGCCTGCATCCGTGTCCCTGGCGTCCGTAGTTCGGAACTCCCGGGGCCTCGTGCATCTCCTTTCCCAGTCCGTGTCCTTCAAGTTCACGAACTACGGAGAAGCCGAATGACTCAGCGTACGATTGCACCGCGTGTCCGATGTCACCTGTCCTGTTGCCCGCTACCGCAGCCTCGATTCCCTTATAGAGAGAAGCCTTGGTGACGTCCATAAGCTTACGGGTCTCGGCGTCCACCTCCCCGACGGGGAAAGTGTAAGCCGAATCACCGTTGTAGCCTTTATACAGGGTGCCTATGTCGGCAGTCACGATGTCGCCTTCCTTGAGGACATAGTCCGACGGGAAACCGTGGACAACGACATCATTGACAGATGCACATATAGCGGCGGGAAAACCTTCGAATCCAAGAAAGCTGGGAATAGCGCCGTTGTCGCGGATAAAAGTCTCGGCCACCTCATTCAACCTCGCGGTTGTCACACCAGGGGCGACCACCTTTCCGACCTCCGCCAATGTCTTAGAGACAAGTATGGCATTCTCGCGCAAAAGCTCGATTTCCTCTTCTGTCTTAGGCTTAACCATCAATCCTGTGATTATCAAAATTACATTCCTGAGCGTCCGCTGATACGTCCGGTCTTCATCAGACCGTCATAGTGACGCATCAGGAGATAGCTCTCTATCTGCTGAAGCGTGTCAAGGACAACACCCACAAGAATCAACAGTGAGGTACCACCATAGAAACTTGCGAACTGATCCTGAACACCCATAATCCTGGCGAAAGCAGGGAGAATGGCGATAAGGGCAAGGAATATGGATCCAGGGAGAGTCACCTTTGACATAATGGAGTCAAGGTAATTGACCGTGGCCTTTCCAGGCTTGACGCCAGGGATGAATCCTCCGTTCTTCTTCATATCATCAGCCATTGATGTCGGGTTGACAGTAACGGCCGTGTAGAAATATGTGAAGATGACAACGAGAGATCCGAATATCAGGTTGTACCAGAATCCTGTATAGTTGCTCAGTGTGGCGGCAAGTCCTCTGGTAGCGTCAAAGCGGGAGAAAAGAAGCGGGAACAACATCAAAGCCTGGGCAAAGATGATCGGCATAACTCCGGCCGCATTGATTTTAAGAGGAATATACTGACGCACACCACCATACTGCCTGTTGCCGATAACCCTCTTCGCATACTGTACAGGAACTTTTCTCACACCCTGTACAAGAGCGATGGTTGCGACAATGACCAGGAACCAGAAGATAAGCTCGACAATAAGGGCGATAGGACCGCCACCTGCCGTGGTGCTGAGCTTGGTACCGATCTCACTCACGAGAGCGAAAGGCAGACGAGCGACGATACCGACCATAATAATCAGGGAAATACCGTTACCGATACCTCTGTCCGTGATTCTCTCACCGAGCCACATAACGAACATCGAACCTGACATCAGGATGACGGTGGCGGCGAGATTGTACATAAACCTGCTCCAGCCAAGCTGTGTCTCCGCAAGGAATGCGGCGCCAGGAATCTGGCTGTGGATCGAAGCGATGTAAGCAGGTCCCTGAATACACAGAATAAGGATGGTGAGATACCTTGTGAGCTGATTCATCTTCCTACGGCCGCTTTCGCCCTCCCTCTGAAGTCTCTTGAAGTAAGGGACGAACATACCCAGAAGCTGAATCACGATTGAAGCGGAGATGTACGGCATCACTCCCAGTGCAAAGATGGAAGCGTTACCGAAGGCACCTCCGGAGAACATATTCAAGAGACCGACGAGTCCCTGCTGTGAGCTGTCCTGAAGGGAAGCGAGCAGGGTCGTGTCGATACCTGGCAGCACGATGAAGCAACCCAACCTATAGATAAGGATGAGAAGGAACGTGTAGCCGAGTCTCGTACGGAGTTCCTCGATCTTGAAAATGTTCTTTATGGTCTCAATAAATTTCTTCATCGCTATTTGCCGATTACGATTGCCTTACCGCCAGCGGCTTCGATCTTAGAGACAGCTGATGCGGAGAACGCGTCAGCGGTAACAGTGACAGCAGCGGTAATCTCACCGTTGCCAAGAATCTTCACAAGCTCCTTGGCGTCGGCAAGTCCCGCAGCCTTGATGTCCTCAATGCCAAGCTCTACCTTTCCAAGCATCTCTGAAAGAGCCTGCAGGGAAGCCACATTGACAGCCTTGTACTCAATTCTCGTAGGATTCCTGAATCCGAACTTAGGAACACGTCTCTGGATAGGCATCTGACCTCCCTCGAAACCGATCTTATGTTCGTAGCCGGCGCGGGCCTGCGCACCCTTGGTACCACGGGTGGCTGTGCCACCTTTACCGGAACCCTGACCGCGGCCAAGACGCTTGCTGTTATGAGTCGAGCCTTTTGCAGGCTTCAAATTTTCCAGTTTCATCTCTTCGTCCTCTTAATTAATTTCTTCAACATCTACGAGGTGACGGATCTTGGCGAGCTGGCCTTCTGTCACCGGAGTCTTCTCAACCTCCACGGTCTGGTGCATTCTGCGGATTCCAAGTGAAGTCAGATTAGCGATCTGCCTCTTGGTGGCTCCGTTCTTGCTTCTTACCTGTGTTATCTTAAGTTTTGCCATAACTGTGTGTCCTCCTAACCGTTAAATACTTTGCTCATAGGAATGCCGCGCAGACCGGCCACAGTGTAGGCGTCTCTCATCTGGGTAAGGGCGGTGACAGTGGCCTTGACAAGGTTGTGAGGGTTGGATGAACCCTTTGACTTTGCAAGAACATTCTGAACACCGGCTGACTCGAAGACGGCACGCATAGCGCCACCAGCCTTGACACCGGTACCAGGGGCGGCCGGCTTCATAAACACAACAGAGCCTCCGAACTTGGATTCCTGCTCGTGCGGAATGGTGGTGTTGATGATAGGAATCCTAACGAGATTCTTCTTGGCGTCCTCAACGCCCTTAGCGATGGCGGCAGTTACCTCATTGGCTTTTCCAAGACCATAACCAACAACGCCGTTCTCGTCACCCACAACCACAATAGCGGCAAAGCGGAAGTGACGACCACCCTTAGTAACCTTGGTTACTCTCTGGATGGCGACCAATCTGTCCTTTAATTCAAGATCAGATGTCTTTACTCTTTTAACATTTGTATTTGCCATAGTCTTTCAATTAGAAAATAAGGCCACCTTCACGGGCGGCGTCCGCCAAACTCTTAACCCTACCGTGATAGAGATAACCTCCACGGTCAAACGCGATCTTGGTGATTCCCTTTTCGATGGCGCGCTCGGCGATCGCCTTTCCAACAATGGCCGCGGCTTCGATTCCGTTCTTGCCCTTGCACTCAGCGGCGAGAGCCTTGTCATTGGATGCGGCAGCGGCAAGTGTCACGCCCCTCTCATCGTCCACAACCTGGACGTAGATCTGCTTGTTGCTTCTGAAGACAACCATTCTCGGTCTCTCGGCAGTTCCATTGACGTGCTTACGGATGCGGTAATGGACTCTTCTTCTTCTTTCAATTCTATTCAATGCCATATCTATGTCCTCCTATTATTTTGCTCCCGCGGTCTTGCCGGCCTTGCGACGAAGCTGCTCGCCGGCGAACTTGATACCCTTGCCCTTATAAGGTTCAGGCTTGCGGAATGAACGAATCTTGGCGGCCACCTGTCCGATGAGCTGCTTGTCGGTGCTCTTGAGGATAAGGACAGGATTCTCACCCTTCTTGACATTCGGGACCTCGGCCTGAATCTCAGGAGCGAGCATCAGCTGAACATCGTGGGAATATCCAAGTGAGAAAGTAAGGAGCTGACCCTGAACAGCCACGCGGTAACCCACGCCGACGAACTCCTGCTTGGTCTGGTACCCGGTAGAGACTCCAACGACCATATTCTGGACAAGGGCGCGGTAGAGACCGTGCATAGAGCGATGTCTTGGCTGGTCAGTAGGACGGGTGAATTTAATCTCATTACCCTCGATGGTGACAGTGATGTCCGGATCAACTTTCTGGCTCAGCTCACCAAGAGGTCCTTTAACCTTCACAACGTTGCCAGGGAGAAGCTCAACGCTCACCTTGTCCGGAAGGCTTACAGGCAATTTACCGATTCTTGACATTATTCTTTTCTTTAATCGTTAATAAACATAGCAAATAACCTCACCACCGACGTTCAGGTTCTTGGCCTCCTTGTCAGTGATGACGCCCTTCGAAGTCGAGAGGATAGCGATGCCGAGTCCGTTCAGTACTCTTGGCATATTCTCCACGTCAGCATAGACTCTCATACCCGGAGTAGACACGCGCTTGATTTTCTTGACAGCGGCGGTCTTGGTCTGAGGATGGTACTTCAGAGCGATCTTGATGGTGTTGAAAGGGGTTCCCTCTACAAGCTTGTAGCTGAGGATGTAACCCTTCTCACAAAGGATTTCCGTGATGGCAAGCTTCATCTTGGAGGAAGGAATCTCAACGATCTTCTTTCCTGCCAGATAGGCGTTGCGGATCCTTGTAAGATAATCTGCAATTGGATCAGTCATTTTTTTTGATTTTTTAGATCGACGCCCCCGAAGGGAACGCCCGATATCCGATTGTTAATAATATTAATAAGTCGCTGTTACCAGCTTGCTTTCTTGACTCCCGGGATGAGACCGTTGCTGGCCATCTCGCGGAACTGGATTCTGCTAAGACCGAAAGCTCTCATATAGCCTTTTGGACGGCCGGTCAGAGAACAGCGGTTATGCAGACGTACAGGAGAAGCGTTCTTAGGGAGCTTGTCAAGAGCAGCCCAGTCGCCGGCCTCCTTAAGAGCCTGTCTCTTCGCAGCATACTTGGCAACCAGTTTCGCGCGCTTTACCTCGCGGGCCTTCATTGATTCTTTTGCCATATTCCTTTAGTTATTATGTTTCTTGAAAGGCAGACCGAATGCGGCGAGGAGAGCGTGAGCCTCTTCGTCGGTCTTCGCTGTTGTCACGAAAGTGATTTCCATTCCGTGGATTCTCGGGTTCTTGTCGATGTCCACCTCAGGGAAAATTATCTGCTCCTTGAGACCGAGGGTGTAGTTGCCTCTTCCGTCCATCTTCTCGGCGATTCCGTTGAAGTCCCTGATTCGAGGAAGGGAAACGCGGATAAGCCTCTCGAGGAACTCGTACATCTTCACGTTGCGAAGTGTAACCTTCACACCGATAGGCATTCCCTTACGGAGACGGAAGTTGGAAACGTCCTTTTTAGAAGTTGTGAGAAGAGCCTTCTGACCAACAATCTTTCCAAGCTCCTCCGCGGCCTCCTCGACAAGCTTCTTGTCCTGGGTGGCCTCGCCGATTCCCTCGTTGATAGTGATCTTGACAAGCTTTGGAACCTGCATCACACTTGTGTAAGAGAACTGCTTCATCAGCTTCTCTACGATCTCCTCCTTGTAAACCTTCTTGAGAGAAGGCACATATCCTGCAGGAAGCGCCTGCGCTTCAGCCGGTTTATTTGTAGCTTTCTTTGCCATAGTTACTTAATCTCCTCTCCTGATTTCTTAGCGTAACGGATCTTCTTTCCGTCAACGAACTTGTAGCCCACTCTGGTCGGCTTGTTCTGCGCAGGATCGATAAGCTGGACGTTGGAAACGTGGATACCAGCCTCCTGCTTCACGATGCCGCCCTGAGGCTGCTTCGCGTTTGGCTTTACGTGCTTGCTGACAATGTTGACACCCTCAACGATGATGCGGTCCTTTGCCGGGATCACGGTCAGAACCTTACCGGTCGTGCCTTTGCTGTTGCCGGCATTCACATACACGATGTCACCCTTCTTAATGCGTAACTTTTTCATAACTCTCAATGATTAAAGGACCTCCGGCGCCAGTGAAACAATCTTCATATAGTTCTCACGCAGCTCTCTGGCCACAGGGCCGAAGATACGTGTTCCGCGAAGCTCGCCCGAATTGTTCAGAAGAACGCAAGCGTTGTCATCGAAACGGATGTAAGATCCGTCCGGTCTGCGGATTTCTTTCTTTGTGCGGACAACGACAGCCTTGGAGACCGAGCCTTTCTTAGCGTCACCGCCAGGAAGAGCGCTCTTGATCGCTACAACGATCTGGTCGCCCACTGTCGCATATCTATGATGCGTACCGCCAAGCACACGGATGCAGAGAACTTCCTTTGCACCGCTGTTGTCGGCAACCTGTAAACGTGTTTCCTGCTGTATCATACTACTTAACTTTTTCTACGATTTCTACTAATCTCCACCTCTTGGTCTTGCTGAGAGGACGGGTTTCCATAATGCGCACGGTATCTCCCTCGCTGCACTCGTTCTTGTCATCCTGAGCGACGAACTTGGTGGTATGCTTGATGAACTTACCGTAGAGAGGATGCTCTTTCTTGGTCTCGACCGCAACGATGATGGTCTTGTCCATCTTGTTGCTGACCACTACGCCGATTCTTTCCTTACGAAGATTTCTTTCCATAAGACTGATGATTATTTCTGTTCTTTTTCTTTCTCAGCGAGGATAGTGAGCATACGAGCGATATCCTTTCTGACTTTCTTGAATTCCGATGTGTTCTCCAATGGAGATATGGCGTGGTTGAGCTTCATCGTGTCAAGCCTGTTCTTTTCAACCTGGATGCGGTCCTGCAGATCTGCAATGGACATCTCGCGAACTTCAGATGCTTTCATTATTCATTCTCCATTTATTATTCAACATAATCCCTGCGTACCACGAACTTGGTGGCGATAGGAAGCTTGTGGGCGGCAAGACGCATCGCCTCTTTCGCGATAGCGAGCGACACACCGTCAGCCTCGAAGATAATACGTCCCGGTGTCACAGGGGCAACGAATCCCTGAGGATCACCCTTACCCTTACCCATACGGGTGTCGAGAGGCTTCTTGGTGAATGGCTTCACAGGGAATATCCTGATCCAGATCTGTCCCTCACGGTTCATACAACGTGAAATAGCCTGACGCGCGGATTCAATCTGCTGCGCTGTGATCCAGCAGTTCTCGAGGGTCTTGAGACCGAAGGAACCGAACGCGAGCTGGTTGCCCCTCTGGGCCATACCCTTCATCACGTTCTTTTGTTCTCTTCTGAACTTAGTTTTCTTTGGTTGTAACATTGCTGTACTACTTTAATAATTTCCAAATTCTCCAAAATCTATTGAATATCAACGCATTGCGCCACTACACCCTAGAATTTGGGACTGCAAAGTTAGTAAAAAAACACGAATTTCAAACACATTTTAAAAAAAATCTCAACTTTTTCGACCACGAAACCGACAGAAAATTCCGGTCATTTTCAAGACATTACACAAACCGGCAAAAAATTTTCACCTCCATTTTCGACAAAGATGAAACGAGGCTATCGGAAGGCTGTGAACACATCGGACGATGGCACGCTTTTTTCAGAAAAAACGTACCTTTGCAAACTGAACACAATGACGGGAAGGCTGAGCATATTCGCAGCCTGCATTCTTGCGGGACTTCTGTCGGCGGCGGGACTGTCCGCCGGCGAGACCTCCGACGTGCCGCCACAGGGCGGGAACAAGGCGAGGTCCGGCTATATGGGCTACCGCATAGAACACGGAGACACGGCCTACTTCGACAGCATAGACCCGGCGTGGATATTCCCGAAAGGGTACAAAGGAAACAGAAGGGACCTGAAGAAATACTACCGGCTCGTCTACAACTTCAACAAGGTCTATCCTTACGCCCTTCTGGCAAAGGATATGGAGATGCAGGCGGAAAGGCACATCGCGCGGAACGGGCTGAGGCGCGGGAAAAAGGAGAAATACGTCAACCGCATCCAGAAAGAGCTGATGGAAGCCTACGAGAAGCCACTCAGGAGTATGACAATCTCGCAAGGCAAGCTGCTCATAAAGCTGGTTGACAGGGAAATCGGCAAGTCCTCATATTCAATCATCAAGGACTACAAAAGCGGGATTTCGGCCGGATTCTGGCAGGGTGTCGCAAAGATTTTCGGACAGAACCTCAAATCGCAATACGATGCGGACGGCGACGACAGGATGACCGAATACCTTGTGGAGAAATGGGAGCGCGGAGAGTTTGACGCTCTTTACTATTCGATATTCTGGGAGATGCCAAGACATCCGGACATCGTGTCGAAAGAGATAAAGTTCGACGAGTGAGGCGACATCCAGTCTTTCAGGATAAGTAGCCTCGCGCCGGTTGGGAGCTCCAGATTCTCGCTCACGTGGAAATGCCCGAATATGAAATAATCCACCTTCGTCTTTCCGGAGAAGTCAACCGCGAACTTGTACAGAGGCTCATCAGGCCCTCTGAAGACATATTCCCGGCTCTTCGCCACCCGGCTTTTCTTTGACCACCCCTTGCCGAAGCGGAACGCAAGGTACGGATGCAGCAGGCTGAACAGACTCTGGAAGAACCTGTTGCGGAATCCCCAACGCATCAGTTTGTACAGACCGTGTCCGGGGCCGAGCGCATCACCGTGTCCAAGGCAAAATACCTTGTCCCCGATCCTGGTGACGTAAGGCTGTTGCAGGATTCTTATTCCCAGCTCCTCGAAATAATGGAAGCACCAGATGTCGTGGTTGCCTTGGAAAAAGCAGACCTCCACTCCGGCGTCAATCAGGTCAAGCAACGCGGCGAACACCCTGACATATCCTTTCGGGACAACGTCGTGGTACTCGTACCAGAAATCCCAGATGTCGCCAAGTAGGTACAGGGCCTTGGTCCTGTCCTTGGGAACAGACTTGAGAAAACGGACGAAGCGCGCCTCTCTCCCGGCAGGATCGTTCACATCCAGCCCGAGATGGACGTCAGACACAAAATACGAGAGCGTTCTGTCAGCCATTGAATAAAATTAGGAATGCTTGTGAATATGCCTATGCGAAAACCAGCAGAAGCAGCGCGACGACAAGGCAATAAAGTGCGAACCAGGTCATTTTGGCTTTCTTCACGATAGCGATCATCGCCTTGCAGGCGAGGAGTCCGGAGAAGAACGCCGACAGGAAACCGACAGCGAGACAAAACGGAGGGAGCCCGCCGCCGAGGCCGCCGTCACCGCCAAGGCTTCCGACAAGGCTCAGGAACTGTTCGCCGACTATCGGAACCAGAACCATAAGAAACGAGAACTGCGCCATCACATCGCGCCTCACTCCGCAAAGAAGCCCGGTCGCTATCGTGGTGCCGGATCTGGAAAGGCCGGGAGCCACCGCCACCGCCTGGCCGAGGCCCACAACCAAAGCCTGACGATAGGAAATCCCGTTACGTGTCCTGGAGTCTGAAGCCTGCGCATTAGAAGCGGTCCTGCGGCCATAGACATCGGACAGGAAAAGGAGAACCGCGGTAAGGATGAGACACACCGCCACAGTGAAAAGACTGTCGGAGAACAATGCCTCGACCTTGTCCTTGAACAGCAGGCCGACAACCGCTACCGGAACCATCGAGACGACAATCTTCAGGACATAGTCCGTCTCATCGTTGTAGCGGAAGCGGAAAAGCCCCGCGAACAAGCGGCATATCGGCTTCCAGAATACTATTATAGTGCTCAGGACGGTGGCCAGATGGACAGTCACTGTAAAATCCAGGAAACCGTCTCCGTCCACGCCAAGAAGCTCCCTTACTATCATAAGGTGTCCGCTGGAACTGACCGGCAGAAACTCGGTCAGTCCCTGCACTATGCCCAAAAGCAGAGCCTGCAACCAGTCCATACGCTACTCGTTTGCGTCGTTCTCCACGTTCTTCGGACGGCTCATAATGGCGATGACCTCGATGACTATCCCGCAGACAATCACGAGAGGGGCGGCCACCAGCCTCCGGAAATCAAACATAGACCAGTTGAACTTATCGGGATCCACTGTCCCGCCTCCCATCATAAGTATGAACCCTGCGACCATAACCACCAGCCCCATAAGAAGCAGGCGGAGACCCTTTCCGGTGATCGGCATCTTGGTGTTATCTGACATATTCAATAATATTAAGTTAGCAATACAGTTCGTCCTTGGAGAGCGAGACAAGCCGCCCCACGACCAGCGCAGTGCTTACCGTGCAGATCACGACTCCGGACAGAATCACGACCCCGATCACAGCAAGAAGCAGGTCAAGCCTGAAAACCTCGAAGAGCCTGGCGAACTCGCTTCTCACAAAGAAGAGAATCCCGACAAGCATCATAGAGGCCAACAGCGCGGAAAACAGTCCCTGAAACACGGCCTGCACCATAAAAGGCGCGCGGATGAAAGATTTCGTGGCTCCCACCAGTTTCATCGTGTGGATGGTGAACCGCTTGGAGAAGACATTCAGCCTCACCGTGTTGTTAATCAGCACGAAAGAGATGAACAGAAGCAGGGCGATAAGGATTCCGAGAACCAGCGAAATCTTGCCCAGATTGGTGTTCAGCTTGTCAACCAGAGACTTCTGATAGACAACCTCATCGACCAAAGGGGATTCCTCTATCACCTTTTTCACCACCTCAAGGCTGTCGGAGGACACATAGTCCGCCATCAGGGTCACATCAACGGAGACCGGGATAGGCGCCGTCTCGAAGACATCAAGGAAATCCTCGCCAAGAAGAGCCGCCATCTCCCGGGTTCCCTGCCTGCGAGAGACGAACGAGGTGTTCTTGATGAAAGGCATACTGTCCAGGACGGAGACATATTCCAAAGCCTCATCCTCGCCGACCTCCTGCTTCATAAGCACCGAGACCTGCAGATTCTCCTTAAAATAGTCGGACACACTTCTCGCATTGGCCGCCAGCAGTCCGGCCACCCCGACAAGAAGCAGAACCAGGCTGATGCTGACAACCGTGGAAAGCCAGGCTCCGGCCAATCTTCTTCGTATCAATCTATTTTCTCCAGCGCCCATTTTCGCACAATACTCCAAATTGGTCTCAAAGATAGTGAAATATCGAAATATGAAAAAAAATTCTTACCTTTGTAAGACAAGAAAAGTAATATGGGAAGACCCGTAAACAGAGTTTTATTCGTCAATTCGGAGATTATGCCGTTCCTGCCGGAGACACCGATCGCAAAGATCGGCCGTCACCTGCCACAGGGCATCCAGGAACGAAAGAAGGAAATCAGAGCTTTTATGCCGCGCTACGGTTGCATAAACGAGCGCAAGAACCAGCTTCACGAAGTAATCCGGCTTTCCGGAATGAACATCATCATCGGAGACGTGGACAGGCCGCTTGTAATCAAGGTCGCCTCGATCTCTTCAGCAAGAATCCAAGTCTATTTCATTGACAACGAAGACTATTTCCGCCGCAAGCAGATTTCCTGCGACACGGACGGCAAGTTCTTCGAGGACAACGGGCAAAGAGCCATCTTCTTCGCCAGAGGCGTGCTCGAGACCGTAAAGAAGCTTCGCTGGGCTCCGGACATCATTCATTGCCAGGGATGGATCTCGCACCTCGTGCCCCTCTATCTCAAGAAAGCCTACAACGGAGATCCGATCTTCAGCGGAAGCAAGGTGGTCACATCGCTTTACGGCGAGATAGCCGGAGAGACATTCTCTCCGTCATTCAAGGACAACATCCTGTTCGGCGGGATAAGGCCGGAGGACATTCCGATGACGGAGAACCCCACTGGCATAAATCTTGCGGAAACCGCCGCGATGTATTCAGACGGTATCATTTTAGGCGACAAAGAAGTTGACCCCGAGCTGGTCAGGTTCTGCAAGGACAAGAACATACCGACACTTCCTTTCAACGAGGAGTCGATTGCCGACGGGCGTTACATCGAGGAATACGACGGTTTTTATCAACAGTTGCAGTAAATGAGAAAATTTCCAGCAATCATCGCCCTGGCGGCAGGACTTGCGTCATGCGTCGGGGTTGACCAGAACCTCGGAGGGGACTTCATACCCAATGACCAGAAATACGACTTCCACACAGCCGAATTCAACCTTGACGAGGTTTGGATGAAGTCAATCGACAGTCTCACAGCCTATTCATCAAGAAGAATCACCATCGGCTCCATCAGGGACGAGACTTTCGGGCTTTTCAACAGGGGAAGTGTTGTAACGCTTGTGCCGGTTCTGGATTCCGTCGATTTCGGAAAGGATCCTGTGTTCAGCAGGTTCAAGTTCAAGGCGGCGGCGGACACAATCTCCGTGGCCGATGAGAATCAGACCAACATCCTCCAGAACATCAACATCTATGCGCTGACAGAGCCGCTCGGAGCCAATGAGTATTTCTCAAGGGCGAAAATCAAACACGGCGACAAGAGGATCAGCAAAGGCGTTCCCGTCACAAACGGAAAGGATTCGCTGTCATTTGAATTCACAGAAGAATACGGAAAGCAGTACCTGAGTATGACGCAGGACGACCTCAAGGACCTGAAGACATACACAAAGAAATTTCCGGGAATATACCTTTGCACCGACGAGCCGTCCGGCAACGGAGGCAGGTTCGATATGTACGAGCTGGACATCCTCGAGGCCGTCACAAGCACAAGCGGAACCTACATCCAGAGGAAGGACAACTATGCCATCCTATATTATAACAGCGAGTTTGACGGAGAAAGGAAGGACACGAGCCTTATGTTCTACTTCAGCCCTGTCGAGATGCAGGACCTTGATTCACTGATCAATGTAAAGTCTCTGCCGTCCCAGTACGTTTTCAACGTTGACAGCCACGAGTCAGACCATCTTATAGGAAAGGCCGGGGATAAGATCTACATAGAGGGCGGAAGCGGGCTCAAGCCGGTTGTGCCGGCCGCCGAAATCCAGCGTCTGGTCACGAAAGAGATAATCAGCAAAGGAGGAGACCCTGCCACAGCCCTGATATCGAAAGCGACAATCGAGATGCCGTTTGATTTCCCGGAGGACTACACGACAATATTCCGTTACCCTAAGGTTCTGAGCCCTACCATCAAAATCAGCACAGACACCACCGTGACATTCGCCGGTCTCACTGACGCGAGCGCGGCGGACGAAAACCAGGGTGACATCAACAGGTCATTGTGCAACTATGCTCCGGACATCACCCACCACGTACAGCAAATCATAAGAAAGGACTCCGACGACAAGGTTCTGCCAAACTACGACATCTGGTTCCTGATTATGTGGTACGAGAAGACCACCACCACCAATGCCGAAGCCGAGGAAATGGCGAACTACTACCAGCAGCTTGCCTATTATTCCTATATGAACCAGATTTACGGAGGTTACGGTTACGGCAACTACGGCTATGGCTACGGCGGATACGGCGGCTACGGGTACTACAACAACTACTACAATTACTCGACAATGGCCCAATACGCCTACTCTTCAGCCACGACAACCACGTCCGACACGGAGCTGGACAAAGACCGCTACTACAGGGCGGTACTCCGCGGACCGGAGGCCGAGGGCAATAAGCCGAAACTGAAAGTGACGTTCGCCATTCCTAAGAAATAGATCAGGGAAAGACTAAAAATTGCAGAACTCGTCGCAGCGCGACAGAAGGGGTTTCGGGGAAACCTTTCCCCGCGTCCCCAGGGGCTGTCACGTAAGTGACTGGGGGTTGATTAAAGAGAGAGGGGGGTGACTAAAAATTGCAATTTTTAGTCACCCCCCTCATAATAAATCCTGACGGATCAACTCTTAAGCCTCCTCCTTACCGGCGAGCTTCTCCTTGACCTTGTCGATTGCATCCTTTACGGTTGCGATTGTGCTTGTCTCCTCATCTGGAATCTTGATTCCGAACACTCTTTCAAACTCCATAAGAAGCTCAACTGTGTCAAGTGAATCAGCTCCGAGATCATTTGTGAAGTTAGCGCTCTCAGTCACTTCAGACTCCTCAACGCCCAGCTTGTCAACGATAATCGCTTTGACTTGCTTTACAATTTCTTCTTCAGTCATAATCGAAAAATTAAATTAGTATATTCTTACAAATTAATCGGCTACAAATACTCCAAGACAAAAGGAGATACAAATAGCGGCACAAAGTAAGTAAAAAATAGTGAATTATGCAAATCTGCCGGAAGAGGCCGGCGGGCCGAACAACACGGCCATCTGTTGACGAGTCAGCCAGACCGTTTCATTCTCCAGTTTCACCTCAATGCTGGTCTGCCCGTCCGGTGCCTGATAGAGAATGATTCCTCCCTTTCCTGCCTCTTCAATGATTTTGTCCTTTCACATTCTTATGCGAAGTTGAGTTAAACTGTTTACAAAGATAAAACAAGCGGCATTTCTAAATTATGATTTCCGCACATATTAATATACAAATATATACAACATTCCGGCAATATCAACTCCGGCTGCGGAAAGTGTAAAGAAATCCACGGTTTTGGATACTGCCTACGCAACAAGGACGTGGCAATATTCATCGCGTGTGTCCGGAGACGGAGATGTATCGCCGCTTATGGGTCAGCTGATGGTGTTTTCAGCGTTGCGCTTCTATCCTAACTCCTTAAGTGAGGGCTCAGGCCGGTCTGTGGCTGAGACGAAGCCATATTCTTAAACCGTTCAAGGAATTGAGGAGGTAGAAAATGTACTTCACCAGCATCACAGCGGCGTTTCCTGAGCCGGCTCCGCCGAACACGGCCACCGACCAGAGGGATATCGACGAGATATTCACAAGAATCCAGATGTACCACTGTTCCATAAAGGCAAGGCTCATCAGCACCTGCCCGGCGATGTTCAGCACCATCACTACAGCGTCAAGAAGAATCTTCGGCCTGTCAACACTTGCGATCTTTCCTGCGGCGAGCTTCGCCACATCCACATATAATAATATAAGATAAAGAGCGGCGATGCCCAGGAATATCCCTCCGGCAAGACAGGCCCACTGCCGTCCCGTAAGCCGCCGCGCCTTAAGCCCGGACTCATTCTCACCGCCGGAACGCATCCTCGCTCCCCTCTTGCTCCACTGCCAGAAGCCGATGAACTGCATAGGCAGAAAGTAAAAAGCGTGAAGGGCGAAATTTCCCATTATACCGTTGTCAAGATAGACTATCGTGCCGATAAGCACGTCTATGAAGCCGAAGACGAACGTGAGGATGTTCCCGTTGGCCGACATCACGGTGTTTACAACTCCCATCAGCGAACCGAAAGCCGCCAAAAGCAGCATAAAAGCCCTGACATCCGGTTGCCGGAGCTTGAATATGGTTGTGACGGTCACCGCCACCAGCATTCCTGTCACAAGAAAAATGTTGAATGCCAGATTGAACCGGCTTTCCTTCGTCGCTGCGGTCATATTCATAAAATTAAGGGAAGCCGCGCCGGAAGCGGATAACGGCCTCAGGATTTACTGCGGCAAATATAAAACTTTTTGCCATAGGAATATGAAAACCGGCACGGAAATCTTCATCCACCGACAGGTCTTCCGTCCATAAAATCCATAAAATAAATCTGTCACAACATACTTCTTGTCAAGAGTTTTCATTATATTTGTCAGTTAACTGCTTACTGAATGAAAGTAAATAAACTAATTATAGTGTTGGCCATCCTGACGTTTTTGCCTTTCAAGGCTATGGCAGGGACGCCTCTGAAGGTGGGCGGAAAGGTTCTCGACGCCAAAAGCGGAGAGGCTGTCGCCGGGGCCGTGGTCAGACTGGACGGGAACTACCTTTGGGCGGTTTCAGACATAGACGGCAAATTCTCTTTCAACGGAGTGCAGCAGGGAGAGTACGAGTTGGGCGTCTCCTGTCTTGGATATGTCGACGAGACCCGCAGGCTGTCCGTTAAAAAGGACATCCAACAACTTGAGATAAGGCTTTCGGTCAGCTCACTGGCGCTGGAAGGTGTCGTCGTGACCGCCGAGAAATCAAAAGACAACATCAACACCACCCAGAAGATAGGGCGCAACGCATTGAATCACTTACAGATGTCCAATATGGCCGACATCTCCGCCCTCCTTCCCGGCGGCAAGACCATCAATCCTGACCTGACCACCAACAATGTGCTGTCACTCCGTGACGGAGGCTCGGTGGCCGGCAATGCGGCGTTCGGAACAGCCATAGAGGTGGACGGAGTGCGCATCGGCGAGAACGCAAGTTTCGGGAAGATGGAAGGTACGGGAACCAGAAGCATCTCGGTTGACAACATAGACCACATCGAGGTGATCACCGGTGTGCCGTCCGCCGAATACGGCGACCTCAACAGCGGTATGATACGGGTAATCACCAGAAAAGGCAAGACTCCTGTCAACGTCACGTTTTCAGTCAATCCGAGAACCTACGAGGCGAGCGCCTCCAAAGGCATAGATCTCGGGAACAGCAACGGAATCCTGAACGTGAGTATGGAGTGGGCTAAAGCGACAAAGAAGCTGACATCGCCCTACACGTCCTACACAAGGAGAGGCTTCACGATGGACTACAGCAACACATTCGCCGGGAAGCTGCGTATGGAGGCCGGAATCTCCGGTAACCTGGGCGGAATCGACAGCAAGAATGACCCCGACCTGTTCTCGGACGAATATTCCAGAATGCGCGACTATGTCCTGACCCCGCATTTCAAGCTGGTCTGGCTGCTGAACAAAGGCTGGGTGACGAACATAAGGCTCGAAGGCTCCGCCTACTACCACGACAAACTCTCGAAAACACACGCCTACCATTCCTACGGCTCCTCACAGCCATCGGTACACTACGACAAGGAAGGCTACAGCATCGCCGAATCGCTTCCTCTGACATTCTATTCAGACTTGGTGGAAGACTCAAGGGAGCTGGACTACTCACTCGGGCTGCACTACAACTGGCTGAAGCACTGGGGAAAAGTCAAGAGCGTACTCAAAGCCGGAGCCACCTGGAAAGCGGACGGCAATGTCGGCGAGGGTGAGTATTACGAGGATCCGTCCCTGGCCGCCAACGGCTATCGTCCAAGGCCTTACAAAGACTATCCTTATATGCACAACGCCGCGCTCTACGCCGAGGACAATCTAACGCTTCCGGTCGGAAAGACATCGCTCAACCTCAGCGCCGGTGTCAGGTTTGAGAACGTGATCATAAGGGAGACTTCCTACGACAACCTCCGTACACTCTCCCCGCGCCTCAACGCAAAATGGTCGCTGGGCCGGCATCTGTCCGTCAGGGGCGGATGGGGCATAACCCAGAAACTTCCGTCATTCTTCATCCTTTATCCAAAGCAGGAGTATCGTGACATCCAGGTCTTCGGAGCCTCATACGGAACCTCCGGACAGGCCGCATACGTCTATCACACAATACCATATTCAATAAAGTACAATCCCGACCTGAAATGGCAGAGCAACTCCAACTCCGAAATAGGCATTGACGCTGAATATGGCGGCGTCAGGCTGTCGCTGGTCGGATTCCTCAACGTCACAAGGAATCCTTACGCACTTCAGAACAGCTACACTCCTGTCAACAACCTGATCAGCGCCATTCCGTCAGGCTTCACGATGCCAGGCGACCCTACAATCAAGGTTGACCAGAGCACCGGAGCGGTCTCGGTGAGCGGGGACGGAGGCACGACCTGGGAAAAGATGGAGGCCAAGGTGGACGACCGGACATTCGTGAACTCAAGCGTGCAGGGCAACGGCAAGTCCATCCGCAGGTCCGGAATCGAGCTGACAGCTGACTTTCCGGAGATAAAGCCGATCAGAACCTCATTCAGGCTCGACGCGTCCTACAGCCACAGCCGCTACGTTGACGACACCCCTTATTATTACTACAACGCCGGCTGGCAGCACACATCCATAGCTAACAGGTCTTACCAGTATGTCGGAATCTACGCAGGAGACAACTCTGTCATCAACGGCAAGGTCACTGACAACATAGACGCCAACCTGACCTCCATCACGCACATCCCGCAGGCCAGGCTGATAGTCACCGTAAGGCTTGAGGCATCGCTGATGAAGCATTCGCGGAATCTTTCCGAATATGACGGCAAGGTCTACGCCTACACTGTCAGCGAGGATTCCAACACTCCGACCGGAGGAGACATCTACACGGACAGGTCATACACCGCCATCCACCCTGTCAAGTATATGGATCTTGACGGGAACATCCTTAACTGGACAGACGAGTGTATGTCCGACCCCGCCCTCGCCAGGCTCATCATCCGCTCCGGCAACATCCACACATTCGCCAAGGACGGCTATGACCCGTATTTCTCGGCCAACCTCAGCATAACCAAGGAGATTGGAGACCACGTGTCGCTATCGTTCTTCGCCAACAATTTCACGAATTCCAGGCGCTATGTCACAAGTTACGCCACTGGAGTGAGCGCAATCTTCACCCCGGCGTTCTACTACGGGCTTACCTGCCGGTTAAAATTCTAAGGCAATGAGACTCAAGCATCTTATAGGATATTCATTAATGATTCTGGCCTGCTGCGGCTGCCTTGACATCCCGTCCGCATATTCCGATGTCAACACGGTGCGCGTCAAGCCTGAGTGGCCGGCAGGATACGAAGACCTCGTCCGGGCGGGTGTCAAAGTTTCCGTGCAGAACATCCTTAACGGGAGCGCATCGACCGTGGAGACAGACGATTCCGGCACGGCCACACTGCGGCTGCCTGACGGACTTTACCTGTTCCTCGTCTCCGACAGGAAAGGCACGAGCATATTCAACGGAACCGCGGACAAGATAGCCGTTTCGGAAGACACCGAACTGACCCTGCCTCTCGAACGCTCCGAAGGAGGATCGATTGTCATCAAGGAGATCTATGTCGGAGGTTGCAGTATGGCACCCAAAGAAGGTGCCTATCAGGCGGACAAGTACGTGATCCTGCATAACAACACGAGTGAGACGGTCTATCTTGACAGTCTCTGTTTCGGCACAGCCTCGCCTTACAATTCCACGGCCGTAAACCCTTGGATTTCAAAAGACAACGAAGGTAATACCGTGTTCCGGTCATTCGTCCCTATCATCCAGGCCGTCTGGCAGATCGGAGGGGACGGGAAGACATTCCCGCTGGGTCCGGGAGAGGATGCGGTGATCTGCGTGAACGGGGCGATCGACCACACAGTCAACGTGCCGCTTTCCGTCAACCTCAACAATCCGGATTATTTCGTCTGCTACAACAACGGCCCGAACAATTTCCCGAACACCGCCTACCATCCGGCTCCCGGAGACAAGATACGCCCTGACCACATTCTTTCGCTTGTCATCAAGACAGGCATAGCAAATGCCTATGCGGTCTCGATCTCCTCGCCGGTCGTCGTGGTATTCAAGGCAAAAGGTACTACCATCCAGCAGTTCGTCTCCTCGGACAGCGGTGATTCAGGCAGCGACAATGTCATCCAGATTCCGGGAAGCATCAACGACTATGTCGTGACCGTACCTAAGGAATGGATTATCGACGGGGTGGAGGTTTTCGACGGACGTTCCACATCCAACACAAAAAGGCTGATGCCTTATGTTGATGCGGGATTTGTCTATCAGTCAAACACTTTCAAGGGACATTCATTATTCAGAAAGACTGATGACCAGGCTTCGGCCGAGGCCGGTTTCGAGGTTCTTCAGGACACAAACAACTCAAGCAACGATTTCTATGAACGCGAAACTCAGAGTCTTCATAAATAGGGTGGTTCTGCCGTCCGCCGCATTGCTGGCGCTGGGAACGCAGGTAGCATCGGCGCAGACGGCCTACGACAGAATCAGGGACAACAGTTTCTGGAACGACGGCAGGAATGTCAGCGGGCTCAGGAGCGGAAAGCCCGTCAAGGTGTCCTATGCGGAACTTCAGGGTAATGTGGTGTCCGGAGACTTCAAGCCGTCATACGAGTCCTCATCCTTCTTCAACGCAGGGGCTGTGGCCAAGACAAGGGTCGATTTGAAGGAGTTCACGATGACCGGCTCATTCTCTTTCTCGCAGAAACAGGGAAAGGATATGTGCGGCTCGATGTTCATAAAGCCGGGATTCTACCCTGTGGATGTGCTTGAGTACACTCCGGGCGACAAGACTTTACAGACATACTCGTTTTCCGGAGGAATCGCAGTCCCGCTTGGCGAACGCTGGACTATCGGAAGCGGAATAGACTTTGAATCAGCCAACTACGCAAAGCGCAAGGACATAAGGCACACCAACTACAGGTTAGATATGACAATAACCCCGTCGGTGACATTCAGGATGGACGGATGGACGGCCGGGGTCTCGATGATATTCAGCAAGAATTCAGAATCCGTTCAGGCGGAGCAGATAGGCACGGCCACAGCAGATTCGTACCTTGCCTTTCTGGACAAAGGATTGATGTACGGAGTGCAGCAGGTCTGGAACGGAAGCGGCATCCACCTTGCCGAATCAGGGCTTGACCGGTTCGCGGCCAAGGAGCATAGCCTTGGAGTGGCCGCCCAACTGGAACGCATACTGCCTCACGGCGCGCTCTATGCCGACTTTGAGCTTCTTTCGTCCTATGGAGAGGTAGGTGAGAAATCCTACACTTTCTTCCGCTTCCCCGGCAGGAAGGCAACCGCCAGACTGGGCTACAGGTCAGAATCAGAGAACGGAGTCAACATATTCAGAATCCGCTACGAATGGTACAGGCAATGGAACAATGAATATGTCACCGACAAGATTTCCTCAGGCGGCGTGACCGTCCCTGTCACCTACGGGTGCAACAGGATCTACGAGCGCCGGAGAGCTGAAGTCACTCCTGAATATTCATTCTACGGGGCTGGAGACCTTTCGTGGCTTTACAATGTGCGCGTCAAAGCCGGTTACATCCGGATGACAGAACTGTCTTCCGCCGTATACCCGTATTCATTCTACGGCGACAACGGCATCATAAACGCTTCCGCCGAGGCTTCATTCCAGCTTGGAAGCTTCCGCTTAGGGGGCAGACTTGATTTCCGGAAAGGCTTCAGGGAGGAATCCGCTGATATCGCCGCCGGTGAATCGGACAGCGGCTCCGCACCATTCCGTCCCGAATCCTGGTACAACATTTGGAACGAATGGGAAAATGCCGCAAGAATCGGAGCCGGTCTTTCGTTGCGGTATGATTTTTCCATTGGCAGAATCCGCGGCCTGTATGCGGAAGTCGCCGGAAGCCTGCTTCACGGATTTGACATCGCCTGCCTTACAGGGGCCAACAGGGCCGAAGGCACTATAAAAATCGGTTATGAGTTTTAGTTAATCCAATAAACATCAAGTAATTATGAAAAGATTCCTTTACTTGCTCGCTTCCACGGCACTGCTGCTTGGAGCCTGCACAAAAGACGAGGAACCCGCATCCCTCACAGTTTCAGCAAACACTTTGAGCTTCGAGAGCGAGGCCTCCAGCAAAGAATTCACTCTCACGGCAAACAAGAGCTGGACGGTTCAGAACACCTATGACTGGATCACCGTAACGCCAGCCGGAGGCGATTCAGCCACCGAGCAGACCGTCACCATCGCCGTGACCGAGAACAACGACGTTGACCGTTCCGGGGAAGTGACATTCAACATCGGCAACGATGCATCAGCCAAAGTCACGGTAAGCCAGAAAGGCACATCCATTGAATATGCCGGCGAGAAATACCGCACGGTCAAGATGAAGGATGGCCGGATCTGGATGGCAGAGAACCTGCGCTATGTTCCGCAGGGACTCACTCCGTCAAAAGACCTCAGCGACGTGAAGGCCGGTGTGTATTATCCTATCGTTATGAACAGCGGCAAGACAGCCGTTGAATTCAGCACTTCCGAGGAAGTCATCAAGGCTAACGGCTACCTCTATCAGACGGAGGTCGCCCTCGGTCTCAAGGTCGGAGACCTTACATCGGTCGAGAAAGCCAAGAGCCTTGAAGGTGTTCAGGGAATCTGCCCTGACGGATGGCATATCCCAACCATAGACGAGATTGTCGCCTTGGTGGGCAAGGCCGTCAGTCCTATCGTCACTAACGAGGACGCTCCGTACTATGACAAGGACAAGAAGAACTCCTTGATGGAATTACTGAACGCCGACGGGTTCAACGCCAACGCCTGGGGCGCCGTGACCATCATCGACAACACCAAGACAAGCGCGACCCTTATGGGTATGCTTAAGAATGCGACAGAAGTCGCTTCCGGCTATATGTGCGGTTCTTCCTACGCCGGTGTCACCTATAACACGAAAGACGATGAGACAAGCGGGGTCAAGAATCTTCAGTTCTGGGGATTTATGCCAATGAAGAACAACGGCACATTCAACGGCTCGAAATTGAGCTACAGAATCGGAGCTTCTGTTCGCTGCGTCAAGAATCAGGAATAACCGGATTGATTGACAACGGGGGGGGGGAACCGAAAATCGCAGGATTCGTCGCAACGCGGCCGAAGGGGTTCCAGGGAAACCTTTCCCCGCGCCCCCAGGGGCTGTCACGACAGTGACTGGGGGTTGATTAAAGAAAGATAAGGGGGTGACTGAAAATGCGATTTTCAGTCACCTCCTTATCTTATTACAGAGGCCTTAGCAACCAATGACAATCATACAAAAAAAGAGGTGACTAAAATTGAATTTTAATCACCTCTGAAGAGCGGAAAACGAGACTTGAACTCGCGACCCCGACCTTGGCAAGGTCGTGCTCTACCAACTGAGCTATTTCCGCAGATTTGTAACCCTTAGCATTGCTTTGGGATTACAAAGGTAGTGCTTTTTTCTTTTTCTGCAAACTTTTTAAGAAAAATTTTTCAAAAAAAGTGTTCGCCATTCCAAGAAACAGTCCTAAACCTCTATCGAAGTCTTGAATTGAGACAGGAAACGGAGGTCGTTCTCGAAATAGTGACGCAGATCGTTGACCTGCCACTTGAGCATAGCTATACGCTCCAGACCCATTCCGAAAGCGAATCCGCTGTATTTCTTGCTGTCTATTCCGGAAGCCTCAAGAACGTTCGGATCCACCATACCGCATCCGAGAATCTCAAGCCAGCCTGTTCCCTTACAGATGTTGCAGCCCTTGCCGTGGCAGATGTTGCAGCTGACATCCACCTCGCTGGACGGTTCAGTGAACGGGAAATAGGATGGTCTCATACGGATGGCCGTGTCCGGGCCGAACATCTCGCGGGCAAAGAGAAGAATCGCCTGCTTGAGGTCGGCGAAAGTGACGTTCTCGTCGATGTAAAGGCCTTCGACCTGATGGAAGATGCAATGGGCGCGCGCTGAGATCGCCTCGTTGCGGAACACGCGGCCAGGACAGATGACACGGATAGGGAGCTTCATCGTCTCCATCGCGCGGACCTGGACAGAAGACGTGTGGGTTCTGAGCAGCAGCGGATCCGGATGGCCGGCGGACACAAAGAAAGTGTCCTGCATATCCCTCGCCGGGTGGTTCTGAGGGAAGTTCAACGCCTCGAACACGTGATAGTCATCTTCGATTTCCGGGCCTTCGGCAACATCATAGCCGAATTTTCTGAATATGTCCACTATCTCCTGACGTACAATCGAAACCGGATGCCTTGACCCAAGTTCAAAAGGGACTCCCGGCATTGACAAATCCTCCTTGGAAGCGGCGGATACCCCTTCGGAAGAAGTCCGCTCCTTAAGTTCGTCAATCTTTGCCTGAGCGGCCTGCTTAAGCTCGTTGATGGTCCGGCCAAACTCTCTTTTCAGCTCAGGGCCGTAAGTCCTGAACTCCTCGAAAAGCCTGGTGACCTCTCCTTTCTTACCGAGAAGCCTCACACGGGCATCCTCAACCTCCTTGGCGGTCTTGCAATCAAGCTCACGAATCCGCGCAAGCAATCTCTCTATCTGCTCTTTCATAATATTCCTGAAATAATCCTGCAAATTTAATCATTTTCCTGCGGTTTGGCGGTAGACTTTTCCATCTTCGCCTTTCTTTTTTCGCGTGCCTTCTTGTCACGGGCCGCGCCGTTCTTCAGGTACTTCTGCCACTGGTCGTCATCCAGCACCTTGCGGAACGCGGTATATATCTTCTCCGCCCATTTGTCTCCGGTTTTCGTATAGATGTCATAGTTGGAGACTTTCGACGAGGACAGGTTATTGATTTCTTCCTGCATCGCACGGTAGTCGTGGTTAAGGATAGAATCCACATAGAAGACCTGCCAGTCCTCCAGCTTGAGCGTCATCTCAAGCTTGTTAACCTCCTTTTCAATAAATTCAGCCATCCTCTTCTCCTGCTCTTCCGGAGTCGGCGGATTCTGCTGGGCGGACACGGCCAATGTCGAAATGATCAGACAAACGAACGTAAGAAAAATATTTTTCATATCTTTACATTTTGTAAGAGATAACAAAAATAAACAATAATACGCTAATCGCAAAATGGCTAAAAACTCAACCATCTGCGCACTTCTGACAATCATCTGCGCGCTAACGACAAGTATCAAGGCTGACGCCTGCACAAACATCATCGTCACAAGGGGGGCCAGCACCGACAATTCCAACATAATCTCCTACGCCGCGGACTCCCACGTCCTGTACGGAGAGCTATATTTCCATCCGGCGGCGGACTGGAAGACCGGGGCCACACTCGACATCATCAACTGGGACTCATACAGGCCTATGGGGCGGATTCCGCAGGTGGCACACACCTACAAGACGGTCGGGAATATGAACGAGCACCAGCTGATCATCGCCGAGACAACCTGGGGCGGCAGACCGGAGCTTGAGGATTCTACAGCCATAATGGATTACGGCTCACTTATTTACGTCACGCTCCAAAGGGCGCGCACGGCAAGGGAAGCCATCCAGACCATCGTGAGTCTGGCCAACGAGTACGGCTACGCTTCCGGCGGAGAGACTTTCTCAATCGCCGACAAGGACGAAGCCTGGATTATGGACCTCATCGGAAAGGGATGCGAGATGAAGGACGGAAAGAACATCCGTAAAGGTTTCGTCTGGGTGGCCAGAAGGATTCCGGACGGCTACATCTGCTCCCACGCCAACCAGGCACGCATACAGACCTTCCCTCTGAACGATCCCGATAACTGCCTCTACGCACCCGACGTGATTTCTTTCGCAAGAGAGAAAGGCTACTTCAACGGCAAGGACGAGGACTTTGACTTCAGCGCCGCCTATTGCCCGGCCGATTTCGGAACCGTAAGAGGCTGCGACGCAAGGGCCTGGAGCGCATTCAACATCCTTTGTGACGGGCAGTTCACCTACGAGAGGGACGGAAAGACAATCACGGAGTCGGCCTCTGCCTACCACGACTACATCACGGGAGAGAATCTCGGCCACCGGATGCCGCTTTTCGTAAAGCCGTCAAGAAAGATTTCCGTCAAGAATGTGGCCGACGCTATGAGAGACCACTTCGAGGGGACTCCGCTCGATATGACGACCGACATCGGAGCCGGAGGCAACGCCCTCCCTTACAGATGGAGACCTATGGGATTCGAGTACAAGGGCTGGAAATATGTCAATGAGAGGGCCATCGCGACCCAGCAGACAGGATTCTGGTTCGTCGGACAGTCAAGGCACGACCTTCCTGACGTTGTCGGAGGCGTAATCTGGTTCGGCACGGATGACGCCGCGACCTCTTACGTCACCCCTATCTACACCTGCACGGACAAGGTTCCGGAGTGCTTCAGGGTCGGGAACGGGAATATGCTCGAATACTCCCCTACCGCGTCATTCTGGATCAACAACCGCGTCGCCAACGCCTGCTACAAGGCCTATAACATAATGGCGCCGACCGTCAAGGAGGCGATTGACCGCTTCGAGAACGACCAGATAGACTCCAAGCTTGCGGAGATGGACAAAAAAGCGCTCGAAGCCTACAATTCAATCCTTCCGAAAGCGGAGAAGAAAGGGATTGACCGCAAGGACTGGTTCGCCCCTGTAAGGAAGATGCTCACGGACTATTCGGTCGGCACGGCCCAGACTCAGTTCGACAACTGGGTCGCCCTCGAGGAACTGCTCCTCGTGAAGTACATCGACGGAAATGTCAAGGCACAGGACGAGAACGGGGCGTTCAGGCACTCGAAATGGAACGAGGGCACCCCGGCCGGAATCACCCAGCCTGGCTACACGGAGAAATGGAAGGAAGCCGTCGTCAGGGATCACGGCGATGTAATCAGGGAACGATAAAGACTGAAAAGTATGAGTATCAGGAAATATCTCATCACGGCTGTGGCGCTGGCATTCGGCGTCACGGCTTTTGCGGATGAAGGAATGTGGATGATCCAGGACATCAACGAAGCCCTGGAAAAGAATATGAGGGCACGGGGGTTAAGGCTGGCGGCCAACGAGATCTATAACGACGAGGCTCCCGGGACAGCCGTGGCTGACGCCGTGGTGTCCATCGGATTCTATTGCACGGGAAGTGTCATCTCGAACCAGGGTCTGATCATCACCAATCATCACTGCGCGTATTCAAACATAGCGAAGCTCAGCACTCCTGAGCACAACTATCTGGACGAAGGCTTCTGGGCTATGACAACTGAGCAGGAGATTCCTGTCGAGGGCGAGAAAGTGTTCTTTCTGAAGAGGGTCTTCGATGTCACGGAAGAAGTGAAAAACCTGACCAAGGAGCTTCGGAATGCCGGGAAGCCTTGCGGATTCAGGAAGATAAGCTCATTGATGGAAGGGCGTTACAACAAGTCCACCGGGCTGGAGTGTATGCTAAGCAGTATGTGGGGCGGCGAGAAGTACTATATGTCCATCTACAAGGTTTACACAGACCTGAGGCTGGTAGCGGCTCCTCCGCAGAGCATCGGCTATTTCGGCGGAAACCAGGACAATTGGAAGTGGCCTCGCCACAACTGTGACTTCACCATCTACAGAATCTACGAGGACGGAAAGCCCGTAACCAGGGAGAAGAGCCTGAACGTCTCACTTTCAGGATATTATCCGGGAGCGTTCACAATGGTGATAGGTTACCCCGGAAGGACAGACAGATACTCGTCCTCCGCGAAGATCAACTATCAGGAGAATGTCAGCCTGCCTGTGTCAAACGCAATCCGCGGAGAACAGATGTCCATCATCCGCAAATGGATGGACAGCGATCCGGTGGTCAGGATGAAATATTCGGAATGGTTCTTCTCGCTCAGCAACGTCCAGGAAAACAACGACGGGATGGTGAAGTGCTTCAAGAGGTTCTGGGTCAAGGACGAGAAGGTCGCCCAGGAGCGCGAGATGCAGAAATGGATAAACGCGGCCGGTAACAGGCGGTCAATGTGGGAGAATCTGATTCCGGAGCTGAACAAGGCATATTCTGAGACTGAAAGCATCGAAAGGGACAAGGTATATTTCCGGGAGACTATGTTCCGCGGATTATTCATCAACCGGTATCTGCTGCGCGCCGGCAACGCCACGGACGTGGAAAAAGCCAGGCAGGCATTGAGGGAAGGGCTGGCCGCGACAGACGCGAGAGTGGAGAAGGAACTTCTCGCACTGGCCTGCAAGGAGTATTTCAACAACCTCGAGTCCTACTATTTCGGAAAGTACCAGAGCAAGATGATGGATCGCTTCGGCGATGACTACGAGGCTATGGCTGAATATCTTTGGAGCAAGAGCGTCGTCTCCTCCGCAGAAAGGATTGATGACATCCGATCCGTCAGCGAGATAAAGGATGACCCTCTGAGAAGATTCCTCACGGACACCCCTATCACGATCTTCAATGACAGAAACGGCCAGGCCAGGAAATGGCAGAACGTGAACAACCTTGAGAGGGAGTACAAGAAAGCGCTCTACTGGATGAAGCTTCACAAAGACATTGACCAGTACCCGGACGCCAACTCCACTATGAGGATTTCCTATGGCACAGTGGGCGGGCTTCAGCCTAACGACGGAATCTGGTACAACTGGTACACCACTCCAAAGGGAATACTCGAAAAGTACAACCCGGATGACCACGACTACAATCTGACGGACAGGCAGAAGGCGCTTCTTGAAAAAGGTCGCTGGGGACGTTGGGGCTTCACGCTCAACGGGAAAGCGAACTCGATGATCGTTGACTTTATGACAGACAACGACATCACCGGAGGCAATTCCGGAAGCCCTGTATTGAACGCGAAAGGCGAGCTTATCGGACTGGCCTTTGACGGCAATCTCGAATCACTCGCCAGTGACGCGTCATACACAAAGGGCTATAACAAATGCATCAACACTGACATCCGCTACGTGATGTGGGTTCTGGACAAATACGCCGGAATGAAGCATATTGTCCGTGAGATCAACTTCTCCCGTTAGCCTTTCCTGTCGTTCAACACAATCTGCCCGCCGGCCGCATCGACTTCAATAACGGAGTCCTTGTGGACGGTGCCGGCCAGAATGGCCTTGGCAAGCTGGTTGACCAGTTCCCTCTGCATCAGCCTCTTGATCGGACGGGCTCCGTAGGCCGGATCGTATCCTCCCGTGACCATATAGTCCTCAAAGGCCCTGGTGAACTCAATGACTACCCCTTCCTCGGACAGCCTGTCGCGCAACTGCTTCATCTGGATGTGCAGAATGTCACGTATGTCGTTCTGGGACAGAGGGTCAAACATTATAACCTCATCGATTCGGTTCAGGAATTCAGGCCTTACCGTGGCCTTGAGTACATCCATAACCTTTTCCTTGCACTCATCCAGAAGCTCGCGCCTTGTGGCGATGGCTCTCATCTCCTGAGCCGGATCCGCACCAGGTCTCCCGACAACCGGAAGCCTGTCCATATAGCTTTGGATGATGTCCGAGCCTACATTGGAGGTCATAATCAGGATTGTGTTCTTGAAGTCAACGGTACGGCCCTTGTTGTCGGTCAGACGGCCATCGTCCAACACCTGCAACAGCACGTTGAACACATCCGGATGAGCCTTTTCAATCTCGTCAAGAAGGATGACAGAGTACGGCTTACGCCTTACGGACTCGGTAAGCTGCCCGCCTTCGTCGTAGCCGACATATCCCGGAGGAGCACCGACAAGCCGGCTTACGGTATGGCGCTCCTGATACTCGCTCATATCGATCCTCGTGATCATATTCTCATCGTTGAACAGGAACTCCGCCAGAGCCTTCGCCAGCTCGGTCTTGCCGACACCGGTCGTACCCATAAAGAGGAAGGAGCCTATCGGCCTTTTCTCGTTCGAGAGACCGGCCCTGCTGCGGCGCACGGCATCCGCGACTGCCTGGATGGCCTGATCCTGACCTACAACCCGCTTGTGAAGCTCACTCTCTATCCTCAGAAGCTTCTCTTTCTCACTCTCAAGCATCTTCTGGACAGGTATGCCGGTCCACTTGGCCACCACCTCGGCGATATCCTGCGGTGTCACCGCCTCTGTGACAATAGGTTCCTTAATCTCAGCCTGTCTTCTGGTCAGGTCATCGACTCTTTTCTGGACCTCGGCTATCTTGCCATAGCGAAGTTCGGCGACCTTGCCGTAGTCACCGGCCCGCTCGGCGGCCTGAGACTGAATCTTATAGTCCTCTATTTCCTGACGGGCTTCCTGAAGGCCGGAAAGAATGCTTTTCTCATCATTCCATCTCTTCATCAAGGCATCCCTCTCGGCCATCTTCTCGGAAAGCTCCTTCCGGATCTTCTCGGATTTCAACGATGTCCCCTCACGCTTGATGGCCTCTTTCTCAATCTCAAGCTGGCGGATGTCGCTGTTGAGTTCGGCTATCGGTTCAGGAACGGAGTTCATCTCCAGGCGCAGTTTCGACGCGGCCTCGTCCACAAGATCGATGGCCTTGTCCGGCAGAAACCTGTTGGTGATGTACCTGTGTGAAAGATTGACGGCGGAAATCAAGGCGTCATCCTCGATTCTTACCCGGTGGTGGTTCTCATACTTCTCCTTCAGTCCCCTGAGGATAGCGATTGACTCGGAAGGGGAAGGCTCGTCGACGAGCACCATCTGGAAGCGCCTCTCCAAGGCCTTGTCGGTCTCGAAATATTTCTGATACTCATCCAGAGTAGTCGAACCGATAGTCCTCAGCTCTCCCCTCGCCAACGCAGGTTTGAGGATGTTGGACGCATCCATCGCTCCGGAAGAACGGCCCGCTCCGACCAGAGTGTGAATCTCATCTATGAACAGGATTATCTCTCCGGCGCTGTCAACCACTTCCTTGACGACTCCCTTCAGACGCTCCTCGAACTCTCCCTGATATTTCGCTCCGGCGATCAGCGCGCCCATATCCAATGAATAGACCTTCCTGCTCTTCAGGTTCTCCGGAACGTCTCCGTCCACTATCTTCTGGGCAATACCCTCGGAGATGGCGGTCTTTCCGACACCCGGCTCGCCCACAAGAATAGGATTGTTCTTGGTTCTCCTGCTTAGGATCTGGAGAACCCTTCTGATTTCCTCGTCCCTTCCGATGACGGGATCGAGCTTTCCTTTGGATGCCTGCTCGTTGAGATTGACCGCGAACTTAGGCAAGAACTGCATTGATGTTTTGTTGGTACTGTTTTCCATAATTCATACTCCTTTTCAGTCTTCAGGACATTCTCGCCCGGATTGGCGCCGGTTCGAGCGGCGGCACAAAAAAACCGCCCGGTCCGAAGACCAGACGGTTTTGGGTCAAATTATGTTCCACAGCCAAAAGGCTGACAAAATGTCAGTTACTCGGCGGAAGCATCGGTTGCAGGAGCCTCCTGAGCCGGATTGGCCTGCTGTACAGGCGCTGAAGGGAACTCAGGCTGTGAAGCGGTGTTCTCGATCTTCTCGGTCAGGTCGATTCCGGAAACGGTTGTCCTGGTGGTGAACGAAGTAATGATTGAGACCACAAGAATGAATGTGACAAGACCCCAGGAAACCTTCTCAAGGATGTCCGCTGTCTGTCTTACGCCAAGAGTCTGGTTAGCTGAAGTAAAGTTACTGGCCATTCCCTGTCCCTTGCCGTTCTGAAGCAACACGACGATAATCAGGAGAATCGCCGCGATGACAATAAAAACTGTGAGGAATGTAAACATATTCTAAAATTTTAATTTTCTTGTCGCAATTTTTCAATAAGGGATGCAAAGTAAGCACTTTTTTCCGGATATCGCAAGATTAGGCGGGAATAAATCTTCTTTGCTTCAACAAAATAGCCTTGATCGGCGTAAATGGCGGCCAAAGTCTCGGTGCAGAAACCGAACTCCGGATCCTCCCACCGGCGGCCGTCCGGCTCCTGATAACGCTCTGTCTTAAAGCCTGAGAAGACATTGTCCTCGTCCCTGCGCACTGAGGCATACTGCTCCGGAGAGAAGAAATCCCCTCCGACAACACGTACAGGACGGCTGTTGACGGACGGAGATGGTGAATATTCACCATCGGCCACCGTCCCATCACCGGAAGCGGCGGCAGGCAGCATAGCCTCCGGGGCTTCCGTCCCCGTAATCCTGTCACCAGAATCTGCGCCTCCGGCACCGTTTCCCGGGCGACCCGCCTGTCCAAGCGTCCCGGAATCAGGCTTGATGTATTCTTTTATCAGCCTTTCCACGTCCTTGTCAGAGTAATCCTCCTTCCTGACAGAACGTATGATGTCCGAGACAAGTGTCCTTGAAGCAACGTACATCGCCGCGTCGGAGTACTGCATCTTTCCCCATTCGCCGCCTCCGACCCTGGCCATCCTGGCGCACAGTTCCTTGCGCGCGCCACCGAACCAAGGGTAAAGGTTTATTACCCCTGTCAGCTCGTCCATAGTCAAAGACTTGAGATTCAATTTATTTCCTGCCATAACTACCACTGTGCCACACTGGCGTTGAACATATCCTCGACAAGCTTGTCGATTATCTCCTGGCAGAGGGTGGACTCCACCGCGTCAAGCGAATTGGTTGAATCATAGTCCGAATAGGCCGAGAAACTCTTCTCGAAATCGTCCTCGGGATACTTCTTGTTCGTGAATTTCAGCTTCACCGTAACAGTAAGGCGGTTCTGTGCGGCCACCTCGTTCGCAGTCACGGCGGCGGCCCTGACCTCATAGCCGGTCACCTCTCCCTGAAGATCCAGGTCTCCGTCCATTTCGACCTGCTCCAGCTTGGTAAGTTTCCTGAACTTGTCCTTAAGGGCCTCGGTAAGGTCGTTGCTGAGATTAGGGTTCACTTTCAGCGCCTTATAGTCGAAGTAATTGATAGTCACCGTTTTCACATCGGGCTGGATTGATGTTCCGGAAAAGGAGTAATTGACGATGGAGCAACCGCCCAGAAGAACGGTCACCGACAAGGCCAACATCATAAGGATTCTTTTCATATTCATTGCTTTTCGGGCTTTGAGTCAAGGTGGTACTTCTCGATCCAACGGTAGAGGGTGCGTTCGGATATTCCTACTTCCTGCGCCGCCAGCTTACGGTTGCCTCCGTGTTTTTCCAAAGCCTTGACAATTATCTCCAGATTGGATTTCTTCAGCGACAGGTCCTGAGGCTTGTCGCTTTCGGCGCTGATGTCCACGACCTTGCCTATCTTTCCTCCAGTGACAGGCACTCCCTGTCCCTGCCATTCAGCCTCCTCCGGCTCGGCGGCCGGACGTAGCGCCGGACGTACATCCGCGAAAGAACCTTGAGCCGAATCCAGCCTTGCCTTGAGCCGGTCCACCTCCTGTTTGAGATCGAAGATGGCCTTGACTATCATCTGCTTGTCAGAGTCGGACATCTGGCTTCCTGACGGTTCGGGAGTGGCGGCGGCAGGCAGAAGAGTCGTCTCTTCCTTAGGCATATACCCGGCCAGCGTCCGCGAATCGACCACGCACCTCTCCGAAGAGCGGGCGAGCCTCCCGGACTCCAGCGCGGTGACGGTCTCGGCGATGTTCTTGAGCTGACGGATGTTGCCCGGCCAGCGGTAATTAATCAGCAAGTCGATGGCGTCGTTGGTCAGCGTCACTTTCCCCATCCCGTATTTTTCGGAAAAATCAGATGTGAACTTCCTGAAAAGCAGATAGATGTCACTTTTCCGCTCCCTCAGGGACGGAAGAAGAACCTGAATGGCGTTAAGCCTGTAGTACAAGTCCTCCCTGAACTTACCCTTAGCCACGGCGTACAGCAGGTTGACGTTTGTGGCGGCTATCACCCTGACATCGGTCTTCTGCACCCTGGAGGAGCCCACCTTGATGAACTCACCGCTCTGGAGAACCCTGAGGAGCTTGGCCTGCGAAGCCAACGGCAGTTCCCCGACCTCATCCAGGAACAGGGTCCCTCCGTCAGCCTCCTCAAAATAGCCTTTCCTTGTCTCGACGGCTCCGGTGAAAGAACCCTTCTCGTGGCCGAAAAGTTCGGAATCTATCGTGCCTTCCGGAATAGCCCCGCAGTTTACGGCAAAATATTTGCTTGTCTTCCTGCGGCTGTTCTGGTGGATGATCTTTGGAATATTCTCCTTGCCGACTCCGCTTTCACCCGTGACAAGCACAGTCAGGTCGGTAGGGGCGACGGCGACGGCGGTCTCCAGCGCCCTGTTGAGGGCGGCGTCATTGCCGATGATGTCGTATTTGTTTTTAAGTCTTTGCAGTTCTTGTGAATCCATAGTATTTACTCACAGTTTGACAAAGTTAACAAAATAATAATTATCTTTGTACATTTGTTAGCAACATTGAAATGCAATCTTTAATCATTAGTAATATGAAGAAGACACTCAAATTTTTTGCCGCGGCCCTCATCGGTATGGCTGCGGTTGCCTGCTCTTCAGCCGAAAAAATGGCTGAACTCGCTGACAACGTGGTCGTAAAATGCGACCCTGCGGTTCTGGAATGTGTCGCCGGCAACATCGACGCCACAGTCACAGTCACCTACCCTGAGAAGTACTTCCATCCTAAGGCCATCCTTGAGGTCACTCCTGTCATCGTCTATGACGGCGGCGAGGCCAAGATGACCCCGTTTATGTACCAGGGTGAGAAAGTAAAGGACAACTACAAGGTTGTCGCCAAGGCCGGCGGCACTGTCACCGAGAAGGTTCATTTTGACTTTGTTGAAGGAATGGAGCAGTCTCACCTTGAGCTTCGCGGCATCGTGAAGTATAAGGCCAAATCCTACAAGCTTCCTGTAAAGAAGGTTGCCGACGGTGTAAACACCACCTATATGCTCGTGAAGGCCGCCGGACAGGTTCCTTTCAAGGCTGACGGTTACCAGGCTGTTCTCCAGCAGACCGCAGAGGGACAGATCCTCTACAAGATCAACTCTGCCGACGTTCAGTCAAAGCAGCTCAAAGGACAGTCCATCAAGGATTTCCAGAGCGCTCTTGAGGAGATCAAGGCCAATGAGAGAAAGACCCTCGTCGGAACAGAGGTTGTCGCTTACGCTTCACCGGACGGTGGCGAGAAGCTCAACAACACTCTTTCAGAGAGACGTTCAAAGTCAGCCGACAAGGCTTGGGACAAGGTTATGAAGGGCAAGGATGTCGCCGATCCTGAAGTGAAGAGCATCGGCCAGGACTGGGAAGGCTTCCAGGAGCTTGTACAGAACTCTGACATCGAAGACAAGGATCTTATCCTCCGAGTCCTCTCTATGTACAGCGACCCTGCGGTACGCGAGAGCGAGATCAAGAATATGTCTTCAGTCTACACCGAGCTTAAGAGCGGTATCCTTCCTGAGCTTCGCCGCGCGAGATTCATCGCCAACGTAGAGTTCAAGAACTACACCGCAAAAGAGCTCACCGAGCTGGTAGAGAGCAACATCGACATCCTTGACGAGCCGGCTCTCCTCCGCGCCGCAACCCTTACAAAGGATCTTGACAGCAAGGTTAAGCTCTACAACAAGGCCATCAGCAAGTTCGACAGCGACAAGGCAAGGTTCAACCTCGGTGTCGCCTACCTCAACGCAAATGACGTGAAGAAGGCTGAGAAGGCTTTCGCCGCCGTTGAGACAAAGGACGGAGACCTCACCAACGCGCTTGGCGTTATCGCTCTCCGCAAGGGTGACTACGAGACAGCCGCCAAGAACTTCAAGAAGGCCGGCACAGACGCAGCCAAGGCCAACATCGGTGTTGTTGACATCCTTACCGGCGACTATGAGAAGGCCGTTCAGGATCTCAAGGACGTAAAGGGCTGCTGCCACAACACTGTTCTTGCCTACCTCCTCACCGGTCAGCTTGACAAGGCTACCAAGGCCGCTCACTGCAAGGATGCCAAGGTTGACTACCTCAAGGCCATCATCGCGGCTCGTCAGGGCAACTTCGATCAGGTCAAGACCTGGCTCGACTCAGTTGCCAAGAAGGACAAGGCTCTGGCAGAGAGCGCCACCAAGGACATCGAGTTCGCCGAGTACTACAAGTAATGTGAATTAGATATAGAAGAAAGGAGTGTGATTAAAATGGATTTTAGTCACACTCCCTTTTTTATTGCACAACTCCAGTCACTATTTCAGATTCTCAAAAGCGGTGGTACAAGGCTCGGGTCCCATCTCTAAAACCAGCTCTCCACCGTTGGCCAAATCCTTGAAAGGCAGTTTCGGGGATTTCAGCCTTTTGCCGTTCAGGTATGCAGCCTGAACATAGACATTCTCCTTGGAATTCCCTTTCGCCTTGATCGTAAACGTCTTGCCGGAATAATATTCAGGATTAAGCTCAATCGTGATTTCCTCGAACAAAGGGCTTCCAAGATCAAACTCCGGATTTTCAGAGCAACCGCCGTCCATCTCGAACAGGCCGATGGCACTCATCGCAAACCAGGCGCTCAACTGTCCTTCGTCTTCATCCCCCTCCCATCCGTGGTAAGGAGTAAGCCCGTAAAACTTGTTCATAATCGCGCGGGCCCATTTCTGTGCAAGCCAAGGTTTTCCGGAATAATTGAACAGATACGGAGTGCACATATTCACTTCATTCCCCTGGTTTATGTAGAATTCGGCGGACTGGCCCATTGTCCTGTCAAACACGTGGGCGGCGAAGTTATATCTCTCCGATTTGGAGAAGCCCTCTTCGAGCCGCCTGTTGAATTCATCCTTGCCAAGCAGCTCCACCAATCCTCTTATATCGTGCGGGACATACCAGGAATACTGCCAGCTGTTCCCTTCAATGAACCCATTGTTTGAGAATATGTCGAAATCCGGATCCCAACGTCCCTCTTTATCCCTCATCGAGACATAACCGACCGAAGGATTGAACGCGTTCTTCCAATTCTTCGAGCGCGCCTCGAGCATCTTTCCTGTCTTCCGGTGTCCGGTAGCCAAGGCGATTCTCGAGACACACCAATCATCAAAGGCATAATCCAGGGTCTTGGATATCACCCCATACTCTCTTGGCATATATCCATATTCAATGTATATGTCGAGCTGCGGGTTGCCGGCCCATCCACCACCCGGATGGGCCGTACCGGTTTCGGTGACGTTCTTCAAGACTGCCAGGTATATCTCCTCGCCGTCTTTCCTGATGCCTTTCTGGTATGCCGACACCATAAGCGCCGTCTCGTGCGAGCCTTCCATAATTCCCGAATATTCAATTCCGGTAGGCCCTTTCCCTGTCCAGCCGGTGTGCCTGAACATCTCAAGCTGGGTGCTTACCCAATCATCCACAATCTCCGGGGACATTATGGACCAAAGGCCGTTTAGATTCCAATATGTGTTCCAGAAAGCGTCACCGCCATACATCTTTCCTTTGGCGATTGTCCTCTCGCGCTCCATAGCGTCTATGTACTTCCCGTTGCAGTCGCTCCAGGTCTGTTTGCCGGCAAACGACCTGTAGAGGTTGGTGTAGAATTTTGTCTTATCCTCTTCCGAGCCTCCGGCCACTTTTATTCTGCCCAAAAGACTGTTCCATTCGTCATAAGCGTCTTTCGCTACCTTGTCGAAATCATAGTCAAGACGCCCGACCTCTTCCTCAAGGTTCATCCTCGCCTGTTCCACACTTACCAGCGAGAGCCCGCTGCAAACCGTTATCCTCTCACCCTCAGACGTTTTGAATGTCAGATATGCTCCAGTGTCGCCCTGGCCGTTGACAGACTCCGAATTCTCTTTGATCCTTCCCTCGTTCCAAGTGTTCATCGAATCGAACCCGCGGCTGAAACGAAGGACAAAATGGAGCTTATACTGATTCCATCCGCTCCAAGGACCAGACTGGCAGTCGGCATATCCTTCTATCTCCGCCGGGCCGGTTCTTTTTATGGAGGCTTCGTTCACCCTGAAACCATAATTGTATTCCGTAGGGAATTGCAGATCGACCAGAATCCTCGAATCGGCGCATTCCGGGAATATGTACCTGTGGACACCGCAATGGGTCGTCGCTGTCATCTCCGCATAGGTCTTGGAATCATAAAGATAGACACCGTAATAGCCTGGACGAGCGGTTTCTGTCTCCTTCTGGATACGTGAATGATAACCGGCATTGGCTCCCAGATACGGAGAATCCGGGGTCGGGTTGCTTATGGCAAGGTCAACGGTTGACGGCATTATCATCAGGCCTCCCATTGTCCAGGCGTGTATGTGGCTGAAACCGGAAACGTTGCTGATGGACCATTCATATCCGCCCATCCAGACATTCCCTTGATTGTCCGGGCCTAATTGAACCATACCAAAAGGACGCTGCGCATAGGGGCCGAGCATCCACCTGGAGTTGGATGTGCCTATGAACATATCGACATAGTCAGCCGGCTCACGGCCTGCGGACATCCCGGTGGCGCACAGTGAGGCCACCAAAAAAGCGATGGACTTTAATTTGAGATTTTTCATATCCATAAGTGTTATAATATAATAATAGTATAATCGCCACTGAAGGAACCGACGGCACATCATTCCTTGAACCCGAACAGTCCTCGAACCATACCAGAACGGCCAAATTGACAAACGTTTTCAATATGTATGCACAAATATCAACAAATATTTTGATATTTACAACATCGAACGCTCTCTTGTTGGTACAAAGACGGCAGCCGACAAGCATCCGCACCGGAATGATACTTTCCCTCCCGACACACGCCACCCGTCGGCGCAAATCTCCCCCTTTCATTTCTTTTCGCTGACCGTGACAGACTGCCCGCAACACATACCTCAAGAACTGAGTGGCATCTACAACGTCTATTATTCCGGCAAATATGTCCAAACAAAACAGAGGATAGGCAAACTCTTGAGACCAATACGGCAGGGCTTGGGAGACAGTTCGCAACGACAACTATAACTTACGTATATTCAATTATTTTCACCCAAAAGAAACGACCCTTGTCACAACCGGAACGCAAAATGACACGATTGATACTTGCAAATCCGAATATTATGTATATATTTGCGTATGTTTATACATATAGTAATTAATAAGAACTTACTAAAATCAACAACCAATTATGAGAAATTCATTCATCTCATCCAGTAGGACACTTTTCACACTTTGTGTCCTGGTTGTGCTGTTTCTGTTTTCCGCACAGAACGTGTCGCGCGCGTCCGATTCCCCCGACGGTCCGAAAAGGACTGTCAGCGGACGTGTCGTGGACTCCGACGGAGAACCGGTAGCGGGCGCCGCCGTGATGGTGGAAGGAACCCAAAACGGACTCCTTGTGGACGACAACGGAAACTTTACAATCCAGGTAAGCGAGGGTCAATTTATTGTGGCAAGCCTTATCGGCTACGTTGACAAGCGTGTCCGTATTTCCGACAAGCTGGATTATCTTATCATTATGGAAGAGGAGGCGACCGCTTTGGAAGACGCGATGGTCGTCGCTTTCTCTACGCAGAAAAAAGAGAGCGTCATCAGTTCGATCGCAACTGTCCGTCCCGCCGAACTGAAAGTCCCGACCAGCAACCTGACCTCCGCGTTAGGAGGCAGGATAGCCGGTATGATAACCCAGCAGCTGTCCGGAGAGCCGGGGCAGGACAATACGGAGTTCTTCATCCGCGGCGTCACCACATTCAATTCCAACGCCAGAGGCCCGCTCATCCTTATCGACAACGTGGAGCTTTCGTCAAGCGACCTCGCAAGGCTTCAGCCGGACGACATCGCATCCTTCTCGGTGCTGAAGGACGCCACCGCCACAGCGTTGTACGGAGCAAGAGGAGCCAATGGCGTGATCCTCGTCACCACAAAGGAAGGCAAGGAAGGACGGGCGAGTCTCAACATCAGGTTTGAAAACTCGTTTTCTATGCCGACAAAGGAAGTCGAAGTAGTGGATCCTGTCAGCTGGATGACTCTATACAACGAGGCTGTGTCCACAAGGGATCCCCTCGCCCCGAGACCGTTCTCTGACAAGAAGATAGAGTTGACCAAGAGAGGGGTGAACCAATACGCCTACCCGGCCGTCAGATGGATCGACGAGATGTTCAAGAACTTCACCACCAACCAGAGGCTGAACGCGAACCTCAGCGGAGGCGGCAAAGTGGCAAGATACTACATCGCCGCCACTGTCAACAACGACACGGGACTTCTCAAAAAGAGTTCCGGAAGCTCATTCGACAACAACATCTCCCTTAAGACAATCCAGCTCAGGTCCAACATCAACATCAATGTGACCAACTCCACGGAGCTGGCCGTGCGGTTCAGCGGAACGTTCGAGGACTACACAGGGCCTCTGGACGGAGGCAGCGAACTGTACAAGATGGCTCTTGCAGCCGACCCGGTGTCCTTCCCGATGTACTATGAGAACCCTGCGTCAGGCGGCTCCGACACCCACATTATGTTCGGAAACACCTCGGATGGAAACTACCTCAATCCATACGCAAGAATGACACGGGGGTACAAGGAGTACAGCAAGATGAATCTCATAGCGCAGGCCGAGCTGAAGCAGAAACTGGACTTCATCACAAAAGGTCTCGCCGCAAGAGCGCTGCTCAACACAACCAGATACTCGTATTTCGACCTTCAGAGATACTTTAACCCTTATTGGTACACTATGTCCTCGTTCGATGTCGCGGACAACACCTACACTTTGAACTGCATCAACCCTGACGGTGGAACCGAGTATCTTGACTACAGACAAGGCGACAAGGACATTCACACCACAACATATTTCGAGACCGCCGTGGACTACAACCGGGAGTTCGGCGAAAGGCACGACGTGTCAATGCTCCTCGTCTACACAATGCAGCACAAGCTGTATGCGAATATGGGCGACCTGCAACGCTCTCTTCCATACAGGAATATGGGTCTGGCAGGCAGATTCACCTACGGCTATGACAGCCGCTACCTCCTCGAAGCCAACTTCGGCTACAACGGCTCGGAGAGATTCGCGAAAGGAGAACGGTTCGGATTCTTCCCTTCGGTCGGTCTCGGATACATCATCTCCAACGAAGGGTTCTACGGGGCAGGACTGAAGGATGTCCTGAGCCTGCTCAAGCTGAAGGCCACCTACGGGCTTGCCGGAAACGACCAGATCGGTTCGGACAACGACCGGTTCTTCTACCTTTCCAATGTGAATATGAACTCGAATCTGGGCATTGAGTTCGGAGACGAGTTCGGCTACTACAGGAACGGAGTCTCAATCTCGCGTTACGCCAACGACAAGATAACCTGGGAAGTGGCCAAAAAGTTTGACGCGGGCATCGAGTTAGGCCTTTGGAACTGGATAACGGTGCAGGCCGACTACTACAGGGAGAAGAGGACGAACATCCTGATGGACAGGCAGTCCATTCCTTCGACTATGGGACTTCAGGCTCCGCTTAGGGCAAACGTGGGAGAGGCTTCTTCACACGGCTACGAAATCTCAGTCGACGCCAACAAGACGTTCGCCGGCGGGTCGTGGATTTCAGCAAGATACAATATGACCTACGCCACAGGCAAGTACGACGTGTTCGAGGAGCCGGACTATGGTTACGACTGGCTTTCGTGGGAGGGCAAGAGACTGAACCAAATCACGGGCCTAATAGCGGAGCGTCTCTTCATCGACGACGCAGACATAGCGAACTCGCCACAGCAGATGTTTGGAGACGTGATGCCCGGCGACATTAAATACAAGGACATAAACGAGGACGGAATCATCAACAGCCAGGATTATGTTCCGATCGGTTACCCGACCATCCCGAATTATATCTTCGGATTCGGATTCTCGGCCGGATTCAAGAACTTCGACTTCTCCTGCTTCTTCCAGGCGGCGAGCGAATGCTCGTTCCTGATCAACCACGAGAAGACCGCTCCGTTTGTCAACGTAGGTTCAAACCAAAGCGCCTGGGGATCAGTGACCGCCAATGCGATGATGAAAGAATTCGCCGACAACAGGTGGACAGAGTCCGACAGAGACTGCTATGCGATGTATCCGAGACTGACTCCTCAGATTGTGTCAAACAACAACAGGGCAAGCACCTGGTGGCTCAGGGACGGCTCATACCTGAGAATGAAGTCTCTTGAGGTAGGATACTCTGTCCCGAAGAAAGCCTGCCAGAGCATCGGAATGAAAAGCTTGAGGGTGTACTTAAGCGGCACCAACCTGTTCACGCTGTCAAAATTCAAGATGTGGGATGTCGAGATGTCCGACAACGGCTTGAACTATCCGATACAGAGAGTGTTCAACATCGGTTTGAATCTGAACTTTTAATCAATCAGAGAAATGAATATGAAAAAGATATCAATCATAATCCTTTCCCTCTGCGCCGCCGTGTCCTGCGATTATCTGGACATCGTTCCTGGCAATGTGGCAACTATGGATATGACCTTCCAGACAAGAAACAGCGCCGAAAAGATGCTGTACACCTGCTATAATTATATTCCAAGCACGGCAAACCCTTGGGGCAATCCGGGAATAGGCTCGAGTGACGAGGTCTGGAACAACGCCGAGAAAACATACTATTACGCCAACGAGACAGCTTTCCGGATCGCCAAAGGGCTTCAGAACACGAGTGACCCGTACCTCAACTACTGGAGCGGCGGGCAAGGAGGCAGCAACCTCTTTGTGGGCATCAGAGACTGCAACATATTCCTTGAGAATGTAGACAAGGTGCCGGATATGCCAAGATCCGAGAAGGAAAGATGGAAAGCCGAGGTCAAGTTCATAAAGGCATATCTCCACATCTGGCTGTTCCAACTGTACGGGCCTATTCCTTTCGTGGACAAGAACATCGACGTGGATGCCTCAACGGAGGATGTCAAGGTCGAAAGGGAGCCTGTGGACGACGTGGTCGCAAAGATCACAGGGCTTCTTGACGAGGCGATCGGTAGCAACGCCCTTCCTGAACACATCAGGGCAAGAGACACCGAGCTTGGAAGAGTCACGAAGGCCGCGGCCCTTGCCATAAAGGCGCGTCTCCTCACTTACGCCGCAAGTCCGCTCTACAATGGGAACCAGGACTTTGCCGGGTGGAAGGACTCCGAGGGAAGGAATATGATCAATCCAGAATATGACGCAAGCAAATGGGAGCTTGCGAGGGCTGCCTGCAAGGAGGCGATTGACGCCGCCGTCACCGCCGGACACGGTCTGTACACTTTCGACGAGCCGGTCAAGAACATCTCTGACACCACCAGGCTTGAGCTTACTCTCAGACACACCCTGACCAAGAAATTCGGCGACGAGCTCATCTGGGGACTCGGTAGAAGGAACACCGAGGACTTGATGCGCATCGTCAACCCTCCTCTCACAACATATCATCTCTCAAACCAGCTTTTCTGGGTGAAGATGATGCACAACCCGACCTTGGAGATTGTCGAGGAGTTCTACACAAGGAACGGTGTTCCAATCGACGAGGACAAAGACTATGACTACGAAGGGAGGTACGATGTGATAAAGGTGCCTCACGACCATCAGTACTATGCGGACACGACCGCGAAAACCGCAAGGCTGCATCTTTTCAGAGAGCCGAGATTCTATGCGTGGGTCGGCTTCGACAACGGCAAGTGGTTCAATATGGAAGTTACTGATGACAAGCATTCATACGTGCTTCACAGCAAGTCCGGCGGTCTGGCGGGTCGCTCGCTCGACAATTATTCCGTCACAGGCTTCTTCACCAAGAAACTCGTCAGCTACGAGCTTGTCCTGACCCAGTCCACGAACACAGGAGGACAATGCTCAAGCTATGCGTTCCCGATCATAAGGCTCGCGGATCTGTATCTTCTCTATGCGGAGTGCCTCAACGAGTGCAAGGACTCCCCGGACGAGGAAGTGTATGAGTATATCCAGCTCGTAAGGGACAAGGCGGGACTTGACAGAGAGACCGGCGGCCTTGTCGAGACCTGGGCGACATATTCATCAAATCCGGACAAGCCTAAGACAAAGGACGGGATGAGGGACATCATCCAGCGGGAGCGTATGATCGAGCTGGCCTTCGAAGGACAGAGATTCTACGACCTGAGGAGATGGAAGCTTGCGATGGACTATTGCAACCGTCCCGTAAGAGGATGGAGTGTCACAGAGTCCGACGATTCTTTCTACACTCCGTCATACATAGACTTCCCTACCTTCACACCGAAGAATTATTTCTGGCCGATCAAGCTTGACGACCTTTACAGGAACAATAAACTACAGCAGAGTTATCTCTGGTAACCAATAACACCCAGAACAATGAGACACAAGATAACAGCCACATCATCACTGGCCTTGGCGATAGCGCTGGCAGGATGTTCGGACGTGAATTTGCTGCGTCCTTACGGATTAGACGACGGGAAAGGCCCCGGGCCGGTCTCAGAAGTGACCGTGACGAACAGACCCGGAGCCGCGGTCATAAAGTACAAACTGCCCTCAGACACCGACTTGTCTTATGTAAAGGCGGAGTTCATCGGCTCGGACGGCTCAAAAAGAGACGCAAGAGCCTCATCCTACGTTGATTCACTGCTCATCGAAGGATTCGGGGACACCAAAGACTACGCCATAGAAATCAGGGCCTATGACAAGTTTGAGAACGCATCCTCACCTGTAAAGGTCACCGTGACTCCCCTCACCCCTCCGATTCAGGACGTTTACGAATCCCTTGAGTGGGCCGAGGACTTCGGAGGCTTCGTGATATCCTTTGAAAACAAGTCGAAGTCCAACGTGGGCATATATGTCACAAGAAAAGACACGCTTTCCGGCAAAATGGAATATTACGATGTCTATTACACCGAGAAAGCCGAAGGAAGCTACGCCGTCAGAGGGCTTCCGGACGACACCAATGAATTCGGACTGTTTGTACAGGATCATTGGGGGAACAAGTCAGAGACACTTGTATTCACGGCCACCCCGTGGAGAGAGGACCTTCTGGACAAGAAACTGTTCTCGCCGGTTCATCCGAATCTTGTCAATGGCGACCTTGCCACAAATCAATACGACACTGATATGACCCACGTCTGGGACGGGATAATCGGAGGCTGGAATTACATCCACACCTTGTGGCCGATAGAGTTTCCGCACAGATTCACGTTCGACCTTGGTGTGGAAGCGAAGCTGTCAAGGCTCAGGACCTGGCAGAGACCCGAGGATGATGTCAGATGGCAGCACGGGGCGTGGCGCATATTCAACGTCTATGGCTGTAAGGAATTGCCTGAGATAACAGATGACCCGCTATATGGGTGGAACCTTATAGGCTCGTTCACATCAGTGAAGCCATCAGGGCTGCCTCAGGGGCAGGTTTCCGACGAGGACATCCAGCTTATCTCGGACGGAGAGGAATTCCAGTTCGACAGGAACGCCGAGCCGGTAAGATATGTCAGATTCGAAATCCTGGCCGTACACTCCCAGATGAAGCTCTCCTGTATGGCTGAGCTGACGCTTTGGGGACAGATTGGCTCAGAATCAAGTGACACGGAATAAGTTATTGAAGACTTCAATATGGTAAAAGATATGAAACAAGTATTCACACTCATCACAGGGTTGTCCTGCCTTTCCACGCTTCTCGCGGGGTGCTATGGAATCGATGACACACAGAAAGAGTGGACAGACAAGGGCGAGAAAACATACGTCGGCAAAATCGACTCACTGCGAGTCCGTTCCGGAATGAACAGGGTCGAAATCGTCGGGAACACCAAATATCTGAGAACTGCGACCGAGTGCTCCGTCAGCTATGATGACACGACTGTCACATTCAGCATCACCGACATCGTAGGAGATGACGGCAAGGCCAGGATGGTCATCGACAAACTGGACGGCGGAAGCTACTATTTCAACGTGATGACATACGACAAGGACGGGAACAAATCCGTTCCGTCGGAGGTCTACGGTGTCGCATACGGTGTCAATGACATCCTGAAGGAGACTCCCAAAAGGGTGGCTTCGTTCGTGCAGAAATTCGACGGCACCGTTGACGTGGAATGGAACAGGGCTTCCACCACTTATTTCAGACTGGCCTGGGAAGACGAGGATGGCGTCAGGCAGGAAATGGACATCACCGGCTCTCCATCGAAGACAAATATCAAATCCTGGAAAAAGGGAGGGAGGGTGTCAGTCCAGACCTTCATAATGAAGAACAAGACCGACCTCGACCTTCTCGCCCTCGAACCTTTGGAGTACACGTTCCCGACCGAGATCGAGGAATCCATCCCTCGGTTCGGCGATGGTTCCTATATGAACCTTGGAGCCTACTCCGACTGGGATATGGGCGAGGAGTTCACCATCGAGCTTAGAGCCAGATACACCGAGATCGCAGGAGGCGACCAGTGCGTGATTTCGTGCGAATCCGACGGCCCGCCGGCAGGTATGATGCTCAGAAGCAGCGGAAGCGCCCTTCAGTTCTACATCGGAGACGGCGGATGGAGCGGAATCTCATTCTCTCCTTTATCGACAGGAATATGGTATGACATCGCCATCACCTACAAGGCCAATGCCGGCATAGAGCTCTACATCAACGGAGAGCTCAAGGCAAGCGGAAGATGCGGAAGGATGAACACTCCTACATCAAGGTTGCAGATCGGCACATCACCTTACTATTCCTCAAGGTATATGCGAGGTGACATACAGCACGTTTCTGTCTGGAAAGAAGTCCGGTCCGCCGACCAGATAAAATCCGACATCGGACAGAGCTATGCCTTCAAAGGCAACGAGGACGGATTGAAAGCCTACTGGCCACTGACGGTGAACTGGGGAGACGAGATTCCTGACCAGACAGGAAAACACATCGCAGAGTTCGGGAATGTCATATGGAACAGCAAATAAGAAGCTGCCACGGGGGACGGTTTGTCTGGTTTTAAGGCAGTGAGTCCGACGTAATATTGTTCAGCAATTATTTGATTTATGTAAAAATATGCCTACTTTTGTTTGAACATATTATCAAACATATTCTTAGCGACCCACGGCAATGAAACTTGAATTAGACCATAATTCCTCGACTCCTCTGCACCAACAGGCCGAAGACATCCTGCGCAAAATGATCCAGGAAGAAGACTACAGAAACGGGAAACTGCTTCCGAATGAGATAGAGCTTTCAAAACAGCTGAAGATATCCCGCAACACCCTTAGGCAGGCCATCAACAGGCTTGTATTCGAAGGACTTCTCATACGCAAGAAAGGCTACGGGACCTGCGTGGCGCTTCAGGACGTGATGAGCAACGCCCGCAACTGGATGAGCTTCTCACAGGAGATGGCCTCGCAAGGAATGACGGTACAGAACTTTGAACTGCACATAAGCTGGAAACTTCCGTCCAAGGAAGCCGCCGATTTCTTCGGTGTCCCCCACGGCAAGAAACTGCTGTGCCTTGAGAGACTCCGCGGCAAGCCGGATCTTCCCTTCGTGTTCTTCATATCATATTTCAACCCCTCCATTCCGATGTCGGTGTCAGAGGATATGAGCAAGCCTCTCTACGAGATTCTGCGCAACAGGTACGGCATCAACGTCAAAACCTCAAAAGAACAGATTTCCGCCAAAGGGGCAAGCCCGGAGCTTTCAGACAAGTTAAGCATCTCGGCAGGAGACCCCATCCTGGTCAGAAAACGCTTTGTCCTCGACGACAACAACAACCCGGTGGAATACAACATCGGCTATTACAGAGCCGACTCGTTCACTTACTCAATAGAATGCACAAACGAATAACGGACATACATAAACTATGAACAAAAGTTTGACGAAGGCTCTTCCCGTACTTTTCGGCTTCTTTGTGATGGGCTTCTGCGATGTCGTGGGAATCGCCACAAGCTACGTAAAGCAGGATTTCAACCTGAGCGAAAGCCTGGCCGGATTAATTCCGTCGATGGTCTTCATCTGGTTTCTCCTGCTTTCAATCCCCGTCGCCGTCGCGATGAACAAGGCCGGAAGGAAGAGTATGGTACAGATCAGCAACATCATCACCTTCGCCGGAATGATGCTGCCTTTCATCAGCTACAACTTCGCCACGTGCCTGCTTGCCTTTGTGTTACTTGGCATAGGAAACACGATCCTGCAGGTCTCATTGAACCCGCTGCTTACCAATGTCGTTACAGGGAAAGCCCTTACAAGCTCTCTCACCGCAGGACAGGTGATCAAGGCCGTCTCATCTTTCTGCGGGCCGTTCATCGCCGCATTCGCCGCCGGGGCCCTCGGCAACTGGAAATACCTGTTCCCGATCTTTGCGGCCATAACCCTGCTCTCAGGAATATGGCTGCTCGCCACCCCGATCAGGGAGAGCCGTCCGGAGAACAACACATCGTCTCCGGGAGCCGTATTCGGACTATTGAAAGACAGGCGGATACTTCTTCTTTTCCTCGGGATTTTCTTCATCGTAGGAGTTGACGTAGGAGTGAACACGGTCTCACCGAAGCTGCTCATCGAAAGAGCCGGATGGGCCGTCGAAAAAGCCGGAATGGCCTCCAGCGTTTACTTCGTCTGCCGGACAATCGGAGCGCTCATCGGTTCTGTGGCCCTCGCCAAGGTCAACGAAATCAAATATTTCAGGTACAACATCATAGCTGCGACCATATCGCTCACCCTTCTCTTTTTCCTGAAGGGAACGACAGCTATGCTCGCATTGATAGGGCTTCTCGGGTTCCTGTGTTCAAGCGTATTCTCGATTATATATTCATCGGCGCTGAAAGAGCGCCCGGAAAAAGCAAACGAAATCTCGGGACTGATGATCACCGGAGTCTCCGGAGGAGCGGCCATACCTCCTTGTATGGGCATTCTTGCAGACATTACCGGAAGCCAGTCCGGCTCGCTGGCCGTCATCGGGCTGTGCCTCCTCTACCTTGTCTGGTGCTCACTGTATCTTCGTACCGAAAAGGCATAGGCTCTCGGAATCACTTCATAAAAGCCTTGACCATCATTATCGGCTTTCCCGAATTGTTGATTATGCGATATGAACCTGCGGCCGCAGAGATGACCATCGATTCGGCATAGGTAAGCCTGAATGTCATCCCGCCTTCAGTGACAACAGTTGCGGAAGAACCCTCCACAAGATTAAGCGCGTGGAACTTCCCTTCCGTCCTCACTTCGACCTCAGTCTCAACGACGTAGCGATGCACGTCATAGGAATGATTCTTATGCGTAGGAATATGCCACAGTTCCCAGCCTCCGCCTTTCTCCATCAAATAAGGATGGGAGACGAACTCCTCGGCGACGCGGCTTCCCTTGCGGTCGAAGTACAGGTTATCCACCGCTCTTTGTATGTTCAGAGGACGAGGCCGGCCGTCAAGGTCGAGCGACATCCAGTCGTACATCTTGAACGTGAATATGTAAGGAGTAGTACTGATCTCCAGGACCAGATTATTCCTGCCCGAACTGTGAAGAGTGCCTGGAGGGATGAGATACAGGCCGTGCCTTACCGACGGCTCGGAGTTAACATATTTCCGCACGTCAAGCGGTGTCCCGTTCCTGTGGCTTTCCTCAAGAGCGGCCTTGAACTCTTCGGGAACGACATCATCCTTGAACCCGAGGAAGACCTCCGCACCCGGCTTGTTGTCAAGAATATAATACGTCTCCTCCTGAGTCAGGACCTCACCGAAATTCTTCTGTATGTACTCCTTGCGTGGATGGCACTGAATAGAAAGATTCCCGCCGTCGAAATTGTCAAGATAATCGAGCCGGATAGGGAACTCATCACCATACTCCGAATAACATCCACTGCCTACCACGTCTTCTCCCGCCTCATACATAATGGTGTCGAAAGACAACTCGAGCATTTTGTCTCCGCCGGCGAATATAATGCCGTTCTCGGGAACGATAAGCTCGAATGACCAGGCATAGTTAGGGACATCTTGCGGGAGCTCGTTTATGAATTCCTTAATCCGCTGCCCTCCCCAGGAGCCAGGCTCAAACCAAGGACGGACTCTGAATCCATTTCTTGCAAGCCTGTCCAGGCCGGTACGGACAACATCACCCTCAGCCCAAGTGATTTCAGCAAGCCGCTGCGCGTCAACGAAAACATCGACCTGCGGAAGCAACGACTTCTTATGCCTGTTCAGAACGACCCAGTCGATAAAGTAGAAACGCTTGTACATCCTTTTCGGAGTGTCCGGACCGGAGGCTCCAAGATTCCTGACGCTCCCGGCCCTGGATCTGAACTGGATCTCATTCTTCGGAATATCAAGATAAACCAGAGTCCCGCCCCATCCGGCAAGGGAAGCGCCGGAGCCATAGATGACATTAAGTTCAACCGTCCTGTCCGGCCTTATCGCAGCCAGCCGGTCCTCATCGAAAAAATCCGGCAAAGACAAGTCCGTCCGGAATCCGAATATCGGGTCATCACCTCCTAAATACGGCTCTATCAGCCTGTCAACCTCCTGCGGAGATTTCATAGCGGCTTCCACATTCCAGAAAAGAGTCTTGACACCGGCGTCGGCCAGCGCGTCGGCCAGGCGCGAGATGAAGCCGTCAAAACTCACGCCGACATATCCATCGACAACCACGGTTCCGCTACCGGAAAGACGGCGCGCCAGCTCATCGAAGCCAGACGAGACTGTCCCTTCTCCAAGATTATGAACCGGATAGATATCGTATTCTTCCGCACCGGGAGACACTTTGTCCACGGGAATAATATACTGGGTTGTCTTTCTAATCTCTGACATATTGATAGTTTTATTGGAATAATGATGCGGCGCCCAACATAGCCGCATTGTCTATTAATGAGGACACCCTGACCTTTGCGGTCATTCCTCCTTCCGACACAACGCTCTCGAGCGCGGGAGAAAACAACGGAAAAGATTTGGAAATATTGCCGCCGAGGACCACTGAAGAACATCCGAAACGCTCCACCAAAGGAATCAGGAAAGCTCCGAGGCGCAAACCGTATTCTTCAAACACCTGCCTTGCGGCCCTGTCTTCAGCGCACCTGTCCGCCACATCCTTCGCCCCGGACAACACCTCACCGGCCAGTTCCGAATAGCGGCGCACTATCCAGCGTGTGGAAAAAGCGTCATCAGCGGTTCCACCCTCGAAAGGCAGACAGTAAACCCAACCGTTCGGCGGAACATCGGGCGAATCCGTAACAAGCTTTCCGCCAGCGACAAATCCTGAGCCGACTCCTGTTCCAAGGGTAATGGCCAACAGTCTGTCATCACCACGAGCCTCGCCATAAAAGGCCTCGCCGAAAGCGAAAGCCGACGCATCGTTGACAAAACGCAGTTCCATATCCCGCGACGGAAGCATCCGCAAGACGGACTTCCCCACATCCAGACCGTAGACGGACTCATATTTGCCGACTCCGCTTATCTTGGAGATTCCTTTTTCATAATCAAACGGCCCGGGGAAAGCAAAGCCTACACCTTTGACTTCACCGCCAAACGAATCAATCGTGGAACGGACATTGGAGGCCCAGGCCGAAACTATCTCATACGCTCCGGCGCGGCTGTCAACCGGAGTTGTCACGGGGACAGTACACAAAGCTCCGGAGGCAACTTCAACAACAGCCGAACTCAGATGAGAGCCGCCCACATCGACTCCAACCACATAGCTGTCTTTCACAGCTGGCATCTTCATATTCAAATCTTAAATTATATGTATGAACATATCTAACAAGACAAAGATAAGACAATAATTTCAATAATACAATTGTTTAAGAAAAACATAATGAAAAGACAGCTCTGAACCAACTAAAAGCGAAATTTCCGGCAATCCGGGTCATTGATGTGACAACCGCCATATTGTATAAACATATAATCACACTCTCGTCTACGGCACAATGCCGGAACCTTGGCTTTCAAAAGACACCCGCAAAAGAATCGTCCTTGCCCCTCCGGAAGAGTCCGTTCTCTCAGGATTTTTCATTATGTTTGTGAATATGTTACGAAAGATGTTCATTCTCACGGCACTGCTGATGGCGGCAGTGTCGGTTGCGGGACAGGAGGCAAGGTCTGCCGGTCCCGCCGAAACCCGACGGAAGGACTCCGAGTTTGTAAGTGACTACCTCACTCCTACACGGATAATTCTTTCAAAGGGCAACGTGACCGGAGCCGAGAAACTCCTGAAGCCGTATCGCGGGCAGGTTTCCACGAACGAACCCGAGGTCTGCGTATTCAAAAACGACAAGAGCGGCGTAAGTTCGATTCTGCTGGATTTCGGAAAAGAAATCCAGGGGGGCATACAGATTGTCAGGGCGATGTCCGGGGACAAGTCCGCGGCACGATTCCGCGTCTGCTTCGGCGAATCCGTAAGCGAGGCGGTGAGCAGCGTTGACGAGAGCGGCACCACGGCCACCAACGAGCACTCAGTCAGAGACTTCGAGATTTCCGTCCCTTGGCTGGGAGCCGCCGAGTACGGCAACACCGGATTCCGGTTTGTCCGCCTTGACCTGCTTGGCGATGACGCAAAAGCATCACTCGTGACCGTAAGGGCCATCTCCCGCTACCGCGACATTCCATACGTAGGACAGTTCAAATGCAGCGATGAAAGGCTGAACCAAATCTGGAACACAGGAGCTTACACGGTACATCTGAATATGCAGGACTACCTTTGGGACGGAATCAAACGCGACAGGCTCGTGTGGATCGGGGATATGCACCCGGAGGTTATGGCGGTGAACACTGTCTTCGGCGACCACAAGGTCGTGCAGAAGAGCCTCGACTACGTACGCGAGAGCACCCCGGCGACAGTTTGGATGAATGGAATATGCTCATATTCATTATGGTGGATCATCATTCACCACCATCTGTACGAGTATTACGGAGACCTCGGCTACCTAAGGGAGCAGCACACATATCTGACAGACCTGCTGCACACGGTAATGTCCAACTTCGACGGCTCAAAAGAGAACTTCAGGAGCGGCAGGTTCATAGACTGGCCGACTTCCGAGAAACCGGAAGCCATCCACGCCGGACTACAGGCTCTTTCAGTAAGGGCGATGGAAGCCGGAGCGCGGATGGCCCGATGGCTCGATGACAAGAAACTCGAGGAGGAGTGTTCCGCCGCGGCCGCCAGACTGCGGGAGTACAGACCGCCGGTCACTTCAAGCAAACAGGCCGCCGCCTTGCTTTACCTTGAGGATCTTGCGGACAAGGAGCAGGCCCGCAAGGTCATCCTGTCCGGCGGAGCAAACGGGTTCTCCTCGTTTATGGGCTATTATATGCTTGAGGCCCTAGCCAAAAGCGGTGATTATGACGAGGCTATGAAGATGATTTCCGACTATTGGGGCGCGATGCTCGATCTCGGAGCCACGACATTCTGGGAAGACTTCGACTATTCAAAGGCGGCGGAGGCCGGAAGAATCGACGAGATTGTGCCGGAAGGCAAATACGACATACACGCTGACGGAGGAGCCTATTGCTATGTCGGACTCCGCCACAGTTTCTGCCACGGATGGGCCTCCGGTCCTACTGTATGGCTAAGTTCCCACGTGCTCGGGATCGAACCTGCGGAACCCGGATTCAGGAAAGTGAGAATAAACCCGCATCTCGGCTCCCTTGAATGGGCGGAGGGTTCCTATCCGACCCCTTACGGCCCGATAACAGTGTCGCACCGCCGCGCCGCGAACGGCACAGTCAAATCAGACATCCGCCTGCCGAAAGGCGTGAGGCTCGTGAAATAACAGCAAATACGAAGAAAGCCCGGCGGAACCCGTCGGGCTTTCTTTCGTGCGGTAGGTGAGAGTCGAACTCACACGGGCTTGCGCCCACTACCCCCTCAAAGTAGCGTGTATACCATTTCACCACTACCGCAAGTATGTCTCCCATCGTTTGGGATTGCAAAAATAGGTAATATTCCTGAAAAACCAAAATTTTTTCGATGATAAATTAATATTTTGCTATCTTTGCACGTCTTCACGAGTTGGAGACAACAGGTTAATATTTTATAAACATTTAAAACAGATTCACAATGGCTGTTAAAATCAGACTTCAGCGCCACGGTAAGAAGAATTTCGCATTCTTCCACATTGTTGTGGCTGATTCACGCGCACCACGCGACGGACGTTTCATCGAGCAACTCGGCTCCTACAATCCAAACACCAACCCTGCCACCATCATCCTTGATGGCGAGAAGGCTCTCAAATGGCTCAATGTCGGCGCGCAGCCTACACTCGTAGCCCGCAGAATCCTCTCTTACGAGGGAGTTCTCCTGAGAAAGCACCTCGAGGGTGGTATCGCCAAGGGAGCGCTCACACAGGAGCAGGCTGACCAGAAATGGAATGCCTGGAAGGCTCAGAGAGACGCGAAGATCGCCGCCAAGAAGGAGGGTCTTGTAAAGGATGCCGCCGACAAGGCAAAGGTTGCTCTCGAGGCTGAGAAGAAGGTTAACGCGGAAAGGGCAGAGGCTCTTGCCAAGAAGGCAGAGGAGCTTGCCGAGGCTCAGCGCAAGGCCGCCGAAGAGGCTGCCGCAGCTAAAGCCGCAGAGGAAGCAGCCGCTGCCGCGGAGGCCGCTCCTGAAGCCCCAGCCGAGGCCTAATCCTATGACCAGGGCAAAAACAGAGTTTCTGCGTGTTGCCCGGGTACTGAAGTCCAACGGTACCGACGGCGAAATCCTCATCGGATTCCGCGAGATCAGCCCCGAGGACTTGAACCAGAAGGAACCGGTGTTCATCACATTCGATGGACTGCCGGTTCCGTTTTTCTTTGAATCATTCTCAAAGAAGGGCGTCAGCAGAGCCCTCGTCCACATCACAGGAGTCAGAAACCTTCGGGACGCTGAAGAGATTGTGGGCAAAGACATATTCGCCAAACCGGATGCGCTCCTTGAATACGAAAGTGACGATGACGGCCTTTCTGTGGATGACCTTATCGGATGGACGCTTTTGGACGCAAATAATGAAAAGGTCGGCGAAATCACTGACTATGAGGACATTCCTGGAAACACCTGCATCTACGTGGAAACGAAAGACGGACAGGCGATGATTCCTCTGCACGAAGACCTCATCCTGTCCGTCGATGAAGATTCCAAATCCATTTCGGTGTCGGTTCCGGATGGACTGCTCTGAGCCACCCGCTCACGACACACATAAACGTCGGTTACTTAAATCCTTAAAAAACTGTTTCCTGACAACCAGTCGCTTAGTACTCCACCGAGATGCTGGCGACAAGGAAATCCAAGCAGAACGACTCCGGTAATGTGCCGCTTGCTGAGGAAACAGCAAACTTCACGGCATCAACATCGCATTTCCGCGCGTTTTCCATTTCCCAGGCAGTCCAATCCTTGACGATTTTCTTCTCAGTTCCGCTGTAGTCAACCAGATAGTACTCCTCGGTGCAGACAGGGAGAGAACCCTTGTAGAATGTCGCCGTCACCTTGAGATAGTCTCCGTCCGCAATCAACCCTTTCTCAGCCAAGGTTTCAATATACTTTGTGTTGTTGATGTAGAAGCCAACCACGTTGCACGACGATTTCGTAAAATACTCGGAGTACTTGAACACGATGTCGTAATCCTTAGGGGACGAAGTATAGACCGCATAGGCTTGGTTTTTAGAGAATCCGACAAACTGGCCGGCCGAGGAAAACATCTGCTGCTCCGCAGGCTCCGAGGCGTCGCCCTTCTTCAACGATACCTTCCAGCCGCCGACGAAACCGTTGTTTAAATCTTCGCAGGAAGTGCATAATGCGGAATAGCTGTCAAGCAGTACATACTCGCGATAAAACAGGCTGTCAACAACAGGGTAATACTGTGGATTCTCCGCCACATTGTTGAAAGTCGCAGACAATGTATAACTCATTGTGGAAGGCTCGTTCTTACAAGAGACAGCCACCACACAGATTGCCGCAAGGGCAAGAAGTTTAATTGAGTTTTTCATATTAATAACACTAAAATATTAAAGCTGTCAAAGTTACAACATAATTTCAACAGTGCCAACAAAATCGGCCGGGCCGGTAAGCCAAATGTCTCTGACAGACAACCCGGATCCGGCGCATTCGGGGACAAAATCAACCGAAAGCGATGCTATAGCCGCCTTGACCGCACAGGAGACCCTTCCATCCGGACATTCCCTTCCGGCCAGACCTTGTGAATATGCGGCCACAGCCGAAGCGACGATTCCGGTACCGCAGGCCAGGGTCTCATCCTCGACACCTTTTTCAAATGTACGGATGTCAAGTATGACATCGCCATCCTCCGGCACAGGCTCGACGAAATTCACATTGGTCCCGACCGGAGCAAAGCGCCTGTCGCTCCGAAGAGCGCGGCCTTCTTCAATGACCGGATACCCTCCAAGTCCGCTGACAAATTTGACAAGATGACGGGTGCCGGTGTCGAGAAAGCAGGCATTGTCTTCAGGAAAGTATTCAATTTCAGACACATCCCTCATTTTCAGACGTATTGTTCTCCCAGTATGTTCCGACGGAAGCATCTCCGCCTGATGAAGGCCGTCGGGGGCCTCGAAAAAGACCGGATTCCCGCGGCTGACTATTCCGAGATCGGCGGCAAAAGCCACAATGCAGCGTCCTCCGTTGCCGCACATCATCCCGCCGCTGCCATCCGGATTGTAGAAAACCATCCTGAAGGCTGACGAATCACTGTTTTCAAGAAGCATCACACCGTCGGCTCCAAAGCCGGTATGGCGAGCGCACAGATGACGGACCCGCTCCGGTGTCAGGGTCACGGCACCGGAACGGTTGTCGGCCAGCAGAAAATCATTGCCGGCTCCGTGGTATTTATAGAATTTGTACATAACGGATTCTTACCGGAGCAAGGTTTCCAACTCGACGGAGGCATCGGTCCTGCCGTCACGGTATTTGACTATGACCGGTGTGTAAAGATGAATCCCGGCATCCTTGCCGAAACCGGAAGCCATCGGACGGCTGCCCGCTACCACGACCGCACCCGGAGGCACGACAGTCTGCCCGGAAGCGCTGCGAGGGACATACTCTCCGGATGTGGAGTCATAGAGAGCCGTCCCTTTTGTCAGGATCACTCCGGAAGCCAGCACAGCTCCTTCTCCCACAATCGTACCCTCGTATATTCCGCAATTACCACCGATGAAAGCATTGTCCTCGACAATCACCGGCAAGGCTCCGGCAGGCTCAAGCACACCGCCGATCTGGGCAGCGGCGGAGATGTGGACATTCTTTCCCACCTGAGCGCAGGAACCGACAAGAGCGTGGGAGTCGATCATCGTTCCCTCATCCACATACGCCCCGATGTTGACATAGGACGGCGGCATCATAATGACAGAAGGTGCAAGATAGGAGCCGCAACGAACGCTGCTCCCGCCCGGAACGATACGTACCCTGTCCTCCGGTGAGAACCTATGGAGCGGAAGAGTGTCCTTGTCGAAAAATGAGTATCCCCCCTCACTCAAATCCTTGAGCTTCCCGACACGGAAACCCTCCAGAATCGCCTCCTTGACCCACGCATTTACCGTCCAGACTCCGTCAATCTTCTCGGCCACACGGACTTCGCCGGATTCAAGCCGGCTGCAAAGCATCTGAAAGTCCATCATACCCCAAGCCCCTCCATAGCTTTTCTCATAGCCTCGAAAGTAGAAGGGACAGCCTCAGTGAGAGGCAGGCGCATCCCGGCTGCGCAGAGGCCAAGGATGTCAAGCCCGGCCTTCACAGGAATCGGATTGCTTTCCACAAAGCAACCGCGGAACAAAGGGTCAAGACGGTCGTTGAGTTTTGCCGCCGTCTCCAGATCCCCGTCAGCCAAGGCACCGACCAGTCTCACCATCAATTCAGGCGCGATGTTGGAAGCCACGCTGATCACTCCGTCTCCGCCACGCTCCATAATCTGCAATGTCTGGTCATCGTTGCCGCTCAGCACACTGAAGCCCTCCGGTTTCCCGGAGAGTATCCTGCCAATCTGCTCCAGATTGCCGGAAGCCTCCTTGACGGCGATCACATTCGGAATCTCAGCCAGGCGAAGAGCCGTCTCCGCAGACATATTCACACCTGTCCTGCCCGGCACATTGTAGGCCACGATGCCTTTGCCGGTGGCGGCCGCGACAGTCCTGAAATATTCAACGATTCCCTCCTGTGTCGGCTTGTTGTAGTAAGGCACAACAATCAGGAAGGCATCCGGCCCGCAAGCCTCCAGAAGACGGATGTTGCGTATCGTGGCCGCCGGAGAGTTAGTCCCCGCACCGGCAACCACCGGCCTGTCAGGGCAAAGCTCCCTTGTCATCCGGAGAAGCGCAAGCTTCTCATCGTCGTCCAGACACGGAGTCTCAGCCGTGGTCCCAAGCGGAACCAGAAAATGCACACCGGCCTCAACCTGTCTTATTACCAGCGCCCTGTACGCATCATAATCGACCTTCCCGTCCTTGAACGGAGTCACAAGCGCCGTTCCGCAGCCCTGTAGTATCATATTCCTTCCTCCTTAAAAAACAGTTCCTTGAATTCGTGGACACCTTGCAGGTTCTCGGTCATAAGCGCCGCCACGACCGCCCCCTCGGCAAAACCTTTTCTGGAAAAAGCCTCGTGTTCCACGGTGATCCTGTCATTCTCTCCCTCAAAACCGACCGTATGGATTCCGGCCACCTCACCGACCCTGACGGAAGCCACATCCGGACTTGCGTCCATATTCTCCGCAACCACGGAAGCCAACGACTTCGCGGTTCCGCTCGGAGCGTCCAATTTATGAATATGATGCTTCTCGACAATGTACGGGGAATAACCTCCCGCCTTGCCCAGATATTTGGCTATCAATCCGACAGCCGCCGAAAGCACATTCACTCCCACTGAGTAGTTGGACGAGTGGATCATCGGAGTACCCTGCCTGTTGAAACAGTCCGTCACCTCATCCTTGATGTCGTTCCAGCCGGTCGTACCTATCACCGCGGCCTTGAAGTTCTCTGCGATGAACCTGTAATTGCTACGGAAAGCCTCAGGTGTCGTAAAGTCAATGCAGACACATTCCCTGGCAAGAGTCCTGTCAAACGACGAGATGTCCTCGCTGCATCCGGCGCACTCGATCCCACGGCTTTCCAGCACCTGCTCCACGTTATGCCCCATACGGCCATAGCCGCTTATAACCACTTTCATATCAATTAATTGAAAATAAAGCTATGTAATCCCTCAAGCGTCACTCCGAGCCTGTCTCCGTCAATGACAAAGCTCTCGCTCATCATATTGGCGCCCACGTCGGCGAGATAAACCCTGCCGGCAAGCCCTATGACCTTGTCACCAAGCCCATCCAGGCCATAGATGTTCCTGCCGACCACGGAGATGAAAGCCTTGTCCCTGAAAACAGTGACATCGGCCCATTTCCTGATCTCCTCCACAGCCTCGACAAAGCCGGTAGATTCCTCCGGCACAACCAGTGCGACCTCGGATTCTGAGGCTTTCGTCAGGACTGTAGGTATTCTCCTCGGATAGAATGACGAAAAGACCTTTCCGAGCATCCTCGTAACACCTTCGATCTTTGAGGAAGATATCTTCACGAACAGAATCTCGTCCCTCACCGCAATGGATTTGGGCCCGTCCGGAGACTTGTCACCTCTGACAACCCGCGTCCCCTCGCAATCAGGATTCGTCGAATTCAGGACAAGCACCGGAATATTCCTTTTCCTCGCCGGTTCTATGGTGAGAGGATGCAGCACTCTGGCGCCCATCGCAGCCATCTCCGCGGCCTCCTCATAGGAAATCGCATCAATTTTTCTGGTGTCGGAGACAATCCTCGGATCAGCCGTCCTGACACCATCGACATCCGTCCAGATCTCTATTCTCTGCGCGCCGAGAGCCATTCCGAAAATGGCGGCGGAATAGTCGGAACCCTCAAAACCAAGGACTGACGGCGCTCCGGACTCGGTGGAAGCGATGAAACCCTGGGTCAGGACTATGTCCACACCTTTACACTCTGCCCCCACTATTCTCTTGACATTCGCCTCGGTGACATCCAAGTCAGGCCTGGCGTTAAGATAGTTGTCATCGGTGATGACCATTCTTCTGGCGTCAATCCACTGGCAGGATATTCCGTTTGCGTTGAACGCGTAGCCTATGATGGTCGATGAGAGCAGCTCACCCGTGGAGATGACCCTCGCCTTGCTGCGCGGGGACAGCTCACCGATCAGGCACACGCCTCCGACAAATGTCTCAAGCCCCTTGATGAGGTTCTCCACACTCTCCAACGCATTCTCAAGCAGTTTTGGATTGCCCTGAAGAAGTTGCCCGGCCATCTCGAAATGCCTCTGACGAAGCTGAGACAGAAGCCCGCGCACATTATCCTCGTGCTGCGCCTCCGCCTCGGCGGCAATGGAGCAAAGCAGCTTGGTCACTTTTGACAACGCCGAGACCACAACCAGCGGTTTGTCCCGCAAACGGCCTCTGACAATGGAAATCACCCTTCCGACAGCGTCTGCGTCCTGAACGGACGTACCGCCGAATTTCATTACGATCATCGCTTGTTATTTGTTAAGTCCATTAATAGTTCTAAATATTCTCACATACTGGCCCACAGCCTTTTCCAGCTGCGAAAGCAGGACATACTCATTGTCCGTGTGGGCGGTGAGTATCGAGCCGGGGCCGCATATCGCCTTCATCGGGAACCCGTTCAGCCTCGGAGCGTCGCTGCCGAATGACACAGCCTTCGTCTCTATCCCCCCGACACTATGGAAATACTCCAGCGGGGAATCCCCTCCGTAAGCCGTGACGGAGATGTCGTGAGGCAACACCTCCGAAAGGACACCGTCTATCAGGCCGTCCGTGGCGAACGTAGTCCGGAAGTAGAGCCTGAACCTGACCTCAGGACTTAGGATGTTCTGTGGGTTGCCGCTCTCCAGCCTACCGATGTTCCAGGTGGTTTCCCCAAGTATGGGGTCTTCAGGAAACTCAACCGCTTTCAATGCGTTACAGAATTCCACGAACCTGTCCACAGCACTTATCCCCTGATGCGGGTAGCCGGAATGGCACGCTTTCCCGGGAATGGAGATTCCGAAAGCCTTGGTACCCTTGCTCGCGGTCACAAGGCAATTGTCGGTCGGCTCCCCCACCAGTACGAACTTTCCTCCCGGACGGGTCAGCGAATATGCCTTCGCCCCGAACGAGCCGGTCTCTTCACCGGAAAGCAGGAGCAGCCCGAAGTCACGGAATCCGTCCTCGTAAAGCCTTTCGCAGGCGGAGTGCATCGCGGCTATCTGTCCCTTGGCGTCACAGCTGCCTCTTCCTCTCACAATGGTGTCATCGCACACGGCTGTCACTCCGTCCGGCAGTATGTCACCGGCGCGGACCTCCGCGAACTCCGGAGGAATGTAGGGCGGAACCGTGTCCAGATGCGTGCAGAAAACGGATGAAGGGCAACCGGTGCCGGACCAGTCAAACAGAAGGTTCAGCGTGCCGTCCCCTACCTCATCCGACTGTACCGCGCAATCTCCGAACGGCAGACGCTCCCTGAGGAACTCGGCCAAAGGCCTTTCCTCACCCGATGTCGAAGGCATCGACAATATTTCCCGGAACATCCTAAGGTTCATACACTACACCGTTTTGCCAAATATAGTAATTCCTACGTATTTGGTCAAGACAAAAACGAGAAAACGCCTTGACAACCCGAACGTTTTCCGAATCATCAGGCGCTTTGCAAGCATTCAGACGAACAGCTTCCTATGCCTGATCCGGACGGTCAAGCCCCATCTGAGGGTTCTTACGGGAATAGACATTGATGGCCAGTGCAAGGGCAAGAGCCACGACACAGACCGCCAGAAACATCAGCTCGACACGAACGGCCCCGGTCTCGCTCACCCCTTTGGCAAGATTGGCAGACGCAAGTATCTTCCCGGCGAACATCTTGAAAGACATAAGTCCAAGATTCTGAACCCAGTAGATTAAAGAATAGGCCGTACCGAGCACCTTGTCCGGGACAATCTTCGGCACCGATGGCCACATCGCGGCCGGCACCAGCGAATAGCCGAAGCCAAGGAAAACCATCGCCAGATAACCGTAGAACGGGATTCCTGACGGAGCGAACGCAAGCATAAGATGCGCCGTCAAGGCCAGAGCCGCCCCGACAAGCATCCAACGCGTCCCGTGGCCGACCTTGTCAACCAACACGCCGAAAACCGGAGCGAACACGACCGTGGCGAAAGGCAGCATCGAAACCATCCAGCTCGCGGACTCGACAGGAACGTCGAAGCGAGGGATAAGAATCGCCGACGCGAACTTCTTGAACGATATGACGCTGCTGTAAAAGAACACGCAGAGCAAAGCAAGGGCGATGAACCGCTTGTTTTTCAGCAGTTCCAGCACATCCGAAAAGCGGAATTTGTCTTCCTCGGCGGTATCTGTCGAGTCTTTCAGCCCGGCCTGACGGTCGAACCTTGCGTCCATCGCCACGAAAACCGCCCAGAGAAGCATCCCCGCCAGCATCAGGGCACCCCCAAGGAAAGCCGGTCTCGCAGTCTCTGCCAATGAATATGTCTGGGCGACCTCCTTGGCGGCCACAAGTTTCGGGGATATGACCAGAGCGAAGGCCGTTCCAAGCCTGGCGATAGCCAGCTGGAGTCCCATCGCGAAAGCCATATTCCCTTCCTTGAACCACTTTGCAATCGACCTTGTTACGGCCACGCCGGCAATCTCGCTTCCAAGTCCGAAGAACATACATCCGACGTAAGCAACTGACAAAGAAGTCTTTGGCGGCAGACCGGAAACCAGTGCATAAGTGACCAAGGCAGCACCTGAGGCCATCATCGTGACAAAGATGGAGCCTGTGACCCGCACTCCCCACCTGTCCAGAAGCATTCCGCAGACCACAAGGCCTCCGAACACGCACAGCACCGAGTAGCCGCTGGCATAGAGACCATAGTCAGCCGAGTTCCATCCAAGCTGGAGCGCGGACGGGTTCTCGAACAGGTGGGACAGTGTTGAGAACATATCGTCAAAGTAGTACGATGCGAACATCGGTACCACCAGACAAGCCAGAGCGATCCAGCAGGAATATTTCCTGAAATCCTTAGTCACGGTAAAGCGATGTGTTCTTCAGCCGGAGATCCGGATTATTTCTGGATGTTCGGGAGTTCAAGGCCAAGGTGGCGCTTGCCGTCCAGAACCTTGAGATAGAGTGCTATAAGGAGGGCGGCCACACCGAATCCCGCGAAAATCACAAGCGGAACGGTGTAATTGTAAGGGATGAACTCCGCACCAGCCGCCTTTGCGGCGATGACAGCGGGATTGTCCGCGTTCACGCTCGTCAGTACGCTTCCAATCAGCTTCGGGACAAAGCACAGGCCGATGTTCTGGACCCAGAAGATAAGGCAGTACGCCGAACCGAGAATCTTCTCGTCAATAATCTTAGGGACGGATGGCCAAAGAGCGGCCGGAACAAGCGAGAAGCTGACTCCCAGAACCACGATCGTCGCGAGCGCGATGAACTTGCTGTGAGTGGCAGGAAGCACGAAAGCGAAGATCAAATGGCAGACAATCAGAAGCAGAGCGCCCCAGATGAGCATAGTCGCGCCCTTTCCCTTAGTGTCAAGGAACCGTCCGAGGAACGGTGTGATGACGGCGGCTCCGATCGGGAACCATCTGAATATGTCGGAGGCGGTTCTGGCCGAGATTCCGTCAAGGTTGCACTGAAGCATATTCGCTCCGTACCTCTGGAACGGGAATATCGCGGAATAATAAAGCACGCACAGAAGCGCCACAACCCAGAAACTCCTGGAAGAGAAAATCTTGCCGAGGTCGCTGAGCTTGAACTCGTCATCGGAGGAAGGCTCTTCGGACTTGATTCCGGCCTCCACAAGCTGCCCGTCGAATTTCCTGTCCATTACACTGAACACGATGAAGTTGATCAGACCGATGAGGAGAAGCACGGTGCAGAAGCCGACCGGGCCCTGCACTCCACCGAGTTTGGAAGCGAGGATAGGGCTTATCGAGAACACGGAGAACACTCCCACGCGGGCAATCGCCATCTCGATTCCCATAGCCATAGCCATCTCCTTGCCTTTGAACCATTTGGCTATCGCTTTGGAGACTGTCGTTCCGGCCATTTCGCAGCCGCAGCCGAAAATCATAAATCCGAGAGCGGCCATCTTGGCGCTTCCCGGCATAGCCACCCACCAGGTTCCCAGCCACTCGCAGAAAGCCGTGGTCTGGAACCAATCGGTTATTCCTATATATTTAATGGTGGCTCCGATGAACATCATCGATGCGGAGAGGACTCCAGTGAAACGGACTCCCATCTTGTCGAGGATGATACCGGCGAGAATAAGGAAGCCGCAGACATTAAGGATATACTCGGCGCTGGCGTAAGTGCCGAACACATCCGGACTCCAGCCCCTCTGCTGCTCGATGAGGGACTGCAACGGTGACATCACATCGACAAACATATAGCCGAAGAACATCATCAGCGCAATGAGAATGAGTGCGGTCCACCTTGCGACCGGCGAATCATTCATCAGTTTTTGGATTTTTTCTGCCATTTTGACTATTTCTTTTAAAAATATTCGGAACGAACGTAAAATTATTCAAACAATCTGCGAATATAAGAAAAATGTCGGAATAAAGTCGTACCTTAGCCTTTATGATTCTCGACAATGTCAATTTTCCTGAAGACCTCAGGAAGCTTAAAATAGAGGAATTACAGCCGCTCTGCGACGAGATCCGGGACTATATTGTCAGATGCTGCGCCGACAATCCGGGACATCTGGCCTCCAGCCTGGGCGCCGTGGAACTGATAGTAGGCCTGCATTATGTGTTCGACACCCCGAAAGACAAACTGGTCTTCGATGTGGGGCATCAGGCTTATGCCCACAAGATTCTGACGGGACGGAAGGAAGGTTTCAAGAAAAACAGGATGGCTGACGGAATCAGCGGATTCCCGAACCGGGACGAAAGCGAATACGACGCATTCGGGGCCGGACACGCCTCCACATCCATATCCGCCGCCCTCGGAATGTCCGAAGCCGCCAAAATCTCCGGCTCCGGTGAGAGAATCGTGGCGATGATCGGCGACGGCGCGATGACCGGCGGCCTGGCTCTCGAAGGCCTGAACAATGCCGGATGGGAGGACACAGACCTGCTTGTCGTGCTGAACGACAACGAGATGGCGATTGACGGGAACAAGGGTGCCCTGCACTCCTATCTGCTCAAACTGACGACAGACCCTGCCTACAACCGCATCAAGACCCACATCTGGAACAAGCTCGGGGCGGGCAGGTTCCGCAACCGCATCCAGCAGTTCGTGCGCAAGGCTAAGTCCGGACTGGTCACAACGTCAGGGGGAGACTTGTTCGAGGCTTTCGGATTCAGATACTTCGGCCCCATCGACGGGAATGACATCATAAAGGTTGTCAACACATTGCGGCGCGTCAAGGAAATCAAGGGGCCAAAAATCCTGCACACCTGTACCATAAAGGGCAAAGGCTATGCGCCGGCAGAGTCAGACCCCACCACCTGGCACGCTCCGGGAACATTCAACGCCGAGACAGGAGAAAGACCAGTCAGGAAACATTCCGCCGACCGCTACCAGGACGTGTTCGGAGAGGTTCTGTGCGAAATGGCCGAAAAAGACCGGAAAGTCGTCGGAATCACTCCGGCGATGGCCACCGGAAGCGGGATGAGCGATTTCGCCGCTCGCTTCCCGGACAGATTCTTCGATGTCGGCATAGCGGAAGAGCACGCCGCAACTTTCGCCGCGGGACTCGCCGCCGGGGGGATGAAGCCTTTCTGCGCCATCTACTCCTCGTTCGCCCAAAGAGCCTACGATGAAATCATACACGACATCGCACTCCAAAGGCTTAACGTGGTGATCTGCCTCGACAGAGCCGGGCTTGTGGGCGAGGACGGAGCCACCCACCAAGGCGCTTTCGACCTTGCCTCGCTGCGCTGCATCCCGAACACCGTCATCGCCGCGCCGAAAGACGAGATCCAGCTCAAAAGGCTACTCTACACAGGGCTTGGCGTCAAAGAAGGCCCGTTCGTCATCCGATACCAGAGAGGCTTGGGAGAAGGGACCGACTGGAGACGGGCCGAACCGGAACCAGCGGAGATCGGCAAAGGCGAGAAACTGGCTGACGGAGAGAATGTCGCCGTCCTGGCATTGGGCCCCGTGGCGAACCGCGCGGTCGAAGCGGCGGAAAGGCTGAGGAAAGAGACAGGGACCGGACCGGCCATATTCAACGCCATATTCCTTAAGCCGTTTGACACCGGCATTCTCGAGGAAGCGTCAGGCTTCGGGCAGATTGTCACCTTGGAGGAAGGCAGCCTGAAGGGAGGCCTGTTCAGCGAGGTAAGCGAATATGTCGCCTCAAGGGGGCTAGACATCACCGTGACCGGAATAGGACTGCCCGACAGATTTATCCATCAGGCGACAGTAGGACAGCAAAGAAAGGACTGCGGACTTGACACAGACAGGATATATTCGGAGCTTAAACGACTTTTCGATAAAAATAATTGAAAAAGTTTTGGATAATCCAAATAAATACCTATCTTTGCAATCCCTTTGTGAAAGGGAACATTCATTGAAATATCGCCGATGTAGCTCAGTTGGCCAGAGCACGTGATTTGTAATCTCGGGGTCGTGGGTTCGACTCCCTCCATCGGCTCAAAGTCTCTGAAGCATATTCGGAGTAAACTTGGGAGGATCGCATAGCGGCAATTGCGGCGGACTGTAAATCCGCTCCTTCGGGTTCGGTGGTTCGAGTCCACCTCCTCCCACAACATTCGCGGAAGTAGCTCAGTTGGTAGAGCATCAGCCTTCCAAGCTGAGGGTCGCGAGTTCGAACCTCGTCTTCCGCTCCAATCAAAAAAGCCGGTGTAGCTCAGGGGTAGAGCGCATCCTTGGTAAGGATGAGGTCATGAGTTCAAATCCCATCACCGGCTCAAACTGCATTATTTAGTTTACTCATTTAAAACATAATATTATGGCAAAAGAAACTTTCCAAAGAACGAAGCCGCACGTAAACAACGGTACAATTGGCCACGTTGACCACGGTAAGACCACTTTGACTGCCGCTATTACCAAGGTTCTCGCCGAGAGAGTCTCAGGTAACTCCGACAAGGTAAAGTCCTTCGATCAGATTGACAATGCCCCCGAGGAGAAGGAGCGTGGTATCACCATCAACTCAGCGCACGTTGAGTACGAGACCGAGAACCGCCACTATGCTCACGTTGACTGCCCGGGCCACGCTGACTACGTTAAGAACATGGTTACCGGTGCCGCCCAGATGGATGGAGCCATCCTCGTTGTAGCATCTACCGACGGTCCTATGCCTCAGACCCGTGAGCACATCCTGCTCGCCCGTCAGGTGAACGTTCCAAGAATCCTCGTCTTTATGAACAAGGTTGACCTTGTTGACGACGCAGAGATGCTTGACCTCGTAGAGATGGAGATCCGTGACCTCCTCGGATTCTACAAGTTCGATGAGAACTGCCCTATCATCCGCGGTTCCGCTCTTGGAGCTCTCAACGGAGAGAAGGAATGGGAAGACAAGGTAATGGAGCTTATGAGCGCTGTTGACGAGTACATCCCTCAGCCTGTTCGCCAGAACGAGAAGCCGTTCCTTATGCCTATCGAGGACATCTTCTCAATCACCGGCCGCGGTACCGTAGTTACCGGCCGTATCGAGACTGGTACCATCCACGTCAACGATCCTGTTGAGCTTGTAGGTTTCGGCGATGCTCCTAAGAACACTGTGGTTACCGGTGTCGAGATGTTCCGCAAGCTTCTTGACCAGGGTGAGGCCGGAGACAATGTAGGTCTTCTCCTCCGCGGTATCGACAAGAAGGAAGTCAAGAGAGGTGAGGTTGTAGCCAAGCCAGGTTCAATCACTCCTCACAAGCACTTCAAGGCTCAGATTTACGTCCTCAAGAAGGAAGAGGGTGGACGTCACACTCCATTCCACAACCACTATCGTCCTCAGTTCTTCATCCGTACACTGGATGTTACCGGTGAGATCACTCTTCCGGAAGGAGTTGAGATGGTTATGCCTGGCGATAACGTTGAGATCGACGTTCAGCTCATCACCCCTGTAGCCCTCAACGAAGGACTCCAGTTCGCTATCCGCGAAGGTGGACGTACCGTTGGAGCCGGCCAGGTTATCAAGATCGAAGAATAATTCTTCACAATACAGGACGGATGTCCGGAAAGATGTCCGTCCTGATTATAGGGGAATAGAACAAGGGTAGTTCAGCGGTCTCCAAAACCGTCGATGTGGGTTCGAATCCTGCTTCCCCTGCCAAAAATATCAAAGGTTACGATTTGGTAATTGTTTAACAGACATCGTAGAAGCTTCCAAATTACGAGGTCCATTAAATGCAAAGATGAGAAAGTTCATTAACTATTGCAAAGAGTCATACGCAGAACTCACAAAGAAGGTCACTTGGCCTACCTGGGAGAAGCTTCAAAGCTCCGCCCTTTTGGTTATGGTCGCCACAGTGATCCTCGCTTTGGTACTCTTCGTGGTTGACTTCGCTTTCGAGCATCTGATGACAGCGATATACACATTGTAATTATCATTGATTACCATGGCTGATATGAAATGGTATGTCCTTAGGACAGCGGGAAGCAAGGAGAAGAAGGCCAAAGAATATCTTGAGAAAGAAATAGAAAGGTTTGGCCTGCAGGATCAAGTCGCACAGGTACTTGTTCCGGTGAAGCGTGAGATCGTCACCAAGAACGGCAAGAGAAAGGTGGTTGAAAGACTGCTTTATCCCGGCTATGTCTTGATACAGGCTCAGCTTTGCCCGGAACTTGAGTATATTATCCGCAACGATATTCCTGGAATGTCCGGGTTCCTGACTGAGAAGAGGACTTCCGGTTCCCTTACAGAAAGGGTGCCTGTCCCGATCAGAGATGAGGAGGCGCAGCTTATTCTTGGTAATCAGGATCAGAACGTGGATAACGCGGCAGAGACAGAGGTTAACTTCGAGGTCGGTGAGTCAGTCAAGATTACTGACGGGCCGTTCAGCGGATTTAACGGAACTGTCGATGCAATCGAGGAGGACAGAAGCAAACTCAAGGTGATAGTTGTGATTTTCGGCAGGAAGACCCTGCTGGAGCTCAGCTTTACTCAAGTAACAAAAGAATAACAAACAATTATGGCAAAAGAAGTTACCGGATTCATTAAGCTCCAAATCAAAGCAGGAGCCGCCAATCCAGCACCTCCGGTAGGACCGGCACTCGGTTCCAAAGGCTTGAACATTATGGACTTCTGCAAGCAGTTCAATGCGGCGACACAACAGAACGCCGGAAAGATCGTGCCTGTAGTCATCACCGTTTATTCGGACAAGTCCTTCACGTTCGAGGTAAAACAGCCGCCTGTAGCCATTTCCCTCAAGGAAGCTGCCAAGCTTCAGAAAGGTTCAGGCGAGCCTAACAGAAGAAAGGTTGCCTCTATCACCTGGGATCAGGTTAAGGCCATCGCTGAAGGTAAGATGCCAGACCTCAATGCTTTCACACTTGCGGCTGCTATGAAGATGGTCGCCGGAACAGCAAGGAGTATGGGTATCAAAGTCACCGGAACATTCCCTGAGAACCTTTAATTTTCTCACGCGAAATGAGTAGAATCACAAAAAACCAGAAAGCTGTCGTAGCGAAGTACGACGCTTCCAAGCAGTACACTCTTGCCCAGGCTTGTGAAATGCTGAAGGACATAACCTTCACGAAGTTCGACGCATCAGTTGAGATTTCAGCCAATCTGGGAGTTGACCCTCGTAAGGCTAATCAGATGATCCGTGGCGTGGTAAGCCTTCCTCACGGAACCGGTAAGGTTGTAAGAGTTCTTGTCCTTTGTACACCGGACAAGGAGAATGAGGCCAAGGAAGCGGGAGCTGACTATGTAGGTCTCGATGAATATGTAGAGAAGATCAAAGGCGGCTGGACGGATGTCGATGTCATCATCTGCACCCCTTCAGTAATGGCCAAGGTCGGTGTTCTCGGTCGTATCCTCGGCCCAAGAGGCCTTATGCCTAACCCTAAGACAGGCACCGTTACAATGGAAGTCGGCAATGCCGTCAAGGATGTAAAGGGTGGTAAGATTGATTTCAAGGTTGACAAGACCGGTATCATACACGCGGCCATCGGCAAGGTTTCCTTCACTCCGGCACAGATCTGCGAGAACGCTACCGCACTTCTGAACGAGGTAATCAAACTCAAGCCACAGACTCTCAAGGGAACATATCTCAAAGGTGCGGCAATCTGCACGACAATGAGCCCTGGTATCAAGATAGACGTCAAAGCATTCATTAGCGGAAGCGCTGAGTAAAAAAGGATTTCATTATGAAGAAGGAACTCAAAGATCAGATTATTGAAAGCATCTCAGCACAACTGAAGCAGTACCCTAACTTCTATGTCGCCGACATCGAGGGTCTGAATGCTGAAAACACCGTTAAACTCCGCCGCGCCTGCTTCGAGCAGGGAATCAAGCTGACCGTGGTAAAGAACACTTTGTTCGCCCACGTTCTCAAGGCTCTGGACAACGAGGAGATGAACCTTCTCCTCCCTATCCTCAAGGGCAACACGGCAATTATGTACACCGAGGCACCTAACGCTCCAGCGAAGCTCATCAAGAAGCTTCAGAAGGATATGGGCAAGCCACAGCTTAAAGGCGCCTATGTTCAGGAGTGTGCGTTCATCGGAGCTGAAAAACTCGACGAACTCTGCGCAATCAAGTCCAGGGAAGAACTTATCGGAGACATCGTTGCTCTCCTTCAGGCTCCTATGCGCAATGTCATCTCCGCTCTCCAGAATGGCGGCGGAAGCACAATCGCGGGTCTCGTCAAGACACTTTCAGAAAAAGAAGAGAAATAATAACAAACAATTTAATAATTATCAATTATGGCAGATGTAAAAGCACTTGCAGAAGAGTTGGTTAACCTTTCTGTAAAAGACGTTCAGGAACTTGCAAAAGTTCTCAAGGAAGAATATGGTATCGAGCCTGCAGCCGCAGCCGTAGCTGTAGCAGGTCCTGCTGCAGCCGCTGAGGCAGCTCCGGCAGAGCAGACTGAGTTCGACGTTGTCCTCAAGTCAGCCGGTGCAGCTAAGCTTCAGGTAATCAAGGCCGTTAAGGAGGCTCTCGGTCTCGGCCTTAAGGAAGCTAAGGATCTCGTAGACGGCGCTCCTAAGACTGTTAAGGAGAAGGCCTCTAAGGCTGAAGCTGAGCAACTGAAAGCTGCCCTTGAAGAGGCAGGTGCCGAAGTTGAGGTTAAATAACCCAGCTTCCCCTGGCGGGAAAATCATCAGGTTTAGAGCCTAAATGGCTCTAAACCTTTTTGTCGTATTAAGTTTTTCTCATTTCCTAAAGGCAGATCAATGTCAAAAAAGACTAATTATAAGCGAATAATGTTCGCTACTTCTAAGATTCTGGAATATCCTGACCTGCTGGAAGTTCAGTTGAAATCGTTCAAGGATTTCTTCCAGCTGGAGACAACACCGGAAAACAGGAAGAACGAAGGTCTCTTCCAGGTGTTCCAGGAGATATTCCCGATCGAGGACACGAGGAACAACTACAAGTTGGAATTCATCGACTATTTCATCGATCCACCTCAGTATTCGATTGACGAATGTCTTGAGAGAGGCCTTACATACAACGTTCCTCTGAAGGCAAAACTCCGCCTTTCGTGCACAGATCCCGAGCACGAGGACTTCGACACAAGAGTCCAGGATGTGTACCTCGGCAACATTCCGTATATGACACCGGCCGGCACATTCGTAATAAACGGGTCAGAAAGAATCATAGTGTCCCAGCTGCACCGTTCTCCAGGCGTATTCTTCGACCAGAGTATGCACGCGAACGGAACAAAGCTCTATTCAGCCAGAATCATCCCTTTCAAGGGTTCCTGGATTGAATTCGCCACGGACATCAACAACGTGATGTACGCCTACATCGACCGTAAGAAGAAGCTGCCTGTCACGACACTTCTCAGAGCGATAGGCTTCAACTCAGACAAAGACATCATCGACATATTCGGTCTCGCCGACGAAGTGGAGGTCAACGAAACGAACCTTGAAGAAAACAAAGGCAGGAAACTCGCCGCCAAGGTTCTCAAGACCTGGACGGAAGACTTTGAGGATGAAGACACTGGCGAGGTCATACCTATCGAAAGGACCATACCTATCGTTGAACGAGGCGAGATCCTCGATGACGATACAATCGCCAAAATCAAGGATACGGACGTCAAGTCAATCCTTCTCCAGAAGGACGAGACGAACTCCAATGAGTATGTCATCATATTCAATACCCTCCAGAAGGATCCTACCAACACCGAAATTGAGGCTGTCAATTTCATCTACAAACAGTTGCGTAATTCAGAACCACCTGATGAGGCAACCGCGAGGGATGTAATCGACAAGCTCTTCTTCTCTGAGAAGAGGTACGACCTCGGCAACGTCGGCAGGTTCAGACTGAACAAGAAGCTTGGCCTTACCACCGACCCGGAGATCAGGGTACTTACAAACACCGACATCATCGAGATCATCAAGTACCTGATCCAGCTGATAAACTCAAAGGCTACTGTCGATGACATCGACCACTTGAGCAACAGACGCGTGCGCACAGTAGGCGAACAGCTCGCCAACCAGTTCAGCGTGGGTCTTTCCAGAATGGCGAGAACCATCCGAGAAAGGATGAACGTACGTGATAGCGAGCAGTTCAACCCGATCGACCTGATCAACGCGAAGACCCTGTCATCCGTGATCAACTCGTTCTTCGGAACAAGCCAGTTGTCCCAGTTTATGGACCAGACCAACCCGCTTGCCGAAATCACGCACAAGCGCCGTCTGTCCGCCCTCGGTCCCGGAGGTCTTTCAAGAGACAGGGCTGGATTCGAGGTCAGGGACGTGCACTACACCCACTACGGAAGACTCTGCCCTATCGAGTCACCTGAAGGCCCGAACATCGGACTTATCTCGTCCCTTTGCGTCTATGCGAGAATCAACCAGCTTGGTTTCATCGAGACTCCGTACCGCGAGGTACACGACGGAAAGGTGGATCTGACCGAGAAGGGCTGGCACTATATGACCGCAGAGGAGGAGGAGAACAAGCTCGTCTCACTCGCGAAAGTCAAGATGGACGACGACGGCACAATCGAGGAAGACAGAATACAGTGCCGCCTCGAGGCTGACTTCCCTGTCGTTTCAAAGGAGCAGGTTGACTATATGGACGTGGCTCCGAACCAGATGGCCTCGGTGGCAGCGTCCCTTATCCCGTTCCTTGAGCACGACGACGCCCACCGTGCCTTGATGGGTGCGAATATGATGCGTCAGGCAGTTCCGCTCCTCCGTCCTGAATCCCCTATCGTGGGAACCGGACTTGAGGAAAGGGTTTGTCTTGACTCAAGGACACAGTACGTCGCCGAACGCGAGGGCGAGGTGACCTACGTGGACGCCAAGGAGATCAGAATCAAGTACAACAGGACGGATGACGAGAAATTCGTGTCATTCGCTCCTGAAGAGACCGTATACACACTTCCTATATATAGAAGGACCAACCAGAGCACTACCGTGACCCTGAAGCCGATTGTCCGCAAAGGCGAGAAGGTTGTCGGCGGCCAGGTTCTTACAGAAGGCTACTCGACCCAGAAGGGCGAGCTGGCTCTCGGACGTAACCTCAAGGTGGCGTTTATGCCTTGGAAAGGCTACAACTACGAGGATGCCATCGTGCTCTCCGAGGAGATGGTAAAGTGGGACATCCTCACATCCGTGCACGTGGACGAGTATCTGACTGAGGTCAGGGAGACCAAGCGCGGTATGGAAGAGCTGACATCGGACATCCCTAACGTCAGCGAGGACGCCACGAAGGATCTCGACAGGCAAGGTATCATCAGAATAGGCGCGCACATCGAGCCGGGTGACATTATGATCGGTAAGATCACGCCTAAGGGAGAAAGCGATCCGTCACCTGAGGAGAAGCTTCTGAAGGCCATCTTCGGCGACAAGGCCGGCGACGTTAAGGACGCGTCTCTTAAGGCCAATCCTTCACTTAGCGGAACTGTCATCAAGACAGCCGTTTATGCGAAGGCTGCAAAGGAAGGCAACAGAAAAACGGCCAAGGTTGACCAGAAAGCCCGTCTTGACCTTATTCAGGACGAATTCGACAAGAGAGCGGCCAAGCTGTACGCGGACTTCTTCAAGAGACTCACTGTCCTGACAAAGGGCAAGAAGAGCGCCGGTGTGAACGACCTCTACGACGTGGAGATTATCGCCAAAGGGAAGGAAATCACTGTCGAGAAGCTCAAGACCATTGATTTCCAGAACATCAACTCCAGCAAATGGACAACTGACGACAACACCAACCATCTCATCCAGGAGCTTATCAACAACTACTGCCTCACCTATAAGGTGGCCGAGGCGGAGTGCAAGAGGCAGATGGACAAAATCAAGGTGGGTGACGAACTCCCTAACGGAGTTATGCAGCTCGCCAAGGTTTACATCGCCAAGAAGAGAAAGATCACGGTGGGTGACAAGATGGCCGGACGACACGGAAACAAAGGTATCGTCGCGAAGATCGTCCGTCAGGAGGATATGCCGTTCCTTGAGGACGGAACATCTGTCGACATCGTCCTCAACCCTCTGGGTGTACCTTCCCGAATGAATCTCGGCCAGATTTACGAGACTGTTCTCGGCTGGGCCGGAAAGAAACTCGGACTGAAGTTCAGCACACCTATCTTCGACGGAGCCACCATCGACGAGATCTGCGACTACACGGACAAGGCCGGTGTCCCTAAATATGGAAAGACCCGCCTGCGCGACGGTGGAACAGGAGACTGGTTCGACCAGCCGGCGACAGTGGGTGTGATCTATATGATCAAGCTGGGACATATGGTTGACGACAAGATGCACGCCCGTTCAATCGGACCGTACTCACTCATCACCCAGCAGCCGCTCGGCGGTAAGGCACAGTTCGGAGGCCAGAGATTCGGAGAGATGGAGGTTTGGGCCCTCGAGGCATTCGGAGCGGCCAACGCCCTTCAGGAAATCCTCACCGTCAAATCCGACGACGTGACCGGACGTTCCAAGACTTACGAGGCGATTGTCAAGGGAGACCCTATGCCGTCACCTGGCATTCCGGAATCACTGAACGTCCTGCTTCACGAACTCAGGGGACTTGGTCTCAAGGTTACTTTGGATTAATTTTCAAGAATATTGACATTCAAGAATATGCCTACTTTCAATAATAAGGAAAACAAGGTAAAGAGCAACTTCTCTAAAATCAGCATCTCGCTGGCCTCTCCGGAGGACATCTCGGCGAGATCCTGCGGAGAGGTCCTCAAGCCGGAGACGGTGAACTACAGGACCTACAAACCGGAAAGAGACGGACTCTTCTGCGAAAAGATATTCGGACCGACAAAGGATTACGAGTGCTATTGCGGAAAATACAAGAGAATCCGCTACCGTGGAATCGTCTGCGACAGATGCGGCGTGGAGGTGACGGAGAAGAAAGTCCGCAGGGAAAGGATGGGACATATCGCCCTTACAGTTCCCGTGGCCCACATCTGGTACTTCAAGTCAGCTCCCAACAAGATTTCGGCTCTTCTCGGACTTCCTGCCAAAAAGCTTGAGTCTGTCATCTACTATGAGAAATACATAGTAGTGAACCCTGGCGACAGCGGACTTGAGAAAATGGATCTTCTCTCCGAGGACGAGTACCTCGATGTACTGGCCAGACTTCCTGAGAATGACGAGCTTACGTTCGACGACCCAAGGAAGTTCGTAGCCAAGATGGGTGCCGAGGGCATCTACGAGCTTCTCAAAGAGACAGACATTGAAGGCCTGTCAAAGGAGCTGCGCATCAAGATGCTGAACGAGACTTCACAGCAGAGAAAGGCCGAGCATCTCAAGAGACTCGGTGTCGTGAAATGGTTTATGGAGTCAAGGAACATCAACCGTCCTGAATGGATGATTATGAAGGTGATTCCTGTGATTCCGCCGGATCTTCGCCCGCTTGTTCCACTCGATGGAGGACGCTTCGCCACAACAGACCTCAACGACCTGTACAGAAGGGTCATCATCAGGAACAACCGACTCAAGAAACTCATTGAGATAAAGGCTCCGGAGGTCATCCTCAGAAACGAGAAGCGTATGCTTCAGGAGGCGGTAGACTCGCTATTCGACAACTCCAAGAAGTCAAGCGCCGTGAAGAGCGAATCCAACAGGGCGCTCAAGTCACTGTCAGACTCTCTCAAGGGAAAGCAGGGACGTTTCCGTCAGAACCTCCTCGGAAAGCGTGTGGACTATTCCGCCCGTTCGGTAATCGTCGTGGGTCCTGAACTGAATATGCACGAGTGCGGTCTGCCTAAGTTTATGGCTGCCGAGCTTTACAAACCGTTCATCATCCGCAAACTCATAGAAAGAGGAATCGTCAAGACCGTAAAGTCGGCCAAGAAGATTGTGGACAGAAAGGATCCTGTCATCTGGGACATTCTTGAGAATGTGATGAAAGGACACCCGGTTCTTCTTAACCGTGCCCCTACCCTCCACAGACTTGGTATTCAGGCTTTCCAGCCAAGAATGATAGAAGGAAAAGCCATCCAGCTTCATCCGCTCGCCTGTACGGCCTTCAACGCCGACTTCGACGGTGACCAGATGGCCGTCCACCTTCCTCTCGGCAACGCCGCCGTGATGGAGGCCCAGCTCCTGATGCTCGGTTCCCAGAATATTCTCAACCCTGCGAACGGAACACCTATCACTGTGCCTTCACAGGATATGGTCCTCGGTCTTTACTACATCACCAAGGTAAGGCCGGGCGCGAAAGGCGAGGGAATGAACTTCTACGGGCCTGAGGAAGTCATCGTTGCCTACAACGAGAAGGCAATCGATATGCACGCCGAAATCGGTGTAAGGCTTCCTGTGGACAAGCAGGATCTCAGCAAGGGCTACGAAATCAAGAAGACGACCGCCGGACGTATCATCGTGAACCAGTTCGTTCCGGATGAGGTGCCTTACATCAACGTGATTCTCGGAAAGAAAGCCTTGAGGAAGATCATCACCGAGGTCATCAAGTGCACAGGCGTCACAAGAACAGCCCAGTTCCTTGACGACATCAAGAACCTTGGTTACGACCAGGCGTTCAGGGCCGGTATCTCGTTCAACCTTGGAGATGTAATCATCCCTAAGGAGAAAGCGAACCTTATCGAGCAGGGCTACAAGCAGGTGGAGGAAGTCAAGAGCAACTACGCTATGGGCTTCATCACCAACAACGAACGCTACAACAAGGTGATTGACCTCTGGTCATCCATCGACAACAAGCTTACCGACATCGTCGAGAAGCAGATTTCGGCGGACCAGCAGGGATTCAATCCTGTCTATATGATGCTTGATTCCGGAGCCCGTGGTTCCACACAGCAGATCAAGCAGCTTTGCGGTATGCGAGGACTTATGGCCAAGCCTCAGAAGTCCGGAGCCGCCGGAGCCGAGATTATCGAGAACCCTATCATCTCCAACCTTAAGGAGGGTATGACGGTGCTCGAGTACTTCATCTCCACTCACGGTGCCCGTAAGGGTCTTGCCGACACCGCCCTCAAGACCGCCGACGCCGGTTACCTTACCCGTCGTCTTGTGGATGTGTCACACGACGTGATCATCACGGAAGAGGACTGCGGCACACTCAGGGGACTTATCGCCACCGCCATCAAGAACAAGGACGAGATTGTCGAGTCCCTTGGAGAAAGAATCCTCGGACGTACTTCTGTCCACGACATATTCAATCCTCTCACCGGTGAGCTGATCATCAAGGCAGGAGAGGAAATCCGCGAGGCCACGGCCAACCTTATCGACCACCTTCCTATCGAGCAGGTCGAGATCCGTTCAGTACTCACCTGCGAGTCCCGCAAGGGTGTCTGCGCCAAGTGCTACGGACGTAACCTTGCGACCAGCAGAATGGTCGAGAAGGGTGAGGTTGTAGGTGTGATCGCAGCGCAGTCCATCGGAGAGCCGGGAACCCAGCTTACGCTTCGTACCTTCCACGTCGGCGGTACAGCGTCCAGCACGGCCGCCGACTCTTCCATCGAGTCAAAATACGATGGTAAACTTGTCTTCGAGGAACTCAGGACCATCCAGAAAATCGATGAGGACGGCAATGCGCAGGATATCGTCGTCAGCCGTATGACCGAGGTCAGCATCATTGACGAGAACACAGGCATCACCTACTCACATTACGATGTGCCTTACGGCTCTAAACTGTACTTCAAGGACGGAGACACCATCAAGAAGGGCGACCTGCTCTGCGAATGGGATCCTTACAATGCCATAACGATAGTCGAGACTTCCGGTAAGATTCAGTTCGACAACCTGTTCGAGGGTGTCAACTACCGCGAGGAAGCCGCCGACGAGTTCGCGCTCAACAAGGACAAGGTCATCATCGAATCCAGAGACAAGACCAAGAACCCGTCCATCCTTATTCTTGACGACGAGGGTAACCAGATCAGGCAGTACAACCTTCCTGTCGGCGCCCACCTTATCGCCAACAACGGCGAGAAGGTCAATGTCGGCGATGTGATCATCAAGATTCCTCGCGCCATCGGCAAGTCAAGCGACATCACCGGTGGTCTTCCAAGAGTCACAGAGCTCTTCGAGGCAAGAACCCCATCCGCTCCAGCCATACTTGCCGAGATCAACGGTGAGGTTCTTATGGGCAAGATCAAGAGGGGTAACCGCGAGATTATCGTCAAGAACAAGGCCGGAATGGAGAAGCACTATCTGGTTCCGCTGACAAAGCAGATCCTCGTTCAGGAGAACGACTACGTCAAGGCCGGCACAAGGCTTTCCGACGGCGGCATCTCCCCTACGGACATTCTCAACATCCTCGGACCTGTCAAGGCTCAGGACTACATCGTCAACGAGGTTCAGGCGGTTTACCGTCTGCAGGGCGTTAAGATTAACGATAAGCACTTTGAGATTATCGTCCGCCAGATGATGCGCAAGGTTCAGATCACCAATCCTGGCGACACGGAATTCCTTCAGGAAGAGCTGGTTGACAAGTGGGATTTTATGGATGCCAACGACAACATATTCGGAAAGTATTTTGTCCTTGACGCAGGAGATTCCCAGAGGTATATCCAAGGCGACATCATCGATGCCCGCGATATGAGGAATGAGAACTCCTCTCTTGAAAGGCAGAACAGGAAGCTGATGGCAGTGCGTGAGGCAATGCCTGCCACCGCGAAGCTCGTGCTTCAGGGTATCACCAGAGCGGCTCTCAGAACCAACAGCTTCATCTCCGCCGCATCCTTCCAGGAGACCACAAAGGTGCTCAGCGAGGCCGCCATCAGAGCGCGTGTCGATCACCTCGAGGGTCTTAAGGAGAACGTCATCTGCGGTCATCTCATTCCGGCCGGAACTGGCCAGAAAGAGTTCCAGGACATCCTGGTAGGTCGCAAAGACGAGTACGAACAGGAAATGAACGAACTTTAAGGTTCTTCATTAATATTCAGAGAGGGTGTGACTAAAATCCCGTTTTAGTCACACCCTCTCTTTTTAATCAACCCCCAGTCACTTGCGTGACAGCCCCCGGGGGCGCGGGAAAGGTTCTTCGGATCACGATTTACGGATATCCGGCGAGGTATAAGAAGCAGGATTAGCGGACAAGAGGGCAAAGCGGGGGCAAGAAGCTGTCAGAAGCCCCGCTATTTCCTCTCAAGGGTCTGGAGAAAGAATGACTTGCGAGGGGAATCGGAGGCGGAGATACGGCCTTTTAGACGCCACACACGGTTGTAGATGATGCTCTTCTCCTTGCCGAACAAGGCTGAGACAGTCGTGCTTGAAAAACCGGCGGCCACAAAACTGAACAGCAGGAAATCATCCTCTTTCCACGACGGGAACGAAGAACGTAGAGCGGACATCACTCCGTCCATCGTCTGGTCAAGCATATTCTCAAGCTCCTTCTGGACCTTCCTGTCATTGCGAAGGCCATCGACTATCGATTTCACCTCCTTAAGAATCTTAGGCTGAAGATTGTCTGTGCCTTCGTAAACATAGTACTGCTCGCAAAGACGCTCCAGGACATTGAAGCGGTCCAGACCATACCTCGGACTCGAAAGACGGGACTTAAGGTCTTCTGCCATATTCATATACCTCTCCGTCTCGGCCTTCTCCGCCTCCAATCTCCTGCGGGACTCAGCTTTCTGGATGAAATAGATGACCGCGACTGCGGCCAATGCCAGCAAAGAGGAAAGCGCCAATACCCAGATCTTAAGACGGGAAGCCCTGAGCCTCTCGGCATCCGCGGAAGCCTTTCCCTGAATATAATCACGCTGGCTAGCGGACACCGCCCCGGAAAGAGCGGCTGACTGGCTTCTGTCGGCATAGTCCAGAACTTTCTCCAAAGCGGCAAGAGCCCGCCCTTTGTCACCGGTGCGGGAAGCAATCTGATACTCCCTGAAGTTGACGTCGGCTGTTTCGGCCTCTGTCTCGGCGGAAGATGCGGCGGCTGAAAGCCATTCCCTAGACTCCGCCGGAAGACCGGCAATGGAACAGGCATAAGCCAGGATACCCTTGTCCGCACAGGTCAGCGGATAACCAAGTTCATCGGCGGCACGCCCCAAAAGGTCTATCGCCAAAGCCGCATCCAGCGTGTCCTTGCTCACCGCCAAGGCCGCATACGACTCAAGGCAACGAACCTCCAGAAGTGTGTCCCTCAACTCGTGAGCGTCATACAGGACACTTTTGAATATGTCCTCCGCAGGCCCGTACTTTCCAAGCCCCGACTCGGCCTGTCCGATTTCCAAGAGTGCCTGCTGGGATTCCCGCTGATAACCAGCCACTTTGAAGGCCTCTGCCGAACGGGCGAGATACATCATCTCGTCTGCCGGATTGCCGGAAGCATTGCAGATGTGGGCAAGGTCATAACAGATTCTGGCCACACGAAGAGTGTCTGCGGCCTCGGCGGAATGGTCAAGAGCCTTGGTGTAGGAAACGATGGCCGCCGACAAGTCCCCGTCATTGAACTGGTTACGTCCAAGACAATAAAGCGCCCTGCCCTTCTGGCTGTCATCCCCCCGCCTGACGAACCAGTCCGCCATTTTAGCCACATCATCGGTGGCCAAGGTGTTGACATATCCAAGCTCCTGCTCCACATTGTCCAAAACCACATCCATCTGTTTGAACAGACCCGTGTCGCACGAGGAAAAAGCCGCAAGAAACGGCAAAAGCAAGAAAAACAAGCCGGTTGGTCTCATCATCTGTCGATTGGGATTACTTACTATTCGGCCTCGCTCCAGCCCTGGGCGAGAATCGGATGCTCAATGCCGTCAGGAGAGACGAGCACCGTACCGACCTCAGGCTGAGCAAGATGTCCGATGATATCAAAGGTCTGGAAGTCCCGGCGGAACTTCTCCGCGGAGAGAATCGGAATCGTGAACAGCAGCCTGAAATCATCGCCACCGTTCATCGCCGCCGAGATAGGATCTATGTTCAGCTCCTTTCCGAAAGCGAAGCTGTTGCCCTCGAACGGAATCTTGTCCGCATAGACCTTCACTCCAAGCCCCGAGTCGCGGGAAAGCCTCTTGACAGCGTCTGAGAGTCCGTTGACCACAAGATAGCCGTTGGAAGGATAAATCTGTGTCTCCTCAAGCCTTGAGACCACGGAATTGCCCAGCTCAGGCTTCAGATAGCTGCCTATCAGCATCTTGTATTTATCAAGCTGCGGCTGACGGCTGTCATCTTCGGTCTGATTGAAACCCTTCTTCTCCCTCTCGAGAATCTGCTGTCCGAGGAACGCCGCGCCAAGACTTCCTGAGACGCAGACAAGATCCTTGCTTCTGGCCTTGACGGTGCGCCCTTTTGTGAGCTTGAACTCCTCGCCCACAGCCGAAACGCTTATGGTAAGCCCGTTCGGAGAAGGCGCCAGATCAAGATCCACGGAACCGAATCCGTGTTCCCTCGCCGCTACGGTCACTCCGCTCCAAAGCTCTTTCACGTGCCTGAAGTCCAGCTTCGCCGAGACCCCAAGTCGGACGGACAGCAGACGAGGATGCGACATCGCCGCATAGAGTTCTCCCGCCACAGCGACAACTGATTTATAGCCAAGATGTTTGAGCGGGAAATAGGTCAGATCGAAATCCACGCCTTCCACCAGGAGTCTCGATGCCGAGCAAAGCACGCTTCCGGCCTGAGGCTCAAAAGAAGACCTCTCCAGCCGCCTGAACCCGCTGCCGTCGAAAAGCAGATCCACCGCCTGCACCTTGCCATATTCGTTAAAAGTCTTTTCAGTCATATCGTTTTTCCATTTGATAATAGGCAAAATTAGCACAATTTGTTAAATTTGTAGTCCACATACTGTCTTATGAATATAATATTTAAGAGATAACGCGATGAAAAGAGCATTTATAGTCCTGATGGCGGCGCTAATGGTTATGCCGTTCTGTCTGGCCGCAAACAATGGCAGACCTGCTGACATCACTGTGATTTCCTACAACATCCGGGTAGGCACGGCCAAAGACGGCACCAATTCGTGGGAGTTCCGTTATCCGGCATCCGCGATGATGATAACAGACCAGAAGCCGGACATATTCGGTCTTCAGGAAGCGCTTGACTTCCAGTTCAAATACATTGAGGAATATTGCCGCGACTACAAAGGAGTCGGAGTCGGACGCGAGGACGGCAGGCACAAGGGCGAGCATATGGCCATCTTCTACAACAAGAAGACTGTCAAGTTGCTGAAATGGGGGACATTCTGGCTCTCAGAGACTCCGGAAAAGCCTTCGATGGGCTGGGACGCGGCCTGCTTCCGTTCAGCCACCTGGGCTTTGATGAAGGACAAGGCCAGCGGCAAGAAGTTCTACTACGTCAACACGCACCTCGACCACGTCGGCTGGGAGGCACGCAAGAACGGTCTCAAGCTCATCGTGGACAGAATCAAGGACATCAATCCTGAAAACTACCCGATGATTCTGACGGGAGATTTCAATATGAGAATCGACAGACCCGAGTTCGACGACCTGAAGAAGGCTATGCAGGACGCCCGCGAGACCGCGGTCAGGACAGACCACCACAACACATTCAACGACTGGGGCAAGGCATCATCCGACAACATCATAGACTACATCTGGTTCAAAGGCTTCAGCAGCTGCACCGAATACGAGACAATAACGAAAGAATATCTGAACAGGGCATACATATCAGACCACTACCCTATCAAGGCCACTCTGATATTCTGATCCAGCGGACGGAAAACCGCCCGCCGCCGGGCTGAGAACCCGACAACAGCGGGACAAACCCTTATGACGATAACCCAAAGACAATTTATTGACAATGAAAAGATTGATAACCGCACTGATAGTTGCGTCGCTCAGTATATCCGCCCTGGCGCAAAGCGGGCTGAAAACCCGGGAGCCGGAGAGTCACGGAATGGACTCCGGGAAGCTGGCTCAGATTGACAAGGTAGTCGAGAACGCCATAGAGGCCAAAGAGATTCCCGGTGCCGTGATTTCCGTGGTCAGGGACAACGAAATCGTATTCCTTAAGGCCTACGGCAACAAATCCGTCGTTCCCTACGTCGAGCCGATGGGCAAAGAAACTGTTTTCGACCTCGCCTCAGTCAGCAAATGCGTTGGAACGACCTTGTCGTTTATGCAGCTGATAGAGAACGGACTCGTCCGTCTGACCGACAACGTAGAAAGGTACATCCCTGATTTCAAGCCTTGGAAAGACCCGGAGACCGGCGAGACTGTCAACATCACGGTCAGGGATCTTCTGACCCACTCTTCCGGCCTGTCTCCCTACATCAACACCAACGCCTTTGTCAATGAATACGGCGAGAACAATCCTGACGAACTGGAGAAATACATAGCGACAGCCGTGAAAAGGAATTTCCGTCCGGGAAGCGATTTTATGTACAGCTGCCTGAATTTCATTACATTACAGAGAATCCTCGAAAAAGTGACAGGTAAGAAGCTCTATGAATATGCCCAGGAACACATCTTCGACGTTCTCGGACTAAGACACACCTGCTACTTCCCGTTAGCCTCCGATCCGGCAGCCGCAAACGCCTCTGAGCTGAAGTCGCTCTGCGCTCCTACCGAGGTTCAGGCAGACGGAAAGCCTTTGCTCGCACAGGTTCACGACCCGATCGCGCGCAGGGTAATGAGCGGCAACTCCGGCAACGCCGGGGTGTTCTCCAATGCCGGGGATCTCTCCGTGATCTGCGCTGCCATTATGAACGGCGGCGCCCTTTCGGACAAAAAGGGCAGACCGCTGGAGCGCACAAGAATACTCAGCCCGGCCACAGTCCGCCTGATGACCACGGTCCCAAGCGAGAACGACCCTTCGGTAGGCCGCGCCCTCGGATGGGACAAGAACAGCAGCCACAGCGGTTTGCGAGGCGACCTGTTCAATCCGGAGACCACGATTATGCACACAGGCTACACCGGTACGTCAATCGTGATGGATCTGGAAAGCAAGACGGCCATCGTGCTGCTGACCAACAGGGTTCACCCTAAGGACAAAGGCGCGGTAGGAAGGCTGCGGGCGCTGGTCTCCAACATCGTGGCGGGTTCAATCGTCGAGACAAGGGAATAAGCGAGTCCGGACTGAGGTCCGGCGATAAACATAAGAAGCTGTTTTGACAGCAGGCAACCGCACGCCTGCGAAAGTTGAATCGGCATATTCGCATAACAAATAAGAAATGTACACATTCAAGCAGGATGGCGACAGGTTTGTCGTCAGCATTGACAACCATCGTAATCTCGTGGAGACGCTCGCGGCGTTCTGCCAGGAGCAAGGAATACTCGCCGGAGAGGTCAGCGGCATCGGAGCCGTGAACAGCGCCACGCTCAGGTTCCTCAACCCGGCGACAAAGGCCTACGTTGACAAGACATTCGATGAGCAGATGGAAATCTCCAGCCTTACAGGCAACATTTCCGAGAAAGACGGAAAGGTTTATCTTCACCTTCACGCCAATTTCGGGCGCGAGGACTATACCGTTGTCGGAGGGCATCTGCTCGAAACCACAATCAACGGAGCCTGCGAGGTGTTCGTCAGACGCTACAACTGCAAGGTCGGCCGCCACTTCGACGAAGAGACGGGACTGAATCTCTACACCCTGTAGCCTGTAGATGGACAGAATCAACATCGTGGGCTGTCCCCTGGAGGAAGTCGGGAACCACCTCGGAGACTACGGGAGCATATTCATAATCCACGACCGCAATGTCGGCTGTGTCGTGGAAAGACTTGGTGTCAGGGCGGAAGGGACATTCCGGATTGAGGCCTCCGAAGAAAAGAAGACTCTTGCCACAGTCGCGGCCATCGAGGAATGGCTGTTGGAAAAAGGCGCTGACAGAGAGGCTTTTGTGCTTGGAGTCGGAGGAGGGATCACCACTGACATCACCGGCTTCGCCGCATCGGTCTACAAGCGCGGGGTCAGGTTCGGCTTCGTCCCTACCACCCTGTTGTCGCAGGTTGACGCGGCCATCGGCGGAAAGAACGGAGTGAACCTTGACTCCTACAAGAACATCATAGGAGTGATACGCCAGCCGGAGATGACCTTCATCTGCCCGGAGGCTCTGGAGACCCTGTCCTACAAACAAATCCTTTCAGGAGCGGCAGAATTGCTCAAAACATTCATAATCAGCAACGAAAGCAAGGAATATGAAAGAGCTGTGAATATGCTCTCGGACATCCGTACCCAAGCCGCCGGAGGGAGTGCAGAGACAGCGGTCAGAGAGCGTTCCGCCCTGCTGCGCGAGCTGATTTCCGCCGCGGCCAAGGTAAAGGCCGGAATAGCGGGCCGTGACCCCGATGAGCGCGGAGAACGCCGTCTGCTTAACCTCGGACACACTTTCGCCCACGCTATCGAGAAGAATTCCGGAGAGACAGTCGCGCACGGGACAGCCGTGTCGATGGGCATCATTATGGCAGCAAGACTGTCAGAAGCCCTTGGACTGGCTGACGGACTGGCCAGGCGGCTCGAATCCGATTTCATTTCCTGCGGCCTGCCCGTGGAGAGCCCATACAGTGTACGCACCCTCGCTGACGCGATGAAGAAAGACAAGAAAGCCGACGGGGATTTTGTCCACTTCGTGCTGCCATTAGGCATCGGCAAGGTAGAGACAAGGGAGCTTAAAGTCGAGGAGGCGGTCATCGCGCTTCAAGGAAGCGACTGAATCACATCCTAAACGGGCTTTTTTCTCGTACGGCGATCAGACAAACAAACTGATTCCAAGGCCGATTATCGCATTAGGAATCAAAACCGAACACATTTATGATTTGCACCACAATCCAGAACCGAAATCTGGAAGAGATAATTAACCTGCTGGAAAACAGCGACCCACGTATTCAGATGGCCGAGATTCGGTTAGACCGATGCCCTCTCGGAATCGAGGAGATCGAGTGTCTGTTCTCTTCTTCGGACACCCCGCTGGTGGCCACCTGTCGTGTCGCAGATGACGGAGACGGCAGCTGGGAAGAGGCGGAAAGCAAACTGACCGCGGCTGTGGAGGCCGGGGCGGCCTTTATGGATCTTGAGATTGAAGCTCCCAAGGAAATCGGGAAAAGATTGCGCAGGGCTTGCACCGAGTATGGCACCACAATGATCCGCTCAAGCCATTTCTTTGCCGGGACACCTTCTGATGACGTGCTCAGGAGAACAGTGGAGAAATGCAGGAAGTTCGGCGGCGAGATTGTGAAAATCGTCACTATGGCCAAGTCCGAGGAGGATGTCGCAAGGGTGCTAGGGCTTTATTCCACGGCTCAGCACCTGCCACAGACATCTCTTGAGGCCGCCAACGGCAGAGACTCACAAATCATTGACGGTCAAGAGTTCCAACAGCCAAGACAGTCAGACGAAAGAAAGCGGGCTACTGAGCTTGTCGCATTTGCGATGGGAGAGACCGGGAAGCGCAGCCGATTGGAGTGCCTGAGGCTGGGCAGCCCGTTCACTTACGCCGCGCTCAACGACGAAGAGGCGGCGGCTCCGGGACAGTGGTCATATTCAGAGATGCTCGACGAAGTGTACGGTTCCAGAAAACCGCTTCACAGTGACACTGCGTTGGATATGCCGGCCTCGAAGAGTTTTGCCCAGCGCGCCATCATCGCCGCCGCCCTCGCCGAGGGAGAATCGAGGCTCGGCCGCTACTCTTCCTGCGGTGACAACGATGCAGCCGTAGAGGTCGCAAAGGCTTTGGGAGCCACGGTCAGAGTAGAAGGTTCATCGCTGATAATCAAAGGCATAGGTTCATCATCCAGAGAGTTTCCCGACAAGCTGAATGTCGGGGAGTCCGGCCTTCTTACCAGACTGATGATTCCTCTGGCAGCCGCGCTCGGAAACGGTAAACAGACAGGAATCGACGGCATCGGAACACTTCCGGACAGGCCGCTGAAAGGAGCGGCGGAGATAATGGCCGGATTCGGCACAATCCTGAGGCCGCTGAACCCGGCGCCGGAAGTCCACGTCCCTCTGACCGTGCAAGGCCCCCTGCTCTCGGGCAAGGCCAACATCTCAGGCAAGGGAGGATCGCAGCTCATCTCCGGCCTTTTGATGGCGCTGCCGCTCCTTCAGGGAGAATCGACACTGCATATTCACGACCCCAAGAGCATTCCGTATATGTTCATAACTGCGGATGTCCTGCGACGCTTCGGAATCAGAATCGGCAGCGAGATGGAAGGAGGAGAAGACTTTCTTGAGACCCAAGACTGGAGCCTGTGCAGCGGGGTTACATTCAAGATAAAGGGAGGACAGAAGTATTCGGCCGCCTGCTTCGACATTGAGGGCGACTGGAGCGCCGCCGCCAACTTTCTGGTGGCCGGAGCGTTGTTCGGGGATGTCAGGCTGACCGGTCTCGACACGACCTCACTGCAAGCCGACATCTCGATAATGGACATCCTGATGGAAGCCGGGGCCAGTCTCTCACAGACCAACGATGGCCCTACGGACGGCGAATCATCAGATGAAGAGGAAACCGGCGGCACACAGAACGGGCGCGGTGTCATCACGGCACAGAAAGCCCCTCTGCGCGCGTTTGACACCGATCTCAACAACTGTCCCGACCTGTTCCCTATTGTCTCCGTCCTCGCCGCTTCCTGCCACGGACGTAGTAATATTCAGGGATTCAAGAGGTTGGCAAGCAAGGAAAGCGACCGCGGGACGGCGATTCTGAATATGCTCACCCAGATGGGCGTGGAAGCTTCCGCAGCCGGGGACACCCTTTCAATCGTCGGCGAATCCGTCGAGAGCCGCCTGCTGAACGGGCATCTTCTGAGGGGCGGTGAATATACCTCCTCGCGCGACCACCGTATGGCTATGGCCCTGACCGTTGCCTCCTGGTGCGCCGACTCACCCATCCTCATCGACGACATCGGCTGCATCGCCAAATCCTTCCCCGCTTTCCTCCCCACCTACCGCCGCCTGCTGCCATAGAGCGTCAACGCTCTCAATGTGACATTGGGCACTAAATGTAATCACTTGTAAACAATAAGTTCCCGCCTACGCTACAGCCCCGGCAGGAATAAGCAAGCGACTCTTCTGTAGCCGGTCGCTTTTACGTGCGCACGCTTCTGCGTGTCAAGATGCCCAAAGCGTCGCCGGGATGACGGCAATAATAATTTGTCCAGCAGCCAAAAGAAAAGATTTTTCTGTTTCTTATGATTCCGATACGTTTCTTTTCGTTTTTTACGTTTACTGTGCATATTATCGCGGCCTAAACTTTAACGCGATATTGATATGTTTAATGAAAGACAAAACCGTGAAAGGCCGGCTCCGTTCGTGGATCTTCGGAGCGACGCCGGATTCAAGGCCGTTCTGGCCGACAGGAACAACAAGGACATCCTCATCGGGGTTCTGAACCTGATTCTGCCTGCCGAGGCGAGGGTGGAGGACATCATCGAATACTCCGACCGTGAGCAGCGCCGGGATGTGATCTACGGGAAGAAGACAGTGCTGGACCTGGTCTGCGTGGATCAGAGGGGGAGGACGTTCATCGTGGAGATGCAGTCCTCCCCTGAGGACAGGTTCTTCGAGAGGTGCGTCTATTACGCCTCTGGACTCTACCACCTTGAATTGTCGGACGGGGATGAGTACGAGGGTCTGCGGCCTGTCTATGTCGTTTCCTTCCTGGATTACCGGCTGCGGCACGAAGACGAGTCGCTGTGGGACACGGACAGGTTCATCTCCCACTGGCGTTTCATCGAAAATCGTACGGGAGAGGTTGCGGATCAGACAATTAGTGTTATCTTTGTGGAGATGGCGCTGTTCACCAAGAGTGCCGGGGAGTGCGTGACGGAGTCCGACAGGCTGTTCTACATATTCAGGAACGGCGGCGGGTTCGAGCGTATCCCGGAGTGGATCGAGGAGTCCGGCGGGGTGTCGCGGAGGCTCGCCGAGGCCTGCGAGGTGGCCGCGTTCAGCAAGGAGAAGAAACTAAAATACGAGATTGAGAAGATGAACGAGAGAGACATCAGGGCGCAGCGGGCGTATGCAGTGCGTGTGGGCCGAGAGGAAGCCCGACAAGAAGAAAAAGCCTCAATAGCCAAGAAACTGTTTGAGGCCGGCATTCCGATTGATGTGATTGTCAGCTGCACCGGCATAGACCAGACTGCCGCCGAGGCCTTGTCCGAACGTTCCTGAGCGGCTGTCTGATAGCGTCTTAGAAACCACGGCCAAGCCGAGGGACTTTAAGTGTTCACTTAGATGATGTTGATGAGGCTGACCCTATACCTGCGATATATGATCAGCCTCAGTTTCCGCATCCGCTTTCGTAACCGCTAAGACATACCGTTATGCAGCTCTATGGTGATCACACAAAAAAACACGCAAATCCAGAAATCAGGATATGATGACGCAACCCTGTAGCAGCGTTCAACGACACGGATTGTACCACAGCCCGAATTTCGTCTTAGGAATACCCTGAAGATGACGGAAAGGATATAACTGCCCACTAATTATTTAAAGTCATAACAGTTAAGCACTTAAACCAGTCGAGAAAGGATATGCTAAAAAGTGTATTCTATGAGGATAGTTTGATATAAAGAATGCAAGTCTCCTATCTATCCTCGCCATTTTTTTCATTTCTCTCCTGACATAATCCACTGTGACCGCAAAACCATAATGGTCATGCAGCTCTTTGGTGATTTCTTTCGCAGACATTTTAATTCCTGGTCCGGATCTTAATACATCTAAACCAGCCAATTGAAGTCTTGAACACATCGACAACGCAATTAAATATTATCCATAATTCTTCATTACTTTATTAAGCGCATCAATGGAAATGCTACGCTCATCTGGAAAGTATTTATGTTTACCTGCTTCGATTGACGGTATATCAAGATATCCCAAAGCCCGTTCTAATAAACCTTTATGGATATCGACACAAGAAAGGTATTTCCTATTATCATCCTTAAACAATTCTTCAAGTGGTCTACTACCATCCATATTACAAATGAACTCACCATCTTGTGCAGTTGAGTTCATATTAGCGATGGTAAAGATTGAGATGAGCCTTTTGTCTTTATTCTCAATGCTGGATGACGAATTATAAGTCGGGATCATCAAAAGTGTTTTATGCTCCTTAAGCATTTTTTCATAAGTGAAAGAATCCCAGAACTTTGCCCCCTTGTATTTCCGGAATCTTTGAGCCTTTTTCTTTGCTAATGACACTATACTAGGCGCAAACTGTGCGGCATCAACTCCTTTATATGAGTACAAGGAGACATAGTTACTTAGCTCACTATTGTCTCGTTGTCTTAATCGGCTGTCATAATATGCGAAATACAATGCCGTTTTGAATTTCTTTGAAAAATCTATCAAAGGCGAGATTGATTCGTGGTGCTGCAAGTATGACAACACAAGCCAATCATTCATCACAACGCCTAAACGGTTCATATAACAGCGAAACAAATTGTCTTTGCTTTGCATTTCCTTAATAAGATCACAAATGAGATCATCATACTGAAGCCCAGTATGATTCAAGCCTCGTTCAATATAGAACCGCTGAGCCGAAGTGAACAGTTTATATCGTGCATCGGAAACTCCTCTGAAAACATATCGTTCTTTAATTTTTGACTCATTCTTTTCAGATTCTTCATATAAAGCCCCAAACTGTTCCGGCGTATTAACCATCCTATAATTAGCGAAGAATTTTTTCTTATCCTCTGCCGATTCATACTCCTGTAATCTCATTTTCGCACTCAATTATTCTTTAAACAGGGATAATCTTCGTCATCTCTTTACATATTTAATTGAACACCGTACAATCATTAAATGAAGCGAGAGCATTTGAAGATTACCCTGCTTAAAGCATCATATTAATCAAATCTGTTTCTAAAAGTCGTAGCCGACGATGCTGTCCTTGTACTTGCTCCAATATTCATGAGCCTTGTAAGCATCGACAGAGGACCTTGGAACATATATTCTCAAATCAACCAATGAATCAATACCTGACAAGTATGGCGGTACTGTGGCTTTGACATATAGTTTTGAGATTTTTTCGCACCTTAGGAATGCGGAAATAACTTTAATAGTACTTGGCAAAGTTACGGATTGGAGGTTAGTACAATTGAAAAAACAGTCCGTTGGTATTCTATCTACACCTTCTAAAACAACAACAGATAATAGTTTTTTACAGCCAGAGAATACATGCTCTCCATAACTGATAGCTGGCATCTCAAGGTGTACGATATTTGTGCCTCCAAATGCTCCGTCTCCTATTGAAATCACACTTTGAGGAATTGAGAATTTGTCAATAGCGGTACTAGTAAATGCACTAGATGCTATATTCTCCAAACCCTCAGGCAATACTAAATCAACCAAAGATTTGCACTGTGAAAAAGCACCATGCCCTATAATTTTTACTCCTTGAGAAATAATTACTGATTTAAGTCTATCACAATACCTAAATGCACCTCGCCCAATAAATTGCACATTACCTGGGATAGTAATTGCTTCTATTGTAGTAAAAGCAAAAACGTCAGAATTGATTTCTGATAATCCGCCCGGAATATTAATAGTTGATATTTTGGAATCTTTAAAGGCCCCTTCCCCCAGTGATGACAAAGACTCGGGTAATACCACATTTGCAACTTTTATCCTTGTAAATGCGTATCGTTCTATAGATTCCAAGCCTTCAGGCAATACTAAATCAACCAAAGATTCGCAGTAAGAAAAAGCATACTCTCCAATAGATTTAACCCCTTGGGGAATTATTATTGACTTGAGTGAGCTTGAACTAAAAGTATAAGGTTCGATTCTTGACAATTCGCTTGGAAGATTAATGGTTGATATTCCAGTATTATAAAAAGCTCTACCGCCTATTTTAGTAACCTTGTCTGGAATATTCACAGATTGCAAGTTTTTGCAATCGTTAAAAGCGAGTCCACCAATCTTCGTCACAGGGCCGTCGAACACTATTCTTCCAATGCCTTCCACGTATTCATTTGAGACAATGTTTGCCCCGAAAGTGTCATTATCGTACGGTTGCACAATGTTGCCGTCACTGGATGTGTAGTAGATTACATTATCGGGATGAGTGACAGACACATTGCAGGAAGCAGAGAAACCCGCCGAAATCGCTGTTATTATCGCTGTCCCGGTAGAAACGGCAGTCACTTTGCCGTTGTTGACTCTGGCCACGGACGCATCGGAGGATGACCAGGCCACGGTCTTGTCGGTCGCGTCAGCAGGACTTACTGTGGCGGTCAGCTGGGCAGTCTCGCCCACAGCAAGAGAGAGGGCCGTCTTGTCAAGGCTGATTGAGGTCACAGGGACGCTCACAGTCACGACACACTCCGCGGTCTTCTCGCCGCACTTGGCGGTTATCGTGGCCTTGCCGGATTTCAACGCCGTCACCTTGCCGTTGTCAACCTTGGCCACGGACGCATCGGAGGATGACCAGGCCACGGTCTTGTCGGTCGCGTCAGCAGGACTTACTGTGGCGGTCAGCTGGGCAGTCTCGCCCACAGCAAGAGAGAGGGCCGTCTTGTCAAGGCTGATTGAGGTCACAGGGACGCTCACAGTCACGACACACTCCGCGGTCTTCTCGCCGCACTTGGCGGTTATCGTGGCCTTGCCGGATTTCAACGCCGTCACCTTGCCGTTGTCAACCTTGGCCACGGACGCATCGGAGGATGACCAGGCCACGGTCTTGTCGGTCGCGTCAGCAGGACTTACTGTGGCGGTCAGCTGGGCAGTCTCGCCCACAGCAAGAGAGAGGGCCGTCTTGTCAAGGCTGATTGAGGTCACAGGGACGCTCACAGTCACGACACACTCCGCGGTCTTCTCGCCGCACTTGGCGGTTATCGTGGCCTTGCCGGATTTCAACGCCGTCACCTTGCCGTTGTCAACCTTGGCCACGGACGCATCGGAGGATGACCAGGCCACGGTCTTGTCGGTCGCGTCAGCAGGACTTACTGTGGCGGTCAGCTGGGCAGTCTCGCCCACAGCAAGAGAGAGGGCCGTCTTGTCAAGGGTCACCGACTCAGTGTTGACAGTAACAGAGACATCGCATTCCGCGGTGCAGTTCCCGGACTTCGCCGTGATTGTGGCGGTACCGGATTTCCTGGCGGTCACCTTGCCGTCGGACACTGTCGCCACGGAGACATCCGACGAGTTCCACTCCACGGACTTATTGCTCGCGTTGTCCGGCTTCACTGTCGCCGTCAGAGTGGCCGTCTCGCCCACCTGAAGAGACAGGGATGAATTGTCGAGGGTGACAGAGGTCACGGCGATTACCTTGGCGGAGACCCTTACGCCACAGGTGGAGGACTTGCCGCCGGCGCTGGCGGTGATGGTGGCGGTGCCTTCCTTCAAGGCGGTGACAACGCCGGAGGGGTTGACCCCGGCGACAGAGGCGTTGGAAGAGGCCCAGGTCACCCCGTCATACTCGGCGTCCTTCGGAAGCACCGTGGCGACGAGGCTGAACGTCTCGCCTTCCACCATTTCGATTGTCGCCGTGTTAAGCGACACGGAGGAAACCTCGACAAGGGTTTCCTTCTCTGCACATCCTGCAAATAAGATTGCAAGCATAGCGCTACATGTTAACTTGTGTAATTTCATAAACTGGTGATATTATATTATTATTTTGTATGGAATTTCAACTGTAAACCCCTTAGATTCATTATCATAATTCGTAACAAGATATTCCCCCGACACGTCTTTTCTTTCGCTCAACTTGCCGATATCTTTATTTGGGTCATTGTCATCCGTTATTTGAGATAAAAGCGTTACTGTTGCATTAAAATAACCCTTCTTGCAATCTTCAAGACAATCGTCATTCACGGAATTTCCTGATAGGTCTAAGCAAGATTCTAACGTAACGTCTTCTACTCTTTCAACAGAAGCTGTTTCAATTTTATGGCCAAGTAACTTGTTCTTAATACTTTCTTCCAAATTGTTTCTTTTAACACTTTGTGGCATAATGCTGGCTTATTATTCGGCCCGGCCCCCGTAGCTGATTAAGTTTGTACAAAAAGAAAGTGTGGAGCCGATTCGTTTATCTAAAGAGAGGCTGTGGTAAAACCTTGGAATAAATAAACGGAAACAATCCCCACACCTGTATCGTTGAGTGTAGGGTACACGCAAGCAGATACAGATGAAAAGGTGTTGTCGGCGTCCCTATTCCATTGAAAATTACCACATTTTCTCTTTAAGGACAGTGCGAAAACACTTTCACCTAATATGTATGTTTCGGGTCACAAGACCTAAAACGATGCTAAGATAGCAATATTTTCGGAGAAGACAACACCAGAGGGATTGTTTCGATGTAAAGTAATGATAATCAAAACAAGTAGGACGTAATTTGAAATATTGGCAGCGGCCTGGGCGAAGCTGATGGCAAAAACATCTGAATGTCTGCCTATTGTCAACAATGATTTCCCCACTTCAATGACCTGAAACTGTCCTGCAACTGCTCCATAATTTCATCAAATGATGGTGCTTCAGCATAGATGAAGCCAATTTGCATTTGGCGGTAAACGTCCTGTAATGCGGTCATTATATGTGCAGGAGGAACAGAATTTACGTTTGCGGCAAATGTGAGGCATAGTCAAGACCGCTCCAAGCGGTGAATTGACTACGGTGCGACACAATATCCTCATACAGTATCTTGTTGTTCATTGCTTCGGAGGCAAACGGCTTATCCGTCATTTTGACAATGTCATACATATGGCAAGCTATACGTTCTATGCGTGTGCAACCATTAGGACGATTGAACTCTTTATGCAACAAAAACACTTTTTCCAGAAATGTTCGTCCCGGAGCAACTGTGGGAACAGCAAATGCAGATAAAGGAAATTCTTCATCAGGATACGCATCCTCTATCATCGAACGAATCTCTATCCTTTCAGACGGTTTCATAAGAGAACGACAACTTATTTAAAACTTAACTCGCTCCGGAATATATTGAATCTTATTTTGTAGGATTGAATCATACTCAATTAATACTGCAACAGGGTCGAGGTCACTTACCGAGGTTTCCGGGACAATTGCTTTACAATGGTCAGATAAACCCAATTCATTTAATTTGTCGGCTATATCTACGGCAAAAACGGTGTCGATAGACTTCTTTGAATCTTTGCGTAATTTAGTTCGCCGACTTTTGGTATCAACAGTGGTGAATCCCAAATACTGGCGGTCTATTGCCAAATCAATATCTTCAGAAAACCGTTCTATCAATGACCAACCTTTGCTTTAACTCGTTCCGCCTTTGAATACAAAAGCAGTAGCGTATGTAGGATAGTAAGTTTTTCTTCCATTGTAATTCTGTCCGAAATTCTTAAAGAAAATCAGACAATTTATATAATAGAATCCCATATTAGGGATTATTGTTGTCCTTTGGGAATCTTGTAAACAATGGGATATTTGTGGTATCAATATGGAGGCTCTTGGGAATAATCCACTTCGCCGCCTTCGTTGAGCCTATCGGTCGGAACGGAGCCGAAAACATACAGCGAAACCACTTTATGCTTTTCACACAAAGCGATTATCTGAGCCATATTCCGTTCAATCAACTTCATAAGCACAAAGAAGTTAATTGCCGCCGAATAAGGCAAATCCGACAAATATGCCGTCAGAGATCGAGATCAAGCTCGACAGGGCAGTGGTCGGAGCCGAGGATTCCGGTGTGGATCTCGGTGGAGCGGATCTTGTCCTTGAGGCTGTCGGAGACAAGGAAGTAGTCAAGACGCCAGCCGACGTTCTTCTCACGGGCGTGGAAACGGTACGACCACCAGGAGTACTTCACCTCGTCCGGGTGCTGGAAACGCCACGAGTCCGTGAAACCAGAATCCAGAAGCCCAGAGAACTTGCCCCGTTCCTCATCGGTGAATCCGGCGTTGCGGCGGTTCGTGTCAGGATTCTTGATGTCTATCTCGTTGTGCGCCACATTCAGATCCCCGCAGACCACCACACCCTTGCGGGCGAAGAGTCCGGCAAGATACTCCCGGAAATCGTCCTCCCAACGCATCCTGTAGTCAAGCCTGCGCAGGCCGTCCTGTGAATTAGGCACATAGACACAGACAAGGTAGAACTCCGGCATCTCAAGCGTGATGACCCTACCTTCGTGGTCGTGCTCTTCAACCCCGATGCCGTAAGTCACCGACAGCGGCTGATGCCTCGAATATATCGCCGTTCCGGAGTATCCCTTCTTCTCCGCGGAGTTCCAGTAGGATGTGTAGCCCAGGAACTCCAGATCCAGCTGCCCCGGCTGCATCTTGGTCTCCTGAATACAGAAAAAATCCGCGTCCAGAGTGTTGAACGCCTCATCGAAACCCTTTCCCGCACAAGCGCGCAGACCGTTCACGTTCCAACTGATGAATCTCATACCTTCAAATAATTCAAACCTCTGCAAAAATAGCACATTATCGTTGAATATCCCTATGCAACCATATTGAAGCTGACCAACGGTTGTCAGAATCAGCCGGACTCACATTCCATAATTGCCTCGGGACATCAGAAGCACCAATTGCCACGATGGTATCAGTCAACTCCCACTAAAATCCCTATCCCTATTCAACCGCGACGAATCAGTTATTCAGCCCATTGCGGTTTTGGGTGCTTCGGTGTGCGGGGGGGTCTTGGCGCGCAAGGCTTCGTTGTGACGGGACTACTTCCTTGGAGTGAGGGAGTACGGCTTATCCTCCGGCTTCAGGCCGCGTGACTTGTTCGGCCGGGAAGACATCACAAACTCGATAGTACCGCCTTGAAGAAGGTCATCGTGGGTTATGTAGAGGCGCTTGTACTCGACACCGTTCCGGAGAATCTTCTTCACGTAGCGGTTCGTGTCACTCACGCCTGAAGCCTTCACCTCAAGGGTCTTTCCGTCAGCCAATGCAATCTTGGCATAAGGAAGATACGGCGCTCCGAACACGTACTGGTCGCTTCCAGGACAGACAGGATAGAACCCAAGGACTCCGAATATGTACCAGGCGGACATCTGCCCGCAATCGTCATTACCGCCAAGCCCGTGAATGTCAGGTCGGTACATCCTGTTGATTATCTCCCTTATCCAATACTGTGTCTTCCAAGGCTGGCTTGTCCAGGCATAAAGATAAGGAATATGGTGGCTCGGCTCGTTGCCGTGGACATAGCCTCCGATCAGGCAGTCCTTGGTGACATCCTCGTTGGTGGCGTAGGCATATTCAGGAAGATCATGGTAGAACAGTTCGTCCAGCGCTGTGACAAACCTCTTCTCTCCGCCCATCAGCTCCATAACCCCGAACACATCCTGAGGCGCGTGGAACGAGAAGTTCAGCGAGTTCCCCTCGATGAAACCCTCGCCCATCGTCTGCATTATGTCGAAGTCCTTCTTGAAAGAGCCATCGGAATACTTCGGCCGGGCGAAACCCAACTCAGTGTCAAACACGTTCCTATAGTAGCGCGCGCGTGGAAGGTATTCGTCGGCGACCTTGCCGTTCCCGACAAGGCGGGCGGTGTTCCAGACAGTCCAGTCGTCGTAGGAATATTCCAGTGTGTTGCTCGCCGCCGTGGAGATTCGGTCGTATGGCACATAGCCGAGCTTCATATAATCGCCGAGACCGGCGTACCACTCCGCCTTTGAGGTGGTCACCATAGCCTCAAGCGCCCTGTCACGGTCAACGTCAAGCCCCTTTGCGATAGCGTCCGCCAGCACAGGGACAGCGTGATAACCGCTCATACACCAGTTCTCGTTGGCGCAGTGACTCCAGACAGGAAGCATCTTCAGGACATTCTGGTCATAGTGCGCAAGCATCGACTCGATCATATCCCGGTCACGATCCGGCTTGAACAGGGCCAGGAACGGATGCTCGGCGCGGTAAGTGTCCCAGAGAGAGAACACCGTGTAGTTCGTGAAGCCGTCGGCCTGGTGTATCTCGTGGTCAAGCCCCCTGTACTTTCCATCCACATCCATATAGACTGACGGATTGATCATCGTATGGTAGAGGGATGTATAGAACATCTTCTTCTCGTCTTCGGTCCCCTGTACATCTATCTGCGAGAGTTCCTTTTCCCAAGCCGAGGAGGCTTCAGCCGCGATGGTCCCGAAAGACTTTCCCGACGCTTCCGCCGCAAGGTTCTTCAGCGCGCCCTCCGCGCCTGTGGCGGAAAGTGCCACCTTAACCGTCAGCACAGGGTTTCTGGAGGTGGCGAACTTGAACCAGGCTACCAGCTTGCGTCCCGCCATAGCAGGGAAATCACGGTACTGGGCGAACTTGCTCCAGCCACCCTTGTAGTTGATTCGGGCACGGTCGGTGTAGCCATATTCAGTGACAGGCTGCGAGAATGAAATCGCGAAATATGTGTAGTTGGCGCGCGCCCAGCCATTTGTGATCCGGTAGCCGGTCAGCAGGGTGTCGTTCCGGACCTGCACCTCAGCCCAGAGGGTCTTGCCGTCGTAGTTGTAGATTCCGTGTATCAAGTCCAGAATCACCTGGCCGTCAGTGCCCTGCGGGAATGAATATTCGTGTACTCCCACTCTGGTGGTAGCTGTCAGACGGGCTTTCACGCCGTAGTCGTCGAGCATCACCTCGTAGTAACCGGGCGAGGCCTTCTCGGTGTCGTGGGAAAAGCGGCTGCGATAGCCGCTGTCCGGGTTGTCGCCGGTTCCGGGATTCAGTCTGAGCGTCCCCGTGGTCGGCATCAGCAGGATGTCCCCGAGATCAGAGTGGCCGGTACCGCTGAAATGGGTGTGGCTGAAGCCCACAATGGTCGGATCCGAGTAACGGTAGCCGGCACAATACTCATAGACATGCGGCTGGTACTTACCGTCCACGTTGTGAGGAATCGTGTCCGTGTCCGGACTGAGCTGAACCCCGCCAAACGGCACGCACGCCCCGGGAAATGTGTGCCCCATTCCGTCGGTGCCGATGAAAGGATCGACATAACCTGCCTTGGATGCAGGCTGCTGCGCGGATGTCACCGCACAGAGAAGCAGGAACAATCCTGCACATAACCATTTCATATTCATAGGCCAAATATACAAAAACTATTGTTTTTTAAATACATTTTTGTAAATTGCCGACTAAATCGGTTTTGGTTGAATAGTATTGATGCGTTGAACCACGCATTGGATTTTGTAACTAATTGACACATTTTAAACAAGTTCTTTGATAACCACAATTTGAAACGAGTTCGTAGTCTTGCGTTCTGATCCGCAGGATATGAACAAAGGCAAGCAAGCATTCACCCAAGTCCTGAGTCCGGCTCCGCGGCGGATTATCCGAGAGCCCCTCGACTTGCGTATTTCTTTTTGGGGAAATCGCTGACGCGTCCATCCCTCTTTCTATTACTACTGATTCACATTAAACTTCAAATTCAGTATTTATGTCTTTAAAGAAAATCGTACTGTCTCTCCTCCTGACACTCGCTCCATTGGCGGTTCTGGCCCAGACCAAGACCATCAAGGGTGTGATCTACGAGGAGGAAAGCGGCGAGACTATGCCGGGAGCGACAGTGTCGGTTGTCGGATCCACCAAGGGTGTGATGACTGACCTTGACGGTTCCTTCGAGCTGTCCGGAGTCAAGCCGACTGACAAACTTAAATTTGAGTGCCTTGGAAAGGAGTCTCAGATTCTGGAGGTCGGAAGTATGACCAACTTCATCGTTAAGCTGAAGAACGCGGCTAACGAACTTGACGAGGTGACCGTTGTCGCCTTCGGTAAACAGAGAAAAGAGAGCACCGTGGCCGCCATCACCACCGTTGATGTCGGAACATTGAAGGTGCCGTCCAGCAACCTGACCACAGCCCTTGCGGGTAATGTCGCCGGTGTCATCGCCTACCAGCGTTCCGGTGAGCCGGGACAGGACAACGCCGACTTCTTCGTGCGCGGTATCACCACATTCGGAGCCAACACCAGCCCTCTGATCCTCATTGACAACATCGAGCTGACCTCCACCGATCTCGCCCGCCTTCAGCCGGATGACATCGAAAGCTTCTCGATTATGAAGGACGCCACGGCTACCGCCCTCTACGGAGCGCGCGGAGCTAACGGAGTCATCTTCGTGACCACAAAACGCGGCCAGGAAGGCCCGGCTAAAATCTTCGCCCGTGTCGAGACTTCTATCTCCCAGCCGACCGACGTTGTCGAGCTTGCCGACCCTATCACCTATATGAAGTCCTACAACGAGGCCATCACCACCCGTGACCCTCTCGGAGAGCTGATGTACTCCTACGACAAGATCGAGAACACCGGGAAGCCGGGCTCCAATCCGTACATCTATCCTGCCAACGATTGGTACAAGATGCTTTTCAAAGATTTTTCTACGGCGTATCGCGCAAACGTTTCCGCACGTGGTGGAGGCAAGGTTGCCACCTACTATGTCTCCGGTGCCTTCACCCAGGACACAGGTATTCTGAACGTCGATAAGAGGAACAGCTTCAACAACAACATTGACCAGAAGACATATACCCTGCGCTCCAACATCGACATAAATGTGACCCCGACCACAAAGCTTGCCGTCCGCCTTACCGGCAACTTCACCGACTACCGCGGACCGCTCGACGGAGGAAACAAGGTTTATGTGGATGTGGTTCACTCCGACCCTGTGCTCTTCCCGGCCTACTATCCTATGGATGACGACCACATCGGAATCAAGCACATTATGTTCGGCAACTACGATAAGGGGCAGTACACAAACCCTTACGCCAATATGGTGAAAGGTTACCGTGACTACCAGCGCTCACAGATGATAGCCGCCATCGAGCTGAACCAGAATCTTGATTTCATCACAAAGGGACTCAGCGCTATGACTCTCTTCAACCTGACCCGTCTTTCTGACTTCAGCGTGAACCGTCAGTTCAGCCCCTTCTGGTACACCCTCAACACCCACGATTCCTACACCGGAGAGTACCACCTTGCCCGAATCAACGACGACGGTACCGATTACCTCACCTACAACGAAGGCAACAAGACGGTACAGAACACATTGTACTCGGAAACGCGCCTTAACTACGCCCGCGACTTCGGCCGCAGCGAGGTCACCGGACTGTTGGTTCTCACTGCCTACGAGTCACGGAAGGCCAACGCCGGTTCCCTCCAGCTTTCCCTCCCTTCCCGCAACGCCGGTCTTTCCGGACGTTTCACCTACGGCTGGGACAAAAGGTACTTCACCGAGTTCAACTTCGGTTACAATGGATCGGAACGCTTCCACAAGTCCCACCGCTGGGGATTCTTCCCGTCCGCCGGAGCCGCCTGGGTGGTCTCCAACGAGCATTGGTTCAAGTCTTTGAAGAAGACAGTTGACAACCTCAAGCTACGCGTCTCCTATGGTCTCGTCGGAAACGACAAGATCGGAAGCGAGAGCAACCGTTTCTATTATCTCTCCGAAATGAACATGAGCAGCTCCAGCCTGTCAGCCACTTTCGGCGAGTTCCGCGGAGTGACCTATAAGGGCATCGATGTTGTCCGCTACGCCAACGAAGCCATCACGTGGGAAAAATCCTACAAGACCAACTACGCTGTCGAAATAGGCTTGTTCGACAATTTCGACCTCATCGCCGAGTACTTCACGGAGAGACGCAAGGACATATTTATGTCCCGCGCCGATGTTCCTGAGACAATGGGACTTCAGGCCGGCATCTCCGCCAACATCGGAGAGGCGAGGGCACACGGCGTGGATCTCCAGGCCGAGTACCAGAAAGTTTGGAGCAAGGATCTCTGGACATCGGCGAGAGCCAACTTCACCTGGTCAAACGGAAAATACGATGTCTACGAGGAGCCTACCTATCCCGAGAAGTACCGCCAGCACGCCGGCCACTCGATCAAACAGACCTGGGGCTACATCGCCGAACGTCTGTTCATCGATGACGAGGAGGCAGCCAACAGCCCTGACCAGACTTCATTCGGCTCTCCTTACGGCGGAGGTGACATCAAGTACACCGATGTCAACGGCGACGGCAAGATTACCTCCGCGGATATGGTCCCTATCGGCTATCCTACCTCTCCGGAGATCATCTACGGCTTCGGTGTGTCCATCGGTTACAAGGGTGTTGACCTTTCCGTGTTCTTCCAGGGCCTTGGCCGCGAATCATTCTGGATCAATGCCACAAGCACCTACAACACAAAGAACAACATTTACGGCACCGCTCCGTTCGTCAACAACACGCAGCTGCTTAAGGCATATTCCGACAGCCACTGGAGCGAGGACAACCGCGACATCTACGCTCTTTACCCAAGGTTCAGCTCCTACGAGAACCGTAACAACACGGCGACAAGCACCTGGTGGATGAGGGACGGCTCGTTCCTCAGGCTGAAGCAGCTAGAACTAGGCTACACCCTTCCGCAGAAGCTCACTCGCAAGCTCAGCATCGACAGCCTGCGGCTTTACTTCCAGGGCAACAACCTCTGGTGCTGGAGCAAGTTCAAGCTTTGGGACCCAGAGCTTGCCGGAAACGGCCTCAACTACCCTATTCAGAGGACATTCAACTTTGGTGTGAATGTTACGTTCGACACCAAATAATGTACGGGAATTATGAAAAAGTCATTTAAGAATATCACAATTTCGCTGTTGGCGGCGGGGGCATTGTCTGCGGTCAGCGGCTGCAACCAGTTCCTTGACGTTGTGCCTGATGACGGCCTGGCGTCAATCGAGACGGCCTTCAACCTCAGATCGACGGCCATTAGGTATCTGGCCACCTGCTACTCCTATATGACCAACGATGGCGTGGCCGGAAAGGACAGCGGTATGCTCACCGGTGACGACCTGTGGGATCTTGACACCCGCGTCACCACGTATCTCTACAACAAGAACTCAGCCTCGTTCCCTATCGCGAAAGGCCTTCAGAGCGCCGCTATCTGCTACAACAGCGACTGGAAGAGTATGTACGAGGGAATCCGTTGCTGTGACATCCTTGTGGAGAACATCGACGGCGTCCCGGATATGACCGAGGATGAGAAATCCCAGTGGAAGGCCGAGGCTTCGTTCCTCAAGGCCTACTACCACTTCAACCTTATCCGCAAATGGGGTCCCGTCCCGATCATCCGCGAGAGCCTTCCGATAGACTCTTCAGTCGAGGAGGTGCGTGTGTACCGCGACAATATTGACGATTGCTTTGACTTCGTGCTTGACCTTCTGGACGAGGCTTTGCCCTATCTGCCTCTTGTCAACCCGTCCTCCGACGAGCTTGGCCGCATCACCAAGCCAATCTGTGCCGCTCTCAAGGCCAAGGTCGCCGTTTATGCCGCTAGCCCTCTGTTCAACGGCAACGATGAGGAAGCCGCCTTGGTTGACGGCAAGGGCGAGAGACTCTTCCCGGCAAAGTCCGAAGCCGACAAACTCAAACGTTGGGAATATGCCCTTGAGGCTTGTGAGGATGCCATAGATGTCTGCGAAGAGGCCAACCTAAAGCTTTATGACAGGGTCAATGTGGAAAGGGAATACAGGATGTGCGACTCACTCATCACCGACCTCACAATCCGCAACGCTTTCTGCGAAAGATGGAACAGCGAGTTGATCTGGGGCAACACCCAGGTCTCCACCGGAACATTCCAGCAGTGGTGCGCGCCTATTCTGCAGAAAGACGCAGACGGGGCCAAGCTTGGCGGTATCGGAGGAACCGACTTCATCGGAGTTCCGCTAAAGATAGCCGAGATGTTCTACACAAAGAACGGCCTTCCGATCAACTACGACAAAGAGTTCGCAAGTACGGACCAGTACAGTCTCAGAACCGGAGACACCGCCCATAAATACTACATCAAGCAGGGCTACCAGACCATCCAGCTGAACTTTGACCGTGAGCCAAGGTTCTATGCCGACCTTGGATTCGACGGTGGCAAGTGGCTCGGAGCCCTTGGCAACTACAATGACCTTCAGCCCGATGACATCCACACCCTTGAGGCCCGAGGCGGAAGCTCCAACGGAAAGACCAACAACAAGGAAGCCGGTCCTGTCACAGGCTATTTCCCCAAGAAACTCGCCCCTTACAGGCTGATTTGGTCAGGGAACGCCTCCTTTGCGTCGGTATCGACATATTGGTACCCTTGGCCGATAATCAGACTGTCAGACCTTTACCTGCTTTACGCCGAGGCCATCAATGAGGCAGAGGGACCTGACGGAGCCTACAGCGAGGAGTTGTTCAACGCTCTTGACGCGATTCGCAAGCGGGCCGGAATCCCCGGCGTGAAAGAGTCCTGGGACAACTACAGCACGCGCCCTGACCTCTACAAGTCACAGGTCGGAATGCGTGAGATCATCCATCGCGAGCGTCTGATCGAGCTGGCGTTCGAGAGCCAGAGATTCTGGGATCTCCGCCGTTGGAAGGAGGCTTCCACCGAGTACCAGAAAGGAATCTACGGATTCCGTGTCTCGGCCTCGTCTCCGGGCGAATACTATCAGAAGACTCTGGTCTCAGAGCAGAACTTCGGTCTCAAGGACTACTTCTGGCCTATCTACACGTACTACATTGAAAGAAACCCTAATCTGGTGCAGAATCTGGGCTGGTAACTTTAATTAATGACACAAAGTATGAACAACATATTCAAGACAACATTCTTTCTGCTCTGCTCCGCTCTTCTTCTTGCCGCCTGCGACGACGGAGCGAATGAGTTTGGACGTATAGACCAGAAAGACGAGAGCATCCCCGCTCCAAGCCCTGTTTCGGTAGAGAGCGTGAGAAGCATCAGCGGAGGGGCTGTCATCAAGGTGAACATCCCCGATGATGACAACATCAAGGGTGTCATCGCAAAGTACACCCGCAACGGAGAGCAGGTAAACGCGAAAATCTCCCGCTACGTGGACAGCCTTACCGTGGTGGGCTTCGTTGACACCAAGCCGCACACCGTCGAGCTTGCGTCCATCAATGTCAACGAGGTGGAGTCAACGCCTGTCAAGGTGGAGGTCACCCCTCTTGAGCCGGCCATCTCCCTTGCCACTGCCACTCTTTACCAGACGTTCGGAGGTGTGAAGGTCCGGATTGACGGCAACACTCCCAGGGAGAACCTGACAATCGTTCTTCTGCGCGACACCGACCTCAGCGATTTCGACAAGCCGGTCAGCCAGATGAAATGGGAGCAGGTGACCACGCTGTTCACAGCCGCCGAGCAGATAACTCTTTCAAGGCGTGACATTGAGCCTGTGGAGGCCATCTTCGGAGCCTACCTCCGCGACAGGTGGGGCAATGTGTCCGACACCGTGAAGGCGATCCTCACCCCTTTGGAGGAAGTCAAGCTCACGAAGTCCAAGTTCAGGGACGCAAAGATCAAGGATGACAACTGCACCGCCAGCTCGTCCAAATATGGAGTGGATATGCTTTGGGACGGGCTTAACGACCCTGACGGAAAGGGGACGAACCTCTTCGACAGCAACCCTGCGGCTTTGCCGGCGTGGATCACCATCGATCTGGGAGTGCTGACCAAGCTCAGCCACGTCCAGACCCTGCCACGCGGCCGTAACTACTACTGCTACGACGGCGCACAGGTGCGCAAATTCGAATTCTGGGGAAGCAAGAACCCTACCGGCGAAGTAGTGGCCGGGAACGAACACGGATTCGACAACACCTGGTTCTGCCTCGGACGTTTTGAGCAGACAAAGCCGTCCGGCTATGATCCTGACGGTGCGGTCGGCCCTATCACCCAGGATGACAGGGAGTATTGGAACAAAGGCAATGACTTTGAGTTCAACAATGAGGAATACCCTCACGCCTACGACGAACTCCGCTACCTGCGCGTTGTCTTCGTGGACACCTTCGCCTCTTACGGCTACACCGGCAGCTCGTTCAAAATCCAGATGGGTGAGCTGACCCCTTACGGACAGGTGCTTCAGGAATATAGATAAAAACCGCTTTATGATGAATATGAAAACATTGAAAACAAGCATATTTGCATCCGCTATCGTCCTTGCCGCGGCCGCCTGCACCTCACAGGATGACATCTACAAGGAGTTTGTCAAGGGCGGTGGCTACATCTATCCGGCCAAGGCCTTGAACATCAAGTCTGAAACCGGATTCAACAAGGTGACGCTGTTCTGGCCTGTACCGAAGGATCCTTCCGTCAGAAGCGCCAGGGTCTACTGGGACAGCAGGTCCGACTCGGTTGATCTGAACTACTCGGATTTCACAGACACCGTGTCCGTGAAGATAGAGGGTCTCGACGACCGTGGCTACACATTTGAAATCGTCAATTTCGACAAACTCGGCAACAGGTCTATGTCATCCGAACTTACCGCCACTCCTTATGGCAAGAACTGGCTCTCGACCCACGAGGAAAGAAAGTTCACCCACGCTTGGGTTGACGGCACGACAGCCACGGTCCAGCTTACGGAATCGACATCCGAGATGGTGGCCACCAAGTTCCGCTACAAGAACACGGAGGGAGAATGGGTGGAGTACGGCCCGAGGATGACTCCGCGAGAGGTAAGTTTCAAACTTCCTGACGCCAAGCGCGGAAAGTACTTCGAGTTCTGCTCGGGATTCCTCCCAAGCGACGGAAGGGACACTGTCTGGATGGAATGGACAAAGTCAAGCTATCCGATTGTCTATCCTCTTGACACCAAAGGCTGGACAGTCACGGCGACCACAGGAATGACGATGGGGGACAACACTCCGGACAAGATCTTCGACGGAGTCTCCGACTCGAACCATCGTTGGCACAGCACCGCCGGCAACACCTTCCCGAAGATTCTTTCAATCGACACTAACTGCGAGCCCGGCAAGGAACCGACCTACAAGACATTCTCTATGGCGAGGAATCCTACGACCGGCTACCGCTACATCTTCAATTTCCAGATATTCACCGGAAACGATCCTTTCAATCCGGACGAGAAAGACTTCGCTTCCGCATTCGGCAGTCCGATCCTCAGCACCCTCCTTTACTATGGCGACAATCCCGGCAACAGGAACTGCGCGATGAAATCGGGACGCTATCTTGCGATTGTGTTCACCAACTCCAGAAACAAGTCGGGATACATCGATCTCTGGGAGCTGACCGTTTGGGGCTACATCGAGGCCGAAGCCAACTAATTACTAAACTATCCGAAAATGAACATCAAAAGAATGTCAATATCATTTCTGGCGGCGGTGATCTCCGCGGCCACACTCCTCTCTTGCAACGTGAAGGAGGAAAATGGCGACAGACTGGAAACAGACCCTGAAAAGCCTGCCGCCACAGAGATCCGGTTCAAGGCGCAGCTTCCTGACGCTCCCGCCGGATTCAAGACGACCTGGACATCCGGTGACGAGATTGTAGTCTACAGTGTGAAGGGCAACTTCACATCGAAGGAGACAATCAAGGCGACGGAGGTCGCTTCCGACGGCAAGACGGCCACATTCGTCTCTACCGGAAAGCTTCTCAAGGAGGCCGGATATTTCTACGGAATGCTCAAGGATTGCGGAATCAAGGGCTTCAAACTCAAGCAATACTGGTCAACGGACAATATGGACAGATGCCGGGACGCGGTGCCTTCCGTGACCGTGGCAGCCTGCGACGCAAATGATATGACCCTGAGTTTCAGGAACATATTCGCTCTTCTCAAGGTGACTGTCACCAATCCTGACACGAAGTACATCAAGGTCTGCGGCAACAACGGTGAGGTCATCAACAAGAACACCTTCATCGCCTTCGCCAACTACGACCTTTCCGACAACCCTTCACCGGATTTCGAGGAGACCGTCTCCATCAGGAAATATGTCAACGGGGCGGGCGACTGCTACATCGGCCTCCGTCCCGGCATCCTCCTCAGCAGCGGCTACACAATCATAGCCTGCGACGCGTCCGACAATGTCATCGGCAGAGTGGCTTCCTACGAGGCCATCGAGACAGAACCCGGCAAAGTCTACGACGCAGGCACGCTTGAGGCTCCCCACGAACTCTCTCCTGTGTTCGACGAGTCCAGAATCTCCCTGTCCCTCGCCGCCATCAGCGACATCCACATCGAAGGCTCGGGCGACGCGTACGCCCTGAAGTTTGTCTCCGCCCTCAACCAGTTGAAAGCCGAGGCCGCAAAGAACGACGCAGACGGCATCGACGGTGTTCTGGTGGCCGGAGACCTGATACAGAGAGCCGAAATCACTATGGCCCAGAACTTCAAGAACCTCTACGAGGAAGTCTTCAAGCCTGAGGACGTGCCGATGATCTACACTGTCGGCAACCACGATATGAACAGCTCCTACGCCTGGTCTCAAAGTACCGTTGCTCAGTCTGTGGCTTTTGCCAACACCTTGGGTGACGCGTATTTCAAGACCGACGTTGACAACACGATGAGGAACAACTACGAGGCCCGTCACTGCATCGTAGGCGGCTATCACATCCTTGCCGTCACCCCTAACGGCGACCAGCCTGTGGTTTACTCTCAGAACGTGATCAATTGGCTTGATCAGCAGTTGGAGGCAATCACCAGGACAGACCCCAACAGGTACGTCATCGTGCTGACCCATCCGATGATCCACAGCACAATCTACGGCAGCCTTCTCGGCGAGGAGGGCGGAATCTGGACCTCGACCCTGCCTGAATACTGGGCGACAAAGGCTCTTACCTCCGTGCTTGAGAAGTACCCTCAGATTGTTTCGTTCCACGGCCACCTTCACTTCCCGATCAACGATCCACGCTCCCTGTGGCAGGGCAAGTGGACCGCTCTCGGCTGCGGATCGACAAGGTATATGGCCATAGAGCCGGCCGGCTGGGAAGGTGTCAGCGGCACACCTACCGTGATGAACGACGCCAACAATTTCTCGCAGGGCTATCTGGTCCAGTTTGACATCAACGGCAATATGCGTGTCATCAAAATGGACTTTTTCAACCAGGACACCATAGGAGAGCCTTACGTGATGCGGTATCCGAGTGCAGACGGCGCCAACCTCGCGAAGTACAACAATGACTCCCGCAAGGCAGCCAACCAGACGCCGACACTGGGTACAGTCGAAGTCAAGGATGTCAAGGAAGCCGAGGCCGTGTCTGTGACATTCGCCGCAGGAAAGGACGATGAGTTCGTGCACCACTATGTTGTGACCCTTTCCAAGGCCGGAACAGTCATCGCTACCAAGAAGATTCTTGCCGACTTCTATCTCCACTCAAAGACTTCGGGGATGAAGTCCAGCTGGACTGTTGACTTCGGAACCCTTTCCGAGCCAGGACAGTACACCGTGACGGTTGTCGCTTACGACTCTTGGGACGCCGAAAGCGCTCCTGCCTCCGCGGCATTCAACTGCGGCGACGTGACCCCTGCCGAGAAGGTTGACAAATGGGCTGATGATGCAGCCGGCAGCCAGGACATCAGTGCTTCAGGCACTCCTACCGGTGGCGACGGATGGCTCACCTATGCGGATGGCAAGGTATATTGGACAGCCAACACGACAGGATTTCCACGTACCGCTACCCTCACCTTTGAAAACGGCTCATCATTCAAGCTCACTCAGATCGCGCCTGCGGACTTCAAGGGCAACTGGACATTCACCACTAAAGTCTTCGCCGGCAGTGGCTCGTATGTCACGGCGAACGATCCTTACACGTTCCAAACTGTCACATTCGCCGCCCCAAGAAACAAGGACCCCCTTAAGGCAGCTGATGGTAACACTTATGCGAACAACATCGGTATCAAGGGCTTGTACTTTGACACTGTCCTTGACGCTTGTGTTGACATAGACTACGACAAGAAGTCTGTCAGAGTGGGAGTCTTCCTGGACACCAGAGACGGATCCGGACAGCTTGCTAACGGCAAGTACGCCACATACTTCCCTGGTCTGGCGACAAGGACTGCCACTGCGTGGGGAAAGCCTTGGCTTTACACTGAGACTGAGCTTGGAGTTCCTGATTACGAATGGCTCTGGTTCGCGGTTTCAAGCGATTTCAATACTTTGATGTACGAAAACAGGATTTCAAATAATGTCGAGTTTCAGGCTTTGGCCCAGTACTCGGACAAGTCTATGAATCAGATTTGTGGTTTCGGTGTTGTCATATCCAACACTAACGTGTTCAATCACAACACTGTGAAAGCTTACTCCAACTTCTATCAAGTCAACCCTAAGAATCAAAAAGGAGAGTTCTTCCAAAGAAAGTAGCTGACAGCTCATAATAATCGACAGGAGGGTGACCAGATGACATCTTGGCCACCCTCCTGTTTAATATCACCTTCCCAACGGTTCCGAACTTGGCGCTCGTTCAACGCGAACCGGACATCGGCGAGACAGAAAACAGCCGGCAAGAACGCTTTAAGACTATGCTTTCAGATTTGGTCCGGTTGGCAATTTTCAAAGTGGTTTTATCAAATACCCACGGCCTAATTCTCCGTGAAGTTATAAATTTGTAATTACCGGTTACAATTCCGCTGATTCAACAAAACCATTATTAATAGCAGTTATGGGTAAACGATTAATCACGATTCTGCTTGTGCTCCTGACAATCGGCGCGCAGGCATTCGCCCAGTCCTCTGTCTCCGGAAAGGTCACAGACAAGACTGGAGAACCTCTGGTCGGTGTCAATGTCCTTGTCAAGGGCACCAGCACCGGCACTATGACAGATTTGGACGGTAACTGGAACATCCCGAATGTCAACCAGGGCGCTGTTCTCGTCTTCTCATCCATCGGTTTCGCCTCTCAGGAAGTCACGGTCGGATCGAAAACAACCCTTAACGTTGTGCTGGAGGACGACACCAACTTCCTTGACGAAGTTGTCGTCGTAGGTTACGGCACGGCGCGCAGAAGGGATCTTTCTGGATCAATCTCCAGCGTAAACTATTCCAACGACAAGAACATCAGCACCTTGCCTAACCCGAACGCCCTTGCGGCGCTTTCCAGCAAGGTGGCCGGTTTCAGTTACGCCCCTACAAGCAGCGCCTCCGGTGACAACACCGGCACGATGACGATCCGCGGCAAGAACTCCATACCTTCAAGCGCGTCATCAAGTTCCCAGAGCGTCAACGCCCCTATGCTCATCGTAGACGGTGTGATCTCATACGGTTCGATCAACACGATCAACACAACCGACATCGAGAGCATCGACGTGCTGAAGGATGCCTCGGCGGCAGCCATCTACGGCTCCCGAGCCGCCAACGGTGTCATCATCATCACCACCAAGAAGGGAACCAGCGAAAAGCCGGTTGTCAGTTTCAACGCAAGTGTAAGCCTTTCAGACTGGTCACGTATGCCTAAGATGGTGGAAGATGACGAGACTTTCCTGAGGAACCGGTTCGAATCCTACAAGGCGAACAACACCGCTTACGAGAAGAAGGAATGGGCCGATTATTCCTCACTTGAGACAGCTGCGGCGGAACTTATGAGCGATGTCGAGTTCGCAGCCTTCAAGGACGGCACCAGGACAAACTGGATTGACGAGATTTCCCGCACAGGCGTCGGCCAGAAATACGACCTGAGCATCGCCGGAAGGGCCAAAAACGTGTCCTACTATGTTTCCGGAGACTATACAAGGCAGCAGGGCATCCGCATCGGAGACGACTACGAGAAGTATAACTTCCTTGCAAAACTTGATATGAACATCACCGGCTGGCTCACAGTCGGAGCCAAGGTAAGCTACCTCGGAGCCAACAGCTGGGGGCAGACAGCCAGAATCCAGAACGCCACCTGGATGTCACCATATTCATACGTCATGGTCCAGACTCCGGGGTATGAAGACTGGTACAACTACTACCCTGACGGGAAGACCGCCAGCCCGCTCATCGGCGCAGGAAAGGATGACTCCTATCTCTACACCGACCGCTCAAGCTTCAGCTCAAACGCCAACGGAATGGCCTATGCGCAGATTGACTTCCCGTTCCTCAAGGGATTGACCTACAAGGTCACCGTCCAGGGACAGCACAATACCGGTCGCAGCGACGTGTTCAACAACCCGGAGCTTTGGGTCAACACAAACGACACCGGCGATATGGACAACCCGTCCAAATACAATGTCAACTCCGAGGGTAATTCCCAGATGAGCTACTCCCAGACTTGGAACGTGGACAACATCCTGACTTACAACAAGGACATCAACGACCACCACTTTGACCTGATGGTCGGCTACACCCGTGAGAAATACAACACCGAAGGACTCAAGGTCGAGTTCAAGGGATTCAGCGGCCCTACCTATCTTGGTGTATATAAGATGGATGCGGCCAGCAACGAGAACACGATCCTTGACCGCTCGCGAACCACCTGGTCACGTATCGGCTACCTCGCCAGAGGCAACTACAACTGGAAGAGCACCTATTACGCCAGCCTGGTTTTCCGCCGCGACGGATATTCCGGCCTTGCCGACGGCTTCAAGTGGGACAACTTCTACGGAGCTTCCGCCGCCTGGGTTCTCAGCAACGAGAGTTTCATCAAGAATCTCGGCTGGTTCGATTTCCTCAAGTTCCGCGTTTCGTGGGGACAGAACGGAGCCAGCTCTGTCTCTCCTTACCAGACTCTCGCCAATGTCGGAATCGTAGGCACAAGGCAGGGAGCGATGTCCTGGGCCTGGCTGGGCAATGTCGGCAACCTCGGCGTGCAGCCGCTTGGAATCCCGAACAGAAGCCTGACCTGGGCGACCGTGGAGAAGCTGAACTTCGGTCTTGACTTCACCGTCCTTGACGGCAGGCTCAGCGGTAACATCGACGGCTACACCGGAAGGACCACGAATATGATTGTGAACCGCTCCGCCCCTTATATGACCGGATTCACATCCATCTACGACAATGTCGGACTTGTCACCAACAACGGTATCGAGGTGACACTCAACTCCGTCAACATCAACGGAGACGGCGACAAGACATTCAGATGGACATCCTCAATCGTGTTCGACTCCAACACGAACTGCGTGAAGGAGCTGTACGGCAAGGACTACAAGGGAGACGAGGCTGATGACGTCGCCAACGCCGTAGCCTACGGATTCGACAACTACTACGCCCTTCAGGTCGGCCATCCTATCGGCTCCGCCTACGACCTCAAGATGCTCGGCATTTTCAATTCCAAGGACGAGATAAACGCCTACACCTACGGAGAAGGCGATGACGTCAAACTGATCCAGCCGGACGCGAAACCTGGTGACATCAAGTTCGAGGACTGGAACAATGACGGTGTGATTGACGAGAAAGACCGCCACTTCATCGGTTCTCCGGATCCTCTTTTCACTATGAACATCGGGAACACAATCAGTTGGAAGAACTTCTCGCTCTACTTCAACTTCCGTTGGGCACAGGGCGACAAGACGCACTTCCTCCGTTTCGACCCGCACGCGTTCAAGACAAACCAGTCGAGCGGCGCGCAGCTGGCGGATGTCGATCCTTGGAGCGAGACCAACCACTCTCAGGTTTATCCTTCCCGCAGTTATTCCAACACTCTGAACTATCAGTTCTGGAACACACGTTCATTCCTGAAGCTCAAGGATCTCTCACTCTCCTACACTGTCAATCCGGATCTCCTCAAGAAGGTAGGGCTCAGCGGAGCGCGCGTCTATGCGGCGGCCACCGACCTCTTCACAATCACCGGTTGGTCAGGTCTTGATCCTGAGACCGGAGGAACCATAGCCGGAGACGCAGGTTCTTCACGCTTCGGCAGCAACGGAACCTACAAGACCGTCACATTCGGAGTAAACCTGACATTCTAATTGAAAAAAGGACGATTTATATGAAAATCAAAAGAATATTTGCAGGCATTGTGGCCGGAACAGTAGCCCTGGCCGGGTTCTGTGGTTGCAACGACGAGGAATTCCTTAAGGAACACTCCTACGACTACGATGACAACTCATTCTATAACACGGAGGCTGACATAACGATGGCTCTGAATCCGTGCTACAACACCATCGAGTATCTTATGCTTGGCGAGCCACACGGCACCCACTCCTACGCCATCACCGGTATGGGTATGGACACTTTCTCCGCCACTGGTTCGACCTCGACTTTCGGCAACTGGGACATCAACGCCGACAACGGAATTTCCCGTCACTGGTTTGACAATGTCTATTCCCTTGTAAACAAAGCCAATACGGTAATCGATATGATTGACGAGCGCCCGAACATCGTCTACTCCAGCGAGACAAAGAAGAACGAGCTTCGCGCCGAGGCGGTGTTCCTCAGAGGCTGGGCCTACCGGGTACTTGCCGGAATGTTCGGCAACGTCGTGATTCTTGAGCATCGCACGACCGAGGCAAACTACGGCTACGAGCCGAGCGAGCGTCAGAAAGTCTGGGAATTCGTCCAGAAGGATTTCACCTGGGCTTCAGAAAACCTTCCGAAAGCGCCTCGCCTCACCGGTACAGCCACAAAGGCCGCCGCTGATGTCTATCTCGCCGAGGTGAACCTCGCCCTTGGTAAATTCAAGGAGGCGGAAGAGGCCGCCACGCGCGTTATCGACGGAACCGACGGCAATTACAACATTATGACAACCCGCTTCGGCTCCCGCAAGGATGAAGCGACGGACCGCTATGGCAACACCCTTAACCCTTACTGGGATCTGTTCCGCCAGGCCTGGGGACGCGACGCCAGTGACAAGGCGGTGAAGAAAGCCGACATCGACAATCCGAGCAGCACCGAGAACAAAGAGTCCATCTGGGTTATCCAGTACAACTACGGCACTTATTCCACCGGCGGCGGAGGTGACGGCTGGTGGCGTGTAAGAAGCCTTTGCACCGAAGCCAACTGGCTGCCTAACGTCATTATGGGCACACAGACCACACGTAGCTACAAGGTCTGCTCAGACGCGGCCGGCAAGAACCCTCTCAAGAACAAAGAAGGCAAGGACAGCACCTACACCTTCTATTTCTACGGAGACGATGCGGCCACATTCGCTCCAGGCTCATCAGCCACATCAGCCTTCTCGCCGATACTTCCTGACCGCAAGCTGGCCAACATCGCCCAGGACACAATCGGAGGAAGGGTAGCCTACATCGGAACGACCTGTATCCCGGTTGAATATGTTTACAATGCGGGTGAGTTTGCCGAAGACGGGCTTTGGGACGACCCCGATGACTTCCGAGGCTCTGAGGTAATGATTCAGAAGAACTTCTATCTCCCGGGAGGAGAAGGATGGCTTCAGGCCAAAAAGAAAATGTACGAAAGGGAGAAGACCCTGCCAGGCCCGGGAGCCAACACCGACGAGAAGAAGAACGCCTACAAGGTCAACGCAAGCGACACGACTATGCTTTGGCCTCGCCTCTGGAAGTTCTCAGATGACGTGCATCCAGACTTCGCCACGAACGGCAACAAGGCCTACGATGTCGATTGGTATATGATCCGCGTGCCTGAGGCGTACCTGCTCAGAGCCGAAGCCTATCTCGCCCAGGGCAACGCCGGAGCGGCTGCGGACGACATCAATGTCGTAAGGAAGCGCGCCAACGCAAAACCTTGCTCCGCAAGCGATGTCGACATCGACTATATCCTTGACGAGCGCACTCGTGAGTTCCTCGGAGAAGAGCACCGTATAATAACCCTCAACCGCCTTTCGTGCAACCCTAATTGCGGTTCTTATGTCACGAGCAAGTATCCTACCCAGAATGCCCTGACCTCTAACACCGCTTACGCAAGAGTTCAGAAATACGGATTCGGATTTGAGAATATGGCTAACAACCCAAGGGAGACCTATGTCGACAAGTACGGAAAGACAAGACACCGCTCGTCATTCCATCCTTGGAACTATCAGTTCCCGATTCCGACTCAGGTAATCCAGTCCAACAACAAGGTTGAATATCCTCAGAACCCGGGCTATTAGAAGCTTTTTGAAATTGCCTGCCGAAATCGGCCATTCACGTTTTTCGGGACAGACTCTTCTTGTGAAGAGAGAGTTTACCGGTGGTGAATGACCGATGGGAAGGAAGAAAATGGCGGAGGCGGACTAAAACTGATTTTTTAGTCCGCCTCTTTTATTATCAACATAGAAAAAGTAGTGATTTATTCTATATGAAGCGTTTCCTCTCTTGCTTGCTGCTCGTCGGAGCTATTCTGGCATCAAGCTGTGACCGTGAGTGTAAGATAACAGAACGTGCCAGGCGACAGTTGCCGCTCTCGCTTGAATACGGAATCAGCAAATATGTCAACGACTTCAAGAATCCGCAGATAGAGAATCTGAAAACAGTCTATCAGAACGACAGCATCTGCCTGTTACAGTTCACCGCCGTGTACAAGGACTCCCGGGACGCTGTCAAAAAGCTGGACCTCAGATACATCTACCTGTACGACAGATTTATGAGCATAGCGGAAAGAAAACCAGTGTTCAACGAGGATTTCCGTAACATACCGTGCCTTCCGGACGAGCTGATAAAAGCGAACCGGAAAGAAGTGGCGAAAAACAAGGAAGTCGTGTATGACGACTTTATCGGGACCACATTTCCGGTCAAGAATCCATTTGACGAATAGCGCCGTCAACGCTTTCCGACAATGACATCCGTTCCCGGCGTGCCGCGGAGGGCGGTCGCTATGTCGCGTTGACTGACTGTGGCCTTGCGCTCCATCAGTTCCGGAAGGTTGTAGGAGTTCATCTGGGACTCATAGTACTCCAAAGGATTCTTCTGTGGAAGAAGGAACGGCTTGGAAGCCTGTCCGTCCGCATTTATGTGACAGATGAATGGCCGTGTGTAAAGGCCGTCCAAGCGACGGCTGCTGAAAACCAGCCACCTGCTGTTACCGCTCCACGAATGATAGCTCTCCACATCGTCCGAGTTCGCCGCGGAAAGCGGGAATGTCTCTCCGGACGAAAGATTGACCGTCCAAAGGTCGGCGTCCTTGTGCCAGATGGAGAAGTTACCATATTCCTGAAGAGTGAAGACAAGGAACCTTCCGTCCGGGGATACTCTTGGAAATGAGACACTTCTGTCATTGGAAGCACCGTTGTAAAGCGTGTCTACCCTGTCGCCGAACGAAGCGTCCTCGGAATTGAAGGCAATTCGGCAAAGGTTGTATTTCACTTTTGAATACTCCTGCGGCATCGGCGAGACGACTTCCGCTGAGCAGAAGTACAGGCTTCCGCCATCCGGAGAAAAGGCCGGGAAGGTCTCAAATGAGTTTCGGGAGCGGGTAAGCGGCGACCAGACAATACTGCGGCTCTCGGCATCATAGACGACAACGTCCGACTCCGAATCATAGACCTCGACACGGTTCTCGTTGTGGCTGAAGAAGTTCTGATTGGTCTTATTGACGGAGAACGCCACATATTTCCCGGAAGGATGCCAATAAGGATAGACAAGGGCGCTGACGGTGGAGTCAGTCTTGGTGTTCAGTTTCTCTACCTTGTCGTCAATAATCATCGCCGTGCCGCCGAATACCCCCCTGGCGTGGAAAAGCATCCTCGACGGGTCTCTCTGGCAGTAGGTGTGGCAATTGACACAGTTCCCGCCTGTCAGCGAGTTCCTGAAGAAGGCGGTCTGGGAATATGTCTCCAGATTCCTTTGATAGATTCCAAGTTCTTTCCAGGCCTGATAACCGGGAGGAATCAGACGGTAGGACAGATACGGGTCAATCTTATCGGCGGACACACTGATGGCGAAAGGCTTGAGAGCCACCCATTTGTCACCGCGCCTTACCGTGACTGTCAACTCGATGTCCGTTCCTGAGTTCTCCGTCATCAGCTCTCTCCAGAGCCTCATCGGAAAAGAGAACAGGCCTTTCCGGCCCCGGATGCGACGCTCTCCGGACTTTCCCTCCACTATCAACTCGGCGGGTTCATCGCCAAGATAGGAGAAATTCAGCGGAGCGATGTTGGCCGGAACGGTCACACCGGAATAGTCCGGAAAGATTTGCGGACTCTCCCCAACGCTTTCGGCCACTTCTGTCTTTCTGCCGCAGGAAACGGTCAGAGCCAAGGCCAAAGCCAATGTCAAACAACTGGATTTCATCAGTTTTCAGAGATTTGAGTAAACAACAGATAGTACCAGAAAGTGTTTCGGAAAGAGGACAGGGATGATTTCGGATTGGAACTTCCGGCTGCCTTACCGTACTTTTCTTTGAAAGACCTGAATCTGGCGACCGTCTCCTCCGTCACCCCGTGCGCCAGACACCAGGCCAGATCGTAGGACTGACGGCGCACGACATCTTCAACAGACATCCCGTGGCTGACAGCGAAGCCGACATCCATCGTACCGAAATAGTCCGAGTAGAAAAGAAGGCATTCCTGGGCCGGGGTCGGAAGCGTTACGAGAGCCGGATCGCCATAGTGTCTGGAGACAAACTCCACCACATTGTCCATATCCTTGGACAAGAGGAGGTAAGATATGGCATATTCCATCGCCTTGCGGTCGCCGGGATTGGCCTCCACTATCCTGAAAAGATCGTCCATCGGATTGGTATAGAGCACAAAGGCATCCTCGCACCGGAAGTCAAGCCTTCCGTTCCCCAGCACGTCATCGTCCATAACGGCCTCGTCGTCATTCAGGAAGCGCCTTTGCGAAGCCGCCCATCTTGAATGGCATAAAGATTTCTCCATCAAGATGATGTACTTTTCAGCCGTGGAATATGAACCACTCATCAAATCAATCTGAAGCACCATCCCAAGCATAGAAGGAACGTGGCCGCCAAACGCAAGGTCAGCATTGAAGGCCGTACTCCTCGCAGCTCCCATATTCCCCATCGCAAAAAGAATCCTGCTGAGCCTCAGCAAGTCCAGATCGCCCTGAGACTTCACGTCATTGATCAGCGAAAGCGGGCCGTTCTGTCTGTACCTGAAAAGATCCTCCGCAAGGCATCCTTTCTCCACCAACGCAAGGTTCAGGTAGTTGGCCTCGTTCCTCGAGCGGATGTCGTCTCCGTACAAACGGATGATCGCATCCCAGTCCCCGTCATCGGCAAGGCATTCAAGGCGGTAGATTCTCGTCAGGCTTTCGGACTTGTAAGAGTCGGTGAATGAGATGAACAGAAAGAAGACTGCGGCGGCGCACAGGACGCTGAGACCGGCTTTCGCCGCTACGCCTTTCAGCACAACCTTCCGCGAAACAGCGGCTATGAATATGCACACCGACAGCATCACCCAACTGACGAACTGGACATCCGGCATCTCCGGAATGTTCAGTTCGTAGTACATCCTCGGAGTGAATGCGTCGAGAACCGTCGGAATCTGCCCGATGTAGACCATCAAGAGGCCGAGGACGATGTTGATAGCTGGATAAATAATTGAAAGCAAAGCGTTTCTGCGCCTCACAAAGACATCGAACAACAAAGCCCGCACGGCGAACAGCAGAGCCACGGAGCCGGCCAGAAAGAACAAGGCGACGGTCATCGCGCATCCGTGAAGCAAAGGTGCGGCGGTACTTTTGATCTTTGTATATTCAAGAAGGCAGAATACTGCGGCGGCATAGGCCACAAGTCCCTGGTAGAAACTGTAGCTGTCCAGCAGAGACACAGCTAAAAAGACCGATGGAAGCAGGCTGAGAGGGAACAGGCCGGGCACGTCACGGCTGTCGGACGCATCAGGGACATCGGCGAATCTACCTCCCGTGGTGGCTGTCCGCTCCATTATCCTCCAGACCATCCAGGCGTTCAGGGCAAGAATTGAAAGCGTGATGACAGGGCCGGCCCAAGACACCGTGAAGAACTGCACCAGAAAACCGGCCGCCAGTTCCGCAAGGCCGCCCGGATGAAACAATATGTCCTTGATATAGCTCCGGTCAAGAAAGAACATCTCCAGCTGTCCTCTGAAAAGCAACAGCCACTTTTGCGAGGAGCAAAAGAACAGGACGAAAGCAACCGCACAGACAGAGCGGACCAGTACCCGGATGATATTGTCATAGTTAACCTGCTTCATACCAAGGTCGTAAACAATCTGGACTTTCACTTCGCCTCTCCCCTTCCCCTACGGCTACAAGAAGAAAGAAGAAACGAGAGGAACCCGCCGAATCAGGAGCCTGAACCGACAGACCTGCGGCAGTCCTTGCAAATATAATGATTTTACCGATACGGCAAACCCTGAAACCGCGATAGTTAGGGGTGCTGACTATTTACCCAAGTTGATATGCCAAAAATGAAAGCTCTTGCGAATGAAAAAAGCGTATCTTTGTTATGAATGAAACAAAACCACAACGACAGATGAAGAAAATACTGATTGCCGTTGCCTGCTGCGCGACAACTCTTCTCGCCCAGGCGAACCCAGCCCACAAGGTAAAAATCAACGATGGCCTTACGGTCAGTGTGGAGGCTTGTTCTGAAAGCATATTCAGAATCAAGGTGTCTCCGAGAAAGGATTTCACCGAGTCTCTGATGGAACGCTACGGACTGATCAAGACCGACTGGAGCGAGGTCAGGACTGACATTTCCGACAAGGGCGGAGTGTGGACGCTGAAGACACCGGAATATTCATTGGCCATCGACAAGAAGAGCGGGGCGATGACCGTGAAGGACGCAAGAGGCGGCAAGGTAATCCGCGAGGTTAGGTTTCTGACAGAGAAAGAGGAGTTCTGCGGCTCGATGCGGGACTTCATCAATGAGAAATACGCCGGATTGAAGGTGGCGGACAACGGAGGAGGCATCATCGGAGACGACGAGGGGAAGTTCGGGGAGGTCGACAAGAGGGAGATTCCGGCCGCGGATGCCGTCAGTATGCTCAGCATCAGCATAGAAGACGGTGAGAGATTCTACGGCGGCGGCAGCACCAGCCGGGACCACATACAGCACAGGGGCGAGTTCCTCAGGATGTGGACGACCTATCAGCAGACCGAGATTCCGATGCCGTTTATGATGAGTTCGCGCGGCTGGGGAATCTACAACAACTCCACCCGCAAGAGTTTCTTCGACATCGGCAACCGTCAGGCGGCAAGATTCAACATCATCAACACATTCGACGAAGCCGACTTCTACCTGATGATGGGCAAGGATATGCCTGCCATACTCAATGAGTATACCCTCGTCACAGGCCGTAACTACGTCCTGCCGAAATGGGCCTACGGACTATGCTTCGGGCCGAATATGCGCGAGGAGCAGTTCGACATTCTGAACGACGCCGTACACTTCCGTCAGTTCGGGGTGCCTTGCGACGTGTTCTGGCTTGAGCCTCAGTGGATGGAGAAACGCTACGACTTCTCGACGGAGAAGAAATGGAACTACAACCGGTTCTCTCCGGAGCCTTACTGGCTTCAAGACCAGTACCCCAAGACGATGCACAACCGCCTTTTCATCGGAAAGCTGCGCTCGATGGGCTTCCATCTCGGGCTTTGGCTTTGCGAGGAGTACGACCTGAGCGTCCAGGAGGAGGACATCATCGCCGGCCGCACCGGCGGCAGGCTTTCGGGACAGGAGCACTGGATGGATCACCTGACAGTGTTTATGGATCAGGGAATTGAAGGATTCAAGCTGGATCCGGCCCGGACGATTGACAACCACCCGAACTGGAAGTACTATAACGGACGCACCGACAAGGAGATGCACAACCTCAACCAGATTCTTCTCCCCAAGCAGATGAGAGAGCTTGGACGCAATCACAACGGGAAGCGCACCTGGCACCACTACTGCGGAGGATGGGCCGGCACGCAGCATTGGTCGGCCTCCACTTCCGGTGACAACGGCGGCGGCAAGACCGCTCTGTACGACCAGCTCAACCTTGGAATGAGCGGCTACCTCAACACCTCCTGCGATGTGATGAGCGTTCCGCGCGAACTGGAGATGCAGAGCCTTCATTTCGGTCTCTTCCTGCCTTGGGTGCAAATCAACAGCTGGTTCTCGATGATGCATCCTTTCTACTACGCCAAGGAGGAACAGGACATCTACCGGGCCTACGTGAAGCTGAGATACTCACTGGCCCCGTACATCTATTCTATGGCGCTGGAATCCACGAGGAACGGTATGCCCATCGTGCGTTCTATGCCGCTGTGCTTCCCGGACGACCGCAACTGCGATGATATGACCTACCAGTATATGTTCGGAGACAATTTCTGCGTGGGGATATTCACAAACGAGATTTATCTTCCCGAGGGAGTGTGGACGGACGCGTGGACAGGCGAGAGAATCGTCAGCAAGGGAGAGACTTTCACCCGCGGGTATCCTTCCGACCGGGCCGGGCTGCTTTTCATCCGCAGCGGGGCAATCATTCCGACGCAGCCGGATGTCGAGTACCTCGGCGCCCGTCCGTTCGACAAGATCATACTGAAGGTTTACCCTTGCGGAGACAGCCGCTTCGAGATGCTCGATGACGACGGCGAATCCTATGAATATGAGAACGGCGGCATCGCTTCCACCTTGTTCGAGTCCCGCGAGAAGGACGGAGGCGTGGAGGTTGTGGCGAATCCTGTTCAGGGCGGTTTCAAGGGGATGCCCGGGGAAAGGGAATATTCTTTCCGCATCCAAAGGGATTCCCGTCCGTCTTCCGTCTTGCTGAACGGCAAGCCCGCCGAAGGATGGACTTACGAGGACGGAATGGTCTGCCTTTCAATCGGAAAGGTCAGTATCAACGACAAGGTTGTCGTGCGTGTTGACTGATTTCGCACAGTGATTTTCAACAGCTTCTCAATATGAAAAGAACAGCGATGGTTTTAGCGTCTTTGTGCGCGTTGGTGTCCTGCGCCACCAAAGACTGGAGGGATGCGTCACTGCCGGCTGAGGAAAGGGTACGGCTGCTGCTCAAGGATATGACTCTTGAGGAAAAGGTCGGGCAGATGTGCCAGTACGTGGCTCCGTGCTATGTGGAACCTGGAAAAGGGGCGGCCAGAAGGAACATCGACGCCACGGATGAGAATCTCGGCAACAAGAACCTCTCCGACAAGGTACGCAGAGGAGAAGTAGGTGCATTCCTGCACGTTATGACCTCCGACGAAGCTGTCGCCCTTCAGGAAATGGCACAGGAAAGCCGGCTTGGAATCCCGCTTCTGCTCGGACTTGACGCCATTCACGGCAACGCCCTGATCGAAGGCTGCACTGTCTATCCGACGAACATCAATATGGCCTCGACCTTCAACCCTGCCCTGATGGAGAGAATCGGAGAGGAAACAGCCCTTGAAATGCGCCAGAGAGGTGTTTTCTGGACATTCGCCCCGAATCTGGACATCGCTCGGGACGCGCGCTGGGGCAGAATGGGAGAGACCTTCGGCGAAGACGCCCTGCTTGCCTCGGAGATGGGCAAATATGCCATCTGGGGACTTCAGGGACGTGACGGGGAATATTCAGGAAACCACGTCGTGGCCTGCGCCAAGCACCTCATTGCCGGAGGAGAGCCGTCCGGAGGACTGAACGCCGCTCCGATGGACATCTCCGAGCGCAAGCTCCGCGAGCTTTATCTGCCGCCGTTCATCGCCGCCGTAAAAGAGGCCAAGGTCGGTACTGTGATGGCCGCACACAATGAGGTCAACGGCATCCCCTGCCACGGCAACAAATGGCTGCTCAACGACTTGCTCCGGGACGAGCTTGGTTTTGACGGATTTGTGGTCAGCGACTGGATGGACATTGAGAGGCTCCATTCAATGCACCACTGGGTTCCTGATTCCACGGAGGCGTTCGTGGTCTCGGTAGAGTCGGGAATAGATATGCATATGCAGGGGGACAAGTATTTCGAGGCTGTCGTCGAGGCTGTCAGGTCCGGGCGTATTCCTCAGTCAAGGATTGACGAGGCCGCCGGGAAGATTCTGGCCGTGAAGTTCGCCCTCGGACTGTTCGAGAAGCCGGTGCCGGAGATTCCGGATGTGCTTGAAGGCGCTGAGGAACATCGCGGGACAGCACTGGAGGCGGCAAGGCAGGGTCTTGTGCTGCTGAAGAACGACGGGACGCTTCCGCTGAAATCGCTCCGCAGGATTTTCGTCACAGGCCCGAACGCCGACAGCCAGACAATTCTCGGAGACTGGGCCGTACCTCAGAGCGATGACGATGTAATCACTGTGCTGGACGGTCTCAAGGCCGCGCTGCCCGACGTCTCCATCGACACTCTTTGTTTCGGCGGCAAGATTGCGAATGTGGATGAGAAAGGTATCCGGACGGCCCGCCACAAGGCTTCCGCCGCCGATGTGAACATTGTTGTCGTCGGAGACAATTCGCAGAGATATTCAGCGTTCGGGCGCACCTGCGGCGAGAACTGCGACCGCGACAATCTCGACCTTCCGGGGATGCAGCAACAGCTTCTTGAGGCTGTCGCCGCTTCTGGCAGACCTACCGTGGTTGTACTGATGAGCGGCAGGGCGCTCAGCGTCGGATGGGCAAAGGACAATGCCAATGCCATCCTGAACGCCTGGGAGCCGGGTCAGATGGGCGGACAGGCGATCGCCGAAGTGTTGACCGGCCAGGTGAACCCGTCGGGCAAGCTGCCCGTGACCGTGCCCCGCAATGTCGGCCAGGTTCAGACAGTTTACAACCACAAGCATTCCCAGTACTCCCGCCAGTTCGCCACTTCCGGGACAGGCGCTCTCTGGCCGTTCGGTTTCGGGCTGGGCTACAGTTCGTTCACCTACTCGGACGCTTCTCTCTCGAAGTCGGAGATCGGTACATCAGAATCACTGAAGGCCAGCGTCACAGTCACCAACAACGGCCCTTACGACGGCGACGAGGTGGTCCAGCTCTACATACGTGACGAATATGGCTCCGTAACCCGTCCGGTCAAGGAGCTGAAGGCTTTCCGCCGCATCAGCCTGAAGAACGGCGAGAGCGCCAAGGTCGGGTTCGACATCACTCCGGAGATGCTCAAGTGCTGGGGTGCGGACGAGAAGTGGTCTGTCGAGCCGGGCGACTTCACGGTCCTTATCGGTTCCTCTTCCGCCGACTCCGACCTCACTCCGCTGCCGCTCAGGGTTGTATGAGAGGCGGGAGCCGGTCATTTTCACAACAGTTGTCACGAATCTCGATTATTGTGCGGGGATGAAGGTTAGGTAAAACCGGATTTGCGTGTTATTGACTTGTATTGAGTCAGAATAACACATAATGGACACACAAACCAAGAGACGGTATGACAACTTCCTTGAAGGTAAGGCCACACAGGAAGAGATAGCCGAGATCCACGACAGGGTCACGGCTTCACCGGAAGACCTGAGGGAGTTCCGGGAATATGAGAGATTCTGGGAGCAGGTTCATAAGCCGAGCGACGAGGTGATGAAGTCGCTGCGGGACTTAAAAGGCAGGATTAATATTCATAAAAGACGCAGGTTCTGGCGGTTCGTTTCCGGAATCGCCGCCGCTGCCGTACTCTGCGTGACCATCGTACATAGCTTTCATTCCGGCGGAGACAAGAAAATCATCCAGTCTGACAACATTCAGGAATATGTCATCAATGTCCCGGCGGGAGGAAGGTCGGACATCTCCCTGCCTGACGGGACGAAAGTCACGCTTAACGCCGGGTCTTGCCTGAGCTACACATCCGAGTTCAACAAAAGGACAAGGGACGTGGTGCTTTCGGGCGAGGGATATTTCGAAGTGGCACATAATGCTGACAAGCCTTTCAACGTCGATGCCGGGAAATGCACGGTGACTGTTCTTGGGACCAAATTCGACATCTCGGCCTATGGGCAGGACGAAGAGGCTTTCACCGCGCTTCTGGAAGGCTCGGTGATGTTCAAGGCCGGAGGCAAGGAGACCATCCTGGCTCCCGGAGAGTTGGCGACCTATGGGAAAGACGGGCTGAAAAAAGAACCGGCCGACGTGCGGGACTACTGCGGCTGGGTCTCAGGGATAATCAAATACAACAGCATCCAGTTCTCCTCGCTTCTGAAACGGCTTGAGAGAGAGTATGACACCAGGTTCATCCTTGAGGACGGAGCGTTGGGGAAAAGAACAATACGCGTGTCATTCAGCAGGAATGACTCTGTGGACACGATTATGCAAGTCCTTTCGGACATCCTGCCGATCAGTATCAGGAAAGGCCGGAATGTCTATTACGTCAGTCACAAGAACACAACTAACAACTAATAGTAAAAACAATGAGACACAAGTCATTATTTGTCATTCTGGCACTGTGCTTCCTGCTGCCTGCGGCTTTGGACGCGCAGAACGTCAGCGGCACATTCTCTTCAATGGCATTGGGATCCGTGCTGGACGAAGTGGAGACCCGCACAGGCTACCATTTCATCTTTGACAGCAACGAAATCAACACGACCATCCCGGTGACAGCGTCGTTCAAGGACGCCGCGATCACCACGGTACTCGACAAAATCCTTGGGCCGACGATGCATTACACCATCAACGGTAAGTACATCACAATCTCCAAGGCGCAGAACGCGACCGGACGGAACGGGAATGTCAGGCACGTGAAAGGAACAGTCATTTCCTCCGCCGACAACCAGCCGATAATAGGAGTGGGGGTCTATGTGGCAGGCACACCAAGCGGCACGGTGACAGATGTTGACGGCAATTTCGACTTGAGGCTTCCGGACGGAGCCAGGATTGTCACATTCGAATGCATCGGCTATGACAGGAAGGAGCTGAGCGTGGACAACCTGCCGAAAGTCATCACTCTGTCTGAAGTGGCCAACACCCTCGACGACGTGGTCGTTGTCGGATTCGGAACACAGAAGAAAGAGAGCCTTGTCGGAGCCGTGCAGGCGGTGAAGCCAAGCGAGCTGCGCACCTCCACGTCCAATCTTTCCACAGCTTTCGCCGGAAGAATCGCCGGAGTGATATCGGTGCAGTCCACCGGAGAGCCGGGAGTGGCTGACGGCGCCACTTTCTGGATCCGGGGCATCTCCACCTTCGGAAGCGGACAGTCTCCACTGTACATCGTTGACGGAGTTGAGGTTACCGCACAGATGCTCAACAACATAGCCCCGGAGACCATCGAATCATTCTCAATCCTCAAGGATGCCACAGCCACTTCCCTCTATGGCTCACGCGGGGCGAACGGAGTTATGATTATCACCACCAAGAGTGGCCGTAACTCCGAAAGGATGTCCATCAATGTCAGAGTGGAGACCGGAACTTCGGAAGCGACGAAAATCCCGAAAGCAGCTGACGCCGTGACATTTATGAACACATTCAACGAGGCGCTGCGCACAAGGGACAAAGAGGCTTACTACTCCGAGGAAAAGATTTCCGGCACAATGAACCATCTGAACCAGTACGCATACCCTGACGTGGACTGGTACTCTCTCCTGTTCAAGGACAGGACGTTCAACCAGAATTTTAACATCAATATGACAGGAGGAGGCAAAAAGGTTGATTACTTTATGAATGTCGCCGCCCACAACGAGAACGGAATTCTCCAGAAGCCCGATTTCTCGGATTTCAACACGAACATCAACTCTCAGAAATACATCTTCCAGGCCAACATCAACGCACTTCTGACACCGACCACCAAGGTGTCATTGAAGATGAACACACAGCTTCATTTCCAACACACGCCTGTGACAAGTACGGCCACTCTGTTCAACTACAGCCTCAAGGCGATGCCTTGCGAGTTCGCTCCGGTACTGCCTTCCGAAGAGGATGATTCCTTCGTGCGCTTCGGCACCGCCCCGCGCTGGACGACAGGCTACTGCACCAATCCTTATGCGGAGCTTTGCAAAGGCTACTCAGACCAGTACAGAGGTCATTTCACCTCGGCCCTCTCTTTGGATCAGGATCTTGGCTTCATCACAAAGGGGCTACGCATCTACGGACTCGCGACATTCTACAACAGGGTCTACTCCGCGGTAAGCCACTCAATGACGCCTTTCCTTTACAGGGTGCACGACTTCACCGTCGATGAGGACGGGAACTATGTGCTGGATATGATTCAGACAGAGCAGGGTAACACCTATCTTGACACCAAAAGAGCCAACGACGGACTCCGCGAGCTGTCTTTCCAGGCAAAGGTTGACTACAACCGGACATTCGTGAAACACACGGTAGGGGCGACATTCCTTTACCATCAAAAAGAAAGGGTGATGAACATCGCGGCCGCCAATGAATATGCTTCCCTCCCCTACAGGGAGCAAGGCCTGGCCGGCAGAATCACCTATAATTATGACAAACGCTATATGGTCGAGGGCAATTTCGGCTATAACGGGTCCGAAAACTTCGCGAAGGGGAACCGCTTTGGCTTCTTCCCGTCGATAGCGGCAGGCTGGGTGATTTCCAACGAACCGTACTGGAGACCGCTCAAGGACAAGGTCAATCTGCTGAAAGCCAGAGTTTCCTACGGACTTGTAGGCAACGATGTGATTTCCTCCAGCTCCAACGACAGATTCCCTTACCTCTCGACTGTCAATATGAACTCGGGCTACGGGATAGCTCTCGGCCCGAATCTTAACGGACAGAGCGGCCCTGCAATCTCGACTTACGGCAATGCCGGGGCCACTTGGGAGACTTCAAGGAAACTGGACATCGGACTTGAGCTGGGTCTCTTCAGGCAGCTCAACCTTATCGTGGACTATTTCTACGAAAAGCGAAGCGGAATATTTATGCAGCGGCAGTCGCTTCCGTCATCATTCGGGCTTTCCGGAATCACGCCTTGGGGCAACATCGGGAAAGTTGACAACAGAGGAATTGACGCGTCGCTGGACTACAACAAGGCATTCGCCAACGGATTGATCCTCTCGCTCCGGGGATCGCTGACCTACGCCCACAATGAGATAATGTTTATGGACGAGCCTTCTTATGAGTACGACTACCAGTACAAAAAAGGTCATCCGATAAACAGTATGAAGATGTACGTCTTCGACAGGTATTTCGAGAGCGAGGATGACATTCTCAACTCTCCGGACCAGTCCTCCCTGGCCACTCTTTACCCGCTGAAGCCAGGCGACGCGAAGTACAAGGATCTCAACAATGACGGCAGGATTGACGATGACGACCAGATGTGGATTGACAAGACCACCACTCCTGAAATCTCATACGGATTCGGATTCTCATTGCAGTACAAGTCATTCGACGTGTCGGCTTTCTTCCAGGGGCTTGGAAGGAGACATCTGCTGATGTACGACAACCATCCGTTCTCCACGGCGACGGATCCCGGCAACGGATTGATGATGTACCACGCGGAAGACCACTGGTCTGAAGACAATCCCGACCCTGACGCCGCCTACCCGAGGCTTTCGGACAGATGGAACGTGAACAACACCGTGAACAGCACGCTCTATACGCGCGACGCTTCGTTCCTTCGTCTCAAGAACGCCGAAATCGGCTACACGTGGAAGATGATGAGGTTCTACATTTCAGGGACCAACCTTCTCACTTTCTCCGGATTCAAGTACTGGGATCCGGAGAAGGGATCAGGCAACGGTCTCACATACCCTCTTCAAAGAACATTCAACATCGGTATTCAATTCAATTACTAAGATTATGAAAAAGATACTATCAGCGATATTGGCCACAGCGATTGCCCTTGGATGCGTCTCCTGCGACTATCTTGACGTTGTTCCCAAGAGCAAGGCGACAGAAAACGACATCTGGAAAACCCCGGCGGAGGCGAAGAGATTCCGCTTCAATATGATGCAGTATATGCCGGTGCTCTTTTCCTATTCCAAGTCACCCGATCAGTTCGCCGGGGATGACTTTATGTCCGGCCCGAGAAGCACTTCCTACTGGTTTCCCGGAAAGAGCCTTCACTACAACGAGGAGAATCCAAGCCAGACATATTTTGGCTACTGGGCTCCGGTGGCGCGTGCCAACGGAACGAACTACGACTTGTTCAGAGGCATAAGATACGCCTATTACTACATCGCTAATATTCACAATGTCAAGGGATTGGACGAGGCCGCCGCTTCAAGGTACGAAGGAGAGGCCTGGTTTATGATCGGCTACTACCACCAGACACTGGTTGACTACTACGGGCCGACCGTCCTGGTCAAGCGCTACATTCCTTTTGACACTGATGACGAGTCGGAGATGTTTCCGACGAGAAGACCGGTGGACGAATGCGTTGATTTCATCGCCGAATGCTACGACAAGGCCGCAGAGCTTCTTCCCGAAGTTGTGATAGAGCAGGAGTGGGGAACACCTTCCAAGGCGACGGCCCTCGCCTATAAGGCCAGGCTACTGCTTTGGGCGGCCTCTCCGCTTGTGAACGGCAATCCGGATATGGCGGATTTCAAAAACCCGGACGGGACGCAGCTCGTCAGCACCACCTACGACAAGGAGAAATGGAAACGGGCGATGGACGCAAGCCAGGAAGCCATCGTGGAGGCCGAAAAACACCACTCTCTCTACACCACCAATCCGAAATCAGGCTGGGACACCCAGGAGCAAGGAAAGGAAAACTACTACAACACGTTCACCGAGAAGGACTGGAACGGACAGGAATATCTTATGGCCAAGGGAAACAAGAGTGAGATTTGGTACTTGCAGCTATGTTCGACTCCGCGCGCATTGCAGAACGACCAGATGAGCTGGCAGACCACTCTGGTCCCTACGATGGAGGCCGTGGAGATGTATTATTCAAAGAACGGTCTTCCGATGGACGTAGACCCTCTTACCAAGGACAGGGATCTGTACAGCATCGCTCCCGGTGACAGCACAGCACTCCTCCACAGAGACAGAGAGCCTCGCTTTTACGCCTCTGTAGGATTCGACAGGGGACAATTCCAGATTGAAAGCAAGGAAATCACTCTCCGAGCCAGAGGAGGCGAGCTTCACGGCTGGATTTCCCCGACCACTGAGTACCAGAGCTGTACCGGCTACTTCTGCCAGAAATGGGTCCGCAAGAGCAGCTACTACGACTACGAGAAAAAAACCAAGGAGGCCATCCCTTACGCTTTCCCGTACCTGAGGCTGGCGGAGCTTTACCTGAACTACGCAGAGGCCGAGTTTGAATATTCAGGAAGCCTCAGTCCCACAAGCCTTCGCTATCTTGACAAGGTCAGGACACGCTGCGGGCTGCCGGGTTTCGAGGACTCCTGGGCCATTGTCGGCGGAATCCCGTCGGGTGACAGGCTGCGCAAGGTGATTCATCAGGAGCGGTCGATAGAGTTTATGTTCGAGGGAATGCGCTACAGGGACATACGCAGATGGAAAGAAGCCGAGGAAATCCTTAACAGGCAGCCAAAGGCCTGGAACATCACCGGCAGGACGCAGGAGGACTTCTACAAGGTTGTCGAGGCCGAGCAGCAGGCTCAAAGACAGTTCTCGAAGAAAAACTACTGGCTTGCGATTCCGCAGAGCGAATTGAACAAGAACAAGAATCTGGTACAGAATCCGGGATATTAAAAAACACTTAAGATGAGATATTTGAGAATTTTGGCCGCAACCGTGGCGGCATTCATTCTGGCCTCCTGCGAAAAGGAGGTAAGGGAGGAGTTCGGTTTCACGATAAACAATGAATCAGGAGCGGAACTATCCGGCACGCAATCATTCATCTTTGACGAGACCCGATTCTTTCCGGTGGTTTCCGAAGGAGTCTCAAAGGTGGATTTCGACACTCCTGACGGATGGTCTGTCAGGCTGCTGGCTTCCGAAAAGAGAATCAAAGTGGCATCCCCTGCCGGCGACAATGCCTCCGCGGCAGAGAGCGGAGAGATTATAATCAACCTGACATCCTATGACAGAAGGACACTGACAAAAAGCATCAGTGTTTCGGTCTCTGACGCGCCGGTTGAGTTCTCGATTGACGGAGTGTCCGACGGGCTGACATTCAAGTTCGCCCAGACGGTACACCTTCCGTCCACATTCTCGAATGTATGGAGCGCCGAGTGCGCGGCTCCCGAAGGATGGACAGCGTCTTTTGACCGGACGAACGGCACAGTGGATGTGACAGCGCCTGTCCTGAAGGATGAGACGGCCGAGCGCGACGGGACTATCACCGTCACACCCGCCAGCAAAAAAGGCAGCGTAGGCAAGCCAGTGTCGTTCAACGTGCAGGTCCTTGCGTCCGCTCCCGTCCTCAAGTTCGATTCGGACAAGCTGGAACGCATTGCCCACGGATCAACCCACACGCTGGAATCCGTTGAATGCGCCAACATCGACAAGTTGGATGTCTCAGGTGTTCCGGCGGGATGGAATGCTGAAATCCGGAAAGATGAGAACGGGGCCTCCTTGACAGTTACGGCACCGTCATCCACGGCCGAAGGATTCTCCGGAGAGGGAACCATTCGGTTTGACCTCACGTCCGACACGGGAGAGACAGGTTCGCTTGACCTTCCGGTGTCGATGCTTGGAATCAACAATGCCGAAGACTTTCTGGCGTTTGCGCAGGCATACGAGAAAGGCAAAGACTGCTCATTGTGGAAAGATGGAGGAGAAGTCATCCTGAACTCGGACATTGACCTGACCGGAACGCCTAAGTCACTATTTATCAACGCAGGATTCTCCGGAGTGTTCAACGGAGCGAACCACACTGTCACCTACGCCATCCAGTCGGTGTCCGGAGACGCGGGAATATTCCAGACTGTCAAAGGTGATGGAACTGTCAGGAACCTGAGGATAGCCGGAACTTTTGACGTGGCCAACACCAATGACAGGACGGGAGGAATCGCCGCCTACAGCAATGGAGCCACTTTTGAGAACATCGTTTCAACCGTAAGGTACACCCAGACGGGGAACACGAGGGAAGGCACGATGGTAGGAGGCCTGGTAGGAGACGAGACGGCAGGCGGCACCTACCGGAACTGCCACGTACGAGGGAGTTTCTCGCTTACGGCCGTTCAGTTCTTCGGAGGGCTGATAGCCGATGTGTGGGACAATGACGGGCTTGAGATACACGACTGCTCGAACGAGTCGGACATCACAATCAGCACCAACGGCATCGGACTCGGCAACGCCTGGTTCGGCGGCATTCTCGGCAAATCAGACGGCGCGGGAGTGAAGATGTACAGAACATACAACAGCGGAGATTTCAAGGCTGATTTCGGCGGAGGGAAAACCAATTTCGCAGGCCTTGGAGGAATCGCCGGATATGCCTGCGGTTACTACGAGGACTGCTACAACACCGGAGACATCACGTTCACGAACAGCAAAGACCTGAAGGGAAACGGAAATGTAGGAGGACTGGCCGGGGCTGTAAGATTCGCCAAGGGCAAGATGCTCATCGCCAAGAACTGCTATAACAAGGGCGGAATCAAAGCCTTGGGTGATGCCGTAGGAGGCTTCATAGGGCTGATACGCGACGGTGGCGACGGCACGATGAAACTCACCGGATGCTACAACGAAGGCTTGGTTGACTGCCGCAGCGACATATCCTACGCCGCATCGTTCGGTGGTCTGATGGGTACGGTCTATAACTATCTGGAGATGACCGACTGCCACAACAGGGCCGATGTGATGGGCTACACCACCCAAGGCGGCGCCGGCCTGATCGGCAGGGGTGCGGACAACGTTATCGTCACGAAATGCACCAACAGCGGCAACGTCTACGTCGGTTCGCATTCAAATGTGAAGGCGAACAAGCCTTACGCCGCCGGCCTTGTCTGTGGATTCAACCAGACAGTAGCGATAAAGGAATCCGCCAACACAGGAAATGTCTATGCTATGGTACGGGGTGACGGGTATGCGTCAAACATATTCACAAGTCTCCTGAAGAACCAAGGCGGCGAGGATGCCAGCACTGTCGATGAAGCCACGGTGAACGCCTCCGCTTCCTCCAAGGTCACGATTCTTCTACCGGAAGAATGGACTGACACATTCCCGGAGAGTTGGGTGAAATAGAATCAGCTATGAACTTTTTGTTCCGATATGTTTCAATGGTCACAGGCATATTGCTTTTGCAGTGTGCCTGCGGCCACAACCAGCCTTACGGCAATGAAGACAGCAACACGCTCATCAAGCAGGACAAACCGGACATTTCCGATGACAGGTATAACAAGACTTTCTCGGACAACATTGTGTACGCCAACGCATTGTCTTTAGTCAACGGTTCAGTGCCCCTTCAGTGCTTCGACATTCTTCGAAACGGGGACATCTTGGCGAGCGGCATCAAAAACTCAGCCTTGTACTTCCAACGGATGAGTCCTGAAGGAAAGTACCTGAAGGAAATGAAAATCTGGTATGCGGCGCACGGAACGAATATGTCCGCGGAGGAAGAAGGCAGTGACATCTACCTTTGGACATCGAACTATGCCAGCCGCTCAGGAGATGGAGACGGCGATTATTACGCCGAGAAGATTATCTCCCGAGTCAAATACGAGCCTGGCAAAGAGCTTATGCCTGAAGACTGTGACGACAACTACTATGTCGGCCCCTATCAGAACCTTTTGGTCTGTGCTGACACGGAGAGCGACAATCTCTGCATTCTATACTCCAGCGATGAGAAAAACGGCAAGGACACGAAGGTGGATGTCTGGTCTCTTGCAGAGGCGAAGAAGGTTCCGTTGTCCACGGTAAACATCGGAGCGGTCGTGAGAGGCGGGAAGAACGGCCCGGTGACGGAAAGAGAGACCATCTACCCGGACGTGGTTGTCCACGACCTCAGAACACTCAAGCCGAAATATTCATTTTTCATCAACAGCGTGGAACTGAGCGCGGGAGAGCCGATGCAGGGTTTCTGCATCTATGGGAAACGCTTCTACTGGTTCACAGGAGACGGTGAAAAAAGAACCGCCAAGGTCTCCGTCATCACTTTCGGAGGAATCGAAGAGCGGATGCATCAGAAGATGAGGTTCATAGAGAACAAGGATGACATCGTCAGCCTCGGCTCCAAAAGCGGCTATTTCGAGGCGGAGGGCATAAAAATCCACAAGGGAGTACTTTACACAGGCTACCTGTGGGGGCCGGGTGGCGATTGGAAACTGACAATCATAAATCATTGAAGCTAAAAGATATGACTTCACCAGCAAACGGAAGGCTTCTGTCACTTGACGCCCTGAGAGGGTTTGATATGATGTTCATAATGGGTCTCAGCGCAATCATTGCTGATGTATGCGGCCTGTTTCCCGGAGGTGATGACTGCTGGCTGGCCAGACAAATGACACACGTCGGTTGGGCCGGGCTTCACCATCACGACACGATTTTCGCCTTGTTCCTTTTCATTTCGGGGATGACTTTCCCTTTCTCAATCGACAAGAAACGAAGGCAAGGCCTCTCTGACAGCGCCATCACAATAAGCGTCATCCGCCGCGGACTGACGCTTTTTGCGCTCGGCCTCGTCTACCAAGGGCTGTTTGACCTTGATTTCCACAACCTTAGAATACCGAGTGTACTTGGAAGAATCGGATTGGCCTGGATGGCAGCGGCCATTCTGTACTGCCACACAGGGAAAAGGACACAGTGGGGAATAGCGGTCGGCATACTCATTGGGTATTATCTTTTGCTTCGCTTTGCCGTGGCTCCTGACGCCCCGGCAGGTGCTGATTCATTCTCCAAGGCAGGGAACATCGCTTTCTACATAGACAGGTTACTGCTTCCTGACAACATCTACAAGCCCGGAGTCTATGACCCGGAAGGTATTCTCGGCACAATCCCCGCCATCGTGACAGCTATGCTTGGAATGTTCACAGGACGCTACGTGAAGGAATCCACCGACTCCGGAGAGAGGAAAACAGTCAAGATGCTTGCGGCGGCCGTCGCTTTGGCTGTTGCCGCCATCATCTGGTCGAACTGGTTCCCTATTGTCAAAAAACTGTGGACCAGCACTTTCGTCCTTGCCTGTGGAGCTTGGTCAATAGGCTTGTTCGCATTGTTCTATTACATCATTGACGTGAAGGAATGGCGCAAAGGAATCCTGTTCTTTCAGGTTGTCGGAATGAACTCCATCACAATCTATATGGCGCAGAAAATTATCGGTTTCTGGCCGGTGACAGACTATTTCTTCAAAGGTATCTCAGGGATTCTTCCCGGAAGTTGCTCAAGGCTTGCGTTGGACGTGGGCTATTTCGCCGTCTGCTGGCTTTTTCTATACTTCCTTTACCGTAAGAAGTGTTTTCTGAAAGTCTGAGGGAAAGACCTCGGGGACACGTTCTCCTCGTGGCGAAACCTGACATTACACTTCCTAACAAACACTTCCCATCAAGAGCGAAAGAACGACCAGGCTGAAGGCCGGCGAGCGTTGTTCTTTCGCTTCTTCGGCAAACGCGGCCAAAGCTCTACGGATATGCTTCTCCACAGCCGTCTTGGATATTCCGAGTTTTTCAGCTATCTCTCTGTTCTTCATTCCGTTGAAACGGCTCATCACAAAGACCTCGCGGCATCTGTCCGGCAGTCTGTCCAAAACTTTCTCAACTTGATTCTCAACCTCTTTCTTAATCAAAGGAGAATCCGGAGCGTCATAATAGAAATCCAAGGCGTACAGCTTCTCGGATTTTTCCAAATCATCCAGGAAAGACAAGTCTGTCAGATTAAGAAGCCTCTCCCTCTTGAGATAGCTGATGCATCTGTTTCTGGTCATCGTGAACAGCAAACGGACCGCGGACTTCTCATCCTGGCAGGAGTATTTCTTCCAGAAAGAAAAGAAAGCGTCCTGAACCATATCCAAAGCCGTGGCAGAATCCTTCACAATGCTTCCGGCATAAGCCACAAGCCTTGGCTGATAGTTCACGAATAACGATTCGAAAGAGTTCACGGAATAGAGTAGTTACCTATTACAAATCTAATAAATACTTCGGATTATCACAAGACGTATGCAGTCTCCGCCGAATCCGGCGATTCCCGATTCGAGGCGGCCAAGTCATTCATTTAATTGAATATAGCAGCCGCTAACCGAGCAGACCCGTGACAAAGATCACGGCGATGGTGACCGGGGCGATGTACTTGATGAGGAAATAGACAACAGGGAAGATCCTGCCGTTGGCCTTCAGGGTTCCGTTGTTGGTAAGTTCGTCACGGACAGCCTTTTTGTCCATCTTCCAACCGACAAAGACAGAGAAGAGCAGCGCTCCGAGAGCCATCAGGTAATTGGAGCACAGCTTGTCACAGAAATTGAATATTCCTTCTCCAAGAATCTTGACATCCGCAAGCGGGCCGAATGAGAGAGAGCATAACACTCCGACCGCGAGAACAGCGAAGAACAGCCCTACCGTGGCCTTCTTTCTGGAAACTCCCTTTTCCTCTACAAGATAGGCCACGCCGACTTCAAGAATGGAGATGGACGAGGTCAGCGCTGCTACCAGAATCGTCAGGAAAAACAGGACCGCGACGATGCAGCTTACGGCCTGACCGCCGGCTCCCATCTTGGCGAATATGTACGGAAGCGTCTCGAACACAAGTCCGGGACCGGAGGAAGGAGCGATTCCAGCAGCGAAGACAGCCGGCATAATCGCGAACCCGGCCAGCATAGCAAACAGCAAATCCGAGACCGCCGTCCCAGCTCCGGAAACCATAAGATTCTCTTTCTCATTGACATACGATGAATATGTCAACATCGTTCCAACGCCCAGAGACAGCGAGAAAAAACTCTGTCCGAGAGCCGCCGAAAACACCTCTGGAGTGATTTTGGAGAAGTCCGGTTTGACAAGATATCTGATGCCCTCCCCCGCCCCGGGCAGCGTGACCGAATAGACGGCGATCGCCACAATCAGCACGAACAGAATCGGAATCGAGATGTTGCTGAACTTCTCTATCCCCTTTTTGACACCGAGAAAAACAATCAACGCCGTGAGCAGCAGGAATATGAACAAACATATTATCGGCCCCCAGACCGAAGAGGCGAACTCGCCGAACATTCCGGTGACGGAATCAATCTTGTCCGGCGTGAAGCTGAGGGTGGCGGATTTGTAAAGATACTCGATGGCCCATCCCCCCACCACGCTGTAGTAGGAGAGAATGATGAGCGGAGTCACGACCGTAAGAAGCCCCAGCCATTTCCATTTTGACTTCGGAGCAAGAGCGTTCATCGCCCCGAATGTGCTTAGGTGGGTCTTTCTGCCTATGACCGACTCGGAGAACAGGATCGGAAGGGACAGGACGAAAGAGCAGATGATGTAGATCAGGATGAAGGCCGCACCTCCGTATTCACCGACCATATAGGGAAATCTCCAAATGTTGCCGAGTCCGATAGCGGATCCGGCGAGTGCCATTATGACGGCAGCTCTGCTACCGAAATTCTCTCTGTCTGACATATTTATAAGTTCGTTTTATATTGTTCCGTCAAAGGGGATTGCCGGAGTTACGGGGAATGCGGGATGCCTTACAGGCCACGGTCTCCATCACCGCCGAAGTGACTTTGAGCGTCGTCGCGGCAACATCGGAAACGCCTTCCATAAACCGTGAATTCGTAGCTGAAACCTGTCTCCGGATCGGTGGCGGCCGGCTCGGAAGAGATTACCTCCCAAATTGCCGGGTCAATCTCCGGGAAGAACGTGTCGGCATCCTTAATCTCTGTGTGGACGTGAGTTATGTAGAGCTTATCAACCGTAGGAAGCGCCCTGCGGTAAGTCTCGCCGCCGCCCATAATGAATACTCTCGGCTCATCCGGAACAGCGACCTGAGAACCGGCCGGACCTGCAGCATTTTCGGCCAAAGAATATGCCTCCTCAAGTCCTCCGGCGACCTTTACGCCTGAAGGCACATCATCCCAAGACCGTGTGGAAATCACAATATTATCCCTTTTGGGCAACGGTTTCCCACCTATAGAGATGAAAGTCCTGTAGCCCATCACCACAGGATTCCCGACGGTCGTGCGCCTGAAATATCTCATATCCTCGGCAATATGCCAAAGCAGGTCATTGTCTTTTCCTATCGCACCGTTGTCAGCGACGGCGGCGATGATGCATCTTTCCATAAACCAACACTGTTTCGCCCGTAAAGTTACGGTTTTTCGACATAAATTCAGAAGCTATTCCTGAATTATTTCCGCACACCGGACTTACGAGTCCGCACTGGCTTCAGTCTGTAGCTTTGAAAGCGGACTACACAGCGACCGGAGCCTTGATGGCAGGCCAAGGATCGTAGCCCTCAAGGGTGAAATCCTCGTATTTGAAATCAAACAAGTCCCTGACCTCCGGGTTAATCCTCATCTTCGGAAGCTGGCGCGGCTCCCGGCTGAGCTGTTCACGGACCTGATCGAAATGGTTGAGGTAGATGTGAGTGTCGCCGGTGGTGTGGATAAACTCACCCGGCTCAAGTCCGCAGGTCTGCGCGATCATCATCGTGAGCAAGGCGTATGAAGCGATGTTGAACGGCACCCCAAGGAAGGTGTCGGCGCTGCGCTGGTACAACTGGCAGGAAAGACGGCCCTCGGCCACATAGAACTGGAAAAGGCAATGGCACGGAGGCAGCGCCATCCTGTCAATCTCACCGGGATTCCAGGCCGTGACAAGCATCCTTCTGGAATCCGGATTGTTCCTTATCTGGTCCAGAACCTGGGTCAGCTGGTCGATCGACCTGCCGTCGGGAGCCGGCCAGGAACGCCACTGGTGGCCATAGATCGGGCCGAGATCACCGTTCTCATCTGCCCATTCATCCCAGATCGAGACCTTGTTGTCCTTAAGGTACTTGATGTTGGTGTCGCCCGAGATAAACCACAGAAGCTCGTAAACAATTGATTTCAAGTGTACTTTTTTGGTAGTCAGAAGCGGGAAACCTTTAGAGAGGTCAAAGCGCATCTGGTAGCCGAAGACACTTTTGATGCCCACTCCGGTGCGGTCGCTCTTGACCACACCGTCCTGCATTATGTGACGCAGAAGATCCTGATACTGTTTCATTGATTGCCGGCAAAAAAAGGGTTCGGGGAATCAACCCGGACGGTCTGCTCCCCCGTATGTTCGATTAGCGCACCGAGAACGCCCAGATAATCGCCTCAGAGAAAGTCTCTCCGGGACGAAGCACGGTTGTAGGGTATTCAGGCTTGTTCGGAGAATCCGGGCAATGCTGGCACTCTATGGCCACACCCTCATAGTCGTGATAGCCACGTCCGCACTTGCCCTGAGGACAACCCTCAAGCCAGTTGCCGGTATAGATCTGCACGGCGGGCTGGGTTGTCAGAACGTCAAGCTGACGACCGCTTGATGGAGAATAAAGCTGGGCGGCCTCCTGAAGCTGTCCCGGTTCATAACCATTGATAATGAAACAGTTGTCGTAGCCTTTACCATAGTTCAAAGCCGGGAAATCCTCCTTGATTGAAGCCCCGATTTTCTTGAACTCCTGAAAATCCATAGGGGTTCCGGCGACCGGATCGGCCTCGCCTACCGGGATAAGTGTCTCGTCGGTCGGCAGATAGACAGCGGCGTTGAGCCTCAGCTCGTGATCCAGGACATCCCCGTTTCCTTCACCGTTGAGATTGAAATAGGCGTGGTTCGTGAGATTAACCACAGTGGCCTTGTCGGCCTGAGCGGTGAAAGTCAGCTTCAAAGCGTTGTCCTCGCCCCACTCATAGTGGGCAACAACCTTCAGATTGCCAGGATAGCCAGCCTCTCCATCCTTTGAAAAGTACTGGAACTCGACGGCATCACCCTCGATACGGCTATCCCAGACTTGATTCTGGAAGCCTTCCGGTCCTCCGTGCAGATGGTTCGGGCCGTTATTGACAGGCAGTGAGTATTCGACCCCGTCTAGAGTGAACTTCCCGAGGGCGATGCGGTTGGCGAAACGACCGGGGCATTTCCCGGCGCAAGGGCCGTCACCAAAATAATCCTCAGGCCTGGTATAGCCGAGAACCACGTCAGCGACCCTGCCGTCCCTGTCCGGCACGGCAACCGAGACAATCCCGGCTCCGACGCTCGTAAGGCGCACGAACGCACCACTCTCATTCTCAAGGGTATAAAGGAATATTTCCTTTCCGTCCGGGGATGTTCCCCAAAGTTCCTTATTGATTTTCATAACAGTGTTACTTTAGACTTTCAAGATACGGAAGCACGTTCTCGACAGGAGCGTCCTTCATCAGCACTTTCTTCTCTGAATCAAGGACATACAGTGACGGGATGGCGCGCACGTTATAGGTGATGTCGGAACGGATCAGATAGCTCTGGTCGTAGCCGTTGTACCACTCCCGAGGATAGTCGGAGGCATATTCACGCCACTTGTCGAGTTCGTCGTCGATGTAGACGTTGACCACGGCGAGCCTTCCGGCACTCACAAGACCGGCAATCCGCTCGCTCGAAGTCAGCCCGGTGATGATGTCCTTGCAGGCGGGGCATCCGGGATTGGTGAAAAAAAGCAGGGTCGTCCCGGCCTCGATGCCGTAAAGAGTGTGCCGCCGTCCTGACAGATCCGTGAACGTGAAGTCCGCGGCAGGAGTGCCTATCATATTCAGAGAGCACATCTTAGCCTCTTGGTCGTAGGATGGCCGCATATCGGGCTCGACAAAATCCGAGACTGCCATACGGGAGACATAAGGCAGGTAGAGATCCTCGTTGCGCACCGGAGAGTTCGGGTCATAGAGGTACTTGGAGACCATCTTCCCGAAAAACTCGAAGACATTGGAAGACGTATCGGCGGACTCGAACTTCTCCACCTTGTCGAAGAAAGCGGCCATAGCCTTTCTGCCGAACTCTATCGGGCAGGCTCTTTCCATAATGGTGACGTAGGTTCCGAAAGCCTTCTCCACCTCCTCGGCGGGAACTCCGTTGACGATGTTGGTGTCACACGGATACGCCGCGGCCAGGAAATCATTCCAGTAGTTCGAGATGACATATTCAGTCTTCTCCTGCGGCTGCGAAATCATTGACGGAGGTTCGGGCATCGGAGGGAAAGCGCGCGGGACAAATGCCTCGGCGGTGCCTTTATTCCCCGTTCCGCCGACCTTGCAACCGACCGCCAGAGCAGCGCAAAGAATTATCAATAAATATGTCAGAGCACGCCGCCACATATCAGTCGTTTTTCTCCAGCAGGCTCTGGGAAATGTTGATGATGAAGTCACCCATCTTCTCAAGCTCCTGGACTATGTCGATGTAGAACACGCCGGTCTGGTAGTTATAGTCTTCTTTCTCTATGTTGACTATGTGTTCCTCGCGGAGGCTGTTGCGGCACTCGTTGATGTTGTACTCGGCGTACTCGGCATTGGAGATGTCCTTCAGGAACAGGGACGGAGAACTGAGGTTCTCGACCATAGCCTTGAACGCCACATCCAGAAGGTCAAGCATCCTGTCGAGCCTCTTGATCATCTCGCCGTCGAAAGTCTTGCCGTGGTCAAGGGCCCGGCGCATCATCCTTCCGATCGCCTCACCGGAGTCGCCGATGCTCTCAAGCTCACCGATCACCCTGTACATCGACTTGATTCTCAGCGCAGAAACAGCACTGATGTCGCCTTTGGACACCTCGTTCAGGTAGGAGGCTATCTCGTACTCAATCTTGTCCGTTATGGACTCGTACTTGACCAGTTTCTCATTGACCGGCTCCAAGTCCGACTGGGTCTTGGCGCTCACCGCACCACGGATAAAGCCGACCTCGCGGCAGCATATTTCCGCGAAATGTATGATTTCCTGCTTGGCCTCGTCGAGGGAAAGCTCCGCTGTCGAGAGAGGGCCGCCCTGAATGAACTTGAGCCGATAGACCTCTTCCTCGCCCTTAGGAGTCGGGATAATCCGGTTGACCGCCCTGACAAGCTGAGGGATGAACCACACGAGAATCAAGGTCGTGCAAAGGTTGAACACCGAGTGGAGAATACAGATTCCGTACAGCATCGAGTTCTGCTGCTCCGGAGAGAAGCCTCCCGCGGCCACCGAGCCGTCAAACAAGGTAACCGGATTCTCAAAGCCGATTGCCGTTGTGATTCCGGAGATAATCTTCATCAGCGGATTGAAGAACACCAACGCCAGCAGCACGCCGATGACATTGAACAGCGTGTTGGCTATGGCTGTTCTCTTGGCCGAATAGTTCGCGACGGCGGCCGCGATGTTGGCCGTGATTGTCGTTCCGATGTTGGCTCCGAGAACCATCGCCGCAGCCATCTCGAAGTTGATCCAACCGTTGGCGACGAAGACCATTGTGAGGGCCAGCGAGGCGCTGGAAGCCTGCACAATCACCGTTATCAGCGCGCCGACAAGGGTGAATATGATCACAGAGAGGAAGCCGTAGCTCGTCAGATTCTTCACAAGTGACAGAACCTCAGGGTATTGGTTCAAATCCGGAACGGAATCCTTCATTGTGGCCAGACCGATCAGCAGGAAAGCGAATCCGATGATGAACTCACCGATGTTGCGGTTCCGGTTGCTCTTGAGGGTCATCATAAAGAATCCCAGCGCAATGAACGGAATGGCGAACGCTCCGATGTCGTAGCTGAATCCGAACAGGGAAATCATCCACGCCGTGAGCGTCGTTCCGATGTTGGCTCCCATTATCACGCCGATGGCGTTACCCAAGGCAAGAAGGCCGGCGTTGACCATACTCACGACCATTACGGTCGTTCCGCTTGATGACTGGATAAGGGCAGTGACAACGATACCGGTGATAATGCCTTTGAAAGTGGTTGACGTCATAGACGCCAAGAATGACCGCAGCTTGTCACCCGCTGCTTTCTGAAGACCCTCGCTCATCATCGTCATTCCGTAAAGGAACATCGCCATAGCTCCGAGCAGGGTAAGAATCTGTAGAATTACCTGCATCTTTCTTTGTAAAGAATATTCCCGCAAATTTACTCAAAAATCCATTTGAGTGAAAGAAATATTCGCGTATACTTTCCCGCCTCTCCCGACGCATCCGCAAATCCCTCAAAGCAAGCGCTATAACCTCCACGCCGATGCCGGTATCCGCCGCAATGCGGCAGATTGGGTTTCGGGGAAAGTCTTTCCCCGTGCCCCCAGACCGCTACCTGGCTTCGCCCGATTCATCCACGAACACAGGAGGGGCAAGCGGGATGAAAGCCTTTTCGTCGAAGTCACGGAGTTCGTCACGACGGTAGGTCTGGGACGCGGCGGAACGGTTGATCGCATCATAGGCCACAAAGGTCTCGTAGTCATATTCCCAGTCACGACCCTCAGACAGTTGCATAATGCGCTTGTAGATCGCCTCGCGCGACGGCGCGTTATACCCGCCGATGTTGTGGCGCATAATGCTGTTATCGGTCGGACGGTAGGCTCCGTACTTGTAGGTCATCGCACCCTCATACACTCCGACCTGGCCGGAATACCGCGGGTCAGACAGGAAGTGCGCCCAATGAACCTTCGCCGGATCGCTTGTCACATCCACGTTCGCTCCGGCTCCGATCGAATCGTACCACAACTGGTGCGCGGTAATCTCGCTGGAAGGAATCGTGGCCGTGTAGTAATACTCATCTTTAAGCTTTGAGAAACCGTGGCCGCCGGCCTCGTGGCGCATAATCTGCGAGAACTCATCCACATCGTTGTAGGTGGTCGGGACGTATGCGATGGCTTTATGGTCTGACCAGTACCAGCAGGTTCCGGCATATTTCGTCGAGTTCAGGATGACAGCCACAACGGTCTTGGTGAGATTCGTTTCGGGAACTTTGCGGGCATATTCAAACACCTTGTTGTAGTCGCCGTCGATGCTGGTTCCGTTGCCGAACGTGCATCCGAGTGCCGTACCGCCATTGAAAGTATCGGTAGAAGATTCCACAGCGACCCAATAGACATCGAACCTGTCGCGGAAAGACTTGTACGGCTCCTCCGCAAATATGGCTTCCATCGCATTGTATGCCCAAGTCTCAAAATGGGACTTGCTGCCGGGTTCCGCCGCCAGAGAAGAGCGTTTAAAACCGTCTCCCATTATGATGAACTTGATGCCGAGGCCGACAGTGTGCCGCTGCATTAGGGTGACAATCCCGTCAGGGGTCAGGTACAGAATCTTGGTTGCGGATGGAATCTGTTTGAACTGGATTGTCTGGCCTTTTCTTAAGTAAATCTCCGTCAAGGAAGTACAGCCCAAGGCCGAAATCTGGAGGGACAAGCCACAACAGCTCAAGTCCAATGTCTTCAGCTTCGGATTGTCGCCGCAGGAAATCGAATTCAGGTTATTCTGGGCGCTCAAGTCAATCTCAGACAAATCGTTGTCGAAGCAGATCAGCATATTCAAGGACACCTTGCTCAGGTCAAGTTTGGATAAGGAATTGCGGGACACATTCAGTATCTGGAGCTGGGGATTCCGGCTCAAATCAATGGATGACAGCTCATTGTTCGAGCAATCCAGATAGAAGAGATTCTCGAAATTATGCAACCCTTCCACTGATTTAATCTTCTTGCCAGACACACTGATCTCCTCGACCGCCTCCGCCTCTTCCCGACTGATTTCACCGTCGGAATCCTTGTCGAATCTTTCCAGAAGTGCGGCCTTGAAGTTCGCGTCAGGAATCTCAACGGCATCCCACACTTTCTGGGTGATGGAAATCTTGACGATGTTCTCGCTGGACTCGTCCTTGATGGTGACAACAGCCGTGCGAGGCTCCGGGCCGTAGTTCTGCGAGCAGGTGAACATCAGCTTGTCCTGACGCATCGCCTTGGTCTGTATTCCTGAATAGCTAAGCCAAGAGGCCGCCTCGGCAGGAACACTCACCGAATAGTCCACGTTCGTGTTCAGGCTCACCTCATAGACTCCATCCTTACCGGGGAATGAATATTCAAGTTTCGGTGCGCTGATTATCCCTTTGACAAAATTAAGGAAGCGTACCACTGTCTTGGAATCGCCCTCGTAAACAAGTACAACTATCTCACCATCAACCAATGGCGTAGGAGCGGACACCACAATCAGTCCTTTGGAGGCATTCTTTTTCTGGACACTGGCACTCCAGCCGTTCTGGCCGAAAACCTTGATCCTGGTGTCAGCCGAGCCGTTCAGGATGGTATATTCAATCTCCTTGGTCCCGCCTGCCGCAATGGCGATGTCATCCGACTCCGAGAAGCTGATTCCCAGTTCGCCGGTGACTTTTGGAATCTCAAAGGATGTACCGTCCTTCAGCGTTATCTTGACAGTCTTTCCGTTGTCGGTCACGCTTGAAAAGAACGCGTCTCCCTCCTCGCCCGTAGCCTTGGAAAGCTTTGTCCAGCTTTTGCCTTCGTCGTTGGAGATGTACCACCAGCCGTCCTCGATCTTCAGCTTCGGGGTGACACCGTTTGCTCCGTCCTTGCCTTGCGCCCTGATCATTTTTCCGTTCGCGTCAAGAAGCCAGGTTCCGTTGATGGTCCAGTAATATACCCCGTCAGAGTACAACCTCACGCTCACGAGCGGCGTCTCCCCGTCCTTGCCGTCTTTGCCGTCCTCGCCATCCTTGCCGTTTTCTCCGTCTTTCCCGTTTTCTCCGTTGCGCAAAGTGATTGTCCTGCCCGAAGAGAATGTGATTGAATATCCCGACCCGTCAGCCAAATCCTTCACTTCCGCAATCCCCTCCTGCCTATCTAACGCCTCAAGTATCGCTTGCAGCGCCGCAATGGACATATTCATTGAATGACACTGAGCTTCCAAGGTCGCCATTCTCGCATCCAGTTGGTCAATCCTCGACTGGATGCCCGAATCATCGTACTTCGTGCAAGCCTGAAGCGCCGCAAGAAGAAGGAACAAAAACAATAACTTTCTCATAACACTTTACTTAATGGATTATTCCTGACTATAACCGCCTGCGACGGCCTCCCGGATTGAAACATTGCAATCGCAGCCTCACCGCAGCCTTACATATTAGATGCATATTAAGATTTCGAACCGTAAAAAATAGTATTATCGCATCCGTAAAAGTACATAATAGTTTCGCCATAAGCAAATTCATTTCGGGTCATTCAGTCATTATGTCATTAAATCTTGGTCATCAGGGCTCGGAGCCAACTGAAAGTTAGCGACTCCGGCAGCACCGCACTGAAGGAAAGAACCGCATTATGGTTAATTCACGTTAAAGGAGGCACTTCAGGACACCGTTGGGCTGACGGTTGCGGCGGCATCCTTGGTGAAGTCGATGCAGGATAATCGAGACCCCGGTTGCTGAAATTGTCGGACACACCGACCCCTTCCAGAAGCGCGCTGGAGGCACTTCACCGTACCCGATTTACATCAGCGCTGTCGAATCGGGAACACCTAACCGGCTCTGAGCGCACTGTAGGCCGCATCACCGTTCCCGACAATTGCAAACTGTCCGTTCAAATAAACGCAACATAACCTGTTGAATTTTTGAGGGTCTTATAGAGTTGAATAAGACTCTGGCGTTTGAATATTCTGAATTGGAGTTATTAAGTGACTCGCCTAAGAGCGCGGCGCAATGGATATTTAGCCATAAACTTAACAAAAAAGTGAAGTATTTTGTTTTTTAAGGGGAACTATATAGGAGTTGACTACGTTTTCTTTTGAAACGCCTAAAACATCAAAAAAAACACCATTTTAATTGGTTTCTTGATAGCCTGAGACTGTTATGAATTGCTAACGGTGCCAACTCTGACAATGTTAGTCAACTTCTATATAGTACCCTTTTTAAGATAATCTCCATAATTTTGCATACTCAAATGCAAGAATATGGGAAAGCTTGAACTCATAATGGAGACCGAAAAGGTTAGTATGTATTCGCCCAAGTTCGACGGAGAAGCGAATAATGAATTCGAAAAGTTCCTTCTTGCAAACAGAAATCAGACGCATCCTCAGCTCAAGAAGTTCTTTGATGCCATTCTTTCCGTCATAGAAAAAATGGGAGAGACTGGTGTTCACGAACGATATTTTCGGCCGGAAGGTGGGAATATAAAGGCTGTTCCCACTTATATAGACACACCAAGAAGGTTGGAAAGATGAGGCTATATTGCCTGAGGCTTTCAGAACAGATGCTGATCCTTGGAGGAGGAGCTGTCACTACGTCTCAAAAGTATGAAGATGACCCTGTTCTTTTAACCATAATCGGAAATCTCCAGGACATTGAAGACCATATTAAGCGCATTGCCAAGCTGGCAGACACCGATTATGACGATTTTAATGATATGAAGAGAATAATTGAAACCATCACACTATAGCCACGATATGAAGAAGAACCCCATATTTGAACAATGTCTTGCAGACGTAGCTCCTGAGACTCGAGAGGAAGTGCGTCTCAATATGGACATTGCCAACCGAATCTATGACCTTCTTAAGGCAAAGAAAATGACCCAACGCAAATTCGCCGCTCTGATGGGTAAGCGCGAGTCCGAGATTTCCCGATGGCTGACCGGATCTCACGGATTCACCACAACATCCCTGGCCAAGATTTCGGCTGTTCTTGGCGAACCGATTGTCGAGGTCAAGAAAGAACCTCAGATTAAGTATGTGTTCGTTTCGCCAAATGCCTTCGTAACTCCTAATGAGGTAAATGACGGAACATACAACAATGCCCAAGATAGTTACTTCCATATATTATCAGTAAGTTAAGAGTTATGGCAGAAAATTATGAAAAGATCCAGATTAGGCTTGCCTCGGTCAGCGAAATAAGCTTTATGATGTCGCCTGGCAAATTGGGGAAAGATGTAAAACCTGAAGATATTCAGATGGGCTTCTCAAGCCAGACTCAGCCGGACATTGAAAATGACCGGTTCACTCTTGTGTTTGGCGTCCGGTATGAAACGGCAGGCGAACCAATACTTGAGAGCTTCTACCAATTCGTATTTGAGGTAAAAGACCTCAAGCGGTTTGTTGAATTTAATGACAACCAAAGCATTACGGTAAACCGCATAATGCCTCATTTCTTGAGCGTAGCCGTTGGCACAATGCGTGGCATAATAATCGTCAAGACAGCCGGTACCAACTTCTCCAAGTATCTACTACCGATGGTTGACATCAACCGGCTGAATGACGATTTGTCAAAAACAAGACAATAAGCCCAATATAGTGTCCGAATAGACATTGTAGCCATACAATGCACTAAAAAGACGTGCATAATCGAGTCAATCCATTATCGAAAGATCCGCTTCACTGATAATTCACGTTGAAGGGCTACTTTCAATACCCCGTTGGATGAATGATGCCGCATCATCCGCCGTGAGACCGATGACAGAATAACCGAGACTTATCGACCGGAATTGGATTTTGACACGTTGGCAGATACATAGCCAAATAATCTCAGTGTTTCAGGCATACAAATACAGGTATTATTTTGGGTACTATATAGAAGTTGACTAACATTGTCAGAGTTGGCACCGTTAGCAATCCATAACAGTCTCAGGCTATCAAGAAACCAATTAAAATGGTGTTTTTTTGATGTTTTAGGCGTTTCAAAAGTAAACGTAGTCAACTCCTATATAGTTCTCATTATTATTTATTCCAGAAATACTACAGAACAAGAATATGTCCGAGCGTGACAGGAGTGTACCTACAAGAAACTGAAGGTGATGCTGACATCACCGAAACGGTTAGGGCTGCCGTTGTTCTTCTCGAAATAGTTTTGAGACAGCTTTCCGCGCCAGACAAGGTCGTCATTGCGGCGGAAAGGCAGTTCGACCTCAAAACCATAGGATTTGGACTTAATCTTGACCGCTCCGCTGGCTTTCCAGGAAGTCTGCTTGCCACCGTCATCCTCAACCATCAGGAACACGCACTCGTCAAGCTGCGGAGTCCACTCGGACACAAGCACGGTGTTTAAGCGGACGTATTTTCCGACCTGCTTGCGTTTTACATTGATCATCATATCAGTGACGGATGGGGAGAAAAGCTTAAGCTCGTCTTCGGTCTTGGCGGCGAACCCTTCCAAAGAGCCGCATTTGACGAAAAACTCCGACGCTCCCGCAAACCACGAATCATAGTTCCTATGCGCCTTGAACTCCTTAAGCACCAAAGTCTTGATGCCATCGTAGGATCTTGTGGAGACAGGAGCCGAACGCTCCGGACAAAGAGCCTTGAGCATCTGCGGGGTCAGATAGCCAGCATCCTCGTTCCGATTGATGACCCAGACGGGATGGACGGATGCATATTCCTCATCCACAACAACTTCCTTCACTATCCACGTTCCTTCCGGAAGCTGTTCCCGCAGATAGCCCACATTCTCCCCGTCGCGGTATCTGGAGACCGGAACCGTCGCCGCCTCAGCGGGATCGAAAGTGATTGTCGGCAACGTCTCGCCATCCCAATTCTCCGAATATGGCCAATAAATCTGCAGACCGGAGTCAGAAAGCGCCTCTAAGAAAGAGCCAGACCTTGTCAGAGAAAGACCGGAGGAAGACAAAAGGCCGCGAAGCGGTTCCGGATATTCCGCTTGGGACCTGGTACGCAGCAGTTCATCCCCTACCCCGGAACCCGGGTTCGAGACAAGGACGGAGAACGGATACTCCTCATCGTAACCATTCGAGGACGATGCGCTTACCCCGTCATACACCTCACGGGTCTGAGCGATTGTCAACGGCAATTCGGAAAGCATTCTGGCAACGCTTTCAACGGAAAGCCCACTGACAGGGGCAGTCACCCCGGAAGCTTGGGAAAGTGATGCCTCCGGCAGATCCGTACGGTCGCAGGCGGATGACAACAAGGCGACCGCCGACACAATCACCGGTGCCATCGACACCAGCGACTCTTTGATTGTACTGAAATTCTTCATTTTGATAATGAGTTTAAAGTTAATATTTCAGCACAAAGTGACACAAAAAGAGCCGTGGAACAAAAAATTCCACGGCTAACTGTCCAAAAACGGCTTCTGACTACTTGCAAGCCCTATTTTGAATAAAACACAAAGCGGTTTTTGTCGTAAAAATCCTTGACTACCTCGTTTTTCTGGAAACCAGCGTCGGCAAAGACCCTCGCTGTCTCGGAATCCAGAAGCTCGTTTATCTCGGTAAGACCTTTTCCGTCAGCCGACAGACAGGTGCGCGACAATGAGGCAATCGCCCTGTAGAAGACAAGCGGATCATCATCACCGACAAACAAAGCCGTGGAAGGCTCATAGTTAAGGACGTTGATCCTCAACTGACTCTTCTGCGACTCCATAATGTAAGGAGGATTGCTCAGAATCAGATCGTACTTCCCATCCGTAAATGTCTGGTTCTCATCCAGAACGTCCGCCACTACAAACTTCGGCGCAATCGCTCCGGACTCTTTGAGCGCAGCGTTGAAATCCTGGGAGGAAGCGACGGCCACAGCCTTTTCAGAGATGTCCACGCCGGTCACTTCAGATCCGGGAATACTCAAGGCCACAGTCCAGGCGATACAACCCGAACCGGTGCAGAGGTCGAGAACGCGTACCGGCCTGGCCGACTTTCCGTAGGCTTTTCTCATCCTTTGGATTCTGGAGCCTATCTTGATGGCCTCACGGCAAAGCAGCTCGGTCTCAGGACGAGGGATAAGCACGTCCTTGGAGACTTTGAACCTAAGCCCGCAGAAGTCCGCTACCCCTATCACGTACTGGATAGGCTCGCCGGCGGATAGCCTGTCGAGATCCGAATTCAAGACCTCAAGCGACTTGTCTCCCACAACATACTCCGGCTCGACGATATGGGTGTAGCTCTTTGTCCCGATGCGGCTTTCACAAAGCATCAGTATAATGTTTCTCGCCTCCTTTGTCGGATAAAGCGACTCGAGGCGGCCGATTCCTTCATTGAGAAAATCTTTCAATAGCATAAGCTTCAAACTTAGAATTGATTATGAGTTTTCTATAATACCCGTCAGGAAATCCGTAATGTCCATCTTGGCTGTCCGGATCATCTTCGGCACGAGAGACGCGCTTGTCATTCCCGGAATCGTGTTGACTTCCAGAAAATAAAGGTCATCCCCGGAAAGGATGTAGTCCATCCTCACGACACCCGAGCAACCCAAATGCGAATATATTCTTTTGCTTACTTCCTGAATATGTCCGCTCAAGCTCTCGTCGATCGGCGCAGGACAGATCTCCTGACTATGTCCGTTGTATTTCGCGTCATAGTCGAAATAGTCGTTCTCCGTGACAATCTGTATCACAGGAAGTGACTTGACCCCCTCGGAGTCCGAATACGCCGCACAGGTGAACTCCTGTCCGGATATGCCCTGCTCAACGATGACCGACGGACCTTCGGAGAACGCGAACCGAATCGCGTCCGGAAGATCCTCTGGTCGGCGTACCTTGCTGATTCCGAAGCTCGAGCCTCCGTCCGTCGGCTTGACGAACACAGGGAAAGACAGTTTCCCGACCACTTTGGCGCACGCTTCATCGATGTCCATCCCGCTGCGGACAAAGACATCCGGAGCGCATCTGACAAAATCAACATCACGCAAGTAGCTCTTGCAGGCAAACTTGTCAAAAGCAATGGCCGAGACGAAGGCGCTGCAACTGCTGAAAGGAATGCCGAGCATCTCAAGATAGCCTTGAAGCAGACCGTTTTCCCCCGGTGTGCCGTGCTGGACTATGTAGGCATAGTCAAAATTAATCTTCTCGCCATAGACCTTCACGGAAAAATCAGTCTTGTCAATCTCCGGCCTGGCTCCCTCGGCAAAAGGAATCCTCATCGCATCCCTTTTCTTCATCGCCACCAATGACCATTTCCCGAAACGGGCGAAAACCTCATAGACATCGTACTTAGTCCCGTCAATGCGGGAGGCGACAAACTCCCCGCTGCGGCAGGCCACTTCCCACTCGGAAGAGTCGCTTCCGTAAATCACTGCAATCCTTTGGTACTTGCACATATCTATTTCCTAATCTAAAATATTCCCGATCATTCAAAATAATAGTCTTCCGACTTCTGCTGCGTGTCCTCCACCGCATCCTCATCGCCTCCGGTGCAGTTCAGGTTGAGGGTGACACCGGCAGGAGCGATGAATCTGTCGCTTTCGGAAACTCCGAGAGTACCGTCCTTGATCACCTTCTGCATAAATATTCCCCACGTCGGCAGTGACATATGCGCCCCCTGTCCGTAGGTTATCGACTGGAAATGCACCTGGCGATCCTCCGCCCCTGTCCAGATTCCGGCGATCAAGGTCGGAGTGTATCCGATGAACCATCCGTCGGCGTTGTCGTTGGTGGTTCCGGTCTTTCCGGCGATCTCGCCCATCAGGTTGTAGCGGTAGCGCAGCCTGGTGGCCGTTCCTCCCTGCACGACACCTTCCATCAGATTGACCATCAGGTAGGCCGTGTTCTCCCCTATCGCCTCGCGTTTGCGGTTGGTGAACTCACTGATGACATTTCCCTGATTGTCCTCGATCCTCGTCACGAAAAGAGGGTCGACATAGACTCCTCTGGACGGGAATGTGTTATATGCGGCGACCATCTCCCACAAAGTGAGGTCGGCCGGGCCTACGCATAGTGACGGAACCTCGTCGATATGGCTCTGAATGCCCATCCTGCGCATCATATCGGCCATAGCTTCCGGGCCGAACTGCTTCATCAGGTAGGCGGAGATGTTGTTGGAACTGTTGGTGAGTCCCCATTTGAGGGTCACGGTCTTGCCTATCCACTCCTCCTTGTCGGTGCTTCGCGGAGTCCAGGTGTTGCCGTCAGGAAGGACGAATGTCTGCGGAAGGTTCACCACCTTGTCGCACGGGGTCATTCCCTCCTGCATCGCCAGCGTGTAGAGGAACGGCTTGATTGTCGAGCCGACCTGACGCTTGCCCTGACGGACATTGTCGTACTTGAAGTACCTGTAGTTCGGGCCGCCGACATAGGCCTTGACGTGCCCTGTCCCCGGTTCCATTGCCACGAACGCGGTACGAAGAATCGACTTGTAGTAACGTATGGAATCGTCCGGAGTCAGCGTCGTGTCAGCGTAGCCTTTGCTGTTGTAGGCGAACACACGCATCTTGACAGGCTGCGAGAAAGTCTTGAGAATCTGAGCCTCGGTAAGCCCCCCTTTCTTAAGCGAACGATAGCGGTCGCTCCAGCGCCTTGCCTGACGCATCACGCGGTCTCTGGTCTCGGCGTCTATGTCGTTAGAGAACGGCTTGTTTGTCTTGCTTCTGAGATCCCTGCGGAAATCGGCCTGAAGACTCTTGATCCTCTCTGCCACAGCCTCTTCGGCATATTTCTGCATCTTGTAATTGATGGTCGTGTAGATTCTCAGTCCGTCGCGGTCCAGGTCGTACTTCGACCCGTCGGCTTTCCTGTTCTTCTCCAACCATCCGTAAAGGTCGTCGAAAGCCCAGGCAAGAGAGTCCGCCGAATAGTCCTCGGCAATCGTGTAATCAGACCTGCGCGGTTTCTTGGCGCTCATCACTCGGCGGACCATATCCCTGAAATAAGGGGCGAGACCGGCGTTGTGGTCCTGAACCTCGTAATTAAGCTCGATCGGAACAAGGCGGATGGAGTCTCTCTGAGCCTTGTCCAGATAGCCGGCCTTCTCCATCTGGCCGATCACGAAATTCCTGCGCACCAACGCCTTGTCAGGGTTGATGGCCGGATTGTACCTTGTAGGCTTGTTGACCATCCCCACAAGCATCGCGCTCTCCTCGACGGAAAGTTCCGACGGCAGCTTCCCGAAGAAAGTCTCCGACGCGGAACGTATGCCGTAGGCGCCGCTGCCAAAGAATATGGAGTTGAGGTACATCGTCATAATCTCATCCTTGGTGTAGTCCCTTTCGAGCTTGACGGCGGTTATCCATTCCTTCAGCTTGATCCACACCATCTTGACGTGGTATATTCCAGGGACCTTCTTCCCCATCTCGGCTCTCGGATAAAGTGTCTTGGCCAGCTGCTGCGTGATCGTGCTGCCTCCTCCCTGGCTCGAATTGCGAAGCAGGATTGTCTTGACAAGCACTCGACCCAAACCTTTGAAATCGATTCCGGAATGCTTGTAGAAACGGACATCCTCGGTCGCCACGGCAGCGTGTACCAGGTTGGGGGATATCTCGTCATAAGAGACATACGTCCTGTTCTCGATGTGGAACGTCGTCAGAATCTCGCCGCCGTCGGCGATTACCTGAGTGGCCAGCTTGTTGTCAGGGTTCTCCAGATCCTTGAAAGACGGGATGTCGGCGAAGGCCCAGACGAGAAGTATCATAAAGAGAAGGAGCAGAACCGGAAACGTGACAAGTATCCAGAACCACTTTGTGATTTTCTTTCGAATAGCGTCGGTCATAATAAAGACAAATTTATAACAAAATTTGGAAAATTGCCCAGTTTGTGGTTTACTTTGCAGATTGAAATGGCAAACTATCTATGAAATGCCTGTAAAATAGTACTATATGGCAGACAATCTTGTTATCGTCGAGTCTCCGGCCAAAGCCAAGACAATACAGAAATTCCTGGGCAGCGACTATGTGGTGAAATCCAGCTTCGGTCACATCCGGGATCTTCAGGATAAGAAACTGAGCGTGGATGTGGAAAACAACTTCGCGCCCGAATATGTCATACCTTCAGACAAGAAGAAGGTTGTGACCGAACTGAGGAAGGCGGCCCAAAGCGCTTCCACAGTGTGGCTTGCGTCCGATGAAGACCGAGAGGGAGAGGCCATCTCCTGGCACCTCTTCGAGACTCTCGGACTTGATGAGGCGCACACAAGGAGAATAGTGTTCCACGAAATCACCAAGGACGCGATCGTGAACGCCGTGCAGAATCCCCGGTCAATAGATATGAACCTCGTCAACGCCCAGCAGGCCCGCAGGGTTCTGGACAGGCTCGTGGGATTCGAGCTTTCCCCTGTGCTCTGGAGAAAGATTCAGCCGAAGCTTTCGGCAGGACGCGTGCAGTCAGTGGCGCTGAGGCTGGTCGTCGAGAGGGAGAAAGAGATTATGGCCTTCAGGAACGAGGGGTACTACAAGGTCGGTGCGGTCTTCCATCCGGCCGGTTTTCCGGCATCGGTGAAAGTCAAGGCCGTCCTTGACACCAGGTTCAAGACAATCGAGGAGGCAAGGGCATTCCTCCAGGACTGCGTCGGGGCCGGATTCAGCGTTTCGGATGTGGAAAAGAAAGAGGCCACGCGTCTGCCGGCGGCTCCGTTCACGACTTCCACCCTTCAGCAGGAGGCGGCGCGGAAGCTGCATTTCCCGGTCAGCGTCACAATGAGAGTGGCGCAGAGCCTCTACGAGCGCGGTCTCATCACCTATATGAGAACCGACTCCACGAACCTCTCAGCCCTGGCCCTTGGAACCGCGAAGAAATTCATCACCGAGAATTACGGCCCCGAGTATTCAAAGACACGCCAGTTCAAGACGCACAGCAAGGGTGCGCAGGAGGCGCACGAGGCGATCCGCCCTACATTCATAGACAACACCGGCATAGAGGGCACGGCCCAGGAGCAGAAGCTTTACAACCTGATCTGGAAGAGAACCGTGGCATCGCAGATGGCCGACGCGAAGGTTCTCAACACGACCCTCAAGGTGGCTTCGGACAAAAGGGCGGAGAAATTCAGCGCCCAGGCAACGCAGGTTCTGTTCGACGGCTTCCTTAAGCTGTACATCGAGGGAACCGACAGCCAGGAAGCGGAGGAAGAGGAGACGATGCTCCCTGACCTTCAGACCGGAGCGGTAATGGAGGAAAAAGGGATCAAGGCGGAATGCAAGTTCACCGCGGCCCCGCCGAGGTACTCCGAAGCCACCCTGGTCAAGAAACTTGAGGAACTTGGCATCGGCCGTCCTTCCACCTATGCTCCAACCATCGCCACCCTCACAACGGGACGGGGCTATATAGTGAAGGGAGACAAGGAGGGTAAGAAAGTCTCCGTCACCGACTTGGAGCTTAAGAACGGAGCCGTCGCCGAAATCAGCAGGACCGAGACTGTCGGAGCCGAAAGGGGCCGGCTGCTTCCTCAGGAAATCGGAATGATCGTGACCGACTACCTCGAAAGGAACTTCACGGACATAATGGGCTACGACTTCACGGCGAACGTGGAGAAGGATTTTGACCAGATCGCCAACGGCAAACTCGCCTGGAACGAGGTCATCGGGGAGTTCTACACTCCGTTCCACAAAAAGGTCGACGAGGTGCTGCGCGACGGCAACTACAGCCACGTGTCCAAGGATCTCGGTTTTGACGAGGCCGGAAACAAAATCACCGCGAAGTTCGGCAAATTCGGGCCTTACATCCAGAAGGGAGAGGGCGAGACGGCCCAGTACGCCTCACTCGGGAAAGACCAGCTCATCGAAAACCTCACCTTGGAGGACGCGCTTAAACTGTTCCAGCTGCCTCGCGCCGTCGGGGAATATAACGGAACGGCCGTGATCGCTATGAAAGGACGTTTCGGGCCGTATCTGAAATACGGAGACAAGAACTTCTCCATTCCGCGCGGCAAGGATCCCCTTAAGATAACCCTGGACGAATGCTCGGCGATCATAGAGGACGGCCTGAACAAGACAGCCGCCAATTCGGTGATGGCCGAATATGCGGACAGCGACATCCAGGTCATCAACGGACGCTACGGCCCATACATAAAGCACGGAGGCTCGAACTACAGGATTCCGAAGGGTACAGATGCGGCGACCCTGACAGAGGCCGCCTGCCAGGAGATAGTCAACAGCTCCAAACCGACGGAGAAAGGACGGAGACGCTTCAAGAAGTCATAGTCCGTTGCCTATGCCGTGCTGCCGGCAAGTTTTGCCGGGGGGAGTCACTTCAGAGCAACTTTTAATTTTCATAAAACAAAAAAACAGGGCGTATTCCCGTAGAATGTTGATATTTTAATCTTTTTTATGTAAATTAGCGGTTGTTTAGTTATAAATCGAAAGCGATGGCCACTTATCACATAGACCAAATCGACCGGAAGATACTTTCTTTCCTGGTCAACAACGCCAGAATGCCTTTTCTGGAGATTGCCCGTGAGTGCGGTGTCTCGGGAGCCGCGATTCACCAAAGGGTAAAAAGGTTGGAGAATAACGGAATCATCCTCGGCTCCAGACTGTTGGTCAAGCCTCAGGGGCTTGGACTCAATGTGTGCGCATTCATCAGCGTCACTCTCTCGGAATCCGACAAGTATCTGGATGTCGTGGCCAGCCTCAAGAAAATCGCGGAGATTGTGGAGTGCCACTTCGTCACCGGCAGGGCGGCCCTTCTCCTGAAGGCATATTGCTTTGACAATGACCACCTTATGGAGATTCTTATCAACACGATACAGAATATCCCATACATCCAGTCCACGGAAACGATGATCTCCCTCGACCAGGCCATCGACCGTCAGGTCTGGGTCAAGGACTACAAGCACTCAAGCTTCCAGTCTAGCGAACCTGCGAAGAAGACGAAATAATCAGTCTCGCAAGTTCAAGATCCTCAGGGGAAGTCAGTTTGAAATTATACCTCTCTCCTTCACAGAACGAGAGAGGTATTCCTATTCCCGCCGCCACGGAAGCGTCATCTGTGAAGGATGTGTCGAACGCTTGCGAATATGCCCGCCTGATGTCCTCCGAGAGGAACATCTGAGGAGTCTGCGCTCCGAAAATCCTGCTTCTGTCAACAGACTCTCCGTCAGCCGGCACAAGAACTTCGGAATCCCCCTCACCCCTGACCTTGTCAAGAACCTTGAGAGTGTCAACGGACGGGACCACAGGAATCAGAGAACGCAGGTTCCCGGACTCCATCCTGTCGAACATATTCTTTATCAGTTCTTTGGAGAGCAGCGGCCTGACACCGTCCTGAATCGCGACTATCGCTCCGTCAGGCACTCTGTCCAAAGCGTTCCTTACGGAATGAAAGCGCGTGAAACCTCCGGCCACCAGCATCTGAGGGTACGAGAAATCCGATGAGAGGCAATAATCCTTCCAGAATGGAATATGCTCCTTTGGGAGAACCGTGATGACACTGATCCCGGGCACAGCCCCCGCGAACTTCTCGATTGTCCTGCGCAGGACCGGCACACCTCCAAGCTCGAGGAACTGTTTCGGCACGGAAGAGCCCATTCGTACTCCGTTTCCGGCCGCCATTACGATTAATATTCTTTTTCTTGCCATAATAATTCTTACAAATATAACTTTTTTCGTATATTTACAAATCGTATCGTTCACGTTGAAAGTTTGAATAACAGTTATGGCATTTTCATTTCTGACTAAAGAGATAGCAATGGATCTCGGCACAGCCAACACGGTCATATTCAGCAATGACCAGATTGTGATGGACGCACCGAGCATTGTAGCGATAGACAACACGACAAAGAAGTGCATAGCGTTCGGCCAGCAGGCCAAGCTGATGCACGAGCACACCAATCCGGGAATCAGGACAATCAGACCGCTCAGAAACGGAGTGATCGCCGATTTCGAGGCCGCCGAGATGATGATCAAGAACTTCATCAAGGAGGTCAACAACAAGAAGAAGTCCTTCTTTTCCCCTAACCTCAAGATTGTGGTCGGCATTCCTTCCGGAAGTACCCAGGTGGAGATCAGAGCCGTGCGCGACTCCTGCGAGCACGCCGGCGGACGCGACGTTTACCTGATCTACGAGCCGATGGCGGCCGCCCTCGGTATCGGACTGGACGTGGAGGCGCCTAAGGGGAATATGGTCGTGGACATAGGCGGAGGCACGGCCGAGATCGCCGTGATCTCACTGGGAGGCATAGTACAGCAGGAAAGCATTCCTACCGCCGGTGACGTGTTCAACAACGACATCCAGTACTATATGCGCCAGCAGCACAACATCAAGATCGGAGAGACCACCGCGGAGAACATCAAGATCGCCGTCGGGGCCGTCATTCCGGATCTGGATGACGAGCCGGAGCCGTTTGTGGTCAAAGGCCCGAACCTGATGACCGCGCACCCTGTCGAGGCCACCATCACCTATCAGGAGATCGCCCACTGCCTTGACAAGTCCATCGCGAAACTGGAGTCGTCAATCCTGCACGTTCTGGAGCAGACACCTCCGGAGCTATATTCGGACATAGTCGAGAACGGAATATTCCTTTCAGGAGGAGGTGCGCTTCTGCGCGGTCTTGCGAAGAGGTTCACCGAGAAAGTGAACATCCAGTTCCACGTGGCCGAGGATCCGCTCAGGGCTGTGGCCAGAGGTACCTGCATAGCGCTTAAAAAGACTTCCAACTACTCATTCCTGATGAGATAATGCCTAAGGAGAGATCCATCGTCCAAAGAATAGCGATAGCCGTGGCCTTCATTCTGTTGGAGGCTGCGGCTCTCTTGATGATTTCGCACAACAGCGAGCTTCAGAGACTCTGGATAGTAAGGATTTCCCACGGCTTTATGGCCAAGACCTGGGGCACGACCCAGTCCATATCCGGGTACTTCTCACTGAAAAAGCAGAATGACGGGCTGGCCCTTGAGAACGAGAGGCTCAGGGAAATCGTCAGAGGCTACGAGGCAGCGGCCAAAGAGGCTGATCCGGCCGCGATGCCGACAATGACAGGCGACGGATTCACCTACATCCCGGCCACCATCATCAAATCCAGCGCGAACACGCAGCACAACTATCTGATAATCGACAAGGGCAGCGAAGACGGAGTGACCAGAAACGCGGGTGTGATCACGTCTAACGGGGTCATCGGAATCGTGGACGCGGTCAGCCGTAATTATTCCTATGCGATTTCGTTCCTCAACACCGAGCTGTTCATAAGCGCCCGCTTAGGGGCGTCCGGAGCGGTGGGGCCTCTCGCCTGGGACGGAATCAGTTCCGACGGGGCCATACTGAAGGAAATCCCTCTCCAGTTCGAGTTCGCGCCGGGAGACACCGTCTACACGAGCGGTTACTCATCCATTTTCCCTCCTGACATCCCTATCGGAATAGCCGGCGAGTCCAAAATCATCAACGGAGCCACAAACGAAATCAAGGTCAGGCTGCTTCAGAACCACAAGGCTCTGAAATATGTCACCATAGTGGGAAACACACGCTCCGAAGAGATAGAATCACTTGAGAGCCAAGAAGAACAATCAAAGAAATGAGGAACAGTTTCACGTTGACATACATCCTGTTGACAGTCGCCCAGATGCTTCTGAGCAACTATTTCCATTTCACGCCGTTCGTGATGGTGACAATCCTGCCTGCGATGGTTCTTTGCATTCCGACAAAGACCGACACACTTGCGGCGATGCTGATCGCGTTCGTCACCGGGCTGGCCGTTGACTTCTTCGCCGAAGGCACTCTCGGAATCAACGCCCTGTCCCTTGTCCCTGTCGCCCTGCTGAGACGACCGGTCATCGGAATGGTCTTCGGCAACGAACCGTTTGACCAGAAAGAGAACATCACCGTAAGGAAATACGGTTTCGCCAGGGTCTCGTTCGTCATAACGCTTATGACCCTGCTGTTTTTGCTGGTCTACATCCCAGTCGATTGCGCAGGGACAAGGCCGCTATGGTTCATCGCTGCCTGCACCGGGCTGTCGCTTGCGGCCAGCTATCTGGCTTCCGTTCTTGTACTCAACCTGTTGACCTATGAAGACAGAAGATAGAGGGAAAGTACTGATGGCAGGCCTGGTGGTCGTAGCCGCGATTATTCTCGTAAGACTCTTCTTCATTCAGATCATCGACGAGAAGTACAAAATCGACGCTTCGAACAACTCGATGGTTTACGACATCATCTACCCGACCAGAGGCATCATCTACGACAGGAACGGAAAGATAATTGTCAGCAACAAAGTCACGTATGACATCCTTGTCACCCCGAGGGAGGTGCAGGCGTTCGACACCCTGATGTTGGCGGACGCTTTGGATGTGAATCCCGATTTCATACGCGGCAAGATGGCCGAATACGCCAAGAACCGCAGACGCATCGGCTATCAGAGTGTCGTGATGCTCAAGCAGATAAAGCCCGAGACATATATGCGGTTCGCCGAGCTGCAATATAATTTCCCCGGATTCAGGGGACAGGCCAGAAGCATCCGGGACTATCCCGTCAACGCCGGCGGAAACCTGTTGGGCTATGTCTCCGAGGTGGACTCCAGATACATAGAGAATCATCCTGGAGAGTACCGTTCCGGAGACTATGCCGGAAAAACCGGGATAGAGGCCGCCAGAGAGAAGGAGCTGCGGGGAGAGAAAGGCTACCACATCTACCTCCGCAACTCGCGGAACCAGATCGAGCAGCGCTACAAGGACGGAGAGATGGACAAGGAGGCCGTGCCGGGACACAACATCTACACCACAATCGACGCGGATCTCCAGCAATACGGACAGGAGCTGATGAAGAACAAGGTCGGAAGCCTTGTGGCGATAGAGCCTGAGACGGGCGAGATCCTGACGCTTGTGTCCAGCCCGGGAGTGGATGTGAATATGCTGGCGGACATCGGGCAGCACTACGACGAAATCATCAAGGATCCGCACAAGCCGATGTTCAACAGAGCCGTGCAGGCCCCCTATCCTCCAGGCTCCGTCTTCAAGCTTGTGAACGGGCTTATAGGACTTCAGGAAGGCACGCTCACCACAGAAATGGCCTACCCTTGCAGCCAAGGCTACCACTTTGGCAACCATAAGCTTGGATGCCACGCGCACAGGTCACCGCTGGCGCTGGAGGAAGCCATAATGATGTCCTGCAACGGATACTTCTGCTACGTGCTTAAGAACATTCTCGAGAACAAGAAGTATCACAACATCGGCGAGGCATTGGACAAATGGAACGAATATGTCCAGAGTTTCGGTTTCGGACACAAGTTAGGGAGCGATTTCCCAGCCGAGCTGGGCGGAACCCTGCCGACATCCAAGCTTTACAACAAGCGTTACGGAAAGGGAGGGTGGAAATTCACGACAATCATATCCATTTCCATAGGACAGGGCGAGGTCGGCGTGACTCCGCTTCAGATCGCCAATCTGGCCGCCACTGTGGCAAACAGGGGCTGGTACAAGATTCCGCACATCATCAAGGAGTCCGAAGGCGTCGAGATTGACCCGAAGTATTACGAGAGGCAGTACACGATGGTGGACACGACTAATTTCAAGAAAGTGACGCAAGGGATGTGGAGAGCCGTCAACAGCGGTTTCGGGTCAGGAGGCACGGCTTCCATCGCGGCGGTTCCCGGACTCGACATCTGCGGAAAGACCGGCACGGCACAGAATCCGCGCGGCGCGGACAATTCCGTGTTCATCTGTTTCGCGCCAAAGGACAATCCGAAGATAGCGGTGGCCGCATACATCGAGAATGCCGGGTTCGGCGCCACCTGGGCGGCTCCCATAGCTTCCCTGCTAGTCGAGAAACATCTGAACGGAGAGATAAGCGAGCCGCGTAAAGGGCTGGAAGACAGAGTGCTCAATGGCAACCTAATGTCAAGGGTCAAGACATATTAACTAATGCTCGGTTGGAATGACTAACTTTTCAGACAGAGGGATAAAACAGAGTGTTGACTGGACGCTTGTAATCACATACCTGCTTCTGGTCTTCATCGGATGGGTCAACATCTACGCGTCCATCCACTCGGAGAATCCGTCATCGATATTCGATTTCGGCTTCCGCTGCGGCAAACAGTTCGTCTGGATTCTCACGGCTTTCGGACTGGCCGGGCTGATTCTGTTTGTCATAAACCCCCAATTCTGGGAAGGGACATCCCTTATTCTCTATTTAGGCGCTCTCACCCTGCTCGTAGCCGTCATATTCCTTGGAGTTGATGTCAAGGGGTCGAAGTCGTGGTTTGAGTTCGGCCCGGTCCGGTTTCAGCCGGCGGAGGTCTCGAAAATCAGCACCTCCCTGCTTCTGGCGACGCTCCTTAGCCAGACCAACTTCAAGATAACCAGATTCAAGGACTTCCTTCTGGCCGCGCTGGCGATCGGCGTGCCTATGCTGGTCATCCTTGCCGAAAGCGAGACAGGCTCCGCACTTGTCTATGTCGGATTCATATTCGTGATGTACAGGGAAGGTTTTTCCGGATGGTGGATCTTCTGCATCGGAATGGCGGCGCTGCTGTTCATCCTCACTCTGACTGTCTCCCCGTACGTCTCCATCCTCGTACTTGCGGGAGTGCTGATAGTCTGCAACTGCCTGGATTCCGGAAGATTCGGAGCCGGATTCTGGCTGTTTGCCGGAGCGTTCCTCGTTTTCTGCCTGCTGCCGTGGATTTTCGGAAAATTCGATCCCGAATCGTTCTTTTCCAAAATCAACCTGCTTTACGTGCTGATCGGAGCCTGCGTCATAGCAGCGGCCTATCTGATCGTACAGGGCTACAGATCACGCCGGAACTTTATGTCGATGTCAGCCTTAGGATTGATTGCCGGAATCGCTCTCGTGTTCTCCACCGAATTTATATTCAACAACATCCTTCAGGATCACCAACGGAAAAGGATTGAAGTCCTGCTTGGGATGAAAGAGGACCCGACCGGAGTGGGCTACAATGTCAACCAGAGTATGATTGCCATCGGTTCGGGCGGATTCTCAGGAAAAGGCTTCCTTGGAGGCACCCAGACCACGTTCGGATTCGTGCCGGAGCAAAGCACCGATTTCATTTTCTGCACCGTGGGCGAGGAATGGGGATTCATCGGATGCTTTTTCGTGATTGCCCTTTACGTCTTTCTGATTATGCGGATCATCTCCGACGCCGAGAAGAGCCGGGAGGCATTCACAAGGATTTACGGCTACTGCGTGGCATCGTGCATATTTATGCACCTGTTCATAAACATTGGAATGACCATCGGGATTATGCCTGTGATCGGCATTCCTTTGCCGCTGCTCAGCTACGGTGGTTCATCCCTCTGGACCTTCACAGTACTGATTTTCATCTTTATTGCTTTGTACAGGCAGGAAAAGAAGTACTATTGACATTTTTTTTCGTAACTTTGCAGTCTATTGCCTTGGTGGTGAAATGGTAGACACGAGGGACTTAAAATCCCTTGGACAGCAATGTCCGTGCGGGTTCGATTCCCGCCCGAGGCACAAAAAAAGAAGGGGCTTCCGAAAACCCCTTCAACCGCAGGACAGCGAATCAGAACTCCATCGTCCAGCTGAAACTTGGCATAATAGGGAAAAGACTGATCTGCTTCCATTTACGCTCTGTCGTGTCGTAGGTGACGCTATAGACGTTGTGACGGTTCAGGACATTATAGATGCCCACATTCAGCGTCATAGGATGGTCTGTTCCTATCCCGAATCTCATAAAACAGCTAAGGTCACATCTGATATAAGGCTGAAGCCGGAAAGCGTTCTCTTCCAGATAGTAATTCACAGGGACCTTGATCTCGCCGTCCGGCAGAAACTCCGCCGTGTACTCCCAGGCGGGAAGGTTCACGCGATGGCCGGTCTGATAGGTGAAAAACGCTGAAAGTCCGATTTCCTTATGCTCCTTCTCCAGAAAAGTGTATTCAGTATTGGCGTTGAATATGTGCCTTCTGTCGAACTTTGCCGGGAAACGCTTGTCATCGTTGAACCCCTCAAACAGCCTGTCAGCCTTGGACAAAGTGTAGGCAAGACGACCATTGAAGCGGTTCGCGGCAACCTCATAAAGCACCTCCATTCCATAGGACAATCCGGAACCAAGCAGAATATTATGCCTCCAGGATGCGACGGCCGAGTTGAACAACTGAGACGCGTCAGCATAATAAATCAGATTGCGCATATCCTTGTAGTACCCCCCGACTGTAAGCCTATGGGATTTAAGTGACAAGAAAGCGCCGGCATAATACTGAACGGCATGCTCCGGCTTGCTGCTTGCGTCTGTCGGAACAATCAAATCCAGAGACCACCCCATAGGGATTCCCTCGAGTGTATGATAGTACTGCGTGGTCCAGTCAACGGTGGCCTCCAAACCGAATGATTTCAGAATATTGACCCTTGCCAGAAGGCTTGCCTCCGGATTGATGTACGAGCAGTCATCCGCATCTCTCAGCGGCCGGTGCGAGGAGAAATAATTCAATCGTCCCGCTATGCGGAACTGGTACTTCTCCGGTTTGCTGAACTCAGCCTGCATATGGGCCATAAGAAGCCAGGTCGAAACGGCATCATTTATTTTGCCCAAAGACACAGGACGGCCAAGCCCGCCTGTATGGGCGACTGAGGTGCCGGGGGCGAACTTGCCGCTTCTGGCCTTTAACCCTCCGCGGAGGGTGACACCGTCCTTGACAGTGTTGGAATATGTTGACTGCAGAATCCACTCTCTCAGCGGATTCTGTATCGTGACACAGGTCGATGTCTCATCCAACAGCTTACGCATACCCTGATAGCTGGAGAAGCTGTTGTACGACAGGGAACTGTGGAGCTGGCTGTGAGAATTAATCGTAAAATCATAGACACCATTGACAATCAAATTGTTCCAACGCATTCTGTCATCCGATGTCACTCCATAGCGATAGCCATAAGAATCCAGGCTGTTGAAGACGCTCAGGCTGGCTTTATGCCTATCGGAAATGTGCCATTTCAGTTTGCCATACAGGTCATAGACAGTCGCATTGATGTTGCCTATGCTGTCCATCGCATTGGAAAGCCCTTTGACTGCCTTTAATTCAGGCCCGATTGGGCTTAACCTCGCAGAGGCTATGAGGGAAAGGCGATTCTTGACTATCGGCACGGATGCAGAAGCTCCCAGAAGGAAGTTGCTTGCGGAGACCGATACCCGGCTGTCTTTCATATCTCCGTCAAGGCTTGTCACGCAAATGTGTGAAGACGTATAATTCCCTTCATCGGACGTGTAGCCCCCGATCTGGAAAAGGACATTGGAGACAATATCCGAAGAATAGACAGATGACAATCCCAGCAGATGGCTGCTGCCGTAAACAGGAACTCCGTCAAGAGTTATGAGGTTGCCGCCAAGATTACCGCCTCGGACATAGATAGCCGAAGACCCATCCGCTCCGGTAGAGACTCCCGGAAGAGTCTGGACGTACTTGATTGCGTCAGCGCTTCCCGTCACGCTCGGCAGATACTTGAAATCCACCGGTCTCACAACACGGCTTCCAGCCTCTTCCTTGTTCCTGTCAGCATAGATGGTCGCCGCTTTCAGACTGTCTCTGCGCTCTTGTTGCGCATAAGCCCCTGAGAAAGGCAGAAAGACTAGAAAGATAATGACAAGTATATTAAGCGTCCCTGTGTATTTATCAGGCGCTCCTGTATGTGAATGTGATTTCATAATGTTTGACTGTTATATTCCAGAATTAAACCGATTGTCTTCGCCTCTATCCCATCTTGTGAGATCGGCCCCGAAGATTCCATAGCCACCATTGACGTTTGAGTAAACGGATTTTCCTTCATACGCCGAAAGTATAAAATCACCGACATTCTCTTTCGCCATATAGACATCTTTCAGGTATGAGTCATACTCTTCGGAGACAAAATGTGTTTCCAGAACAAAGGGACGAGGGATTCTCCCAAAATCGTACAATATACCATACGATTCCGAATAATCGGCGATTATGTAAAAATGGCGCTTTTGATATTCCTGGTCATATTCGTGGATATATCCCTGGTTATATTCGTGTTTATATTTCTTATTGACAAAATCAGCGGGATGTGCGATACGCAGAAAAGAGCTATGCAAAGGAAGATCGGGGCAGACTACTCGAGGCCACTGGCTGAGATTAGAAAAGAGCAGATTACTCTCCCCGTCGGCATACTTCTGGACCGGAAGGTTACACCAATCCAAATCAGAGACAGTGCCGGGAGCCATATTGAAGTTGTCGGCATACGGATGATCCGTGGCCACATATTTCGCATAAGGCTTTGAAGGCTGCTGAAAAACATACCACCTTAGATGATCCGGAATATTCTCCTCATCTTCAGACTGTTTGCCGTCCCCATACTCGGAGTCCACGTGCGGGAAAATCCAGATCTTACAAGAATCCTTATAGAAATCTTCCATTCTTTTAGACTCTAAACGAACCTCATAGGAAAATATACGATAATTAAGGCTGTCTTTCACATTATTTGGGTCAGGCAACTGACAATAAGGACTAACCCTGGAATTAAGCGGATAATACAGACTGAGATTCTTCGGAAACCGAGTCTCCGCGGTTATCTCCTCCTTTCCGGGGATGCTGACCGACAGTTTGTATTTCACTCCATATTCCGGCTCGAATTCCGTTCGCCATTCAGCCCCCTCATAATGCGAGAACACGGCGGCTGGAGAATATTCCCCGCTCTCATCATCGCAGGCCAACAGCGTAACCGTCGCTTCCTCAACTCCTTCCTCTCCACGCGAGCCGTACACCTCATTCATCCTATACAACCTCAAAGTCTGGGTCTGCTGCTTACGAAGCACGCAATCTACCGCCACCGCCTCCTCCAATCCCATATCGATGACTATATCCTCAACGCAGGAAACCAACGGCAGAAAAAGCAGCGCCGCCAGAACATAATTAATCATTCTTTTTTTCATAATAGTTTTGGTATTAAAATAAAACAATTGTGCGTAAATATAATGATTTAAATCCTTTAAGCAATCACGGGATGACAAAAACAAAAGGATTATTATCAATCTCCAAAGCCTCCTCAAATATCGGAATATTATATGGCTGTGGATTTGAGCGATCAGACACGGCGGCAAGTGCGGTACACCAGATTACTGCCTATGACTTAGCCTATTGGTTATGATGGAGCTGTTCGGGAAAAGACTATTTGAGGAAAACGAAGAAGACGGCCAGAATCAGGCAGAGGAAGGCGGCTATGTGATTCCAATGGAGGGACTCGCCCTTGAAAAGGACGGTGACAATGACAGTGAAGACCACGAGAGAGATAACTTCTTGAATCACTTTAAGTTGCATAAGGCTAAAAGGGCCTCCGTTGCCAGAGAAGCCGAGACGGTTGGCCGGAACCTGGGCACAATATTCAAAAAGTGCGACACCCCAGGAAAAGAGGATGACCAGAACAAGTGGCCAACTGGTGGAGATCTTCATCTCCTGAAGTTTCAGATGGCCGTACCAGGCGAATGTCATAAATATGTTGGACAGCACCAACAGAAGAATGGTTCCTACTGCTCTCATTGTCTTGCAAACGAAAAATCGGATGCAAAGGTAGTAATATTCATTGGAATATTCAGTCGATACGGCGGTCGGCTTTTCGACGGTTCGTCGCAGCGCCGTTATGATGCCGCGGCAAGCGGGTCTTGCTGAAAGAACTGTGACAAATTGAAATTCATTGCGGCGGTTTTGCTTATAATCTTTTTTATCTTACCTTTGCCGGACAGATAATAAAACATTTTATTAACAGATAAGAAACATTTATTATGAGCGAAGGTAAATTCAGGATCGAATCAGATCTTCTTGGGGAACTTCAGGTTCCGGCTGAGGCCTACTATGGTGTTCAGACACAAAGGGCTCTCAATAATTATAAGATTTCCAACACCAGGATGTGCGACTATCCCGAGTACGTCGTAGCTATGGCCTGCATCAAGCTGACCGCCGCCGAGACAAACAAGGAACTTGGCGCGCTCGAGCCACACATCGCTGACGCCATTGTGGCCGCCTGCCGCGAAATCATAGACGGAAAGATGCACGACCAGTTCCCTGTGGATATGATGCAGGGTGGAGCCGGTACATCCGTGAATATGAACGCCAACGAAGTGATAGCCAACAGAGCCCTTGAGATTCTCGGACACAACAAGGGAGAGTACCAGTTCTGCTCGCCGAACGACCACGTGAACTGCGCTCAGTCCACCAATGACGCCTATCCGTCTGCTTTCCGTTATGCTTTCATCAGAATGAACAGAAAACTTGAGAAGAGCCTTCAGGATCTCGTTGACGCATTCAAAAAGAAAGGAGAGGAGTTCAACGATGTCATCAAGATGGGACGCACACAGCTTCAGGACGCAGTGCCTATGACCGCCGGACAGGAGTTCAATGCCTTCGCCCACAACCTTGAGGAAGAACTCGGAAACCTTGAGAGAAACGCCGGCCTTCTTTACGAAATCAATATGGGAGGAACAGCGATCGGAACAGGGCTGAACGCAAAGCCGGGCTTCCCGGAACTCTGTGCGAAGAAGATGACCGAACTGACGGGAGAGCATTTCCTCGCGGCCCCGGATCTCATTGAGGCAACACCGGACACGGGCGACTACGTCAGCTATTCCGGAGCGCTTAAGAGATTGGCTGTCAAGCTCTCAAAAATCTGCAACGACCTCAGGCTTATGGCTTCCGGACCTCGGTGCGGACTCAAGGAAATCAACCTTCCTCCTATGGCTCCAGGCTCATCCATAATGCCGGGCAAAGTCAATCCGGTCATCCCTGAGATAACCAACCAGGTCTGCTTCAAGGTGATCGGCAACGACACTACCGTCTCCTTCGCCGCAGAGGCCGGACAGTTGCAGCTGAATGTAATGGAGCCTGTCATCGCCGAATCCATTATGGAAAGCATCACCTGGCTTACCAATGCGATGGACACACTCCGCGAGAAGTGCGTGGCAGGAATCACTGTCAATAAGGAGCGCTGCTATGAGATGGTCAAGAACAGCATCGGTATCGTGACCGCCCTTAACCCGATCATCGGCTATAAGGCCAGCACAAAGGTGGCCAAAGAGGCTCTTGAGACCAACCGTTCTGTCTACGACATCGTTCTGGAAAAAGGTCTGCTCACCAAGGAGGAGCTTGACAAGGCGCTTGACCCTAAGAATATGATCGGATAGTAATCATCAACGAATATGACGAAAGAATGTCGGCCGAAAACTTCGACCGACATTCTTTTTTTATGCTATTTGAACTGACTCCCGCCGCGGCGCGACAGAAGGGGTTTCCGGGGAAACCCTTTTAGCTCCCAAGAACTATTTCTTGGCGGTTTTTCCAGTAGTGTTCTTGGCGGCAAGGCGCTTCTGATTCCACATTGTGGCATCGTACATCACAGGAGTACCGATGAATATGGAAGCATAGGTACCGATGCAGATACCAAGGATAAGGGCGACAGCAAGACCTCTGATGGACTCTCCACCGAAGATTGCGATGGCAAGCATCGTGACGAGAGTGGAGACAGAGGTGTTGATGGTACGTGTCAAAGTGGCGTTGATGGCCTGGTTGGTATTGACCTTGATGTCGATGTTCGGATGCAGCACCCTGAACTCACGGATTCGGTCGAAGATAACCACGTTGTCGTTGATGGCGTAACCGATGATGGTCAGGATAGCGGCGATGAACGTCTGGTCAACGTCAAGGTTGAACGGCAGGATTCCCGAGAACAGGGAGAAGAAGCCGATCACGATGATGGCTGTGTGGGCAAGTGAAACCACACCGCCAAGACCCCAGGTCCATCCCTTGAATCGAACCGCGATGTAGGCGAAGATCACAAGCAGGGAGAGGATGACGGCGATGATGGCGTCTCTCTTCATATCGTTGGCGATCGTAGGACCTACCTTGTCGGACGAGATGATACCGTTAGGGTTGTCTACAGTCGACTTGAACTCGTCAAGGGTGATGTCCTTCTCGGCGAAGAACGGCTTCAAAGCATTGTAAAGTTTTGCCTCAACCTCGGCGTCCACGTCAGTTGACTCCTGATCGTTCTTGTACTGGGTCGTGATCTTCATCTGGCTTTCACCACCGAACTGCTTGACCTCAACGGCTCCGTCGAACTCAACCAATGCGGCGCTGCGGACCTGCTCAGCGGTGACAGGCTGGTCGAAACGTACCACATAGGTACGGCCACCGGTGAAGTCAACACCATAGGTGAAGCCCTTTGTGAAGATGGACACGATAGAGATGAGAATCAAAGCGCCTGAAATGGCGTAAGACCATTTGCGGAGAGCGATGAAGTCAACGCGGGTGTTCTTCAGGAAGTTCCTTGTGAGATTATTCTCGAATGAAATGCTCTTGCCCTTCTCGATGCGGTCATCGAAGATAAGCCTTGTGATGAAGATTGAGGTAAGGACAGAGGTGATGATACCGATAATCAAAGTGGTGGCGAAGCCCTGTACAGGACCGGAACCGAAGATAAAGAGAACGACACCGGTAAGAAGGGTGGTCACCTGGCCGTCGATGATGGCCGAGTAGGCGTTCTTGTAACCGTCGGCAATAGCCTTGCTAAGACCCTTGCCTGCAGCAAGCTCTTCCTTGATACGCTCGTAGATAATAACGTTCGCGTCGACGGCCATACCCATTGTCAGGACGAGACCGGCGATACCAGGGAGTGTCAGCACAGCTCCGAATGAAACGAGGACTCCGAAGAGGAGAAGCACGTTGCAGAGGAGAGCGAAGTCAGCGGCGAGACCGGCGCCCTGATAGAAGAATATCATATACGCGAGCACAAGGAGGAACGCGATTACGAATGAAATCATACCGGCGTTGATGGACTTGGCTCCGAGGGAAGGACCTACGACCTGCTCCTGGATGATGGTGGCAGGCGCAGGAAGCTTACCGGACTTGAGCACGTTGACAAGGTCAGTGGCCTCGTCAGGAGTGAAATGGCCTGTGATTGATGAGCTTCCTCCCGTGATGGCGTTCTGGACGTTAGGGTAGGAATACACCATATTGTCAAGGACAATGGCGATCTGCTTGCCGACATTGTCGCTGGTCATACGGGCCCAGATGTTGGCGCCCTCCGCGTTCATACTCATAGAGACAGAAGGCTCTCCGTTTGAGCCGTGGTCGTAAACGACGCGGGCGTCGGTGATCACACCTCCGTCAAGCTTGGCCTTGCCGTCCCTGGATGTCGCCTTGATGGCTACAAGCTCGAAGACATTGTCTCCCTGAACATACTCGGAAGGCTTGACTGTCCACATAGGCTTGAACTCGGCAGGGAAGATCTCGGCGATCTGCGGCATAGAGAGGTACTTGTTCACAACAGCCGTGTCAATCGCTGAAGCGAAACCGATGCAGGCGTTGTTGGTGCCGGAAGGGTTAAGGACAGCGAAGAGAGGGTTCGCCTTCTTGTAGGCCGCGAACTCGGCTGAAGTGTTCTGGTTCTGGGCGATTTCGGAGGTCAGAAGCGAATCAGCATCGTTCGCAGGCTCCGTAACAGCCACAGGCTGTGCCACTTCTGAAGAATCAACATCATCGGAGAGAATCTCGGCGAGCTTGGCGTTAGCCTCTGCGAGATAGCCGGAAAGCTCCTGGCTGGTGTAGGTCTCCCAGAACTCGAGGGAAGCGGTTCCCTGAAGGAGTTTCCTCACACGCTCCGGCTCTTTCACGCCCGGAAGCTCGACAAGGATACGTCCGCTGTTGCCAAGTTTCTGGATTGACGGCTGGGTCACACCGAAACGGTCGATACGGCTTCTGAGCACGTTGAATGAATTTGCCACGGCGCTCTCAGCCTCTTCGCGGATCACGCTGATGACCTCCGAGTCGGAGGATGTAGGGGTGATCCTGTCCTTCATCTCGTAAGTACCGAAGATCTGGGCGAGGCTCTGACCGTTGCTCACTTCCTTCCAAGCGTTGGCGAAAAGTGTGATGTAGTCCTCCCTGGAGTTCACGCTGCGTTCCTTGGCCAATGCGAGAGCCTTCTGGAACTCAGGATTGGTGCTGTTGCCGGAAATGGCCTGCACAAGATCCTGAAGCTGCACCTGCAGCATAACGTTCATACCTCCCTTGAGGTCCAGACCAAGGTTGATTTCCTTGGCCTTGCACTCCTTGTAAGTGTTCCAAAGGAATACCTTCTTGGAAGAGATGGAATCAATGAATACCTTGTTCTGTTCCTTTCTGATAGAATCCAGATAGTAAGCCTGGTCATTCTCTGGAACCTGGGCGAAAGCCGCTGAAGCGCGGGCGGCCTCCGCCGCCTTCTCGGCGAATTTCTCCGCTTTCTTTTCCTGGATGGAAGTCACCGCTGTGAAGGAAAGCTGCCAAATGGAAGCGATCGCAAGCAGAATGGCGACTAATCTTATCCAACCTTTACTTTGCATAATTTTAACTTTATTTTATTGTTTTAATTTTTTCGCATAAAAATAGGGGTACAAATTTAGCATTTTTTTCTTATAAAGAAATTATCTGCCAAGTATTTCTTATTTTTGCAGACGCAATCACCGAGATTTTTCGAGATGAGAAATAAAATATTCATCAGCATATTCATTCTGACCGCATATTCCGCGCTCAGCGTCGAGACTTCCGCCCAAGTCTCACCTACGAAGCTTATGATCAAGGCCGACTCCTGCAGGATGGCCTATAATTTCGCCGAAGCGGTCAGGTTCGGCGAGGAAGCGGTGGCGGCTTTGGACTCCACCTCCTCAAGCAAGGCTGAAGAGCAGTTGCTCCTATCCCGCAACGGATTGAATATGATGGGGTTCTGTAGCCAGCCGAACGTAGTGGCCAGACAGACCTTCCCGGCCAAGGACTTTTTTCTGTTCTATCCGCTGAAAGACCTCAGCTGGAGAAAGACTCCGAACCAGCTGGACACACTCGGCGGCGGTGACTTCCCGCAGGCGGTCTACGCACCTGAAAACGAAAGGGACATCTTCTATTCCGCCAGGGACGAGGAAGGCATCAGGAACATCTACGGCACTCACCTGACCGACTCACTGTGGTCGGAGCCGACTCTCATCAACGAACAGCTGACAAGCTCATCGGACGAAATCTTCCCGATGCTGTCGCCCGACGGACAGTCATTGTATTTCGCCTCCAAGGGTCTGTACGGGATGGGAGGCTACGACCTTTACGTCTCGCGCTGGGACAAAGAAAGCGGGGACTGGGACGTGCCTGTGAATATGGGATTTCCGTACTCGTCACCTTACGACGACTTCCTGTTCGTCAACACCGAAGACGGGAAATATTCGATTTTCGCCTCCAACCGCGGATGCGGCCGGGACAGCGTCACGATCTATGTCCTTGAATATGACGGAATGCCTGTCCGTAAGGCGGTTACGGAAGTGTCCGAGCTGAGGGGCCTGGCAGCGCTTGACCCAATCGGAGATCCGTCCAGAATCGACAATGACTCGGCGGTCCCGGGAGACGCCCAGGCCGACGAGGGCACCAAGAGATATATGGACAAGATGAACGAGGTCAGGATTCTCCGCGACTCCGTCACCCGGTTCAGCCGGAATCTGGACAAGATGCGCTCCGGGCTTGCCGGCGTGTCCTCGGAAGAGGAGAAGACAAAGCTGATAGAGTCCATCACCGAACAAGAGCTGTTGCTCCCGACGATGAACAGCGCCCTCAACGCCGCCGTGAAGGAGCTCCAGAACATCGAGATGGATTTTCTGGCCAACGGAATAGTAATCGACACCCGCAAGCTTCAGGCTGAAGCCGACAAGGAGATTGTAGGAGCCTCCTCGGGCTACACTTTCTCCAAAAACAGCTACGGCCCGGAACTGCATCTTGCCATCCGCAAGTCCAAGCCATCGTTCGACTACTCATTTATGATTCTTCCGGAAGGCAGGTTCGCCGAGGACAACACATTGCCGGACGGGCTTGTTTACCAGATCAGGATATTTACATTGTCAGAAAAAGCCTCAGTCGCGGACATCAAGGGCTTGAGTCCGGTGTTCGAGAGAACCCTAAGCTCCGGAAAGCTGGCCTATGCAGTCGGGCTTTTCAAATCTTACAAGGATGTCCTGTCCAACCTTAACAAGGTGAAGACAAGGGGATTCCGTGACGCCCAAATCGATGCGTTCTACAATGGCCAGAGCATCAGCGTGTCCAAGGCCAGAGGGCTTGAGGACAAAATCAGGACCCTGATGATGGTCAGAATATTCCCGGAGAACGGGCAGTCCCTGTCCGACGAGGCGATGGCCGCGCTTCGGCAGTATTCCGACAAAGACCTGATAAAGAGCGTGGACGCCGGGGCCGTCGTGTTCACCACCGGGCCATTCGAGGACAGGGCGCAGGTGGATGAGCTTGTGGCCGCACTGAAAGCCGCCGGAGTGGACAATGTCTCCGTCACCGAGTCCTATTCGGAATAAAACGGAAATCAAAATGAAGAAAGTCGGGAAAGTTCTTGTCGTGGATGACAACGCGGGCATACGGTCCGCCTTGAAGATTCTGCTGCCCTTGCGTTTCGAGTCCGTGGAGATTCTTCCCTCGCCATCGCAGCTCATCAGCACGGTGAACGCGTTCAGACCGGACGTGATTCTGCTGGATATGAATTTCAACACGGACATCAACACCGGCAATGAAGGGTTGTTCTGGCTCAGCGAGTTACGCAACAACAACCCCAACCAGAAAGTGGTGCTGTTCACTGCCTACGCCGACATCTCGCTGGCCGTGGAGGGGATGAAGAGAGGGGCGTTCGACTTCATCGTAAAGCCGTGGGAGAACGAGAAACTGCTCACAACCCTCGAAAAGGCCGTGGCTGAAAACAGGAAGGACAGCCGGAAGACGGATGAGTATTCCGCCGGGCCGACAGGAATGTACTGGGGCGCTTCCGCCGCTATGGAGGAGATAAAGAAGACCGTCGAGAAAATCGCGCCGACCGACGCTACCGTGCTTGTCACTGGCGAGAACGGTACAGGCAAAGACCTGTTGGCCAGAGAGATACACAATCATTCAGAGAGGAGGAACGGGCCTATGGTCAGTGTGGATGCCGGAGCGATTCCCGAGACTCTTTTCGAGAGCGAGCTGTTCGGACACGCAAAAGGAGCGTTCACGGACGCATACGCCGACAAGGCCGGAAAGATTGAGCTGGCCGAAGGCGGAACACTGTTCCTTGATGAGATAGGGAACATCCCGCTCCACCTTCAGGCAAAGCTCCTGAGGGTTCTTCAGAACCGGACCATAACCCGGGTCGGAGACACGAAGCCCCGGAGCGTGGACATCCGGCTTGTCTGCGCTACAAATATGGATCTGCGCCAGAAAGTGCAGGAAGGCCTGTTCAGGGAGGATCTCTTCTACAGAATCAACACGATGAGCATCCATCTGCCCGCCCTCAGGGAACGCTCCGAGGACATCGTCCCGCTTGCCGGAATGTTCATTGACCGATTCAACGTAAAGTACCGGCGCAAAGTTGAGGGAATCGACCCGCAGGCAAAGGAGGCGCTGAAGGGATGCCGTTGGAACGGAAACATCCGCGAGTTGCAGAACTGCATCGAGAAGGCGGTGATTCTGGCCGATGGAAGCATACTGACGGACAAAGAGTTGCAACTTCCTTCAGAGACAAAAGCCGAACGAGCGGGTAATTCAGTGGCGACCTTGGAAGAAGTTGAGGAGAAAGCCATCAGGGCCGCGGTGGAGAAATACTCAGGGAATATGTCCCTTGTGGCCAAGGCATTGAATGTCAGCCGTCCTACCCTCTACAGCAAACTAAAGAAATACGGTATTTAGGAATATGCCGACATTGTTCCAGATAGTGGTTTCGGCTGTCGTCCTCGTGTCGGTGGTCTCGTTCGCGGTGTTTCTCACAAGACACCGCATTCTCAAGAAAATCACATATATGCTCGACGCCCTTGAGGACAATGAGACCAATTTCCGATTCGGCGAAGGCGGACTCGGAAGCAGGAAAATCAACCACACGCTGAACAGAATCCGAACCATTTTCCAAAAGGAGACAGCCAACATCCGGGAGCAGGAGGAATATTACGGCCAGATGCTGGATCAGGCCAGGACGGGAATAGTCGTGGTCGAGTCCGGTACGGATTCCGTGCTTTATACCAACCGCCAGTCGCTCACTCTTCTTGGAATCTCATCGCTGAGCACCTTAAGGCAGCTGGACATTGTAAGCCCGACGCTCAGGGCCGCTTTTGAGAAAGCGGAGGAGGGTTCTGACCAGAAAGCGTCCATCTACTCGGAAAGTTCCCTGACAAACATCTCTCTCACAGCCACTTCCGCACACATCAGAGGCAAGGATGTGAAAATCATCGCCGTGAATGACATATCCGAGACCATCGAAGAGAACGAATCGGAATCCTGGACAAGGCTCATCCGGGTGCTGACCCACGAGATAATGAACACAGTCACCCCCATCGCCTCATTGTCCGAAGCCCTTTCCGAATATGCCGGGACCATCACCACTCCGGCCGACGGGCCTGACCTGAAAGCCGGTCTGGACACGATAGCCAGCTCCTCCAGGGGTCTCATCAAGTTCGTGAACTCCTACAGAGACCTGACCCACATAGCCGTGCCGATGAGAAAGGCGTTTTTCGCAAGAAATCTGGCGGCAAGGGTCATCGATTTGAGTCAGAGCGCATTGACCGCAGCCGGAGCCGAGGCGGAATTCGTGGAGAAGACCGAAGACGTGTTGCTCTACGCCGACGAGAACCAGATCTCCCAGATTCTGATCAACCTTGTCAAGAACGCTGTCCAGGCGGGCGCCAAGCACATCAGAATCTCGGCCGAGCTGGACAAGAAGGACAATGCTGTCATCAACGTCAGCAATGACGGGCAGCCGATCAGCGCCGCAAGCCAGGAGGAGATCTTCATTCCTTTCTTCACCACCAAGCAGGACGGCAGCGGAATCGGCCTCAGTCTCTCACGTCAGATAATGAGGATGCACGGCGGCACTCTACGCCTGAGCCGGTCGGATGCCGAGGCGACGGTCTTCACTTTGATATTCAAGTAATTATTAATCGTTCTTCAGCGACTCCACAGGGTTCGTGTGGGCTATTTTCATCGAGCCAATCACGATTGTGACCACTATGATGGCCAGCACGATGATGTCGGCGACGATGAAGAACAGAGGTGACAGGGTGATCTTCAGGGCGAACTGCCGCAGCCAGTAGTGCGCCACAAGCCAAGCCCCGGCGTCTCCGACAAGGACAGCGGCCAGAGCCACCTTCAGCACATCCATCACGAGCATTGACACGATCTCCGAGGACTGTGCTCCATTGACCTTGCGGACGGCGATCTCGGCGCTTCGGCGATAGTTCTCGTCACGGACGTAGGAGATCAGACCGGTCACCGCTATCAGCAGGGCGAACAACGCTCCGAGGGTGTAGGCTCTCTTCATCTGCCTCGTCGGATCGTACAGACTCCTAAACGTCTCGGCGTAAGACTTCACTTCGGCGTCGCTGTCCGGAGCGACTTCCCGGATTGTCTTCTCCACCTTGCGCATCGTCTCCGGAGTGACATCCGTGAGCTTCACGACAAGTGTCTGCATCAGCCTTGACCAGTCAAAGCCAGCCTTCTCCTCATCGGTGAAGAAGTCCTTGTTCCAGCAGAAACGCACGCTCGGACGGCCATCAGGCTCGGAGACGCTACCGACGACATAGTCCTCATAGACTCCGCAGATCGTGACCTGCCCGTGTTCTGTGATGTCGACAATCTTCCCGACGGCTCCGTCAGACCAATCGGCGAAAGCCGCCATCTTGGTCACGAAGGACTTGCTGACGGCAACATCATTCGGTCCTTTTGGAGCGGATCCCTCGACGAGCCGGAAGCCCATCATATTGAAGAATCCTTCCGTGGCGCCATATTCATCGGCGATGTTGAAGAGTTGCCTGTCATCACCCGGAAGGGTAATATTATTGCCGGACGCTGATTCCAAAGGTGTCACGTAGGTCAGTTCGGCTGCCTCGACCTCAGGCAGCTGGCGAAGCGCTCCGGCGATGGCTGTCATCTTCGTCTGGTCGTAGGACGGGAAGGCCTCATAGACAAGATTGCTGTAGTCGTAGCCCGGGTCGGCGTTCAGCACCTTGCGGTACTGGAAGCTGACGATCAGCACCAGCGACACCAACACGGCGTTGACGGCGAACTGAAAGGCCAACAGCGAGATCTTCCAGCGGCGCTTGCTCTCCTTGTAGCCTCGGAAGGCGCTGGAAATAGGGATTTTGGTGAACATCCTCGCAGGGATTACGGCGGAGACAAGGAACACCAAGATCACAATCCAGACAATGATCCAGACGGAGAGCGGAGTGATAAGATCCTTCACAGGGACTCCCAACAGGGATTCGACCGCACCCCTGAACGCAAAGATCAGCAGGGCGGCCACGACGAGGGAGACACCCAAATTCCAGGCGGTCTCCTTGAGCAGGATCTTGTTGATGTCCCAAGGCTGGGCTCCGTAGCATTTGCGGACTCCGACCTCGCGCGCCCTTCGGATGACATCCGAGATCGCCACAAGGACGTAGTTCATAATGGACACGAGCAGCAGCAGAGCGGCGATGACGGCAAGGATGAGCACAAGGTTTCTGACCTCCGGCTTCGAGCTGTGCTCGGTGGCCAAAGGTGAAAGGAAGTACCAGAGAGTGAGGCCGCCCTTCTCCATTTCCTCCAGTGGCTGGTGCGCCTTCTGCATCTCGTGGATGGCATCCTTAAGCGACGCCGGATCAACCCCTTCGGCCAATTTGACAAACGCGACGTACCTGTCGTTTCCGACCCAGTTGGAGAGACTCCTCTTGCTCATCGCCTCGATGGACATAATGACATCGGCGTGGATCGATCCGTTCTTAGGGAAATCCTCATAGACTCCGCAGACGGTCAGCTTCAGATTCGGGTTGTCCTCGTTGGCAATCTGCTTGCCGACAGCCGCTCCAACACCTCCAAGTTTCTCGGCGAAAGTCTTTGAGATGGCCACATCGCCGCTCCACGACCTCAACGCCTTTTCCGGCTCGCCGGCGAGGAACTAGCGATTGAATATTCTGAAAAAGCAGGTATCAGCTAAAAGGTGCCCGGCCGCCACCTTGTTTCCTTCGTCATCGATGATGAAATTCTCGCTGTTGAATATGCTGGTGAACCTCGTGGCCTCCAGCACTCCCGGCACCTCGGCCTTGAATCCCGGAGCTATGGCTCCGCTGACCTGACCGAACTCCTTGTCCTCGCCTTGCATAGTGGTGCCGGTGCGGATCTTATAGATTCTGTCAATGTCTTGATAGACATTGTCGTACGAAAGTTCAAAGCAGACCTTGGCGATCAGGATGACGGCTATCGCCATTCCTACGCCTAAGGACAAGACCTTGATTACCAAATCATTTATTTTTCTCATAATAAATAATAATGCTATTCCTTCTTAAGCTCGACGGCAGGGTTGGTGCGCGCGGCGCGTACAGCCTGCCACAGGACGGCAAGAAGAGCGACCAAAGCCGTGAACAGCCCAGCGGCGACAAAAATCCACCAATGGAGTCCGATGCGGTAGGAATAGCCGTTCAGCCAGAAACGCATCATATACCAGGACACGGGAACAGCAATGACGAACGCCACGGCGATCATCTTCATAAACTCACCCACAAGACCCCATAGAACCAGATTGTAATCAGCGCCATAGACCTTTTTCAAAGAGACCGTCCTGCGCTCCTGCTGCATATAGTACGAACTCATCGCCACAAGACCCAGAGCCGAAATCAGCATAGAAAGAACCGTGAATATCACAATAATCCTCAATATCCTGTTCTCGAAGAAGAACACTTCATCCCTGACCTTGTCTTCGACATAGACGGCATCGAGAAGCTTGCCCGGATAAACCTCGTCAAAGACAGCCTTGACCCTACCGAGAGCTTCCTTATGATCCGGCCCGGTCTTTATAATGATTGTCCAGGGCCATCTGCCCGACGGGTACTCGTCATACTGGTAAATCAACGCAGGGTGCTGATCCGCCAGCAAAGGCTTGATTTTGAAGTCATAGTAGATTCCTCCTATGGAGATAGCGTTTCCGCTCTTTGGCAAGAAGTCCAAGGCCGACTCGTCCACTCCGAGGACTCCGTAGGCATATTCATTCAACCACCAGCTATCGGAAATGTGATTGTCCTGCTTTTTCCTTAGATTCAGTATCCTGAAGTAGGCGCTGTCGCCCATAACCTGTTGGAAGGAAGCTTCCCCGCCATTCGCAAGCGGCATAGTCCAATTGTTGGTCGTAAACATAGGGTAGCCGTTGCCAAGTCCCACATCCTCCACACAGCTCTCGCTCCTGAGCCTGTCGATAAGCGGTGCAAGGCCGGAAGCGCGGTCATACTGGTTGCTGATTATAATCTGGTCCTTGATGTTGTAGCCCAAAGGCGCGTTCATCATAGAACGGATCTGAAGGGACATCGTGAAGGCAGTCACCAGCATCACCACCGTGATGACATTCTGGACGACGATGATGACCTTGCTGTACAAAGTCTTGGTCTTGAGTCTCAGCGTACCCCTTACAATCTCGATTGGCTCTGCCTTCTGGATGATGACGGCAGGCACTATCCCGGCCAAGAATCCGACGACAAGAGTAAAGACAAGACAGACAAGGACGCTGACAGGAGATAAGGCTCCGAAGATTGAGATGTCATAGCCCAGCAGTCTCGAGGCGGCCGGAGAAATGGATTCTCCGATCAGAACGGCGATGACCATAGCGACAGCGCAGATGATTGTGCTTTCGGCTATCATCTTCAGGAATATGCTGTCCTTTCCGGCTCCGATGAGCCTTCTGACGGCCATTTCCCTGGCGCGGAAGCCGGAAAGGGCGGTGGTCATATTCACATAGTTAAGGATTGCGAACAAGAGAAGGATGAAGCACATTCCAGCCAGCAGGGACACCGTGGTGCGGTCGCCCATAACCAGGCATCCGTTCCAGTCTGTGTTGCCGTCCGAAAGAAAATACACATCGCGCAACGGGATGATCCTGACATCCTCGTCCTGCCCTCTGTCCTGAGAATAAAGCCAGAAATTCTTCCTGCACCAGTCAAGTATGTCGGTGCGCCTGGCCTGCAGATCCGCCTCGGGATAGGTCATCACGAAGCAGGTGGCGGCTCCTGCATTGGACATTTTCTCGTCATTCGCCAGGTTGGTGTACGTCATATGCTCGCCGCGGAGGAAAACGTCGTGTGGCTTGATGATGGAGTTGCTGATGTCTTTGAAGACTCCTGAGACCGTCAGGACGGTCGTGGAATCCGTCCCGATCCTTAGCGTGCGCCCTATCGGGTCTTTGTCAGCGAAGTGCGCCTTGGCGAATGACTCGCTGATAAGAATCCCGTTGACAGAAGCCTTCCACCCACTTAAGTCACCCTGCACAAGAGGAAAGCTGAACATATCGAAGAAAGACGAGTCCGCATAGGCCTGTGAGGCATTCACGATTTCATCGTCGATTCTGAACTCCGTCATACCTTCACTTGAATATGCCGCAGATTTTTCGATTTCAGGGAAGTTCGCTTTCAGATGACGCGGCATCCAGTAACCGTTCGAAAGGTTCTCACTTGTGGCGACAATATAAATCCGGTCCGCGTTAGTGTTGAACGAATCCGTGCCCAATTGGCTTGTGATATAAACCGCCAACAGCAGGACAAAGGCCATCGAAAGGCTGAGGCCCAACAGGTTGACAGCGCTGTAAAGTTTGTTGCGCTTCAGAAAATTAATAAAACTGCTCATAAAGTCTGTTCACGGGATCGCGGAAACCAACCATTTGTTTCTCTACGTCCTTCTTGGTTTGATTGATAATAAAAAAGTGAGAGCCGGCGCTTATGGGTATTAATTACATTATCTATTGTCAAGTCCGAAGCGGCGGAGCATATGCGTCCGCAAGGCTGTTGGCCGGCTCTTATATATTAAAAAATCTTTTTGGCTCATCCGGTCACTGAGCTTGTCGAAATGACCGACTTCCGGTGGCTGAGCCTGCCGAACCACTAAAGTTCGTTCTTGACATCGGAGACAATCTGTCCGTCGAAAAGGTCGATGGTTCGCTGGGCGATCGCAGCGTCCCTCTGGGAGTGGGTCACCATCACGATGGTCGTCCCCTCTCTGTTGAGTTCAGTGAGAAGATCCATAACCTCCTTGCCGTTCTTGGAATCGAGGTTACCCGTAGGCTCGTCGGCGAGGATAAGCTTTGGGCCGGCCACGACAGCCCTGGCTATCGCCACTCTCTGCTGCTGTCCTCCGGAAAGCTGCTGAGGGAAATGCTGCGCCCTGTGGCTGATGGCCATTCTTTTCATAATCTCGGTGACTTTCTGCTTGCGCTCGGCGGTCGAGATGTTGAGGTAACGGAGCGGAAGCTCGATGTTCTCATAGACATTAAGCTCGTCAATCAGGTTGAAGCTCTGGAACACGAAGCCGATGTTTCCTTTGCGGAACTTGGTGCGCTCCTTTTCCTTGAGCTGGCTGACCTCCGTGCCGAGAAGCTCGTAAGAGCCTCCGGTAGGGTTGTCCAAAAGGCCGAGGATGTTCAGAAGGGTTGACTTGCCGCAACCGGAAGGCCCCATAATGGCGACAAACTCGCCGTCTGCGATTTCAAAGGACACATTGTCGAGAGCCGTTGTCTCGATTTCCTCGGTTCTGAAGACCTTGGAAAGATTTGTAACTTTAATCATTGCTTTGTTTTTTTTATTTGTTATTGCTTTATCATTTTTTACCCGGTGACCACTCCGGAAAGCCAGGCGGCCATTCCATACCGGTGTGACATCCCGGCCATCGCCTCCGGAGGTGTCACAGTCTTGATGACCGGACATAACTCCGTGTCAGAAGACAAGAACATCGCTGTCGCCATAGTTGTCGTAAGATGACGTGATGACCTTCTCGCCTGGCTCAAGACCCTCCAGAACCTCATAGAACTGAGGATTCTGACGACCTATGCGGATTCCGCGCTTCACGGCCTTGCCACCGTCCTTTCCGATAACGTAGATCCATTTGCCACCTGTCTTCTGATAGAAAGTTCCGCGCGGGATGAGGACTGCCTGCTCCGGCTGGCCAAGCTGAAGGTTCAGATAATATGTCTGGCCGGTCCTGATGTTGTCCGGCTGCTGCCCGCCGAATTTGAAATCCGCCTGGAACTTTCCGTCACGCACCTCCGGATAGACTTTGCGCACCTGTGCGTCATACTTCTCGCTCTGGCGCTCAAATGTGGCGTCAAGTCCAGGAACCACACGGTCGATGTAGTGTTCATCTATCTTAGCCTCAATCTTGTAGCTCCCCTCCGAATTGATCTGTCCGATTTTCGTTCCGGCCCCGATGAACTGACCAAGATTGGCGTCCAAGAGTCCGAGAACCCCGTCAATGGGAGCCTTTATCGTAAGGCTCTCCTTACGACGACGGATCAGCTGCATATTCAGACGCATATTGTCAAGACTCTCGCGGAGACTCTGAAGCTGCGTCGAACGGTACAGACTGTCCTGTTCCATACTCTTCAGGGTAAGGTCAAGATTCTGGCTGGAGAGTTCGTAATCCTCCCGGGCCTTGAGATAGTCTTCCCTTGAAATCAGTTTTTCCTCGTAAAGCCGGCTGTTCTGCTCGAAGGCTCTTTTGTTGCGTCTTGCTTCGGATGCGTAACGAAGCCTGTTCTGCTCGTGGGAAAGTTTCTGCTGCTCCATCGAAATCATCGTGTTACGCAGGATGTTCTCTTTTTCGGCAAGCTCAGCCTCGGCGTTAAGTATCTGAAGATCAAGATTGTCGTTGGAGAGCACCAGAATCGGTTCCCCTGCCTTGACCGTAGAGCCTTCCTCAACGATGATTCTCTGGACGGTGCCTCCCTCCTGCGGGCTGATCTGGATTGTCACCATAGGCTGGACCTGTCCGCTGACACGGATATAGTCGTTGAACTGTCCGTTCCTGACCTCGCTGACCGTGATTGTGTCCTTATCCACCCTTAGGGTCTTGGAGTTGTCCCTGAACACAAGGTAAAGGACGAACGACACCACGATCGCGCCAAGCCAGTAAGGCAACGTCTTTTTTGTGAAGGCAGACCTCCAACCTTTTTTCTTTTCGATTATCTTGTCCATAAATGTTTGATTTTCTTTTCTTTGCCATTTTTATCGCCCGGACAGGCCAGACGAACGTCACATAATCATAGTCATAGTCATTGGTCGATATAATCCACTCCGTTGTAGTAGGCGACCACACTTCGCTTGATGAAATAGGTCAGCAGCGAGTTGAGCCGCTGGGCGCTCGCCTCAAGGTAGTTGTTGGAAGCGGTCTGGAATTCGATAGGAGAGATGAGTCCCTGCTCCAACTTTTTCATATTCAATGAATATGCCTCCTCCTGAACATCGGATTTCCTTTGGGCCTGGATGTACGCCGCGGAAGCTCCGTCGCGATCCTGAACAGCCCTGCGCACCTCGGCGGAGATTTCCCTCATCTTCTGGTCGTACTCTGCGGAGGCCTTGGCCAGCGCGTTCTTTTTTCTGGCGATATTGCTGTGTCGCTGAAGCCCAGAAAAAATCGGGATTGAGAGTGACAATTGAATATACTCACCCGCGTTGTTCTTGAACTGTGTGCGGAACGGGTCGGAGACAGACTCGCTGCCCGGGTAAGTGAAATAGGTCGTGGACCATCCGGCATAGGCGTTGAGCGAAGGCAGCAGCTGCCATCTGGCGGTGTGAAGCTCACGCTTGGCATTGAGGAGGTTGTATCTGGCAACCTTGGCCGCCGGGTGGCTTTCACAGGCGAAGTCAATGATGTCTTCAGCCGCGGCGGAATCGGTCAGGACACGTTCTCCGTCAAGAGCCGACGGAAGCTCCTCATCGATGACAAGCTCATAGTCCTCGGACCAGAACATCACGTCCTCCAATGTAATCTTAGCATCGTTCAGCCTGTTGGATGTCTCCACGTACTGGTACTGCTTGTCGGCAAGGTTGGAGTCCATCTCGACCACATCGGCGTGTCCTTTCTGGCCGAGTTCCTCCTGACGGCGGGCTTTGGCAAGAGATTCCTCGGCCACTTTGACCTGAGATTTGTATATGTCAGCCAGACGGCTGTAGTAAAGTACGTTGCAATAGGCCTCCATCGTCGCCAGACAGATGTCGGCCTCAATCTGATCCTCCTGAGAGTTGCCCAGGGCAATAGAGGTTTTGGAAATCCTAAGGTTGCTGACTGCCTTGAATCCGTTGAAAATGGCGAATCCGGCTCCGACTCCGTAGCTGTTGTGGAAAGAGGTGGTTGTGACATAGGTGTTGGTCTGCGGGTCAACCGCGCGTCCGAAATTGTAGTAGGCAGAGCTGTTTCCGCTGATTTCAGGCGTGAACGCCTTGAAGACCGCATCCCTTCTGGCCAGTCTCGCATCGTCGTTCGCCGCCTGCTGGATCCGGATCTTCGTGCTGTTGCTGACCGCATATTCCATACAGTCCTTGAGCGTCATCGGGGTCGGAAGAGCCTCCCGCGAGAAAGCAGGAGACACCGACAGAATCACCGTCAAAGCCAATATTATCGTCTTTTTCATACCGTTCATTGTTTGTTCGGCAAAAGACACAAGCATTAGACGTGCCAAAAGGAATATCTAATTATCCCTCAATATTTTAGCTCCTCGAACACTTTCACGGAAGTGTAAAGAAATTTAACACCCGGTGTAAAGAATCTTTACACTTCGCTTTCCTGCCCAAATGTTCGCAAGGATGGCAGCCACAACAGTAGGCAGCGGCGGCGACATAGCAAATTCCGGAATATTTGGTAACGTGCAAATATTCCGGAATTTGCTATGTCGCCGCACCTCACCGCTTGCAAAGCATTCGGGCGGACACGTCCGGCGCCAAGACAAACCCGGCGACCGGACGAATATACGGACTTTAGGCGAGGCGCTTCTCGAGACGCTCGCGGATGGCGGAGATGAAATCGGCGGAGTTCTTGACAACCGGGGTCACACCTTCCATCAGGTTGGCCAGATCCTTGGTCACTATGCCTTCGTTGAGAGTGTCGAAGCAGGCAGCCTCAAGCTGGTCGGCGTAGTTGACAAGCTCAGGGATGTTGTCAAGCTCTCCCCTCTTGCGGAACGCTCCGCTCCAGGCGAAGATAGTGGCGATAGGATTCGTGGAAGTCTCCTCACCCTGAAGGTGCTTGTAGTAGTGGCGGGTCACGGTTCCGTGGGCGGCCTCGTACTCATACTTGCCGTCAGGGCTGACAAGAACGGAGGTCATCATCGCAAGAGAACCGAAAGCCGTGGAGATCATATCGCTCATAACATCACCGTCGTAGTTCTTGCAAGCCCAGATGAATCCGCCTTCGCTTCGCATCACACGGGCGACAGCGTCATCGATAAGGGTGTAGAAGTACTCGATGCCGGCTTTCTCAAAGGCTTCCTTGTACTCCTCGAAGACTTCCTCGAAAATCTCGCGGAAACGTCCGTCATATTTCTTGGCGATGGTGTCCTTTGTGGCGAACCAGATGCTCTGCCTAAGGTCAAGGGCGTACTTGAAGCAAGAGTGGGCGAATGAACGGATCGAAGCGTCGGTGTTGTGCATTCCCTGAAGAACGCCCGGACCTTTGAAAGTGTGCACGATCTGCTCCTCAACCTTACCGCTCTCGCCCTCAAAGACAAGCTTTGCCACTCCCGGCTCCTCCACGCGGATGTCCACACTCTTATAGACATCACCGTAGGCGTGACGGGCGATAGTGATAGGCTTCTTCCAGAACTTCACGGCAGGAGATATGGAAGGAATCGTGATAGGGGTGCGGAACACCGTGCCGTCAAGCATCGAACGGATTGTCCCGTTAGGACTCTTCCACATCTGATGCAGATTGTACTCGGTCATACGCTTGGCGTTAGGGGTGATAGTGGCGCACTTGACTGCCACGCCGTACTTCTTCGTGGCGTTGGCCGAATCCACCGTCACCTGGTCGGCGGTCTCGTCGCGATGGACAAGACCGAGGTCATAGTATTCTGTCTTCAGATCAACAAACGGAATGATAAGCTCATCCTTAATCATCTTCCACAGGATCCTTGTCATTTCATCACCATCCATCTCAACGAGAGGAGTGACCATCTGAATCTTTTTCATAACTGAATATCAAATAATTAGTGTTATACGAATATCATAGTGTGGTTACTTGCCTTTCTGGGCCGCATAGAAGTTCATCAGACAGCCGTCGGCGAGAATCTCCCTCTCGTCGGAGGTCAGATTCTGGAAATAGAGACGGATGTCCTTGACTCCCTCGGAGCCGATTACCTTGGCGTCGATTTCCTCCTTTCCGGACAGGATTGCCTCACGGATTCCGGGAACAAAGACGAAATCTCCGGCGACATATTCAAAAGGAGTCTCCTTGGAGATTGTGAACGGAACTATGCCCCAGTTGATGCAGTTGCTGCGGTAGCGCTTTGTGGCGTACTCGTAGCAGATGTTGGCGTCGCCTCCGAGAACCTTCTGGCAGGAAGCGGCCTGCTCGCGGGCGGATCCGTCGCCAGGCTTGTTGGCGAACACACAGGAACCGAACGAGGTGTTCTCTGCCTTGGCTCCGACCTTCGCAAGGGCGTCGAGTACATTCTGAGGTGTCCTGCCTTCGCGGCGCCGGAGATCCTCGGACTGGATCCTCTTGCTCAATCCGACATATTCAGGGACACGGCGGGAGAGAGCGAACTCGGAGAGTTTCAACGGATTGGAGCGATAGCTCGAGGTCTCTCCGGAAGGGATAAGCTCGTCGGTCGTGGTGACAGGGTCGTGGATGACGGCGGCAAGTTCGAGAAGCATATTCTCCTCCATCGGGTACATCTTAGGCCAATCCTTGATGTTCGGGCCGTAGCGAAGCTCGACCGAAGGGTCTTCCTTTCCAAAGCCATAGTAGACGCGGCTCTTGTAGATGCGGTCGTCGAAACTGTAAGGCTTGTGGCTGTCGGAATATTCAATGTCCGTGGCGGCGGTTATGACACCTCCGTTGGCGGCTGTGGCGGCGATCGAGCGCGCGTCCATCAAGCAGACAAGAGAAATCTGTCCCTGACCCGGTTTAGAGCCTTCGCGGTTAGGGAAGTTACGGGTGGTGTGGCGGATGGAAAGTCCGTTGTTGGCCGGAACGTCACCGGCTCCGAAGCAAGGCCCGCAGAACGCCGGCTTGATCACGACTCCTGACTCCAGAAGCTCTTCGGCTATGTGATTGCGGGTCGTCGCAAGATAGACAGGAGTTGACTGAGGATAGGCGGACATCGTGAAATAGTCGTTGCCGATGGTCTTGCCCTTAAGGATAGAGGCGGCCTCGCTGAGGTTGTCGTAGGTTCCGCCCGAGCAGCCTGCGATGATTGCCTGGTCGGCCACAGCCTTGCCGTTCTTCACCTTGCTCTCAAGGTCAATCGTTATCTTGTCTCCGAAACGCTTCTTCGCATCCTCCTCGATCTTTCTGAGGATTCCTTCCGGATCGGCCTGGAACTCGTGGATCGTGTAGGCGTTGGAAGGGTGGAAAGGAAGGGCGATCATCGACTCCTGCCTGGAGAGGTCTATCCTGATCATAGCGTCATAGTAGGCCACATCGCCCGGCTGAAGCTCCTCATAGGCCTCCTGACGTCCGTGCATCCTGTAGTGTTCCTCGACTTTCCCGTCAGTTACCCAGATCGAGCTGAGGCAGGTCGTCTCCGTGGTCATCACGTCGATTCCGTTGCGGAAATCCGTAGGAAGAGAAGCGACGCCCGGGCCGGCGAACTCAAGCACCTTGTTCTTTACGAAACCGCTCTCGAACACAGCCTTGACAAGGGAAATGGCCACGTCGTGAGGGCCGACTCCTTTTTTAGGGGCACCTTCAAGCCAGATAAGGACAACCTCAGGAGCATTGATGTCCCAGGTGTTGTGTAGAAGCTGTTTCACAAGCTCGCCGCCGCCTTCGCCAACTCCCATACATCCGAGAGAGCCGTAACGGGTGTGACTGTCGGAGCCAAGAATCATACGACCGCATCCGGCGAGAGCCTCACGGACATATTGATGAATAACCGCCTGGTTGGCAGGAACATAGATTCCGCCATACTTCTTTGCGGCTGAGAGACCGAAAATATGGTCGTCCTCGTTGATGGTTCCGCCGACAGCGCACAGGGAGTTGTGGCAGTTGGTCATCGCGTAAGGAATCGGGAACTTGTCAAGTCCGCTGGCGCGGGCTGTCTGGATGATTCCGACATAGGTGATGTCGTGAGAAGCCATCGCATCGAATCTGATGCGCATCTTCTTGCCTTTGCTTCCGTCCACATCGTGGGCGCGGAGAATCTTGTAGGCGATAGTGTTTTCGCGGGCCTCGTCGGCAGACGGCATTCCTGCGGCATCGTTGACGATAGTCTTGCCATTTTTCAGGTAAACGCCATTGGGAATCAATTCTACCATAATAAAATTAGTTTTGTGTTAATGAATATATCAGTTATCAATAATTTAGCACACTGTTTACAAACACGGTCAGAGACAGCATATCGGCGCTTCCGCCAGGCGAGATGTTCTCTGCGGTGAATTCTTTGTCAAGCGACGACAATCCCTCCTCACTGAAATCCGAAAGCAATCTTGCGGACCCGGATCTGACCAATGCCAGCCCCTCCGCTCCCCTTCTATGGAGGACATTCGTGTCGTCAAGCGTAGTCATTATGTGAAGCAGGGTCTTGTGGCGGCGGTACGGATCTCCTTGCAGGCCGCGGTAGTACGGCAGCCAGTCGGCGAAAAGCTCCGGATAGCCGCGACGGGCGTTCTCCAATGCGCCGCGGACCTTGAAATCCTTCTTGGCGGCAGCCCCGTGGGTACCGCTTGCGGAAGGAATCCCGGACGCGGCCCGGGAGACGAGTCCTCTCAATGAGGATTCCTCGACCTCCCCGGTGGTACAGGCCAGAAAGGACGCGGCGGCCACAGACAGGCCTATGCAGAAGAGCGCGCCTCTGTGTGTATTCACGCCTCCTGTTGCGGAAAGCATAGCCTTTTCGGCCTCTATGCCGACCTCCTGAACCTTGACCGGATCCACACCCCCGGACGAGAGAACGGCCAATCGTGTAAGGTAAGGCCTTAACGCAGAGATACTTTTCGACATCAAGGCGTAATCCATATCCTTGTGCGCCCCGTTGCCCAGCCTGTCCACAAGCCCCGGTTTGGGAGTCGTGTCCAGCTCCGCCATCAGCGAGCGTACCGCCAGATCCGAGACCATATAAGGAACGGAAGAGACAGGGGCATATTCCATCGCCGCCTTCAGGTCGCCATTGTCCAACGCGCGCCTCAACGAAGTGGCGCTGATCGGCCAGCCGTTTTTCTCCGCCCTCGGAATCTCCACGAAATCAATGCCCCCCTGCTCCCGAGATTGTTTCACGGTCGTCTGTGAGGCGGAATAAGAAGCCGCATCCAGGGCAGGAGAGGACGGTAATATCGCAGCCATCAGCTCGTTGTAACGGGCGGTAAGCTCATCCTCCGGCTCGCTGCCGGCGAAACGGACAGAGACTCCCAAAGGGCGCGCGATGTGATTGACGAACAAATCCAGATCAAGGGCAATCTGGGTGTCGGTGGCATCATCCGTCTTCTTCAGGAAATATGTCGGGAAAGTAGCGGCGGAAATCGCATAGTCACTGCCCTCACAGACGATGACATTCATCAGACCGGAGCATCCAGCCTCAATCATCGCCTTTCTCTCGGCGTACGGGAAACGGGAGCGATCTTCCTTGACCACAATCACATAGAGGTTGTCAACCATCGCGGCCGCCTGTCCAATCAGCCAGCCGTGGCCTTTCGTGAACGGATTGGCGTTCATAACAATGGCTCCGTTCCGCCCGGGACGGGCAAGCGAAGCCAGATACCTCTCGTACTCCTCAAGCCCTCCACGGCCATTCTCCATCAGAACGGCGTTCGGAGATGAGGCAAGCAAGTTGAAACCGAGGCTTTTGAATATCCCGACGTTCTCCGGTTTGGTGAAAGCCTTGACTGACTCTCGCCCATCCTCTCGGGCCAAAGCCAAGAGGCGGGAGACGAGTATGTTCATAAGTCCCTCGCTACGCGCTGATTCGGAGACGGCCACGCACTTGATGACATCACCGTCAAGTCCTCCGCCGGCAAGAATCTCATCCGAATCCTCGTCTCTTGTGACGGTCACATAGCGGTCCAGACCCGCCAAGCGCAGTCCGTTGGCGGCCAGGAAAGCCTCGACACGTCTGCGGACAGAGCCAAGCGACAAGGGTACCTCGCCTATGTAATGACGGTCATCGCACATAGGCATCAATCATTTCGTCTATCCGGGCGGCCAGCTCGGCCTGGGAATGCGCTCCGCTACGCATACAATAGCGGGCTTCATTGCCGCAGATGAGACATTTACGGGGACTTTGGCCGATGGCGGCACGGGGAACGGGGACTTCGTCGGGACCTATCACATCCAGATCGAAAAGACGTCCGAGAGGATGAGTGTCCTCAATCCGGCAGGTCTCCCGCTTTGCCTCCTCGTTGGAGAGAGGGGTCACGAGATATGCCTCGTAGCCGGTCTGACGGTCGCGAAGCTCCAACTTAAGCATCCGGTCACCGAAGGCCGAGACCAAGGCTGTGACAGCCGCCTGGGCTACCACAAGGGATTGCAGATTACGCTTGACCTTGCCCGGCATAATGACCGTAAGGCAAACCAGAGTCTTTCCAGGGTAACTCTTCAGCAGTTCCTTCTGGAAAGAAGCGCGTTCCTCACGACTAGCCAGCAGACGGTCAAGCGTAATCTCCATAAACAAGAATATAGCTAAACTTTTCCTTCAGCCGTAAACTTGGAATTCAAAACAGATTCTCAGTCCTCGATGTTCATTATCACGTCCATCACGGAGCCGTCGCGGTTCATCACGACTCCTACGACCTTGCCTCCGAACGGGAGCGGGTCAGGAACCCCTATTGACTTGAGGGCCAAATCCTTGAGGGCATTGATGTCAACAATCTTCAGACCGGCCTCCCTCAAGCGCTCGGCAATCTCAGGACGGCGCGGGTTGACGGCGATGCCATACTCGGTGACAACCACGTCCACGGTCGAACCAGGGGTGATGAGTGTCGTGACCTCGTCCACCACGCAAGGGATGCGTCCCCGCATAAGAGGGCAGACGATAATCGAGAGAGCCGAATCGGCGGCCGTGTCAGGATGTCCTCCGACCGCGCCCCTGATGACTCCGTCACTTCCGACAAGCACGTTGACATTGAAGTTGACATCCACCTCGAGAGCGGAGAGGATGACTATGTCAAGATAGTGAACGGCGGATCCCGGCTCATCCGCGCTGGCATATTCATTGGCGGAGACTCCCTTGTGGAAAGGATCGTTCTTGATGGATTCCGCCGCCACCCTGTCGAATGACTGGACGTCGATGAGACGCTCGATAAGGCCTTCCTCGTGCATCTTGACCATATGTGCGGTGATTCCGCCGAGGGCGAAGCTGGAGTGGATGCCGCGCCTTATCATCTCCTCGCGGATGTATTTGACAGCGGCGAGAGAAGCGCCTCCGGATCCGGTCTGGATTGAGAAGCCCTCCTTGAAGTAGCCGCTGTTGACGATGACCTTGGCGGCGTTCATCGCAAGGAGTATGTCGCGAGGGTTTTTAGTGTCGCGGATGGCTCCGGAAGAAATTTTCGAGGAGTCTCCAACCGAATCCACAAGGACAACGTAATCGACATCGTGCTCGGAGATGGAGTTCGGAGTGTTCGGATAGTCAACGAGATCGTCGGTGATAATCACGACCTTGTCAGCGTACTGGGCGTCAGGCTTGGCGTAACCGAGGGAGCCGCAGATCGACTTGGCGCGCTCGGAGCGGGAATAGCCGCTGGCGTTGCCCGCCGGGTCGCAGGAAGAGGCGCCGAGGAAGGCCACGTCAATGTGAATGTCGCCATTGGCGATCGCGCTGCCGCGTCCTCCGTGGCTGCGGAACACAACCGGCTCGGCCATCAGACCGTGCGAGATTTCCTTGGCAAGCTCGCCCCTCAGGCCAGAAGTGGATATCTTGGTAATCACCCCGTTCCGGATGTGGTCGATCAGCGGGGCGTGTACGTCGGAAAGGCTGGAGGCCGCAAGGTGGAGATTCCTGAATCCCATCTCGGCCAGTTTGCCCACGACCATATTCACAACCTTGTCCCCTCCTCTGAAATGATGATGGAAAGAGATTGTCATCCCGTCCTTCAGGCCGCTGAGCCTGATGGCCTCCTCAAGCGTGACCACCTTGGAGCGAACCTTCTGGAGCTCCTTCCTGAACGTCGTGTTTTTCGGGGTCTCGCCCGAATATACCTTCTTTCCCATTGCAGCCGCCTCTTTGCTCACGAGAGCGGCTCTTTCCTTTATGCTACTCATAGACTTCCTCCTTTGTCAATATTCCTGAAGCGATCGCAAGGTCGATGGTACGCTGCGCCCTTATGACGACAGGACGGTCAACCATCTTGCCGTTTACGGCGATGACTCCCGAACCTCGTTTCTCGGCCTCCTTGATGGCGGCGAGAATCTTCCTCGCCTTCTCGATGGCCTTCTCTGTAGGGGCGAACACCTCGTTCACAATCTGTATCTGGCGAGGGTTTATGATGGACTTGCCGTCGAATCCGAGAGTCTTGATCAGCTCGACCTCCTTGCGGAACGTCTCCATATCATCGAGATTTGAATATACCGTGTCAAGAGCGTCGATCCCGGCGGCCCGCGCGGCCACTACGATTGTCTCACGGGCATAGAGAAGCTCGGCTCCGCCCGGAGTACGCTGTGTCTTGAGGTTGGCGCAATAGTCCTCGGCTCCGAGGGCGATGCCCATCATTCTCTTGGAAGCCTTGGCGATGGCGAAGGCGTTGCAGATTCCCTCGGCGCTCTCAATGGCGGCCATCATACGCGTCCTGCCCAGACAGCCAATCTCCTTTTCGACCTTCTCAATCTCGGCCTCAAGCTCGCGGACCTCATCGGCAGTCTCTGTCTTCGGCATACGGATTACCTGCACACCGGCCTTCACGACAGCCTCGACATCCTTGTGTCCGTAAGGGGTGCTGAGCGGATTGATTCGGACAACCATTTCGGTGTCGCCGTAATCGATTGATTTCAAGGCATTGTAGACAAGCAGACGAGCCGCGTCCTTCTCGGCCATAGTCACCGAGTCCTCCAGGTCAAGCATAATCGAATCAGGACCGTAGATGAAGGCATCCTGCATCATTCCGGGATTATTGCCCGGAACGAACATCATTGTTCTTCTCAATCTTTCCATAACTTCACAGGTTAAGCCCAAACATCCTTGCCTGTCGCCCTTACTGCGGCGGCGGTCACCCTGGCGCGAATAGTGCAGTCACGGGCCCCCTTGTCCACCGCTTTGATGTCAGCGTCCTCCAGACCGAAATCGGTCAGAGTCTCCTCGATGACCTGCCGGATCTGCCTGCCGAACTGAGCGGCCACAGAGCTGTCCAGGTCGATGTGCAGACCTTTCGTCTCCGCCGGGGCGATCTGGATCATTATGTCACCTGATTCCAGCGTTCCGGCTACAGCGTTCTTTACTTCCATAGCGAAATGTATGATAAAAAAGTCATCAGTGTCCCCTGTTCCTCAGGGGTGTGTTAATAATTATGTCAAAATAAAACAAAACTGACCATTTGCGACTATAAATTCTCACAATATTCGGGATATTCCGAAAAATCTATAACCCGCCAATCAGGTCAATCCTTGTTCCGCCAAAGGTAGGACACTTTTTTCAGTTGACCAAATTTCCGCAGCCTTTTTTCTCGACATTCCGTCCGGCAAGCCAGACAACCGCGCCGAATCCCCTGTTTTCCGCCTCATTCCGCAAAGTAATCAGGCAACATCCCTTTCCAGAATGGGGAAAAATATTTATGTTTGTATAAAACAACACAATTCAGGGAAAAGGACTCAGACTATGTACAGTTCGTGGAACGTAATATGCCAGATATAGTGGATGCATCTGCTTGCCGTTTAGCAGACATCAGTGATCTGCCACTGGATTTGACTGTTTAGGGAATTAAAGACACGAAACTATGACCGGAAAGGAAACACTCAAGATTCTGTCAATCGCGGCGGCGGGGACATCCGCATTGGCGGCGGCGGGTTGCTCGGAAACGAGGAAAGAGGCCGGGGAAAGGCCGAATATCGTGATGATTGTCGCCGATGACCTCGGGCTGGGAGACGTAAGCCTCTACAGCGGAAGCGACCTGTTGCGGACTCCGAGAATCGACTCGCTGGGACGGGCGGGGAGGAGGTTCGACAGAGCCTACGCCACGTCGGCGACCTCGACACCGAGCCGGTACGCCTTGTTCACAGGAATGTACCCTTGGAGAAGAGGGACCGCAATCCTGCCGGGAGACGCTCCGCTAATCATCGACACGGCGGCCAACACCTTGCCGAAAATGCTTCAGGATTTAGGCTATGCGACGGGAGCCGTCGGCAAATGGCATCTCGGGATGGGCTACGGCAAGCTGGACTGGAACCGCCACATCAGCCCCGAGGCGAACACCGTCGGATTCGACTACACGAACATCATTCCGGCCACGGTGGACAGGGTGCCGTGCGTCTATGTCGAGAACGGCGACGTGGTCAACCTCGACCCGTCCGACCCGATCACGGTGGATTACGAACACGAACTCCCCGGGGAGAGGAACGCCGGCAACAGTCCCGAGCTGATGGAGATGCGGTGGAACCACGGACATCAGGGGACGATCATCAACGGCATACCAAGAATCGGCCATTCGACCGGAGGACAAGCCGCACTCTGGGATGACGCCACGATGGCCGAGTATTTCCTTTCGAAGGCCAAGGCTTTCGTTACCGGCAGCGCCGGCAAGCCTTTCTTCCTTTATTACGGACTCCACCAGCCACACGTTCCGAGGACGGCGGGAGCAGCGTTCAAAGGCAAGACCGGACTCGGCCCGAGGGGCGACGTGATCGCCGAGGCCGACTGGTGCGTCGGGCAGATTATTGACCATTTAGACTCGTTAGGCCTATTGGACAACACATTGATAATCTTCACTTCTGACAACGGGGCTGTGCTTCAGGACGGCTACAGGGATGATGCCTTGGAGCTTGCGACCCGGCAGGGATACGACCCCGACAACGGACTTCGCGGCGGAAAATACAGCCTATTTGACGGGGGCACACATATTCCTTTCATAGCCTACTGGAAAGGTCATATCCGGCCATCCGTGTCCGAAGCCTGCTTCTGCCAGATGGATCTCTACGCCACATTGGCCGAAATCCTGGGAGGAAGCGTTCCGGAAGGTCTGGACTCAGAATCATACTCTGAGGCGCTGATTGGAAACGACACCTTGAAAGGGAGGGAAACCCTGATTCTCGAAGCCCAAGGCCGCCTGGCGCTCAAGGAAGGGGACTTCGTGATGATTCCGGCATATTCGGGCTCCAACGAAAACCCGACAGGGATAGACTTCGGCCTGAACCCGGAAGCCACCCTTTGGAACCTGTCAGCCGACAGAAGCCAGAAAACAGACATCTCCAAAGAGGACAAAACCCGCACCGAGCGGATGATGGAGACCTTCAAGCGCCTCACAGGTTCCTCCTACGTCAGCGACTTCGAGGCAGAAGAACTGCACTGACCTGCCACCCGAAGTCATTCCGTCTATCACGGAACCGCGGCATTGCGGCTATGACACCACGGTATAGAATCCATTCATTGTGGTGTAATAATCATTCACGGTTGAATGACACATACCCCAAAGCTCATCACGGATCATTAAAAGTTGATTACATTTGTGTCAGACGTTGTCCGCTCACGGACGGTCTCTCGTTAATTGAGCCGTATGAACCACAGGTTAGCATCACTCTTCGCAATAGCTGCGATCTTCTTTTCCCTGCCAGTCTCAGCACAGGCGGAGAAAAGCCCCTCGTATAAGGTAACTGTCTTCAACGCCAAAGGAGGATTCCCATCAAACATTATAAACGTCATTGACACCGATGACCTTGGCAGGGTATGGCTGGGGACTGACAACGGATTGGTATGCAATGCAAACTATGCCGTATCCACCTATCGGTCAACCGAATCAGATATTAACTTTCTCAAGAACAACAACGTTCTTGACATAGCGATAGAAAAGGACACTATCTGGATGGTCACCAGTTACGGACTGGAATATTTCAACATCAAGACTCGTTCCGCAGCTCAGGTCAATGACCACAGAATCAACTACAAAGGGCTTCACAAAATCTGTGTGAAAGATGACAGCCAGCTTGTATTGGGCGGAAACGGACTGCTTTTGATAGTCAACAGAAAAACAAAAAGAATAACGAACATCCCCGCTTTGAGCGATGGCGGGAAGATTCCTGACATCAAGGACATTCTGACCGACCATAACGGAGGAGTCTGGATAACAACCTTAGACAATCGCCTGCTGCATATCGGCCGCGGTTCCGCCCGACTGGATGTGTATCCTGAAGAAAGGATTCAGGACGGAATCCCTGACCTTATGTTCAGCAAGACCGAAAGCCTGACCGTAGCGAGCACCTGCGGCAACGACATCCTCATCATATACAACAGTTCTTCACCATCGTCAATCACCAGACTTTCCCTAAAGAACAAATACGGGGCGATCAACTGCTGCGAGACGGATGACGAAGGGAACATATGGCTCGCCACCGAGAATGGAGTTATAATGATGTCCGCTTCCGGACAGATCTGGAATGTCCTCGATTCCACAACCTTGGATTCCGACTGGAAGAGAGGACGTTACCTTTCTGTCAAGCATATCGAAGAAGGGACGGTCTGCCTTTCGTGTGTCGGGAAAGGCACTTTGTTTTTGAAAAGGATGCGGCAGGAGGTCAAGACATATTCACCTGTCTCCTCGGGAGCCGCCAACAGCACATCGAATGCAATCATAGAGGATTGGAACGGACTTCTTTGGATTGCCACTGAAGGCAAGCCCGTGTCATTCTTCGACAAAACCAGCGAGCGTTTTGTGAACAAACCGTTCATCGCAAACGAACAGCCCGGACTGTCATCCGCAAATGACCTGTGCGCCATAAAAGATGAAAAAAGAATGTTCATCGCGGCCAGGCAATCAGGAGTATGGGAGTATCAGGAAGGGAAGGCCGTCCGGCATTACGCCTTGCCGGGAATCGGTGCCGTCAATTGCCTGAATGCCGACAAGCATAGGAACATCTGGGTCGGCACGGACAGAGGAATCTCAATAATTATCAGGAATAACGATAATTACAAGATTCTCGACCCCGTGGCGTTCAACAAGGAAATCCGCTTCCCAAAAGTCAGGGACTTTGCGTTTGACGGAACATCAACGGTCTGGGTCGCCACAAATGACCAAGGAATATACAGAGCGAAATACGAAGGAGGAATCTTTACAGACATCAGGCACTATTGTATAGAGAACAACAATCTGACGTGTAATAACGTCAATTGTATCCATTTAAATGATGACGGGATGATTTTCATCGGGACGCACGACTCCGGCCTTCAGACATACGACGCAGGAAACGATCATTTTGTGTCCGTAGGCGAGAACAATATGGTCAGAGAGAGCATCTCGTCAATTGTGGAGGACTCCTACGGGATTCTTTGGATCTCAACAATCAACGGGTTTCTGAGTTATTCTCCCAAAGCGCAGGGCTCCAAACTGAAGCGGTACTCAAGCGACTACTTCGACAAGAACTATTCCTTCATTCCCAATTCGGCTTGGAGCGACGGGCAGACCATCGCTTTCGGAGGATATGGAGGAATCAGCCTGTTCCGGATCTCCGACATCAGGGAAAAGCACATCCTTCCACGTCCTATGATAGTGGGAATCGCCATAAACAATGTCTATATGGCAAACATTCCCGAAAAGCGGTTCTCAAAAATCACGGACAAATTTCCCCCGTTCACAGACAGGATGCTCCTGAGGCACAACGAGAACAAGCTGCGGTTCAATTTTGCGAACATCTATTACGATATGACGCAGAATCCGAAATATTCCTATATGCTGAGCGGAGTTGACAATGATTGGCAGTACACGGACGCAAAGAACGGCTCCGTCAGCTATGCCAATCTCCCTCCCGGGAAATACACTTTCTCCGTCAGAGTCCAGGAGCCGGACAACAGATGGTCAGAGTCCTGCACCGTCGATTTTACAATAGTAAAACCTTGGTGGCGAAGAACGTGGGCCATCATTCTGTATCTTGTCGTCATCAGCAGTATTCTCACGCTGATGATCCGCAACTTCAATTACACCAGACACGTCAAGACCCTTAACGAAAGAGTGGACGAGCTGGTGAGTGACAAGAATCGTATTGTAAAGTTCTTCAGTTCGCAGGACACATCCAAATCCGATATGGACAAACAGATGATTGACAAGATTGTCACCATCATCCAGACCAATCTGTCGAATCCAGACTTTGACGTAGAGATGCTCCAAGACCTTACAAGTATGTCAGCCAGCACACTATACAGGAAAGTGAAGGCTCTCACGGGGATGTCACCAAGCAAATTCATCCTGAACATAAGGCTCAAGCAGGCCTGTTCGCTTCTTCTCTCGAAGGTCGTGAATGTGTCAGAGGTGGCTTACAAGGTTGGGTTCTCCGATCCGAAGTATTTCAGCAGCAGCTTCAAGAAGGAATTCGGAATGACTCCTTCCGAGTATCGAAGCCGCCCATCCGGTGAAAATGGACAGGCGGTATAGACGAAAGAGAGAAAACGGGGATGGGGTTTCCCGGGAAGCCCCGTCTGCCGCATAGCGACTAATCCCCGCATTCATAGTCAGCCCATTACATATTCCTCAAGCAGAATCTCTTCCGCTTTACGGGAGGAGACATCGCCATCGGCCGGAGCAAGCTCACCAGCGTGCTTTCTGAAAGAATCCTTGAACCAGTCGATGGCCATTTTCTTCAAACGCTCGGTAATCTTAGGATATTCCGACGACACATCATTTGTCTCATAGACATCATCTCTTAGATTGTAGAGCTGGACCCCTGTGCCGTCATAATTCACCAACAGTTTCCAATCACCTTCACGCACGCACAAATTCGGGCTTCTTGTCTGATAGGCGTTCTTCGGCAGGGTCTTCCCCACGAAGTGCTTTCCGAACTCCCAGAACAGAGGGCCTCTCCGCTTTATGGACTTGCCATACAGAATCTTGCTGAAATCCTTTCCGTCAAGACGATAGCCGTTCGTTTCCGGATGCTTGTCACCGGCTATGCTGCATATTGTAGGGAATATGTCCACACTGCACAGAATGTCTTCGTCATTCTTCTGACCCGGCTTGATTACCGAAGGCCACCTTACCATAAACGGCATCCTTATCCCCCCTTCATACAAGGTCGCCTTCTGGCCTCTCAAACCGGCGGTCCTCTCATTCATATAACTCGGATTCGGCCCGTTGTCACTCGTGAAGATGACTATGGTGTTGTCCGAAATGCCAAGATCATCCAAGCCTTTGAGCAGCCGCCCTATCTGCCTGTCAAGCTCGGACAGGACCGGAGTGAAATTTATCCTCTTCTCCCAATAGGCATTCTGTCTGCCGCTGGAGACACCGTTGGCATACTCCTCCTGACTTGGCACATAAGGTGTGTGCATATCATCCGGCCACAGATTGACATAACAAGGCTCTCCTTTATGACGAGACAGGAAGTCCAATGTCTTGTCCACAAAATAAGCGGTTCTGTCCCAGCGTTTGACACTGTCCCGGTCACTCCAGATCCAGTTTGAGGCCGTGATGGCAGGGTCAGGGTCAGGGCTTTCCCACGTGGACGCATATTCATCAAAACCATACTCGGTTATCTGAGGCATATCCTTGACATCGCGTCCCCCGCCCATATGCCATTTGCCGAAATGGCCGGTGGAATAGCCATCGTTCTTCAAAGCCTTGGCAAGTGTCGGCGCATCGGCAAGCAAGTAATCGTTCGACTCATTTTTCCTGTTGGCCCTCCTGTCGTTCAGGAAAGTGGTAACTCCCCACTTCGTAGGATACATTCCGGTTGTAACCCCGACTCTGGAAGGAGAACTGATGGGGCAGGAAGTGTAATACTGGCTGAATACTATCCCTTCTCGTCCTATCCTGTCGATATTAGGGGTGGAAGCAAACGAACCGCCGTAAAGGGAGATGTCGGAATATCCCATATCATCTACGTAGATGAGAATCACATTCGGCTTCCCGCCTTCCGGTGCGGACATCCTCGCCGGATCATCCGCCTTGGCCACGCACATATTTCCCAACGTCGCAGTTAAGGCCGCAGGGATGATGGCCGCTTTGTTGATTTTTCTGTTCATAGAAATATTATTTCAATACATTCTTATTCTGGAAATCCAGTATGACATCGTCTATCCATATCGTTCCGGGCTTTGCCTTTCCAAGATAGAACACAAGCTGATACCTGCCCTTTTTCGGAAGGTCTATATTCTTGAAATAGAATCTTCCTCCCTTGTCCGACAGTTTTAGCTCCTTGTCGAAAAGCTTCTCGCCAATGTTTTTAAGGCTTTCCAACCTGAAATGGATTTCATTGTCAACATCAGCCTTGTAGGTAAATCCGATGTTCACCTTTGAAGGCTCGTTAAGCGGAAACACCCATCTAAGCACCGCGTCAGCAGGTCTTTTCCCCGTAGCCTTGATGTCCACCTTCGCGGTGTTCCCGTTGATGCCGTTTTCAGCATCGACACCGAAAGTGACCTCAGACGGAAAGGCAGCGGCCCTGTCCCAATCACCCAGATTGTCTTCAAAATCTCCGTTGATATGGCGTTTGAACACTCCCTGACGCTCTCCATATCCTCTTGAGTCAAGAGGATAGACGTGAATCCTCTCCGCCCATTCTTTCCACGCTTCAAGCATTCTATCCACCCTGTCCGGGTACTTTGCCGAAAGGTCGTGAAGCTCTGTAGGGTCGCTTTCCATATCATAAAGGCAAGGACGGGAGAGATCCCACCGCTGTCCTTCATTGTTCTTTACAACCAACTTCCATTTACCGTCCCTGGCCGCGATGTTCACCTCGTGTTCCCAGAAAGTCATTCCTCTCCCGGTTTTCTCTCCTTTGAAATTAGGGACAAGGCTGAACCCTTCAAGAGGTTGTATCTCATTACCGTTAAATGTTTTGGGATATTCAGCGCCCGCCACGTCCAGGCAAGTGGCCATAATGTCCGCGAAATAGCCATATTCTCTGACCCAAGTGCCGTTGTACCTCTTGTCTATTCCCGCAGGCCAGGAAACCACCAACGGCGAGGCGATTCCTCCTTCATAGGTATAGTGCTTGTACTCCTTGTAAGGCGTGCCGCTAAGATTCGCCCAGTTTCTTCTGTAGCTTTCGTAAGAGCCGTCCTTTCCCGTCAGTTCCTTCGTCCTCCCGCTGCTGATGTACTCGGCACAGGCTCCATTGTCGCTCATAAACATTATTAAAGTGTTGTCAAACTGCCCTATGTCCTTCAGGGCTTTGATTATCTTGCCGATGCCCTGATCCATAGCATCCACCTGCGCCGCATAGATTGACATCCTCCTGCTGAAATCGGCTTTCTGCTCCCAAGTAAGAGTGTCCCACGACGGAACCTCAGGATCGCCGTCAGACAAGACGACTTCTTCGGAGAACAGCCCCATAGCCACCTGACGGCCGAAACGAGCCTTCCTCAGTTCATCCCATCCGGCATTGTAGACATCACGGTATTTGTCTATGTCGCTGTCAAGAGCGTGCAACGGCCAATGAGGGGCATTGAAAGCCATATAAAGGAACAAAGGCTCTTTTTGGTAGTCGTGCCTGGAGATGAAAGCGGAAGCGCTGTCAGCAAGCGATGTCGTGATATAGAATCCATCGCCGTTCTTTCTCACACGCTCGTTGTCATTGGTCATAGTGGCGTTGAAATAATTCGACGCCCCTTCCACGATGCCGTAGAATCTGTCAAAACCACGTTGAAGAGGCCAAACGGATTTATTGTCTCCTTTGCTCATACGGTCTGTACAAAGATGCCACTTTCCGGACATATAAGTGCCATATCCCTGAGAGCCTAGAGCCTCTGCGATAGTCACGCAGTTATTGTTAAGATAACCTTGATACTCCGGAGAAGTGATGTCGGCCGCGGCCATCCATCCCATTCCGGCCTGATGAGGATAAAGTCCGGTCATAAGCGCCGCTCTGGAAGGACAACTGCGGGCGTTGTTATAGAACTGTGTCCACCGGAGACCGTTTCTGGCAAGGCTGTCAATATTTGGAGTATTAATCTCTCCACCATAGCATCCTATGTCCGAATAGCCCATATCATCCGCCAGTATCACAACGATATTAGGCCTCTTGAGACCTTCCTGTCTTTGAGCCGAAGCGTTCAGGCAAATGAGCGGCAACGCGGCCACCGCCAAGCACTTTTCTTTAGTCATAGTATTACTTATTAAAGCGATTGTCAATCGTTTCGTAAAGATAGCCAAATAGTTATTCGGACAGGGTTAATATTCATTCATTATGGTCGTGAATATCATCCAAAGGCATTTTTGACTGTTTCAAAGGACAGATTATGGTTTATATTTGTGACCAGGCAGAGACAATCAAAGCCACATTTCAGGAAACCACAAAAAGTCTTAGAAAATGATGAATCGAATAGTAGCGGCGGCGATCGCCGTTCCGCTTGCGTCAGAAGTTGCTGTCGCCTTGGACAATTCCGGTACGGAGGAAAGACCGAACATCGTTGTGATTATCGCCGATGACTTGCTCTCCTCTGAAATCAGCTTCTTGGGAGGAAAAAACATCAAGACTTCCAACATTGACAGAATCGCCCGCGAGGGTGTAAGCTTCACACATAACTACGGATCAACGGCGGTGAGTGTTCCGATAAGAGCGTCAATGTACACAGGATTGTACCCTGTGAAGAACGGCTCGTACGCAAACCATAAAGACACTTATTACGGAACCCGTACAGTAAATGAGTATCTTCCGGAAGAGGGTTACAGGGTAGGACGCACCGGCAAGAATCACCCTGTGACAAAAGATGTCTATATGTTTGACGAGATTCCCGGGTTTACCGTCGGATGCACCGACAAAAAGGCCCCTTATTCAGTAGATGGCATAAAAAAATGGGTGACAGAGAGTTCCGACCCTTTCCTCCTTTTCGTTTGCAGCATCAATCCGCACGCCCCTTGGACTTGGGGTGACCCGAGCGAGTTCGACCCTGAAAAACTCGTGATGCCTGACAACTGCGTGGACAGCCCGGAGATGAGAAGGATTTTCTGTCAATATCTGGCTGAAGTCAGAGCCCTTGACAACGAAGTAGGCTCCGTGTATGAGATGCTTGAGGAAACAGGCAAGTTAGACAACACAATACTCATCTTTTTAGGCGAGCAAGGGCCTCAATTCCCTGGAGGCAAATGGACTCTATGGAATCCCGGCGTACATAGCGCTATGTTCGCAAGATACCCAAGCAGAATAAAGGCGGGCAGCAAATGTGATGCGATAGTCCAATACGAAGACCTGCTTCCAACCTTTATCGACATCGCCGGAGGCAAGCCTCGGCCGGAACTCGATGGAATCAGCTTCAAGAGTGCGCTTTACGGAGAATCGGACAAGGGCAACCGCAAATACGCATACGGCATCCATAACAATATTCCGGAAGGGAGTCCGTACCCGATAAGAAGCATCAGAGATGACAGATATGCACTCATCGTGAACCTTCTGCCTGATGAAAAGTACTACGAAAAGCATCTGATGAAGGAAGGAAGAGGCCCGACAAACGTATGGCCTGCGTGGCTCGAATCCGCAAAGACGGACAACAGATCCCGGCAGCTTATCGACCGTTTTGTCACACGCCCGGCAATCGAATTCTATGATGTCAAAAAAGACCCTTGGGAGATGAACAATCTTGCCGGCGACAAGAAGTATAAAGCCAAGATAGAGGAGATGTATGCGGAGCTTGTCAAATGGATGGACGAGCAAGGAGACAAAGGAGCCGAGATGGACAAGCCGTTCCACAACAGGGCGGAGGTCGCACGAAACCAGCTCAAAGGACACGACAAGGCTGTCTTGGTGAAACCGGGATGGATACGGGATCCATATATAACCCTCGGGCCGGATGACTTTTTCTACCTGACCGGAACAACAACTGAAGAAGGAGACCCAAGGGAGACTTCCGGCTCGTTGAACTCCGGACTTGGGGACAACAGCATCGTCGGCAACTCCATCAGGGTGTGGCGAAGCAAAGACCTGACAAACTGGGCATACGTGGATGAGGTCTGGGACAATGGCAAGGTCTTGCCACACGCTCTTTCAGACGTGAACAAGCGACACATCTGGGCGCCGGAAATTCATTGGGACGGCGACAAATGGCTGATGGTCCACTGCCCTCGGTCAATCAGCGAACTTCTGACGTGCGACGGCAGGAACATACGCGGAGAATGGAAAGCGGCTCCGTTCAAGGATTTCCTCGGCAAACACGACCCGTCTCTATTCAAGGATGATGACGGCAAGTGGTACTTGGTATGGTCAAACGCCAAGGTCGCGCAAATCAAGGAAGATTTCTCGGGACTTGCCACAAAACCTGTCGAGATAGGCCCTTCAGACAGAAGAATCGGACACGAAGGATGCACAATACTCAAAATCGGAGGCAAATACGTGCTGTTCGGCACCGGCTGGTCTACAGACAAGATGAGACAGGGTACCTACAATCTGTACTACTGTGTGGCTGACAAGGTGACCGGGCCTTACAGCGAAAGACGTTTTGCCGGAAGATTCCTTGGACACGGCACTCCTTTCCAGGACAAACAGGGCAGATGGTGGTGCACGGCGTTCTACAACGCCGATGTCCCTCCAATCTCCTCCGAGGAGGCATTGTCCAAAGACTTGAGCGACAATGCATACACCATCAACCCGATAGGCACCACCATCGTGCCGATGGAGGTCAGAACAACAGATGGCGATGTATGGATCAGAGCGACAGACCCGGCCTATGCGTTTCCGGGAAACGAAGAGGTACAGGTTTTTGGCAATTGACAGATATGAAGAAAGAAGCGGTAACAATATTCTTGGCAGGAGCCGCGATGACGGCCGCCGCGGAAAACACAGCAAAGCGCCCCAATGTCATCCTCATCGTAGCCGATGACCTTGGTTGGGGGGATGTGGGATATCACGGCAGCGAGATTCACACTCCAAACATTGACTCGTTTGTCAAAAGCGGCATCGAACTCGACCGGTTCTATACAGCCCCGATCAGTTCTCCTGCCAGAGCCGGTCTTATGACAGGGAGATACCCAAACAGATTCGGATTCCGAGAAAGTGTACTTCCCCCTTGGAGAAAGGGAGGTCTCCCTCTCGGCGAAGAGACGTTCGCCGATTTGCTTGGTCAATGCGGATATAAGAACAGGGCGATGATCGGCAAATGGCACCTCGGACACAGCAGCAAGGAGTATCATCCTCTGGAAAGAGGCTTCACGCATTTTCACGGCCTTCTCAACGGAGCGTTCGATTACTTTACCCACATCAGAGAAGGCGAGCTTGACTGGCACGACGACTGGCAAGCCTGCCACGAGGAAGGCTATTCAACAGACCTCATCGGAGATGAAGCCGTCAGGTGTATAGAGAAGTATTCCCAAGAGTCTCCCTATTTTCTGTACGTGGCCTTCAACGCTCCTCACACGCCATACGAAGCGCCGGAAGAAGCCATAGCCGAGTATATTCCTCTTGCCCAATTCGACAAATTGGATAAAAAAGACCAAAACGGATGGATTTACAGGGCGATGGTCACAAGAATGGATCTGAATATAGGCAAGATACTCTCCGCTCTTGACGAATCCGGTGAGGCGGACAACACTATAGTCCTGTTTATGAGTGACAACGGCGGAGTGTCCGGAATGGAGCCTTACAGTCAATGCCTTCCGCTCAGAGGACACAAGTTTGAAGAATGGGAAGGCGGAGTAAGGGTTCCGGCAGCAATCAGATGGCCGGACGGCTTTACGAAAGGGGGGACGGTGATTGACCGGATAGTGTCGTTTGTTGACATTCTTCCCACAGTGGCGGACATCGTTGAGGCTCGGACTCCGGCCAATCCTTATGACGGAATAAGTGTACGTCCACTCCTCTGCGGCAGGAAACAAGGGCAGGACAGGATACTATACTTAGGTCTCGGAGCCGCCGTGAGCCGGAAACACAAGCTCATCAAAGCGAACAAGGACAAGGGTCTGAGACTTAAGGAAGACTACTTCACCAACATCCGGAAAGATCCTTACGAGAAATCGGACGGGGCGCTTAAAGGGAACAGAAGACAGAAGGAGCGCCTTAAAAGCGTGATTGAAAAATACGACAGTATAAAACCGGCTATGCCGGAGCAACCATACGGGAAAGGGAAAAAGGGATTCAAGGCTCCAAAGGAATGGAATATTGCCGAACCCGTTCTCCGTTATTAGTACCCGGAAGCGAATTCGAGGGTGACAAAAAGTGCACTTTTTAGTCACCCCCATCCTCGCTTGCGGCAAACACTCTGTCTGCAATCAGAACCCTTCCCACTCGTCAATAGCCACACCATTGCCTTGGTCATCCCGGATTCTGTTCCTGAACCTCATAACATCCTCTGCGGAATATTCCTTGCCTCCGGCCGTGTATTTATATCTGAGAATGAATGTTTTAGTCGCCGCATCATAACTTGATTCCCCGTCAGGAAGCACTTTGACGCCAGAATTAGGATCCGGCGAGACCACCACTTTCCCACCCCCGAAGGTCGGAACATCAAGAAGCATCGAGAATCCTATCGCTTTCGCCGGATCATTAGCGGTGCCGTACGGATCGGCGACAAGCCGCAACGTCGCAGGCCCTGCGGTGGTAAGCTGACGGACGCTTATTGTTTCTGTAGAGACAGATTCATAACCCAATACTTCGCCATCATCCCTTTTGGCCTTTCCCGAATACCGATAATAGCCGAACTGCTTAGCAAGGTATTTAAGATGAAGGACCATATATTCCTTCCCTTCCGTTATCACATCCGCGTCCGCCGAGACAAGACGGAACGGAATAACATAGTCACCAGTCATAGACTTCGGATCCGAGACGAATTTCAGTGAGTCAAGGGCTACTGGCATATAACCTTTAAGCTCGCCCTTACGAACCACGATAGTTGAAGGATCCGAGCACTGGTAATAGTCAGGCGGCATAAGCTCACATCCATCCGGAACAAGCGAAGGGTCAACCACATAAGTAGCCTTCCTATCTCTGTCGCTCCTCTCCTGTCCGGCAAAGACAATCCCAAGTTTGAATTTCAGCCCTTCTCCGACCACCAGTTCCCTGTTATAGTCCTGATAAGTGAAAAGCATCGCCTTGGTAGGATATTCCAGGGCATCATCATCAAAGCGGCAGCCTCCCAAAACCAAAACCGAGAGAGCGACAGCATATAATGCGGATTTATTCATTTCTTTAAATAATTAGTGTTGAACTTTCGTGCTAATTCCAGCCTTTGTTCTGAACAAGACCGGCATTGTAAACCTCGGAATAAGGAATAGGTGGATATGCCGCCCGGAAACATCTCTTTTCCAGACCTATGGTTCTGTAGCCGGACTCAACGGATTCGACTCCGTAGACCATAACGTTAAGTCTGGAAGCCCAATCATCGCTCGCCGCATACCATCTTCGAAGATCATAATAGTAATGCCCCTCAAAGCAAAGCTCCACTCGTCTCTGGTTCCTTACGTACTTGCGGAACCGCTCTTTGTCAGAACCGATGACCTTATTCAGATATGCGTCTCCGCTTTTGTTATTCCTGACAAGAATCCGTCTCAGGGCATCCTTGGCCGAAAAACCTATGCCTTCCGGATCGTCGGACACTCCCCAGGCCTCGTTAGCCGCCTCCGCATACATCAGATAGAGTTCCGGCAAGCCGATGATGACACAAGCCCTTGGCGTCCCTTTAAGCGCATTGGACGGCCCGCAAATCACCTGATTGCAATTCAATGCCTTTTTAAGATAATATCCTGACCTGGAAGTATGAGCCAGAGGATTATAGCGCTCCGCCCCCTCTTCCGAAATGTCGATGACATATTTCCCTATTGTCCCTCCATCGCGGCCGACGTACAGATCCAACCTTGCGTCTCTGTTGTCGAACGGCTTTGACGGGTCATAGCATACGCTCTCCGCAATCGGATAGCCATCCTTGTCCGTGAATGAATCCACAAGGTTCTGGGAAACATTTATAACTGCGTTTCCATATAGCGCCGGAGGATAGTTTGCATTTTCCAATGACCTGTCACCAGTAATCCATTTACCCTTCATTATGACATTATCCTGCGTTATGGAGGTGTTGTTTATCTTGCTGAAATAATACTCCTCCATAGAATAGAATTCTGTTCCGATTCCACCTGCCGCCTTGATTGCCTCCGCCGCGGCCTTTGCGGCGGCGACCCATCTTCCATTGTCGTTTTCCGTATTGTAGGCAGGTGACGCATAAAGAAGCAAAGCCTTGGCCTTGATTGACTTGGCTGCGGCGCCGCTTATGCGGGGACTCAGCGATTGGTTATAAACGACATCGACCGTACCCTTGTAAAGATCAGGTAGTTTTCCGATCACTATCGCAGAGTCGCAGTCATCAACGATAGCCTTGACACATTCTGACAAAGCCGCGCGAGGGATGTCAAGATCCTGCTTCTGGTCAAGCACTTTCATTCCGACCAGAGGCACTCCCAACATCTGACCGTCCTCACCTTCTCCGGCATAATTACGGAGAAGGTCATAATAATACCAGGCTCTCAAGGCATAGGCCTCTCCCTTAAGCCTCCAGAACATTTTCAGATTGTTTTCATAATCGGTCTCATTATTGAGGGCGAAGAATCTGACCGGGGTACGATACCCGTCATCCTTAAGGACCATCCTGCCAAGGAATATGTTCAACAGCCTAATGTTGGCATAATTGTTCGACCAACATCTGAGTGGATTCATTGACGGAGAAAGTTCCCCGACACCTGCGGTATAGTATTCTCCTCCATAATCCCTTATCACGGCATTGTCCGTCAAAGCATCCATCTCAAGATTGAATGTTGTTGGCAGATTGCTGTACGCGGAGTTAAGCGGCCCGCAGAAATATGCCGGATCATCCAAGACTTCAGATTCCCTTGTGTTATCGGTTTCGGGTTCGAGAAAATCACAGGAACACGCGGACACGATAGCGAAGCAAATTAAGATATTGTTGATTGTTTTCATTTTTCTTATACGATTAGAACGAGAACGACACCCCTCCGGTGAATGTTTTCATAAGAGGGTAATTAGCTATCCCTCCATCGACATATTCAGGATCAAGGTCTCCTATCTGTGACAGGGTCAGCAGATTGGTTCCCCTGACGAAGAATTTCACACTGTTTATCCTCAATTTTGAAGTAATCGGATTCGGAATAGTATAGCCTAACTCAACGTTACGGATTTTAAAGAAACCTCCGTCGGCCACCCAATAATCCGAATTCTGGAAATTATTCTTTGTGACATCGGCGTGAAGCACCGGGTGTGCGTTTCCGTTCGGAAGACCCGTGTTTACCACATTCGAATACTTTCCGTCCCCGATAATCTGATAATACCTGTTCGTAAGCATAGTGTCAAATCCGGCAAGCCCATAGCCCAGAATATCCACATTGAAACCCTTGATTCTCAAAGAAATGTCCAGTCCGTACTGGAAGGAAGGAATATTGTTCGCTATCACGGTCATATCAGCCTCATCAACATATCCGTCGCCATTACGATCCTCATATTTCAGGTCTCCTGGATAAACCTTGCCCCCCAATGCCTGAACAGGAGACCCTTCGATGTCTGCCCAATCGGCGAAGGTACCGATTACGCGGTATCCTTTCACGTCACCGTCAAGCGTCACCTTGCGAAGTCCAGAAAGAGCATCCGGATACTGAACATCGAATTCCTTGGTGGTCATCGACCTGCTCCACGTAACGTTTCCTCCGATTTTCAACTCAAGGTCTCCGAACCTCTTGGTAAAAGAAACCTCGGCCTCCGCTCCATAAGAACGGTAAGACTTCAGATTGTCATACATCAGTGAGGCTGAATTGCCGACCACCCCGGGGGTCACATCGGAAAGATTGGCGATACTTCCCGTAAAGTCATTCAGGAAGCCTCCTACAGAGCCTTGTAAAGAGTTCCCCAAAAGAGAAAAATCAACACCGGCGTTTAATTCTTTGGATTTCTGGAAGGTAATGTCCGGATTACCGATCTGAATGGCCTCCACAATATTATTGAAAGACGTGAACTGACCGTATTCCGTACCGATTCCATACAAAGTCTTATAGTAATAGTTCGCGACAAGACCGTCGGAATTATAGTTGGTCGAGCCAAGTACACCATACGAGGCGCGCAGCTTGAGATAATCCATCCATTCGGCGTCAGCGATGAAATCTTCATTGGATATCACCCATCCAAGACCTATGGTAGGGAAAAGGCCATACCTCCGGTTTTTCGCGAAACTTGGCAGTCCCACATAGTTGGCGCACGCTTCAACGATATATTTGTCGGCAAGCATATAATTGACCTGGGCAGCCGCGTTGATACGTCTGATTGAATGGATAGAAGAGCTGAAATTCTGTTTTTGCATAAAGAACATAAGGACAGCCTTCAGCTTATGTAACTCATTGAAAGTACGGTCATAATTCGCCGATGTCCTGAAATGCCAGTTTCTTCTGCCACTAACATCGCCGACAGTCATTGACGTGACCACTTTGTCGTATCCCCAATTAGTGGCGCCTGTGACTCCGCTGTCATCAAACGCAGTGGGCTGCCACACCGAGAATCCTCCTTCCTTCTTGCTTGAAAACATATTGTACACGTCAAATGTCAGGGCCGATACAAGGCTGAGTCCTCTGACCCAGCGATCGAAATCAAAATTGACACTGAAATCAGACTGAAGATAGGAAAACTCCCTCTCCGAGAATCCGTTTCTGACAAGCAGACCATAAGGGTTGTTAAGCCTTGTAGGCGTTCCTCCCAAGACAAACACATCCTCGCTTCCGACCATCCCGCCCGGAATCAGAATCGGGTACTCATTGGGACGGATGTCTGAAAGAAGCCCTATAAAGCTTTCGGCGGTTGATCTGTACCACTTTCTGGTCTGCAATGCGGCATTGACTCCAACCTTGATTGTTATGAAATCAAAAATCGTGTTGTCAATGTTCCCCCTGGCCGTGAAAGTCCTGTCGCTCTGAGGATATGATGTGAACTTCTCAAGGCCTTTCTCATTCTGGAAGCCAAGATTCATAAAGTACCGGGTGTTCCTGCTTCCTCCTGTCATCTGGGCGTTGGCCCTTGTGATGTTCATATGATTCCTGAGGAAGTACTTATGGAAATCGACATCAGGATATCGGTAAGGGTTGGAACCGTCATATTTGGAAGGATCATAAAAAGGTGCAAGGCCACTGTTCACCATAGCCTGATTGTAAGCCTCGGTGTAGTCTTTGGAATCAAGCCACACCGGAGCGACAGTAGGCATCTCGACTCCGGACTGCACATTCACCCTCACGCCGTTCTCGTAAGGTTTTCCTCTTTTGGTGGTGACAAGTATGATTGCATTGGTACGGACTCCGCCGTAAAGAGCCTTCAAGGATGCGTCCCTGAGGATTTCCACGCTTTCTATGGTCTCCGGCTCGATGTAATCAAGCGACCTGACGACTCCGTCAACCATAATAACCGGATCGCCGCCACCGGAGGCCCTGACAAATCCGCTCCAGCCATTATTCGCCGGAACCGTGTTTGTCTTTCTGTAATACAGTCCGTTGAGCCTGCCTGAAAGGCCGTCCATAATCGTAAGCGAAGGGTATTCCTCAAGGTCGCTTCCCTTCACCACCGAGTAGCTGCCTACCGTGCGAAGCTCGCTGATCGTTCCGCCGTCTACGGTGTGAAGGATATGTTCGGAATCCTCAAACAGAGGGCAGTCATCCAAGATGACCGTAATGGTATGGCCATCGGTTTGCGAGAGCTCTATGGTTCTCTCATCGAATCCAAGAGCATCGGCCTTGAGGATGTCTGTCCTGCTGAATCTGCCTGACAGCATCCCGTTTTCATCGGCAATGTAAGTATGTCTGTTCTGGGCAGACGAGACCGAGGCGTACTTCACCGGCGAGCCGTCTTTGGATGTGACCATAATGGTATATTCAGCCTTGACTTTCTTTTCTTTCTTGCCGGCGGCTGAAGAGAGGATACCGGACAAAAGCAACGCTGAAAGCGTTAATGATGTATATATTAAAAGTTTATTTTTCATAACAGAAGAAACTTTCTTGACATAGGTTTACCATCCTGGATTCTGTTTGAAACGAACCCCCATATATGTGTCACTCTGGTCTATCGGGAACAGATTGTTCCTGTCCTCATAAACGTGGGTTCTGTATGGAGTCTCGATTCTCTCATACTTGAAGCCGGTCGGATACTCGGCCGATTTATTCTTCATTTTGGTAATCGAGACCCTGTAAATCGCCTGATCGATCTTTGTGCCGATAAGCAAACGTCTGATGTCATAGAATCTGTGATCCTCGAAGCAAAGCTCCACTCTTCTTTCATTCTGGACTCTTTCCTTGAAGTGGGCGACATCCTGGTATTCAGCCGGAAGATCAGCTATCCCGGCTCTGTTACGTATAAGGTTAAGCGCTTCGAGCGGTGAGTATTTGCTCCCGTTGGAAGTGGTCTTGATGTCCCATCCGGCCTCGACGGCGGCTTCTGCGAAATTAAGATACAACTCCGCCATCCTTATATACGGCCAAACATAATCAAGCTCCTGGTTCCACACATTTCCCATAAATTTCCGCCAATATGTACCGGTCCCCGTGAAACCATCATTAATGGACCCGGTAGCGCCATACTTGACATCAGCACTTCCGACAACGTCACTGCCTTCTGTCTGGTTCCATATTTTCATAGTTTTTCCGGTATATGGAGTCGCCCCGTTATATAAGACGTCGTGCTCGAATCTCAAACCACGGCCTTTGTAAGGATCCTGCTCGTTATACCCGGATTTGGCGTCGCTGACAGGATACCCGTTTTCCATATCAAAGCAATCGACAAATGTCTGATTAAGAGCCGATGAGTATTTCCCGCCAAGGGTTCCCGGCGGCCTGATGGTCTGTAGATAGGCGGCGGAGCCCCAGGCTATTTTATACCTTCTTCCGAAAAGCACTTCTTTCGTATAGACATCAGTGTTTTTCCCTTTGAAGATATAATAATAGTCATCTCCGGAAGCAAGGGCGTAACCGTTGCCCTCGGCCATTCTGATGGCTTCGTCACAAGCCTTGGCTGCTTCTTCCCAAAGATTGTCCCTGACTGTGCCACCTTCAGTGGCAGCCTGCGGACTTGCGGCATACAGAAGGGCTCTCGCATAGAACGCCATAGCTGCCACAGATGTCGGATGCTGCCAATAGCTTCCGTCCACCGTAGGAGGAAGGTATTCCGCGGCCTTCTTGAAATCCTGAGCCGCCTTCAGGTACGTTGACCTCATATCTTCACGCTCGAAATCAAGGTCGCCTGAAAGATTCAGCGGCTCTGTGAAATACGGCATACCTCCCCATCTTCTGCATAGCTCAAAATAAGCGAAGGCTCTGTGGAAATAACACTGGCCGAGGATTCTGTTGCGCCCTTCCTCCCCGCCTGGATACATATCAATATGAGAGATTCCCATATTGCTGATTCTTACGTGTTTCCAGATTCTTGTCCAAACTTCCTTATTGCACATCGTGGCGCGCCCGGAAGTAATCATCGAAAGATAATCTCCGGAAGCGGCGTAGAGATAAGGGACAGTGAATGAAATCGTGGACATTGAATTGTCAGCGATGTCATCCCAGGAGCAGTACGGAGCCTGCCCGGCCTGAAGATATCTTATCATCGGATTCTGAATCATCCATTCCACGTAAGCCTCATAGTTGACCTCTTCACCGAACACCTGCTCTTCAGTCAATGCGGTAGTCTCTTCCCTTTTGTCAAGATAGTCACAGGACACCGCACACAGAACAGAAGCCGCTATAATAAACGATTGTTTTATTATGTTTCTCATTGCCATAAGATTAAAAACCTAATTGAAGTCCTGCGGTAATTGTTCGTGTCATCGGATAGAAACCGTTCACGATGTCGTTTCCTCCGTCGGAAGCCTCCGGGTCTCCCAGCGGGTAATCCGGACAGACAGTGAACAGGTTGCTTCCCCTTAAGAATATGCTTGCGGAAGACATCCTGACCTTCTTCACGATTCTTTCCGGCAACTGATACGATATGCCAAGATTCTTCAGCCTGGCGTATGAGACATTGTACAACGTAACATCCTGTATTGTCCCATCCCCGATGTTGTTGTGCTGCCTGTATGCCTCATTGTGTACAGCGGGGAATCTGGCTGAACGGTTGTCAGGACTCCAGAAATCAAGCTGGTACTCAAAGACCTGCTTGGACAGCCTATGAAGAGGCCAGGCGAAATTGTCACAGGCATACCTCGATATGCCAGACACTCCCTGAATAAGCACCTCGAGGGAAAGTCTCTTGTAGGTGACTCCCAATGCCAGACCGAAGTTGTACAATGGATAGCCCTGTGAATATCCGAGTCTGAACATATCATTCTTGTCTATGATTCCATCCCCCGTAAAATCAACATATTCCGTATAGCCAAGCCCGATTGGATTCCCGCCGTACGCTGGAGATGTCATCAATGCGTCGGCATCCTGGATGAAGCCCGTGGAATGATAGCCCTTGAGCTGGCCGATTCTGTAGCCCGCATCTTTTCTGTATGCAGGCAGGTACATCGGTTCGTCCTTGCCGGTGATTCTATTGTCACTGAACGACAATGACGGTTTGGCAAAGAAATACCAGTCTCCGTCCGGAGTCGAATATTGCCACTTGACCTCAATCTCATAGCCCTTTGTCCTGGTCTTTCCTAAATTGACAGACTTGGATGTGATTCCGACATAAGTAGGGACGGAGCCTCTGTTCAAAAGAATCCCATCTCTGTTCTCGTTGTAGAAATCCAGACTGAGCGTGAGCATATCATTCTTGAAGAAGCTCAGCTCTATTCCAATGTCTCTCTTGGTGGCCACCTCCCAGGTCGCATCCTTGTTGGCCGCCTTGCTCTCGACTATAGGAGTGATGGTGGCTCCTTGCTGGCCCGGAAGGCCTGGAGTATAGACATCACCGCCTCCATTCGCATATTCAGAGACAAACAGCCATCTCTCTCCCGCGGCGTCACTGCCGACCTGCCCCCAGGAGGCACGCAGCTTCGCCTTTTTGACATACCTTCGTAAAGGCTTGAAGAATTTCTCGTTATGAATATTATACCCGACCGCAAAAGAAGGGAAAAAGCCATAACGTTTGTCCGGAGAGAACTGTTCCGAACCATTGTAGCCAAGATTGGCCTCAAACAGATACCTCTTGTCAAATGAATACGTGGCTCTCGCGGCGACACCTTGCTGATAGCTTGGGAAAGCCACCTTATTCTGGGTTTTTCTTCTTTGAGCCACTATCATCGCCGTCACATCGTGCTTCCCGAAAGTGCGGGCATAGTTGATGGCTCCCTCATAATAGTAATTCTTCATCTGCTCGTCGAGATTGTCACTCGTCACGCTCGGAAGGTTTACCGTTTCCTCTCTGGCATTTCCGGCTCGTCCAAAACGACTCAGCCACGTACCGTCTTTAAGAAGCTTGTATGAAAGAGCATCGTAAGAAATCGTGCTAAGCCATTGGCTTCTTGTATTATAAGAAACCAAAGCCTTTACACTTAGTCCCTCGGTGACGAAGTCCAGATTCTGCTTCAGAGTCACGGAAAGATTGATGCTGCTGACCTTGTTGGACCGGCTACCGGAAAAACTGTTGGCCACATACGGATTCTCAGAGTTGGTAAGTTCAGTCGTTCCAAGCCTGAAGCCGGTCTCTTCCGGACGGACTGTGTCAGGATACTCGTCCAGAACAGAAGCCGGATAATAAGGGACTCCATCCATAGGACCAAGTGTAAAAATCGGCCTGAACCTCCTTTGGCGGTCTGTCTCGAACGGGGCGTTCTTTATGCCGATGTACCCTCCCGCATCAACCGAAATGGATGTTGTCTTTGTCAGGTTCATATCCACATTGAAGCGATAGTTATACCTGTTATACCTATAGGACGGATCATAGTCCTTCTGCTTGTCAGTGTTTATGATGTCGGTGTCATTGAGATAGCCGATTGAAGCGAAGACTCTTGCGAACTCTGTTCCTCCGGACACATTGATGTTATGCTTCTGACGATAGCCTGTCTTCAGCATAAAATCCTGCCAGTCAGTGTCGGTGTAGACATAAGGCATATCGTGGATCCTATAATGCTCAATCACATCATCTGAAATCAAAGAGCCCCAGGTTCCATCATTCTTGGCCGCCGTGTTGATGATCATCGCCGTCTCGTAAGAGTTCAAAGGCTTGACCATATTGATTGCATTCTTGAAGCCGGCCTCCGTGGTGACATTTACCTTGACCCGGCCTTCCTTGCCACGTTTAGTCGTAATCAGTATGACTCCGTTTGCTCCCCGAACACCGAAGACCGCTGTAGCCGACGCGTCCTTAAGCACCGACATCGTCTCTATCTCCGAAGGGTCAATCTGATTGAAATCCCTTTCCACACCGTCCACGAGGACAAGAGGAGAAGACCCTGACCACGATGACTTGCCACGGATGAGGATTGTCTGCCCCTCGTCACCTGGCTGTCCGTTGGTTTGGATAACGCTCACTCCGGCGACCTGACCGGAAAGAGCCGTGGCGATGTTGGCCTGGTTCATCCTCGAAAGATCATCTCCCTTAACCTGAGCTATGGCGGCAACCGAACTCTCTTTCTTCTGCACACCATAGCCGACAACCACAATCTCGTTTATGAGTTCGGTGTCCTCCGAAAGAACAACGTCGATGGTTTTCCTGCCATTGACAGGAACTCTCTGAATGGTGTAACCGATGCAAGAATACACCAGAACCCCCTGCTGCCCTGAAGGGATGTCCAAAACATACGCACCCGCCGCGTTGGTAGTGGTTCCGGTCGTGGTTTTATCAACATAAACAGACACGCCGACCAATGGTTCTCCAGTGGCGTCTTTCACGACACCGCTGATTGTCATCGTACCACTATGCTGCGCATTCGCATTGAAATGCAAAGCCAGGCCAAGCACTGACATCATCAAAAGGCGCAAAGCCGATTGAGCGATACTCTTCAGGCGAACGGCAGGAGACCATTTTCTTTTTGAATCCATCTCCATAATGTATTAGGAATTTTGTTATTAGTTTAATAAATAATGAGTTGACCTGTATATCAGAATAACGAAAGCCATCAAGGATGACGTTGTCGTCAAGGGTTATAATCAATGGTGAAATCCGAAGACAAAGTTAGTGTTTAAGTCTTGTCAGGATGGTATAATTATCAATCAAAAGTCAACTTCAAATCATTCCAGGGGCATTTGCGATATAAAAGCGCTTTTTGTCCAAAATATCTTCCGAAACCGGCTTATGTCCCGATATTTGGTCAAAATACAAATTCTATCATTCCATACTGTTCGTAATTTTAAAGCTTCTTTCTATTTTTGTGTGATAACAAAAACTAATGCAATTATGATCAAACATCGTCTTTACACCGCGCTGGTGTTCTCGCTTTCTCTACTGGCAGCCGCCAATGTCGCGTCCGCCCAGGAATGGGCACCTGCGGGAGACCGTATCAGGACACCTTGGGCGGAAGAGGTCAACCCTGAAAATGTTCACAAGGAGTACCCTCGTCCGCAGATGGTCCGTCACGAATGGAAATCCCTCAACGGCCTTTGGGAGTATTCAATAACTCCAAAGAACGCCGCAGAGCCGAAGAAGTTCGACGGGAACATCCTGGTGCCGTTCGCCGTTGAGTCTTCTCTTTCCGGCGTAGGCCGCACCCTGACACCGGAAGACGCCCTCTGGTACAGGACAACATTCAAAGTACCATCGGCGTGGAAAGGTAAAAGACTGATGCTCAATTTCGAAGCCGTGGACTGGCAGGCTGATGTCTATGTGAACGACATTCAGGTCGGAAGGCACACTGGCGGCTACACGCATTTCTCATTCGATGTCACACCTTATCTTAAGAGCGGAGAGAACTCTCTGTCCGTCAGAGTGCTGGACGAGACCGACAACGACTTCCAGCCTCGCGGCAAGCAGGTGAAAGACCCTAAGGGAATATGGTACACCGCTGTCTCCGGAATATGGCAGAGTGTCTGGATCGAGCCGGTAGCCGAGACACGTGTCTCCGACTATTACGCCGTATCTGACATAAAAGCGGGAACAATCGATGTCACAGTCTCCACCGAAGGCGCCAAGGACGGGGATATCGTCAAGGTAGCCCTTCTTGAAGGCGGCGTAGGCTATTCGACCGAGAACGCCTCGACAAAGGTCATCGCAGAGGGAAAGGCTGTTCCCGGCGGAATCATAACCCTGCCTGTGGAAAAAGTCCAGCTATGGTCACCGGACTCTCCGTACCTGTACGGCCTCAAGGTCTCCGTCATACGCAAAGGCAAGGTCATCGACTCTGTGGACGGCTACACCGCTATGAGGGAGGTATCACTTTATGCGAAGAACAGAAACACGAAGCTTCTCGGTCTCAACGGCAGCCCGCTGTTCCAGTTCGGCCCGCTCGACCAGGGATGGTGGCCTGACGGACTTTACACTGCACCGACAGACGAGGCTCTCGCATACGACATCCAGAAAACCAAGGACTTCGGATTCAATATGATCCGCAAGCACATCAAGGTGGAGCCATCACGCTGGTTCTACCACTGCGACCGCATCGGTATGCTGGTATGGCAGGATATGCCTTGCTTCGGTTCAAACAACCTGAACAAATGGGGAGTCCACAACTACAACGAAGGCACCGACTTCCCTGCGACTTCTCAGGCAAAGGCCAACTTCTACAAGGAGTGGTCAGAAATCATCGCACAGGTAAAGAAGTTCCCTTGCATAGTGATGTGGGTTCCGTTCAACGAGGCCTGGAGCCAGTTTGACACCAAGGCCGTTGTCGAGTTCACCAGGGCTCAAGACCCGACAAGACTCGTCAATATGTCCTCCGGCGGAAACTGGGAGCCTGGCTGCGGCGACATTATGGACAACCACCACTACCCATATCCGGCAATGCGTCTCTGGGAGCCGAAGATGGCCAATGTCCTGGGCGAATACGGAGGAATCGGACTTCCTCTCAAGGGACATCTCTGGCAAGCCGACCGTAACTGGGGCTACGTCCAGTACAAGAACGGCGAGGAGGTTCTGAACGAATATGAGAAATTCGCCGAGCATCTCATCCTTCTTGTCAAGCAGGGTGTCTGCGGAGCAGTCTACACCCAGACCACCGATGTCGAAATCGAGGTCAACGGCCTTATGACGTACGACCGCAAGGTGATCAAGATGGACGAGAAGAGACTGAGGGAAATCAACACCAAGGTAATCAAATCAATGCCTGTGAAGTAGCTTTACTATGAGCACTCATTTCAAGACAATGATACTACCGCTTTCGCTGTTCGCCGTCCTGCATCCGCAAGAAGCGGATGCAGGAAAGAGACAGGACAAGCGGCCAAACATAATAGTCATACTTGCGGACGACCTCGGCTATTCCGACGCCGGATGCTACGGTGGAGAGATACACACCCCGAATCTCGACTATCTGGCCCAAAGCGGACTGCGTTTCAATCATTTCTACAACGCTTCCAGAAGTTGTCCTACCAGGGCGTCGCTTCTGACCGGGCTATACCAACATCAGGCCGGAATAGGCAGAATGACCTTTGACAACGGCCTGCCCGGCTACAGAGGGACACTTTCCAGAAATGCGGTCACGATAGCCGAAGTACTCAGAGACGCCGGCTACCGGACGAGTATGGTGGGCAAATGGCACGTCGCAGAGACTCCGCTGCGTCCTGACCAAAGGGACTGGCTTAACCACCAAGTGAGCCACGACACATTCTCTGACTTGAGCAACTACCCGGTAAACAGGGGCTTCCAAACCCATTATGGATTGATATACGGGGTGGCGGACTATTTCGATCCATTCAGCCTGGTCGAAGGCGAAGTGCCCGTGGAGAGAGTACCTGACGGGTATTACCTCACACAAGCGCTGTCAGACCGCGCCGAGAAAGAGATTCGTGAATTTGCGGATGACGGCAAGCCTTTCTTTATGTATTTGGCATACACTTCGCCACATTGGCCCTTGATGGCTCTTCCTGAAGACATTGAGAAGTACAAGGACACCTACAAGGTCGGATGGGAAGCCATCAGGAACGCCCGATATGAAAGGCAAAAGCAGCTTGGAGTGTTCGGGGAGGCCCGGGATTTCCTTTCCGAAAGACAGTTCAAAGACAAGTGGGAGGACAACAATGACTCGGAATGGGATGCGATGGCTATGGCTGTCCACGCCGCTATGGTGGACAGAATGGATCAAGGCATAGGCCAGGTGCTCAACGCCCTCCGCGAAACAGGCCAATTGGACAACACGCTCATCCTGTTCCTCTCGGACAATGGATGCAGTCCGGAGGTATGTGAGAATATGCAGCCGGGCGAGAATGACAGGCCGGATATGACCAGAGACGGACGCAAGATGGTCTACCCGAAAAACAAGGAAGTCTTGCCGGGACCGGAGACCACCTACGCATCCCTCGGCGCGAAATGGGCGAACGTTGCCAACACCCCGTTCAGGTTCTGGAAAGCCAAATCATATGAAGGCGGCATCTGCACCCCTATGATAGCGCATTGGCCTAAGGGTATAAAGAAAAACGTCGGTGGCTTCACTTCCGAATACGGACACGTGATGGACATTATGGCCACGTGCGTGGACATCGCCGGAGCGGAGTATCCTTCCGAATACAAAGGACACGAGATTATACCGATGGAGGGGAAAAGCCTTGTCCCGATATTCAGAAAAGGTTCCAGAGAAGGCCACGATTACTACGGATTCGAGCACTTCAACGAAAGGGCTTTCATTTCGAACGACGGCTGGAAAATCATAAAGCCTGGCAGGAAACCGGAATGGGAGCTATACAACCTCAACACAGACCGAAGCGAAAAGCACAATGTCGCGGACAAGTATCCGGAGCGTGTGGCGACAATGGTAAAAGAGTATGAGGCTTGGGCGAAACGATGTATGGTCGAGCCTTATCCCGGCCAGAACAAACAACAATAATCCTGCATAGGATGTGAGCGGGTGACTAAAAAGAGCAGAATTCGTCGCGGCGCGACAGAAGGGGTTTCGGGGAAACCTTTCCCCGCGCCCCCAGGGGCTGTCACGCAAGTGACTGGGGGTTGATTAAAGAGAGGAGGGTGACCCAAAAGTACAAGGGTTGCCCTCTTTGTTTTTACAAACACCCAA
>CAYWIW010000002.1:0-215646 GCA_964458425.1 uncultured Muribaculaceae bacterium
CTTAAAAGTTGTTGACCTTTTTCTTTATACGGACACACTTTTTTGGACACTATCTTCTTTCTCTTGCTCATCTATGTTGACACCAAAATAGATCGACTCAAAACATTCTCCTTTCACCGGCATATAATGGTGTATCTCTCGCCAATCCCATGCTTCCTTAGGATGTTTGGCTTGTGCTGGAGTCAAGGCTGCATACATGGCACTAGGTTTAGGCATTACTAATCTGACCTCCTGCTCGTATTCCCACTCCTTCGCTTTTGTTTGCCATTGGTAATTGAAAATATCCTGTGCTGAATTATATGCGTTTGGACGTTCGATGATATTACAATATTGAACATCAAGGACAATAGGCTTAATGTATATTGAGCCAAACATTGGAGGAACAGATTCTATTACTTTATCCAAATCAAGACCGATGCAGATGCCTTTGTGGTTATAACAATAATGTGCCCACATGAGTATAGAGTCATTGATTTTTGACAAGCTGCATAGCCATGTATCGTTACGCAGATTAAGTGCATCGTTTTCTTCTTTCATTTTCCACCATTCCTCTGGTATCCATCCTTGCAGTTTCCGTTCTGGCACATTCGAATAGTCGAGCAGTTTAGGATGACAATCAAATGGGTCATTAAGCTGAGAGGCATTAGTAAATTGAAGATTTTTGTTTCCAATCATGCACTTAGCCCCCGTTATGTCCAAATATTTGTATAGAATGCGAGCCATTTATTCTATTGTTATTTGTCCATTTATCAGCAACGGTAACAGTTCGTCACGCTGCTTAGTTAAAGAAAGTATCTGTTTTTTATTCTCTATTACCAAAGAAAGCAATCCATCTAATGTCTTTCGAGGATTGAAAGCTCTTGTTTTTAGTGGCTTTATCAGATACAATCCCTTCAAGTCCTTATCTGAAAGATGCCCAACGGTAGAACCCTTGGCATTTTGTTCTTTAGCCTTTATATATGGTTTGATACTATGAAGAATTTGGATTGATGATATTGTTGAATCAGAATGTGCTCGTAATCTCACACATCGTTGATTAAGATAGGCAATATTATCATGCCAGAAATTTATGTAAAAATTACCGTTCATTCCTACAAGTACATCATTTTTGTTCAGATGGTATTTTTCATCTGCTTTTTCCAAAGAATACGCAGAAGTAGTTCCTTCGAGTATGTCTCGGATGCGCACTACAGGAACATTCGTTTCTTCTTCTGTAAATTGTTCAGTCGCAAAAGGAAAACCATATTGTACACTAACGGCATCAAACAATGGAAGTACTTCCCAATCTACAGGTATTTCTCTTTTTAGTTTTTCGTTCCATACCATCTTACCGCCATTAGACTTATACGGCTTTCCGGTTCCATCTGGGTAGTCAAACTGCACAAACCAGTAATCATATAGTTGCTTGGCAAGGGTTTCTAAATTCTGATTTATCGCTCGGTTAAGTTCTATCTTGCGGTCAATGGAACGCAATAATTTACCAATACGTTTTTGCTCTGATAATTCGGGAATCCACACTGTGCAATCCTTGATTTTATCAGGTGAAGTATGGCGAATCTTAGTCTGTTGGGCAGCAGCACTTAGCTGTTGCTTAACGAGAGCAGAAGAAATGAGATAAAATGCGAAATCTTTATCTAACAAGTCTTCCTTGCAGATAATCTTTGCCACATCTTGGCTTTGTATGTATTTGCTGCTTTCAGGAATAATGGCAGTAGAACCGAGCAAGCCTATAGCCTGTTCTGTCAAAGGGGTAATGATATCTCCCTCTTCCATTAGAAACTCAGATTTGAAGTCTCCGACATAATAAAGATTGTCCTTGGACTTGTTCTCTTTAAAACAGTTGTTCTGATAGTCGAAATTGCCACAAGTCAGACGGATATACTTCCCCTCAGTGGCATAAAACTCGCCACTGAGACTTGCTCCTCTTGTAACATTGAGGATTTCTCCCAATTTATATCTTGTCAATTTCATTGCAATCTATTTTGACTTTTAAGATACACTTTGATTTGTTCTTCAAGAGATTTCAGAATAAGTTCTCGCCTATTCTTTTCCGTTTCTTTCTGTTCAGTGGTAATATAATAGCTTTCTTCTATTTCTTTCTTGTTTTTAGCAATTACATACTCTATTCCCTCGTGCAAATCCCTTTCTGATATAGCCAGATTTTTAGCTCCAAATAAATCATCAAGAGCAACATTTGTCAATTGCGCACAACCACCTGATTTTAGGAGCATAGTTGTTATATATTCATTTACTTTATCGTAATCAATCATTTAAATTAATATTATCTTCGTTCATAACAACTACTTATTCAATAACCCCCTAACTTGTTTATCGAAGTCAGAGTCTATCCGTTGAGTTTTATTAAAAATATCGTATTCGCTTTCCGCTTTTGTCTTAGCCTTTGTTGCGGAGATACGCCCTTTATCCGGCAAAATCTGATAACGACGGAATGTAAGGAATTCATTGACACTCTCTGAGAATTGCGACATATTGAATGTGTTCTCACGCTCAATAAGGTCTTCAATATAATCAAAAAAGCCTGTTACTGCACGTTCCAACTGGCGGATTTCCTTTTCTTGCAAATAGTTTTTGGCAATTGATACATCTGATTTCAAAATACGTCCATCAGGAGCATTCTTCCACGTAGTCAGCCCCATATGCTCTTTGCTATGGTCTGCTTTAGTATAGATGATTTCAGCTGCTGTTTGTCCGCTAATAGCATAATGAAAACGGTTCTGTATCATAGCATAGAAATCGCGTGTTGTTGGCGAGTTCTTATCATAGTCTATACTACATTCTGCATATATATCAGTGATTTGTTGCCAAATACGGCGTTCGCTGGCACGGATGGAGCGTACCCTTTCAAGCAATTCACGGAAATAGTCTTTTCCAAATACCGCCGTTCCTTGCTTTAAACGTTCGTCATCAAGCACAAATCCTTTTTTGATATATTCGTTAAGGATCTTGGTTGCCCATTGGCGGAACTTGGTTGCTTTAGGCGAAGAAACACGATAGCCCACAGCTATAATCATATCCAAATTATAGAAGTCAACCTGCTCTTCAACCTCCCCTCTGATACCTCTATTTACGACAGTTGCAATTCTTGCAACTGTCGTGTTTTGCTGAAGTTCATTTTCTTTAAAGATATTGGATATATGGCGACTAATACCGGACTTATCAATACCGAAAAGCTGCGCCATAGCCTTTTGAGTACACCAAATCGTTTCGTCTTTGATGACGACTTGCACCTTTCCTTGTTCATCAGGCAGGCTATATAATAAAAACTGTATCTCGTTACTCATTGTTCCCTACATTTGTGTTGAACTTCAAAGCATCCAATTGCTTCATTATCTCTGTTTCCAATCGGTGACTCTCTTCAAATTGCTCTACCAGTGTCTGCTTGTACTCTGTAATGCGCCTGTTGAACTCCTCCTCGGTAATATCTACATAATCAATCTTGATGTCGAAATATTGTCCGGCTGAGAGAGAATATCCCTTTTCTTTTATTTCATCGTATGTAACTGCCACAGAGAAATCCTCCACGGCCTCCTTGCGTTGGAATGTGCCGACAATCTTCTCTATCTCCTCATCGTTTAGACGTACCTTTTTCAGTCCATTGGCATCCTTGTATTCCTCACCCAATTTGCTGGCGTCAATCAAGATAACCTTATCTGAGGTTGCAGACTTGTCAAAGAATAGAACACTTACATTCGTACCCGTATTGGCAAACACATTGCTCGGCATAGAAACACAACCATATACAATCTTATCGTCTACTATCTTGTGAAGTATCTTGTTCTCAATACCACTTTTAGCTGTGATAAATCCGGTTGGGATGACAATTGCACCCTTCCCTGTCTTTTTCAATGAATTGATAACGTGCTGGATGAAGCAAGTGTAGATTGCCATCGATTCTTTTTTCTTGGCAGGCACATTAGGTACTCCTGCCCAAAAACGAGCAGGCATTGCCGCTATCTTCTCTCTGGTGTCGGAGAAATCCATTTTGAAAGGAGGATTACTAACGACAAAATCAAACTGGCGCAATTGTTTTCCGTCATCGCTCTTGTGATATGGGCTTACAAGCGTATCACCTTGAATGGCATTATCAAGCGAAGAAACTAATCCGTTAAGCAAAAGGTTCAGTTTCAACATTTTGTTGCTTCGTTGGGAAATGTCTTGCGAAAAGATTGTACAACGGTCTTCACCTATCTGGTGGCTGAGTGCCATAAGCAGGGTGCCTGTTCCTGCGGATGGATCGTAGCACTCCATACTATGCAAATCAGCATTGTCTCCCACTAACAGACGAGCCATAATCGTGGCAATAGCGTGAGGAGTATAGTATTCTGCGTACTTACCACCTCCGGCTGTATTGTAGTCTTTAATAAGGTACTCGAAGATACTGGAGAAGAAATCGTAGTTTTGAGCAAACGCTTCTTCAAAGGAAAAGTTCACCAATTTGTCTACCAAAGCACGGGCAAATGGCGCACGTTGTGCCGTGTCAGTCACAAATGGGGTAAGTGGTTCAAACAGGGGAATTTTCGTGTTAGCCGTTGTCTGTGTGGAGAAAATATCAGCATTCTTTTCCGCTATATCCGTCATAGTTGAATCAAAGATAATGTCGAAGTCCCCCCTCCCTTGCTGGTTCCACAAATTGGCTATCAGATGATAAGGTTCCAGCATTGGAACATCAGGAGAGATGGCACTTTGGATGAGCACACGTTCATCTCCAGAAAGATTCTCGTATGCAGTTTCCCATTTTACATCACCAGTCAGTTTCTTGGCTATGTCACTTTTGGCATTCTTTAGTTCATAACCAAACTTGTCATTTAGAAATTTATAAAGAAATACCTGAGTGATAATCTTATATTCATTGCCATCGTTGCCCATACCGTATGACTGGCAGGTGGCTTTTAGCCCGTCAATGAGCTTTAATGTTTGTTCTTTGATGTCAGACATATTCTTTATGATATTGCACCGTATGTGGCGTTATATTGGTTTATATATTGCTGTGAAATACGTGTTTGGATAAACTTATAATCATCCATTCCCGGTTTTATCTGCGGAAATTGGTACAAGCACCCATTGATAAGAGTCATAACCGTACGATTGAAATAGGCATCTTTTTTCAAAATGTCATTACGGTCATATACTTTAGCATCTACATCCTTTTTTATGATATTGAGAATAGATGCTATTTCATCATCCAAGAATGAGAACACAGGCTTTTGACCGTTCTCTTCCCGTTGTTTGTTAACCTCACGAATACGCTTATGAACACGAGCGAATTTTTCGTCCCCGTTATATTTTTTGAGCAATACATTATTGTGCTTTTGCAGCTCTTGCAAGCGTACTATGATTTCATCAAGTGCCTGCGTCTCTTCGTTGAACTTAGCTATACTGTAAATCACAAAACCTCGTTCTTTAAACCGTTCCATAAAGGCGTCACGCAATGATATTAATTCAGGATCATCTTGGTCGAAGTTCTGCATAAATGAGGAGATTGTGCGTTGCCATTTATCTTTCAATTCCATTCCTCCTGAAATAAGACGCATTTCTTCCTGTCCGATTTTAGAGAAGGTGAACTCTATATCCATCATCGCCTCATTGATTAGCGTTTTTGTTTCGTCGCTTGTGCTAAACGCCTCTTTCTGATTGATGATACCGATACGTCTTTGTACCTCTGATAATAGTTGTGGCAATTTGGTTATTTCAAGTTTTGAGAATTGTTCTTTCATATCCTCATCACCGAACGTACGTACAATATTCGCAATGTTTTTTGCTGATTCCAATGCCTGTTTCAGGTCAAGGAGAACGGACTTATCTTCTTCCGTCGAGATTTCAGCAGAAAACTCCTCCGCATTATCAAAAGGATAATTGAAAAGTATTTGGCGCACTTGTTTCATTTGGTTTAAGATTTCATCCTTATCCTCAATAACTTGGGTAAACGTATCTGTGGCGGCTGCCATTCCTGTCTCATCCACATCGTTAAAGCGGTTAAGCTCTTGTAGATATGCTTCATTCGTTTCTTTGAAGTTGCGCTTAATGTCGGCAAAATCAATGACAAAGCCATAGCGCATACCTGGATAAGGACGGTTTACACGGGTAATAGCCTGAAGCAAATTGTGATCTTTCAATTTACGACCAAAATATAAACGCTTCAAGCGAGGTGCGTCAAAGCCAGTCAAGAGCATGTTGAAGACAATAAGTATGTTCACAGTCATATTCTTTTTAAAGTCTTTGATTATCTGCTTTCTTGTTTCTTTATCATCTGTATCGTGAAGGATGAGGCCTGCTTTCAACGGACGATATTTAGATTTATATTCGACCATTGGCTCACCAAGTACAGATGAACCATCAGGAAGTTTTATTTTGATAGGCTTAGGCTGAAATTCTTCCCATTTTTCTTGAAAAACATTATAAAGCCGTCGTGCCTGTTCGCTAGTTTCACAGATGACCATTCCACCTAATGTGTCATTATCTTGTATTTTGCGAAACTCTTTCAAGTCCCTCATAATGTAATGAGCCAATTCTTCAACATAACTCGGATGCTCAATAATTTCCGATTTACGGATGTCTTTCTTCTGTACTAAGGTATCCAATTTATCGTACACATCTGAAAGACGCTCTTTATATGAGGTTTCAATGTCTTCACGTATGATTTTCAGGGTATAGCCATCCGCAATTGATTTGTCGTAGTAATATGTGTGCAAATAATTTCCGAAGACTTTGCAACTCGCGCGTTCTTCCTTTAACAGCGGCGTACCAGTGAGGGCTATCTTTATAGAATCCGTGTCAGCATCAAAAAGGTTGGCAAGGAAACATCCTCCGGGCTTATAACCACGATGTGCTTCGTCAAGTATAAAAATACGTTGAAGATTCGTGGCATAATCACTAATACGTACTTTTTCTTTATCCTCCGCAAAACGTTGTATGTTCACAACGGTTATTTCAGCCTGACCACTTACGCCTTGTTGCGCTTGGTTGCTGCGGAACTGTTCCATCAGTTCAGTTCTTGTATTGGCGGTTGAAACCACAAGCCCACGTGCTTCAAACTCTTGTGTGGCCTGTTCTAGCAAATCAAGACGGTCAACGATGAAATAGAATTTGGCGACCTTGTTCTGCTTGGAATAGAAGTCGTTGAGAATATAGGTCAGATAATAAGACAAGGCTGTCTTTCCACTACCTTGTGTATGCCAAACTACTCCTGACTTGACATCCTCTGATAGTTTTTTTCGAATAGCTAATGACGCAAAGAGTTGCTGATAACGCATAATATGCTTCTGATCGGTAGATTCAATTTTTCCATCCACTTCTCGCTCCATCCTGACATAAGCTATACCATATCGGATAATATACAACAACCGCTCGGGCGAACACATAGAAGTTAGTATTCTATTGGTTGGTGTGTTAAAATCAAGGTTGGTTTGGTATTCCGGACTTGTGTGTATAACCTGACAGTTATAATCAGCCAGAATCTGTTTTTCTATGACCCTGTCAATCTCTTTGTATGGATAATCCCTATTGAAAGGAGCAATTGTCTCATTGCTCTGATTCTCTTCACGGAAACAATTAAATGGAGCATAAGAACGTGCTCCAGTACAATAGAAAGCCCCCTGTATAGGAACAATGCCGCCAAGTGAATCATATTCCATATTATTGCTGAAGATCATCAGCTGTGTGATGTTGATGAAACGGCGGAACTTTTTGTTTGGGAAGCGCTCTTTGTTCATTCTTGTACTCTCGGCCAACATTCCACCGTGATTGTTCGGTTTCTTCACTTCAACGAAACAAAGTGGCATACCGTTTACAAACAAAGTGATGTCAGGTCTGAACTCATCCTGACCGTTTTTGCAGGTAAATTCGGCAGTAAAATGGAATGCATTGTTTTCGATATTATCGAAGTCTATTAGTTTTATAGGAGATACCGCTTTGAGGCGATTGTAAAAACCACGACCTAGATCATCATCATTCAACTCTTTACGGATGTCTTTCAGCACTTGAAGATATTCTCCTTCGTGTCCTGGATTCAGCTTTTTGAACTGCTGCTCAAAAATTGGCAAAAGAATATTCGTGTCACCGTCATAGACTGTGCCATTTTTATCTTCACTCAACTTGCCAAAATATGTATATCCTATTCGGGTGAGATGAACCATTGCCGGCATCTGTACCCGTGTCGCTTCCGAGAACTGCTTCATGTCACCTATCCTTTTTGTCGGTTATCAAATCTTTTAAATCCACTTGTAGTATCTCCGCTATCTGATGCAAGGTATCTAAATTTGGTTGGATTCTATTGCAAGCGTATGCATTAACCATACTGAAACTCTTGCCAAGTTGTTTGGCCAACCACGTTTGGGAGATGCCTTTCTCAGATAAGGCGGCTTTAATCCTATTTAGTCTCATATTATTTCTCAATTAAATAGTGCAAATATAGGGAATTATATTCGATAAGCCGGATTGTTTTTTGGGGGTTGTGTCTCAATTTGTGTGTCCGTTCTGAGTTTCCGGATTATTTAGATTTTGCAAAGGTAGAACAGGGTATAGAAATGCAAATGCCTGCATCGCATCTTAAAACTTAATTGTCTGGAACACCTCCTTTGGGCATAAGCCTGCGGAAGCCAGTTCACTGTACCCGATTCCCTTCAGCGCACCTGAATCGGCGACACCAATCCGCTATAGAGCGCCCTGTGGGCCACATCCCCTGTTCCCGACTTTTGCAAAATAATCACCTGCTGAATATGGCTGGATGAATTATGTCAGCTATTGCCGGCCTTGGAGAAGACCGGACATCTTAAATTGCTTTGTGGAATTGCGACACTCCAGTCATTCGCCCTGCCGGGCTTACAGTATGGAGTCGATAATGGCGAAAACTTCTTCTTCCGTCTTGTAAGGATGAATATGGAAGTACCTGTCTCCGGTGAGCATTGCGGAAAGGCTGGCCCTTGACTTGTCGAAGAAGATGTGGACCTGCTTGCCGTGTTTTTCCGCATAAGCCAGCTCGTAGCCGACACCAAGTGACGGAGTCGTGCATTCCGCGATGACGATGTCGGATTCCCTTAGCCAGGCCGTATCCTGTTCGTAAATGGTCTGGTCTTGGTTTCCGGAACCTTCGGTTTTGCTTAGTGATAAATCGCCCACGTGCTCAGTAAGAACGATATGATTCTTCTGAATATGCGTGATAATCTGCTTGTACAATTCGGCATCCTGCCTGCCACCCCGGATTGAACCGGCAAAATAGACTTTTTTCATTCTGGCAACAATTACTTGTCTGCAAACCTTAGATTTGCGGCGTTGTTCTCCGAACCCAAGGTCTGTATGGCAAAAGTAATAAAAATGTGCTGATAATGAAAGTTTGACAAATGACAATGGAGACGGACGGTATACAGTTTCTGCAAATGGGTAAGACATCTATTTATTAGAACGTCCGGCTTCGTTGATTCAAAGACCTGGATAAGAATATGCACCTTAGTCACGGTAAGGCTTGTAGGTAACGAATCAATAGTTCGAAGATAACACTGCAAGTTATGATAAGATATGGCTTTTTCCCCGGAAGCTGTCTGAAAATGTTGTCCCTTTCCTGCGAAGAGTCGCTGAATATCAAGTAATGAGCAGGGGACAACGCATCATTACCGGGACAGCCCTTCCCGGCGAAGAGGGAGTTTGCCGGTGACAAATGACCGGTAGGAAGGATGAATATGTCCGGAAAGACGGCATAAATGACGAGAGAACAAAATTCAAATCTCACTTCGGCAAATCCGCTCGGCTTCTTTTACGGGAAAATGAAGTGTCTTGTGTTTCAGACGGCCTCAGGGTCGTTCTTTAGGCGGGCTTCGTCGAATTTGGCCTTCATTGTGGGATTGCCTCGGGTAAGTTTCTTGATCGAGAGATCTTCGGCCTTGTCGTTCGCAAGGCGCAGCTGGTTCGCGGAGCCGGTGAGCGCTTCCTTGATTTTTTGGAGGTGGACGATGGACTTGTCAATCTCGTCTATGGCGGTCTTGAACTTCTCGCTGGCAATGCGGTAGTTGCGTCCGAAATTGTCCTTGAATGCCATAAGCTGGCTCTCGAAATTTGTCACATCTACATTCTGCGCTCGGATGATTGCCAGTTCTTTTTGATATGAGACGGATTTTCTGGCGGCATTAACTAAAAGTGTAATCATTGCCTTGAAGAACTGCGGACGGATAACGTACATCTTGGGATACCTGTGGGACACGTCCACGATGCCGCCGTTGTACAGCTCGCTTTCCGGTTCTAACAGCGACACCAATACTGCATATTCACATCCCTTGGCGTTGCGGTCGGCATCGAGTTTCTTGAAAAAATCCTCGTTCTTGTGCTTGGTGGCTGTCTCGTCCATCTCGTTCTTCATCTCGAACATTATCGAAATATATTCGACGCCGTCCTGCGTGTCGCGGAATATGAAGTCCCCTTTGCTGCCTCCGGAAGCGTCGTTGTCTTTCTCGAAGTAGGCGTTGGGGAACATAGGGCGCATCTCACCGTTGAATATGGTATTGCAGTGGGCTTCCAGAGTCTCACCTACCATCTTGGTGGACATCCGTATCTTCATATCCTTGTAGTAGGCTACCTGCTCTTCCGCCATCCTGAGTCTGTTTTCGTATCCCTCGCGTATGGCGTTTTCCTCCAGGCGTGCCTTGGATTTCTCAAGCTCCGCATCCGCCTTCAGGCGCGCGATCTCGGCATCTTTGGCGGAGACTGCGTCCTTCGCTTTCTGCCGTTCTTCCAAAAGAGCGATTCTCAAAGTGTTTTCATTTTCGCCGACAGTGGCTTTCAGGTCTGCGATTTCACGGTCTTTGCAAGATATAGCCTCGCTGATTTCCAATTTCTTACGGTCGTCCAAGGAGGCTATCTGAGCCTTGAGCCCAGCGATGACGCTGTCTTTCTCGCCAAGAGCCTTATCCTTGAGGAAGAGTTCGCTCTGATGCCGCTTGTCCGTCTCGGCGGCCCGAACTTGCTCCTTCGCCTCGTGTTCTTTCCGCATCTCCGAAACACGGCGCGACACCTCGGTGTCGAACTCGGCACCCTTGACCTGGTTAAGTATGGAAGCGTAGTCGGCTTCGTCAACGCGGAACGGTTTTCCGCAGTTGGGGCAAATCAGCTCGTGCATAGTAAATAACTTTAATGATGTCCGTTCTCCTTTGGGAATGCAAAGATAACCTTATTCTTCAAGTTCCCGAATAATCCTGTCGTAGTCGATGAGCAAATTGTATAGCCCGTCCTCGGAAAGGACACCGCAACGGATGCCTTCAGGGAGTTCCCCGGCTTCTTTGGACTCGAAGTCCTTAAGCCATAGCCCTGATGTCTGGTACTCTTTCAGTTCGGCGACGGTGTCTTTTATCTTCCGGAGGGCGTGAATGTCCGGGCTGGGGCTGCTGATGGCCTCAACGGCACGGTCAAAGGCGAGTTCCATCGCCTTGACCCTTTCCCCGGCGGAAGTGTTTTTTATTGCCATAATCTAAACTGTTTCTTAATATGCGGGATATAAGCGTTTCATCCTGAGCTGGATATGCCCGGCTGGCCTGGCGATGCCCCTGCAATCGGCGATTGTCTTATTCCGGCATTGTAACTTTGAAGTATGGGCTTTCTACGTGTTGCGATCGGGCGATTTCCACCATTTTCCTTACGATGTCCGGATGTTCTGAGGCGATGTCATTGTCTTCGTGTATGTCTTCTTTCAAGTCGTACAGATGAGCCTTGCCGGCCTTGGAAATCATTTTCCAATCATTCATCCGGACAGCCACCTGGTCGGTCTCCTCAAACTCCCAGTACAGGAAGTCGTGCGTCTGCTGGCCGTTTTTCCCCAATAATGCCGGAGCGAAAGACAGACCGTCGAAATAATCGGTCACTTTGTCTTTGCCGGCATATTCGGCCACATATTCTTTCACTCCGATAAGCTCGCAGAAAGTAGGTATTATGTCGTAGAAGGCCAGTTGATGGTCGCTCACAGAGCCTGCCGGAACCGTCCCCGGCCACCAGGCGATGAACGGCACGCGTATCCCGCCTTCATAGGTCTGGCGTTTGATTCCGCGCAGCAGGGCGTTCTCCCCGAAAAACGCCGGATCAGCTCCTCCTTCCTCGTGGGGGCCGTTGTCGCTTGTGAATATCACCAAGGTGTTCCTGTCAAGCCCTTTTTCCTTGAGCTTCGCCAGAATCTCACCCACATACGTATCCAGACGGGTAATCATCGCCGCGAACTGCGCTCTGGAATGGATGGACGAGTTGTAGCGCGACCAGTCCGGAGAAATCCAATCCTTGTCCTCCGAAAACTTCTCTTTATAATACTGGAGTATGCTGTCTTCCGGTTGCACCAGTTCGGCGTGAGGAAGCGTGTAAGTGAACAAACCGAAAAACGGCCGGTCGCTTGTCTGCCTGTCAATCCACTCCATCGCTTTCCGGTGAATCAAATCCGCTGAGTACCCGGTACGCTCATAATAGCCTTCTCCGCGCTGCGGGTATCCGATGTTCTCTTCCAAAACAACTCGCACCGTCGATGTGTCTCCCGATGACTTGCTGTACCTGTTCAAGAAGTTCGGGTAATAGAGATGTGCTTGATACTGACATATATAACCATAGTATTCGTCTATCCCTCTCTTGTCGGGTGTTGAGACGGAGCCTTCGTAGCCTCCCGCCCATTTGCCGAACATACCGGTGGTGTAGCCATTGTCTTTCAGGATTTCGGGAAGAATGATGTGTTCCGGGTCGTAAGGATGCTGGCCCACACGCGAGTACTCATCATTCTCGCCGTATTTTACCATCGGAACGTCTTTCCAGTATTCCTTGTTGCCGCGCACCTCCGTGTGTCCGGTGTGCTGGCCTGTCATCAAAGTGGCTCTTGATGGGGCGCTGACAGGGCTTCCCGCATAAGCTTGGGTAAAACGCATCCCCTCCCTTGCCATATTGTCAATGTTGGGAGTAAGAATGTACCGCTGGCCGTAGCAAGCCAGGTCGTTGTATCCCATATCATCACACATAATGTAAATGATGTTGGGCTTTGTCGCTTCTTGCGGATTTCCGCAAGAGACCAGTATAGGCATCAGCAGCGCTCCGTCCGCCAATCCAAGACATTTGATTCTCATAGCAAACTATTTCGCAACATCGCGAATATAGCGATAAATGAGGAATCGTCAATTCGAAAGGGCGATTCAGCGGCAATGGTTCGCCCACTGAGCGCTTCCCGGGGTGTCAAGGGCTTGTCTTATCGCGGTACGGCGCTCGTTTTCCGGGAAATATTATTATTTTTGTGGTCAGAGAGTTGGGAGTGGAATCAAACTGAAATAGTCTATGATGAAAATTGCTTTCATCGATCTTGAGATTGATGGACGGGGAAAGATTCTTGACATTGGAGGAGTGAACGGGCCGGACCGGTTTCACTCCGCGCGGATTCCCGATTTCGTGGATTTTGTCGCAGATTGCGAATGTCTTTGCGGACACAACATCATCGGGCACGACTTTAAGTATCTTAAACATTTCCTAAGTAAGGAATATGTCCTTGTCGACACCCTCTACCTGTCGCCCCTGCTCTTCCCTCATAAGCCGTATCATAACCTTTTAAAGGATGATAAAATACTGTCTGACGAACTTAACAACCCGTTGAATGACAGTTTGAAGGCGCGGTCACTTTACGAGGACGAGGTCGCTTCTTTCAATAATCTTGACAAGAATTTCCAACAGCTGTACTTCGATCTTCTCGGAGGCGATGAACACTTTGCCGGTTTTTTCAAGAGCATAGGGTATTCTTCGTCCAGACGTCTGTTTTTTCAAAGGAAGCAGACTTCGGATTTGCTAAAGGATTTGCTGAAGGGCAAAGTCTGCGGGCATTCGGACACGGAATCGTTAGTCAGGAGATATAGAGTCGAATGCGCTTACGCGGCTGCCTTGATAGACACGGATGACAGGAATTCCATAACTCCGGCCTGGGTGCTCAGAAACTATCCGGATGTCGAGAATGTGATAAGAAGTCTGCGCTCGGCCGACTGCGGCGACAAAAGATGTGAATATTGCTCGAACAGGCTGAATGCGGAATATTCATTGAAAAAATGGTTCGGTTATGACAGGTTCCGTACTTTCGGAGGCGAACCGTTGCAGGAGAATGCCGCGAAAGCGGCGATAAACGGTGAGTCATTGCTGGCGATATTCCCGACAGGAGGTGGCAAGTCCCTTACGTTCCAGCTTCCGGCCTTGATTGCCGGAGAAACCGTCAGGGGACTTACTGTCGTGATTTCGCCTTTGCAGTCGTTGATGAAGGATCAGGTTGAAAACCTGGAGAAAAAAGGCATTTCGGAAGCTGTGTACATAAATGGCCTGCTCTCGCCGGTCGAACGTCGCAACGCTTTCTCGAGGGTGGAGTCTGGAGATGTGTCCTTGCTTTACATCGCTCCTGAGCAACTCCGGTCCAAGACCATAGAGAAGGTCATTATGTCCAGGACTCTGGTCAGGATCGTGATTGACGAAGCCCATTGCTTTTCCGCCTGGGGACAGGATTTCAGAATCGAGTATATGTTTATCGGAGAATTTATCCGTAAGCTCCAAAAGGCCAAAGGTGCTGATTTTCCGATTCCGGTCTCTTGCTTTACGGCGACGGCCAAGCCGAAGGTCATCAGCGACATCTGTGATTATTTCAGGGACAGGCTGGGTGTCTCCCTGAAGCGCTTCACTACGGATGCGGCCCGTACCAATCTTCGCTACACTGTCCTGTTTAGGGCTACGGATGAGGATAAGTATCAGACTCTTAGGAATTTGCTGGAGGGGACATCCGGGCCTGCCATTGTGTATGTGACACGTACCAAGGCCACTGAGCGGATTGCTGAGCGATTGCGTAAGGACGGGCTGGAAGCCAAGGCGTTTCACGGGCAGATGGAGATCAATGAGAAGGTCAAGGCCCAGGATGATTTTATGAATGACAAGGTGCGGATAATCGTGGCGACCTCGGCGTTCGGGATGGGCGTGGATAAGAGCGATGTCGGTCTTGTTGTCCACTATGAGATTTCAGATTCTTTGGAGAACTACATTCAGGAAGCCGGCCGCGCCGGGAGGGATGTGAACTCGCAGGCCGAATGCTATGTCCTCTATAATGATGACGACCTAAACAAACACTTTATCCTACTCAACCAGACCAAGCTGACATTGAGTGAGATAAATCAGGTATGGAGCGCTATTAAAAAATTGACCGCAAGGCACGGCACAATCCAGATTTCGGCGCTGGAAATAGCAAGGAAGGCCGGGTGGGAGGACATCCGCGATGTCGAAACCAAGGTGAAGAGCGCTGTGGCTGCCTTGGAGAACGCCGGATACGTCAGGCGAGGAATGAACAGCCCGAGAATATTCGCGACCAGCATTGTGCCAAGGAATATGGATGACGCCTCTTCAAGAATAGAGCTTTGCCGGGATTTCACAGAGGCGGACAAACTGGACGCAAGGAGGATTATTAAGTCCTTGATTTCAGAGCGCAGCCGCTCCCGCGCGGGGACCGCCGAGGCTGAATCGCGCGTAGACTACCTTTCGGATATGCTTGGCATAGAGACCAGGAGGACGATTAATCTGATAGAAAGGATGCGGGTTGAGGGGATTCTTGCCAAGGACGATGATATGACCGCATACCTCAGGTTAGGCCAGTCAAGAAAGTTCAACTATTTCGTCAGTCTGGAGAAATTTCTGATTGATGCTGTTTTGAAAGATTGCACAAGGTTCAGCCTGAAGGAAATGAACGAGAAGGCCGCTCTGTCCGGAATTCAAAAGCCTTCGGTCAAGGACATTCGTACGGTCTTGTTCTTCTGGACTATCAGGCACTACATAGAGAAATGCCCCGTCACCGATGATTATGTACGGATCACGCCGAAAGTGTCTCACGCTGATTTGGAAAGAGAGGCGGTTGTCAGGAACAGCGTGGCGGCGTTCATTCTGCAACGTTTCAGGGAAATTGGAACTTCAGAGGAGTCCGAGGTCAGGATAGGCTTCTCTCTGGCCGGGCTTGCGGAAGAATGCAACTCCGGCGACCTTTTTCTGGAAAAGGCGGATGTCGGCGTAGTTGAGGAGGCGCTTCTGTTTCTTGCGAAGATCGGAATCCTGAATCTGGAAGGCGGTTTTATGGTCTTGTACAACAAGCTGGAGATAGAACGTCTCAACAAAGAGAATAAATCCCGTTTCAAGAAGGAAGATTACCGCAACCTCGATGATTTCTACCAGCAACGAATCCGTCAGATACACATTATCGGCAAGTATGCGAATATGATGGTGTCCGACAGACGGAAGGCGGCGGAATATGTCCGCGATTATTTCTCCTTGGAATTCAAATCATTCATAAAGAAGTATTTCGACGCAAAAGAGGAAAAAAAGAATAGCCAGAAACATCAGTGAAAAGAAATACAATGAGCTGTTCGGAAACCTGACCGAAACACAGTCCTCGATTATCAACGACAGAGAATCGCGCTTCATCGTCGTTCCGGCCGGGCCGGGAAGCGGCAAGACTTATGTGCTTGTCCGCAAGCTGGCATCACTGATTCTTATGGAAGATGTGAAGTCGGAGCAGCTTCTGATGCTTACATTCTCAAGGGCGGCGGCCACTGAGTTCAAGAAGCGTCTCAAGGAACTTATCGGCAATGCCGCCGAGTATGTCGAGATAAAGACTTTTCATTCATATTCATTTGACATTCTTGGGAAAAAAGGTTCGGTAGAGGAATCCCGAAGCATTGTGGAGGAGGCAGTGGAGGAGATTCGTTCCGGGCGCGTCGAGAGAAGCCGTATAACTAAGTCTATTCTGGTCATTGACGAGGCACAGGATCTCGGTTCCCAGGAATTCGCCTTGGTGAGGGAGCTTATTCGTCTGAATGAGGATATGAGGGTGATTGCCGTGGGCGATGATGACCAGAACATCTACGAGTTCCGCGGCTCCGATTCCGGGAATATGAAATCCTTGATAACAGACTACAAGGCGTTTGTCTATAATATGTTGGATAACTTCCGGAGTTCGGAGGCCGTTGTCTCCGTGGCCAACTTATATTCCAAGTCTATCGCCTGTCGCTTGAAATCCGCTCCAATCATTGCCAGGAGAAGCATTCCCGGGAGGGTACGGCTGGTGCGTCACACCTCAAAGGATTATGAACAGGCCATAGTGAATGAGATTCTTGCGGACAGGCCTTCTGGTTCTGTCTGCGTGCTTGCTCTCACGAACAATGACGCTCTGGTCATCTCCGCGCTGCTTAACAGGGCGGGAAGGAAAGCCCGGCTCATTCAATCCAATGATGGATTCCGGATGTCCGATCTGGCTGAATTCAGATGCTTCCTTGATGAGATCAATAAGGGTCAGGCTCCTTGTCTGGATAGTGCGAAATGGTTGGAAGCCGCATCGGTTGTCAGGGAGCGCTTCAAAGGCAGCGACTGCCTGGAACTTTTTGACAACTGTCTCGCCGTTTTTGGAGAAGAGTATCCCGGGAATAAATATGTCTCTGATTTTGAGGGATTTCTGCTTGAGTCCGAGCCGGAGGATTTTACCAGGACAAAAAACTCTGAAGTCATAGTCTCCACTATCCACAAATCCAAAGGACGTGAATATGATAATGTCTTCATTTCGCTAAAGGGACTTGGTACGGTCTCGGACAAGGAACGGCGTGTGATTTATGTGGGTATGACCAGAGCCAAGGACAATCTGTCCGTGCATTTTGGTGACGGAGGAATATTCGCGGACGACTCTTTCCGCGGCGTGACCGTTCTTGACGGTTCGGTTTATGGCCCACCTCAGGAAGTGCTCCTGCAACTGTCTCACCGTGACGTGGTTTTGAGCGCTTTCGCAGGGTGTCAGGGGCTATTGGCCACCCTGCGTTCCGGAGACGAGCTGTTTCCTGTCGGCGACAGCCTTTGTGCCGAGATCGGTGGCCGGCGGCGGCAAGTGGTCCGGTTTTCCGCGGCGTTCCGTAAAAAGCTCTCGGAACTGGCTTCCAAAGGCTATACTCCTGTGAGAGCCAAGGTACGCTTCCTGGTCTTCTGGCGTTATGAGGAACCGTCCGGAGGAGACGGGGAATCGAAATGGCGGGAAGTATTGATAGCCCTGCCGGATTTGTCACTCCGTAAGTCTTGATTTGTCCGCCGCTTGCTACAGCAGATGTCCCAGGAAGCGTTCCTTCTCTGATACGGACATACCCCTGCGTCCGGCGTATTCATCAATCGCTTTGCGGTCGATGCGGCGTATCTCGGGATAATCGGCCTCCGGATGTATGAATATCAACCCGCAGACGCTCGCTTCGGGAATCATAGCGCAACTGTCCAAAAGGGTTATGCCAAGCTTTTCCGATTCCGGCAGAAGCTTTAGTATGTCGCGCTTGAGGGTGTGGTCAGGGCAGCTTGAGTAACCGGCCGCCGGCTTGACGACCTTGGCCTGCGATCCGCCGGGCAATTGTTTTCGGATATGCTCGGTCAGCCATTCCGAAGCCGCCTCGGCCAGAGTCAGCCGTACCGATCTTTCCATCATAGGCCCGTATTCCGTGGAGCAGGAAGGACATCCGCAACCGGAGGCGTGGGAGTCTGTACGGACGCTTAGCGCGAACATCCCCACAGGTGATTCGAATCCATACTCGGCCGGAGCCACGAAATCGGCCAGGGAACGCCCACCGTCCTGACGGAACATCGGCAGGCGGAAGTCTTCGGCCACGATGTCGTCACTATCCCGGCGACAAGCGTCGAATCTTGCGGAAATGATTATCTTGCAAGAGTTTCCGTCCCGTAATCTGTCGATTTCCTTTAAGGCATCATCCTTCAGCTTTCTCATCTCATCGTTTGCGGAGCCGCTCTTTATCCCCCAGACGGCTGCGAATAGGTTCCAGTCGAAGAACGGGAGAACTTCGCCGATGTCGAGACATCTTGCCGGAATGTTCTCGAAAGGCTGGCCTTTTATGAAACTGTCCTCGGGGAACGGCATCGCCTGAGGAACTGTGCCTTTCTTTTTGAGGGACTTGGCGTACAACTCCCTCAGCTCTTCCTGCTTACGGTGTTCGTCCGCTTCCGTTCCCTCCCTGTCGGCGACAAGCCGCCCTGCCAGAACAGCGCTTGCGGAGGCGTCCCTGCCGTAGAACACGTGATTGTACAGCGGAGCCAGCTTCACCGCTGTGTGAAGTGCCGAGGCCGCCGCTCCGCCGACGAGCAGGGGAGTGTCCAAACCTCTGGCGGCCATTTCTTTGCAGAGTTCCTCCATCTGATGGAGAGACGGGGTGATCAGCCCGCTGACTCCTATGAGGTCGGCTGATGTCTCAGCGGCCTTCCCAAGTATCGTCTCCTTGGGTACCATAACGCCGAGATCGGCGATTTCGAATCCGTTGCAGCTCATCACGATCTCTGTGATGTTCTTCCCGATGTCGTGGACATCACCCTTAACGGTGGCGAACACTATTACCGGCTTCTTCATCGCCTTTTCCCCGCCGTCCTGCCCGATGTACGGCTGGAGCAGCGCCACGGCGCTCTTCATTGTCTTGGCCGACTTCACAACCTGTGGCAGGAACATCTTTCCGGCTCCGAAAAGCTCTCCGACCTTGGCCATTCCGCTCATCAGAGGGCCGTCGATGACCTTGACCGCCTTCCCGTACTTCTCAAGACACTCGTTGATGTCCCTTTCAAGACCGGAAGGGTCTCCCTTCACCAAGGCCTTCACCAGCCTCTCCTCCACGTCCGCTTCCGCCGTGCCGGTGAGTCGGAAGTCCGTTAGGCCTGTCCTGGCAGCCGTACCGGCCTCATCCTTTTCCTCCATAATCCTCGACGCTTTCTCAATCAACCTCTCCGTGGCTCCGGAATCCGTGTCCAGAATCACATCCTCCACGCATTTGAGCAGTCCGGGTTCGATTTCATCATAGACCTTCAGCATTCCTGGATTGACGATTCCCATATCGAGTCCGGCGTTTATGGCGTGATAAAGAAAGACGGAGTGCATCGCTTCCCGCACCGTGTTGTTGCCCCTGAACGAGAACGAAAGATTGGAAATTCCTCCCGAAGTCCTGCACCCCGGCAGATTGGCCTTGATCCAGCGGACCGCCTCGATGAAATCAATCCCGTACCTCGAATGCTCCGGAATCCCTGTCCCGACGGGAAGCACATTGACATCGAATATGATGTCACACGGATTCATCTCGACCCTGCCGGAGGTCAGCAATGAATATGCCCGGTTGCATATCTCCACCTTTCTGTCGTAGGTGGTTGCCTGCCCTTTCTCGTCGAACGCTATGACGATTAGAGCCGCACCCAACGCCTTGACCTCACGGGCTTTTTCGATGAACGCATCTTCTCCGTCCTTAAGCGAGAGCGAGTTCACGATGCATTTTCCCTGTGCGTTTTTCAGCCCGGTCACAAGTGTTTCCCAGTGTGACGAATCTATCATCACCGCAGCCTTCGCCACTGTGGGTTCGTTGGAGGCATAGCGCAGGAAGCGCTCCATCTCTGAAGCCGAATCCAGCATCGCGTCGTCCATATTCACATCAATCACGCTCGCTCCGTCCTCAATCTGCCGCGCGGCTATCTGAAGCCCGGTCTCATAGTCTCCGGCGGCTATCAGTCTGGCGAACTTTCTGGAACCGGCGACGTTCGTCCTTTCGCCGATGTTTGTGAAATTGTTCTTCCTGTCTATGCCGAAGCTCTCCAGGCCGCTGACAAACAATGTCCCGCCAGTCGCCGGAATCTTTCTCGGAGTTATTCCAGCCACAGCTTCCGCCAAGGCCCTTATGTGTTCCGGTGTAGTTCCGCAGCACCCTCCGACAATGTTGACAGACCCGGCCAGAGCCATTTTCCTGACCGACTCTGCCATCTGGGAAGGTGTCTCGTCATATTCGCCCATCTCGTTCGGCAGACCGGCGTTCGGATAGCAGCTCACTGCGCATTCCGCCCAGGATGATACCTCTGCTACCAGCGGAGCCATCTCCTCAGCTCCGAGGGAACAGTTCAGCCCGAACGACAGCGGGCCGCAGTGTCTGACGGAACGGTAGAACGCCTCCATTGTCTGCCCCGTCAAGGTTCTGCCGCTTCTGTCGCTCATTGATACCGAGATCATTACGGGAATCCTGTCCAATCCTTGAATGTTCCGGAGCGCATAGAGTGCCGCCTTTGTGTTCAATGCGTCGAAGCACGTCTCGAACAGTAGCAGATCCACTCCTCCTTCGGCCAAGCCTCTGATCTGGCTTTTAAAGGCCGACACCATCTCGTCAAATGAATATGGCCGGAAAACCGGATCGCTGATGTCCTGCGCCAGAGACAGTGACTTTCCTGTCGGGCCTACGCTTCCGGCCACCCAGACTTTCCGTCCAGACGCGTCGGCGGCTTTACGGGCTATTCTTGCGGCTGCCTCGGCCATTTGCCCCGCTTTGTCCGACTGGCCGTACTCGGATTGTGATATTGAATTGGCACCGAATGAGTTGGTCGTGATTATGTCGGCTCCCGCCCTGATATATTCCTTATGAATGTCCAGAATCGCGTCCGGGGCGGTGAGGTTGAATGCCTCGCTGTCGCCCTGAAGTCCGCTGCGCTGAAGCATCGTGCCCATCGCACCGTCGAGAATGAGGATCCGTCCGGAAAGTTCGGCTCTTATGTCAAGCATACCTTGGTCTCTCTTCTAAAAACACTCCTTAAGAACTCCTATGACGTTGGCCGTCTTGCCCATCGTATAGAAATGAACGGACTCCACTCCGCTTGCCAGCAGATCCTTGCATTGTGCCGTCGTCCATTCCTGGCCGATTTGGTACACGGCCTCCTTGTCATCGGCGTGGGCTGAAATCTCGCTTGTCAGCTCGAACGGAATGTCGATTGAGAATGATTCAGGAAGCAGGCTGACCTGCCTCGCTGTGGAGATCGGCTTCAGGCCGGGGATGATCGGGACGGTTATCCCGGCCTTGCGGCATCTGTCCACAAAACTGTAATATACCTTGTTGTCGAAGAACATCTGTGTCGTGATGTAATCCGCCCCTGCGTCGACTTTCCTCTTGAGGTTGGCGATGTCCTCATCTATGTTGGCGGCCTCGAAATGCTTTTCCGGGTAGCCCCCGACACCGATCCTGAAGAATCTTTCGCATCCGTTCTCTTTCTCGAACCTGCGGATTGCCTCCACAAGTTCGTTGGCGTGGACGTAGCCTCCCGGAACAGGGGAGAAGCGTTTCTCACCGGTCAGGCAGTCGCCTCTCAGCGCAAGGACATCGGACAGCCCTAAAAACCTGAAATCCTGCAGCTGAAACTCTACCTGTTCGGCGTTCAGACCGCCGCATATCAGATGCGGGACCACGTTGACCTTGAATTCCGACCTGATCGCTCCGCAGACAGCCGTCTCGCTGACCCTTCTGCGGACAAGCCGCTTCCTGTAGCTTCCGTCAGCCTGCTCCTCGTAAACCACCTCGTCCCTGTGGCAGGTGACGTTTATGTACTTGGGATTGAACTCGATGAACGGACGGATGTCATCGAGAAGCTCGTCCTTGGTCATCCCTTTGACGGGAGGGACTATTTCCAGTGAAGGGTATTGTCTCATTTGTCTTGTTCGTTATTATAAGCCGTTCAACGCTTGTCGCCGGAGAGTGGCTTGATTTCGGTGACAGTCAGCACTCCGCCTTCAACCGTGAAGCGTATGTCCCTGTCCTTGTATGCCATTCCGTACACCTTCTGGGTGTCGTTCTGGTAACGTGGCCTCGGATCCTGCGCCAGCACTTCCCGCAGCGCGTCAAGATCAGCTTCTGTCCAGCCTGGTACGGCGGCGGTAAATGACCCGTCGGCGGCGGTACGGCCGGCCTGTTCTGCTGAGCAAGCGGCGACAGGATCTTCCGGAGCGGAGAATACCACCTGCAACGGCTTCCAACCGCGGCTGTCCACAAATCCGGAGGCCGCTTCAGGATGGCAGTCCGCATAAGTGACGTACGGTTTGATGTCATAGATGGGAGTTCCGTCCATAAGGTCCGCTCCCAGCACGTTGATCACCGGCCCGGCCGGCCTTCCGTCGGAATCCTTGCCATCGTATTCGATAGACTCGACCCTGACTGACGAAAGCCCGAGTCCGTTCGGCCTGAACGGAGAACGGCTGGCGAACACCCCAATCCTTTCATTCCCTCCAAGTCTCGGCGGCCTTACCGTCGCCTGGAACGTCTCCGAAGACCTCGGCCTGTTGCCTGAAAAACCCCAGATCAGCCAGATGTAGTCAAAGCCTTCCAGCCCGCGCACAGCGTCTGCCGCCCGGAATGTCGGCTCGAACACTATCCTTCCCTTAAGTCCGGGAACCAGTCCGGCCTGCCGTGGAATCCCGAATTTGGTTTTAAGCGGCGAGTGGAAGCGGGCGACCGGTTCAATGAACATAGCTGACCTGATCCCACTTGAGGGCATCCTCATTCTGCGGTTTGCGCTCATCCGCCGGATGTCCGACGGCGATCAGGCACAGGACCGAGTATCTGTCCGGTATGTCCAGAATCTCCCTTACCTTGTCCTCAGCCGTGACTCCTGTCTCTTTGCTGTCCCTTCCGCGTATGTGGCACCAGCAGGAGCCAAGTCCGAGATCCTCGGCCTGGTATTGCATCGTGACCGCGGCGATGCTTCCGTCCTCCACCCACATTTCCTGCCCCTCGGGCTCTCCGAGCACGGCGATGACAACCGGTGCGGTGGCGACAAACTGGGATCCGGCCTGCCTGATCTCGGAAAGAGCCTTGATCCTCGCCTTGTTGTCAGTGACCACGAATCTCCATTTGCGAAGGCCTTTAGCCGTAGGAGACATCAGGGCCGCCCTTATGATTGTCCTTATCTCTTCCTCGCCCACCGGCGTGTCGGTGTACACTCTATGGCTTCTGCGAAGCCGCGCGAGTTCCTTGAAAGAATCCATATTCATTTCCTCCTTTACCGCGAATTTACGATTAATCTTTGGTATGATGAACAGCCTGCCGCCGGACTTTCACGTTCCTGCCGCCGGATGTCCGTCCCTCTTTCGCATCCCATTAATTATCATTTGATGGCGATTTGTATTAAAACGATTATAAAATGGTGGATATTTGTATAAAAATTGACAAAAATCTTGTTTCTGTTAAAAAATCATAATATATTTAGGGTTATAATAAAAGCCTTATCATCCGATGGATAACAAGACAAATTCATATGATGTCCCCCAGCGGGGAAACATTCTTATAATCAACACGGGGTCCACAACCACGAAGCTGGGCTATTTTTCCGACGGGGCCAGGGTGTTCGACACCAAACTGGAGCATACCGCCGATGATGTCGCAAGATTTCCCTCGGTAATGGCGCAAGCGGATATGCGGCATCAGGCCATCAGGGATTTTATGGCCTCAAAAGGGATTCCTCTCGAGGACGTGGACATCGTGATGGCGCGGGGGGGGCTGATCGTCCCTGTCATAACCGGGGTCTATAACGTGAATCAGGATATGCGCGATGTCCTTATGAGCTGCCGCGACGGCAACCACGCCTGTAACCTGAGCGCGATTCTCGCGGATGACGTGGCCAGGGAAATCAATCAGATCCGGGCTGAGGGGAATCTCTCTCCACGTTTCGGAGAATGCGTGGCGTACATAGCCGACCCTCCGATGGCGGACGAGATGCTTCCGGAATGCAGGATGGGAGGGATTCCGGAGTTCAGCCGCAAGACGCTTTTCCACGCCTTGAACTCCAGGGCGATAGTCAGGAGGTATCTCCGCGAGCACGGACGGACGAGGAATGATGTCACATTGATTGTCGCGCATATGGGCGGGGGAGCCACAATCTCCTTGCACCGCAACGGGAAGGTGATCGACACGAACCACGGTCTCGGCGGGGACGGCCCCATCACGCCGGAGAGGGCAGGGTGCTGCCCGCCTTTCGAGCTTATCGATATGTGTTTCAGCGGGAAATACACCAAGGAAGAGATTCAGAAGAAGCTGATCGGAAGGGGAGGTGCGGTCGCATACTTCGGCACTAACAGTATGATCGATGTGGAGAATATGGCCAAGGAGGGAAACGAGCTTGCGCAGACTTTCCTCAAGGCATACGTCTTGAACATCTGCAAATACATCGCGGCTATGTCCGCTACGGCTGACGGAAAGGTTGACGCGATCCTTCTGACAGGAGGGATAGCGCACAGCAGGATGCTTATGGACGCCATCAAGGCAAAGATCGGTTTCATCGCTCCGGTGGAGGTCTTCCCCGGAGAGGACGAGATCAACAGTCTGGCGGAGAACGGTTATATGATTCTTTCCGGGCAGACGAAGGTTCACACTTACAACAAGGACAGAATAATTGAGGACTAAATAATGACAATTATGAAGAATATTGATTGGAACAAGCTGTCATTCAGCTACACGCCGACCAGAGCGCTGGTGTACAGCCACTGCATTGACGGAAAGTGGGAGGCTCCTGTGGTCACGGAGGATTTCAATGTCTGCCTGAGCAGTTTCGCGGGAATATTCCATTACGCCCCTTCCTGTTTCGAGGGGCTGAAGGCTTTCCGCGGGGTTGATGGCAGGATCAGGCTTTTCCGTCCTGACAAGAACGCTGAGAGACTGGCGGACAGCGCAACTTATCTGGATATGCCGTTCCCTTCCAAGGAGATGTTCATTGATATGTGCGTGAGGTGCGTCAAGGAGAACATTGACTATCTTCCACCTTACGAGGCCGGGGGAGCGTCTCTCTATCTTCGTCCGATTCTTATCGGGGTCAATCCTCAGCTTGGCATCCATTCGGCCAGGGATGTGATGTTCGCTGTGATGTGTTCTCCGGTGGGGACGTATTCGGGAGCGAAGAGCCTGACTCCGGGGACAGCGGTGATTTCCAGAAACTATGACCGGGCCTCGACGTTCGGCTCAGGATGCTACAAGCTCGGAGCCAATTACGCCCAGTCGCTTCACGCCTATAATCTGGCGCACAGCACCGGCTACCGCGAGCTGCTCTTCCTCGACTCGGCCACCAAGACGACAATCGAAGAGTTCGGTTCGTCCAACTTCTTCGCCATCAAGGGCAACACCTATGTGACCCCTCGTTCCGGAAGCGTGCTTCCTTCCATCACCAACAACAGTCTCCGCACGGTTGCCGCTGACTTTGGAATGGATGTCGAAGTACGTCCGGTCAAGGTTGAGGAACTGTCTGAGTTCGACGAGGTCAACTCCTGCGGCACGGCTGTTGTCATCACGCCTATCAGCGTCATCGACGACAAGCCTTCACTGGAATGCGCCGATGTCTCCCGCCGCTACAGGTTCGGCTCTCCGGACAAATGCGGAGCTGTCAGCGAGAGACTCTACAACCGTATCATCGGAATCCAGAAAGGACTTGAGGAGGACACCCACGGTTGGTGTCTTTTCGTAGAGTAGGCGATGCGGGAACTGGAAACAATAGAAAAGATTCTTGTGGAAGGCGGGATTGACGAGGCAATCCGTCTGCTTGACGAATATGTCACTTCCTCCCCTGAGCCGTCCGACCGGGCCTATTATCTTCTGGGCAACGCCTATAGAAAGAAAGGGGACTGGCAGAAGGCCATCAACAATTACCTGGAGGCAATGGCGATTAATCCGGAAAGCCCTGCGGCCAACGCCTATGCGATGGCGAACGAGATTCTCGATTTCTACAATAAGGATATGTACAATCAATAAAACCCAAAGGTATTATGGCTAAAATGAAAGGGGCGACCGTGGTCGACACCGAGAGATGCAAGGGATGCAATCTTTGTGTCGCCGCCTGTCCGCTCGATGTCCTTGCTCTTACGACCAAGGAAGTGAACCGAAAGGGCTACAACTTTGCCTGTGAGGTTCTTGCTGACACCTGTACGGGCTGCGCTTCCTGTGCGACAGTCTGCCCTGACGGGTGCATAACCGTTTACCGTCTTAAAACAGTTTAGGCTATGGCAGAACAGGAAATCACTTTGATGAAAGGCAATGAGGCCATTGCCCACGCCGCTATCCGTTGCGGTTGCGACGGGTATTTCGGCTATCCTATTACACCTCAGTCCGAGGTTCTTGAGACTCTGGCCGCCGAGAAGCCTTGGGAGACGACCGGAATGGTAGTCCTCCAGGCCGAGAGCGAGGTTTCGTCGATCAATATGGTCTATGGCGGAGCCTGTACCGGCAAAAGGGTTATGACTTCTTCTTCAAGTCCTGGCGTCAGCCTTATGCAGGAGGGCTTGTCCTATATGGCCGGAGCCGAGCTTCCTGCCCTCGTGGTCGATGTAATGCGCGGAGGACCCGGACTTGGGACAATCCAGCCGAGCCAGGCGGACTATTTCCAGGCCTGCAAGGGCGGCGGGCACGGTGACTATCACCTTATTGTCCTTGCTCCCGCATCTGTCCAGGAAATGGCTGATTTTGTTGACCTTTCCTTTGAGCTTGCGTTCCGTTACCGCAATCCGGCGATGATTCTTGCCGACGGCGCTATCGGACAGATGATGGAGAAAGTCGTGCTGCCTCCGTTCAAGCCTCGCCGCACCGAAGAGGAAATCATCAGGGAGTGTCCTTGGGCCGCGACAGGACGTGTCGGAGGGAGAAAGCCGAACATCATCACGTCACTTGAGCTTCGTTCCGAGGAGATGGAGGTCATCAATCTCCGAATCCAGGAGAAATACCGAGTGATCGAGGAGAAGGAAGTCCGCTACGAGGAATATCTGCTGGAGGATGCCGAATATGCCATCGTGGCTTTCGGCTCTGCCGCTCGTATAGCCAAGAAGAGCATCGAGATCGCCCGCTCGCAGGGCATCAAGGTCGGACTGCTCAGACCTATAACTCTTTGGCCTTTCCCGACCAAGGAGGTCAGGAATCTCGCCGGAAAGGTGAAGGGCATTCTTTCGCTTGAGATCAACGCCGGCCAGATGGTTGAGGACATCCGCCTCGCTGTCGCCGGAAGCGTGCCGGTTCAGCATTTCGGACGCCTGGGAGGAATCATCCCTGATCCGGACGAGGTCGTGGACGCACTGAAACGTCTTTTCTAAATCTGAAGGCTATGACAAGAGAAGAAATAATAGAGAAAGGCCAGGTCGTCTATAAGAAACCGACCTTGCTGAACGACACTCCGATGCATTATTGCCCTGGTTGCAGCCACGGAGTTGTGCACAAGATAGTCTCCGAGGTGATCGAGGAGATGGGGATGACGGACAAGACTATCGCCATCTCGCCGGTGGGCTGCGCCGTGTTCGCCTACAAATACATTGACGTTGACTGGGAGGAGGCCGCTCACGGCAGGGCTCCGGCACTGGCCAGCGCCACGAAGCGTCTCTGGCCGGACAGGCTCGTCTTCACCTATCAGGGTGACGGAGACCTTGCCTGCATAGGCACCGCCGAGACGATCCACGCTCTGAACAGAGGTGAGAACATCACAATCATATTCATCAACAACGCCATCTACGGAATGACAGGCGGCCAGATGGCTCCTACTACGCTTCTGGGGATGAAGACCGCTACCTGCCCTTACGGAAGGGAAGTTTCCTTGCACGGCTATCCGTTGAAAATCACTGAGATAGCATCGACCCTCGATGGCACTTGCTATGTCACGAGGCAGGCTGTCCACACCGTGGCCGCGATAAACCGCGCGAAGAAGGCCATAAGGAAGGCCTTTGAGTATTCAATGCAGGGCAAAGGCTCCAACCTTGTTGAGATTGTCTCGACCTGCAACTCCGGTTGGAAAATGAGTCCGGAAAAGGCCAACAAGTGGATGGAAGAGAATATGTTCGCATTCTACCGGCTTGGCGATCTGAAGGACAAGGGTGTTGAACAATAAATCGACAAGGCTATGACAGACGAGATTATTATAGCAGGTTTCGGAGGACAGGGAGTCCTTTCGATGGGTAAGATTCTGGCTTACGCCGGTCTGATGGAAGGCAAGGAGGTGACCTGGATGCCGGCTTACGGCCCGGAGCAGCGCGGTGGTACCGCGAATGTAACGGTGATCGTCAGCGATGCTCCGGTCTCATCCCCGATTCTTTCAAGCTACGATGTGGCCATCGTGCTGAACCAACCTTCGCTGGAGAAATTCGAGCCTAAGGTAAAGCCCGGCGGTGTCATCATCTATGACGGCTACGGAATCAGCGAGCCTCCGGCAAGGAAGGACATAAAGGTCTATCGTATCGACGCTATGGACGCCGCGGCGGAGATGAACCTTATCAAGACATTCAATATGATTGTGCTTGGAGGTCTTCTCAGCATTCGCCCGGTCGTGAAGATCGACAGTGTCCTCGCCGCTCTCCGCAAGACTCTTCCGGAACGTCACCATCACCTCCTCCCGCAGAATGAGGAGGCCATCCGGAAGGGAATGGAAATCATCAGGGAGATTGAATAGCGGCTGTCTGTCCGGATGTGTCTCAAGCCTCGGCTATCGGTCGGCTTGACATCGGTTACAGACTTAATCCGAGTATAGTATTCCTCCGCGTCCGAAAGTCCTTTTGAATATGACTGTCGCCACGGCCGGAGTGCAGATGCTGACGAGCCCGACTCCTCCCTCGACATTGTCGGGGAAGGAGACGGGCTCTGTAAATAAAGTATCTCCGTCCACGTAGTCATAGATGCTCACAGCCTTGAGGTAATGGTACTCATCCTCAGTGATTCCATAGATGACCGCGCTGAGGCTTATTTCGGAATCCGTTCTGTCGTATTCCTTGTCAACCATCGGGAATGAATCCGGAATCGAGCTGTCGATTTCAGTCGTTATCCTGAAAGTCTCATCTGTGAAAAGCCTGTCCGAGAACACATTGAAAGAGTTTTTGGACGCTCCGAACAGGTCAAGATTCTCGGAAGTCGCGCTGTCGTTCAGGATGGGGTCATTCCCTTTGTCAAATCTGACGTGCCTGAATCCGTGCCTGACATCCCAACGCTTCGGGTCGTCCGCGTCGTCTCTGAAAGCCCTGTCCACTCTGGAATATCCCATCTTGAGCCTGTAGTAGTCCGTTTCTCCGCGAATGTCATTGCCGCTCAGTATGATTCTGTACGAGCCGTTGAAGAACATACTCCCGTCCGGTGTGTTCTTTTGGTAGCTTGTGTCGGCGATATGGAACTCCGGAGCCTTAGGCACTGTCACTTCGGAGTAGGCCTTGTAGGCTCCGTCGTTGGCCTCAGCCTCGATTCTTACCAGATCCCCCGGCTTGAAATCAGCCTTGAAAATGAATCTTGTCTGTTTTGCTCCGCCTGGTTGTATCCCATAGACTCCCGTCTCTTCGTCAGTGGTGAAAGCGTCATCGTCGCTGTCGTCGACAATGCCTTCCGCAGCTAATTCTCCGTTTATGTAGCATCTGACCGAACCGGAGTTGATCGTGTCTATCCGTACATCCTTGCTTATAGCAAGATAGACAATGTGAAAAGAATCGCCCGCTGTCATCTGTGAGTTGACCAGCAGAGCCGGACTTATGTCGTTTCTGTTGAACACTATTTCTTTCGAGCAGGCTCCGAGTGCCGCTGTAAGTAGAGCTGTAATCAGAAGTCTCTTCATTGTCTTAGAATTTATAAGTGTAACTTATTGAGGGGATTATGGGTAGTATCGTGACGGATTTCAATTTGTCTTTCTTTTTGTAGAGTCCTGAATCCGGTTCACGTTCCTTATCCGCCGTGTAGAAGACAAAATTTGGATTCATCCTGTTATAGGCATTGTAGATTCCGAAATTCCAGACCTTTTCTCCTCTTTTCCCTGTCCTATGGTAATCGATTCCCAGATTCAGCCTGTGGCTTGGCGGAAGCCTGTAGTTGTTTCTGTGCGGGGCATAGTCAACCTGGATGAATGTCCCGTCCGGCATCATCGCCACTGTTTCCCTTTCGGGGATGGTCGTGGTGCCTCCGGTGGCGAAAGTCCACGTCGCGCTAAAGTCCCATCTCTTACCGAGTTTCTGGTTGACCACCAGCGATATGTTGTGTCTGCGGTCGTAGCGGTAAGGATATCGCTCTCCGTTGTTTATCAGTCCGTTGGGAAAGATTCTGTCGCTTTTCGCAAGTGTGTAGCCGAGCCATCCGGTCGTTCTGCCCGTTGTCTTCTGGATGAACAATTCGACGCCGTATGCCCTGCCTTCGCCCATAACGACATTGTCCTCCCACGACTGTGAGTTCGCCAAGAACGAGACACCGTCTTTATATTCAAGAACATTGTCCATCAGTTTCCAGTACCCTTCGACGGAGAACTCCCATCCGGCCAGCCCGTTGTAATAGACACCGAGGGAAAGCTGGTCTGAAGTAACCGGCTTGATGTTCTTTGTGATAGGCACCCACAGGTCGATAGGCAAGGTGATATGCGCCGAGGACAGAAGGTGGACGTACTGCGCCATCCTTGAATATGCCGCCTTGACGCTTGCACCTTTGCCAAGATTGACCCTCGCCGATATCCTCGGTTCGGGCGACAGGTAGGCCCTCCCTTCTGTAAGGAAAACCGCCAGATGTATCCCGGGATTGATTGTCAGGGAGTTGCCTATTCTCATATCATCCTCGAAGTATAAGGAGAATTCGTGGCCGGTGAGGTACCCTCCGTTCCTGCTCGAATACGTCGTGTCTGTCACCGTCTGGCCTTTCTCGTTTTCTTTTTCAATCTCCGTGTAGGTTTCCGGAATGTAGGTGTGGTTGACATATTCACCTCCAAATCTGATGACGTGTCTTGGCGCAGGGGTGTAGTCGAAGTCGATTTTCGCCGTGATGTCCTTTATCCCTGAACGGTAGTCAAACCTGTACTGGTAATTGTACTGGTATAAATCGTTGCTTTCCGTAGATTTGTATCCCATCCGCATCCTGTAGTCCGTGAACGCCAGTGTCGCATTGGAAAACAGCCTTCCGTTGAAGACGTGGTTCCATCTTGCGGCTGTCATAAGGTTGCCCCATCTGATGTATGTCTTGTCGTCTGCCGTTTCAGTGACTCCCTGGTCTTCATAGTCTTTGTAGTAGAACACGTCCCGTCCGTAGTAGGCGTTGAGAAACAGCCTGTCCTTGTCGCCGAACTTATGCGAGATTTTGCCGTTGAGGTCGTAGAAAAAGTAGTTGGCTGGAATCTTGGCCGCTTTGAACAGCCCGTCGAAAAGGAATGTGTGCATCCCTCTTGCGCTGATCGAATATGCCGTCTTTCCCTTGAAGACAGGCCCTTCCAGATGGAATTTGTCGCTGATGAACCCGATTCCCACACTTCCGTGGGTTCCCTGGGCGTTGCCGTCGTTGGTCCTTACGTCTATGATGCTTGATGTGCGCCCACCGTAGCGGGCCGGGAACGAACCTTTGTAAAGCGTCACTTTCTTCACGGCTTCCGGCTGGAAGATGGAAAACAACCCCAGCATATGCTCGGCGTTGTAGAGCGAGATTCCGTCCAGCAGAAGGAGGTTCTCGTCCGGGCCGCCTCCCCGAACGTAGATTCCAGAGAATCCCTCTGTGCCGCTCTGAACCCCGGGCATCAGCTGTATTGTCTTCAGTACATCGGCCTCTCCGAACAGAACCGGTGTGTTCTGAATCATATTCATAGGAATCTCGATCGCGCTCATCTTGGTGGCGGTTATCCCGGATTCGCGTTGCCCGGTGACCACCGCCTCCATCAGCGTGGCGTTAGCCTTCAGGGCGATGTTGACCGTCGTGTCGCATATTGGAGCGATTTCAAGCGAGACACCGCCGTATCCGATATGGGAGTATTCCAAGGTCACTTGCCCGTCCTTGGGGATAGTCAGGGTGTAGAAACCGTAGCTGTTGGTGACCGCTCCTGCCTCGCCGGACTGGACGCTTGCTCCGATAAGGGTCTCGCCGGAGTCCCTGTCTGTAATGTGGCCGCTGATGGTGACGCTTGTCCGTCCGCTTTGGGCGGACATATTCACAAAGAAAGCGAATGACAACAAAATGAATATGACAGGTTTGGCTAATCGATGGTAATGGTTCATTGTAATTCCTCCAAGGTTTTGTCCAAGATTCTAAATCCGCTGTTTTATGATTATTGCGTCAAAACGTTAAAAAGTCTTGTGTAAACTGCTGGCGGTTTGACGTCAGCTGCAAGAATGGAGTTTTTTTTTGATTCCGCAATGGGTTACACGGTGGTTTTTCTTAAATTTGTATCTATGCAAAGAAAAAATCTTTTAATTCTTTTTGTTTTTTGTGCTGTTTCCGCCGCGGCCTTTGTTTCCGGATGTAAGAGGAATACCGGGAAAGTCGAGGCGGAAATAGTTGAGGAAGTGAAGGATACACTTCCGCCGATGGGCTTCTGGCCCGATTCTCTTGACCTTGCGGAGGACAAAGTGAGGAGCGGTGAGACATTCACCGGACTTATGAACCGGCTCGGCCTGTCGACATCTGACGCGATGAAGATGGCCCAGGCCTGCGACACGGTTTTCGATGTCAGGAAGATGAGGGCTGGCAGCAAGATCCAGGCATACTACCAGTTTGACACCACCGGAACAGGCAGCACCGAAGGCCCGGCGCTCAAATATGTGGTCTATGAAGGAAACAAGATTGACAGGGTGGTCTTCCGCACGACCGAGCCTTTCGATGTCTGGAGATGGTCCAAGCCGGTTGAAAGCAGCAGGGAATTCGCTGATGTGACAATCACTTCGTCACTTTGGAACGATATGCTGGCAGCCGGAAAGTCGCCTCAGCTTATTGTGCCGCTGTCAGACATCTACGCCTGGTCTGTCGATTTCTTCGGTCTTCAGGCCGGCGACCGTTTCCGGGTCCTGTACGAGCAGAGGAAGTGCGATGACGAGGTAATCGCCGTTGATACCATCTATTATGCGGAGTTCATCCGTGACGGGAAGTTGATCCCGGCCATAATGTTCGACCAGGGCGATGGAGGAAACCTTTACTGGAACGAAAAAGGTGAAAGTCTGCGGAAAGCCTTTCTGAAGGCCCCCTTGAAGTTCACCAGGATCAGTTCCGGATTCTCTTACAACAGAAAGCATCCTGTGACGGGCCGTGTCAGGCCTCACACAGCTGTCGATTACGCCGCTCCGGTCGGGACTCCGGTGATGTCTATAGGTGACGGCACGGTGATAAGCGCGGGATGGACTAACGGAGGAGGGAACACCGTGAAGATACGCCATAATTCCGTCTACACCACGAGCTATATGCATCTTTCCCGTTACGGGTCTGGAATCAAGGCCGGTGCGAGGGTGCGTCAGGGAGATGTCATCGGCTATGTCGGCTCTACAGGCTTGTCCACCGGGCCGCATCTTGATTTCCGTGTGTGGAAGAACGGGACAGCCGTCAATCCTCTCAAGCTTGATTCGCCGCCTTCGGAACCGATCAAGCCGGAGAACAAGGCTGCCTTGGATTCTACCTTCCGGCATTTCAGACAGTTGATCGACACGTTGGGAACGGACATTGCAGGGAAGTGATTCCGGTTTCAGGCCACATACTTCGCCGAGAGATATGAGAATATTCAAAAGAATAGTTTTGACCGCCGCAGCCTTTCTGCTGGCCGCGTCGTCGTCGCAGGCTGTGTTCAACGAAAGGAACCTTACCCAGACGCTTCAGGTGCTGCGTTACGAGCTGGGCAAGGCCTATCAGGAGATGGAACGCAACCAGATGTCGTTCGAATCGCAGGACGACCGTCAGCACGAGGAACTTGTCCATCTTATCAAGAGTTGCAACGAGCTTTCGCTGATGCTCTACTCGCAGAAACAGGACTTCACGTTTGACCTCACCTACGCTCTGCAGCGGGTAACGGATCAGTACCATAGTTTCACGGAGAGCCGGATGCCGTATGACAACATCATCTCCTATCTTGACGTGGAGATCGACAGGTACGACCGGCTTGTTATGGCGCTGAAAGTGCTTCCTCCTGAGCTTGTGGAACTTCCTGACAGTCTCGGGCCGGCTTTGCTGGATTCGCTGACGGCCGCCTTGCGGTACCGCGCGCTGCCTGACGAGTCATATTCAAAGGCGCATTCGGACGATCCCGATCATTCCGGCCACAGGCATTCCGGCCTTTCAGCTATTGATGACCTAGACAGGCAAGGCTCGTTCGTCCTTGACAGCCTCTCGCAGGTGGCGAGGGACAGTTGCCTTTTCTATTCGACCAGACTCCTGAATATGTTCACTGACCTCAGAGGACATCTGATAGAGGACAATGACTATTATGAGACGACCAACAAACGCCTTAAAGAGGCATATGACTATGCCCAAGGACGTTACAAGATGGTTCAGAAGAAAATATTCATCGAGGGACAGGACAATTACTGGACGGTTCTGACACATCTGAAGTCATATTCACAAAAGGCGGCCAAGGATTTCAACGACAAATACGGCAGGGCATATTTCACGGATGTGAAAAGTGAGTGGCGGGGACCGATGGTGATCGGATTCTCGTTTATGGTGCTGGTTTACCTTGCGATTGCCACATTGCTCAGTATGCTGATTGTCAAGCTGCTGATGCGCCGTGTGAAATTCTTCAGGACTGAATGGTTCCGCAAGAGGGAGGCGGCAATTTTTATGCTTGGGGCGGCGATTCTGTTTGTCATCGTCATCTCCGTCGCCAGGAATCTGTCAACGACCTCCCATTTCTTCACGATGGCGGCGGGGCTTCTGATAGAGTTCGCGCTTCTGCTTATCGCCGTGCTGACATCATTGCTTATCCGTCACGATAGCAACCAGATCAACCACGGAATGCTCCTCTATACGCCTGTTATGCTGATGGGATTGCTGGTGATAACCTTCAGAATCATATTCATACCGAACAGTCTGATAGCTCTGGTCTTTCCGCCGGTGCTGGTCGCTTTCGGCCTCTGGCAGTGGGCTTCCATACACCGCAACGGCCCGAAGGTGCCAAAGAGTGACAATTCGTATGCCGTCGCTTCCTTTGTGATCACGGTCATCACTTTCATCATCGCTGTCACGGGGTACAGTCTTCTCGGCTTGCAGATATACATCTGGTGGATTTTTCAACTAACTGTGCTTCAGTTGATTGTTGCTTGTGGTGACCTTCTCAGAAAGTACCGTCACACAAGGGTGGACGTGCGTGTGCGCGCCTACAGGCTGAAGAATCGGGACGGACTCGGCAAGGACAAGGGGGCGTTTATCTCAGTCACCTGGCTATACGATCTTGTCGAGATGGTGTGCATCCCTGTACTCTACCTTCTCTCCATCCCGTTCTGCATCTATATGGCTTCCGAGGTCTTTGACCTGACGGAGATATGTATGGATATGTTCTTCTACCCGTTCTTCAATTACGAGTACCTGCATCTTTCTGTGTCAAAGATTGTTCTGGCCATCGGCCTCTTCTATGTCTTCAAATACGCCTGCTATGTCGCAAGAGCGTTGTACAGGCTCTACAAGCTGCGCAAGACCATAAGGCTGGCCGGTTCTTCGCTCATCAGGGAGAACGAGCTGAACCTTACATTGGCAAACAATGTGATCGGGATTCTTGCCTGGGGTTCGTACTTCATCGTGACCATCTCTTTGCTGAACATCCCGACAAAGTCCCTGTCCGTAATCACCGCCGGTCTTGCCGCAGGCCTTGGCTTCGCTATGAAGGACATTCTTAACAATTTCTTCTACGGAGTGCAGCTGATGTCAGGCCGTCTTCGTGTCGGGGACTACATCGAGTGCGACGGAATCCGCGGGAAGGTCGAGAACATATCCTACCAAAGCACGCAGATTGAGGCAACCGACGGCAGCATTATGGCTTTCCCGAACAGCGCCTTGTTCGCCAAGAATTTCAGGAATCTGACCCGCAATCATTCCTACGAATTCCTCGGCCTTCCTGTCGGAGTGGCTTACGGTACGGATGTGGAGCGTGCCAGGGAAGTGATAGTCAACGCTCTCGCTCCGCTTCGCAGGCCGGACAAGTTCGGTCGTCCGATAGTCGATGAGAAGTACGGGATACTTGTTGTGCTGAACGGATTCGGTGACAGCAGCGTGGATCTCGTGGTTAAGCAGAACGTCCTTGTCGAGCAGCGGGCGGCCTATATAGCCGCCGCCAATGAGAGGATTTACAATGCTCTGAATGATAATGGAATAGAAATACCTTTCCCGCAGCGTGACATTAATATCCGTCAGATGCCTGCGGCAAGGTCAAACAACGAATGATTCAACGAATATGATAGAACTTGCGATTTTCGTGTCGGGAGGAGGCACAAACTGTGAGAACATAATCAAGTACTTCAAAGGCTCGGACAAGGTCCGCATAGCGCTTGTGGTCGCCAACAAGGCCGGAATCCCGGCTTTGGAGAAAGCCGAAAGACTCGGCGTGCCGACCCGTGTCGTTCCAAAGGCGGAACTGAACCGCAAGGATGTCCTTCTGCCGCTGATGAAGGAATATTCAATAGATTTCATCGTTCTGGCGGGCTTCCTGCTTGTCATTCCCGACTTTCTTATCCGTGAATATGATCACCGGATGGTCAACCTTCATCCTGCACTTCTTCCTAAGTTCGGGGGTATGGGGATGTATGGTCACCACGTCCACGAGGCTGTGAAGGCGGCTGGGGAGTCCGAGACCGGAATGACAGTGCATTGGGTGAGCGGCAAGGTGGACGGCGGTGAGATAATCGCACAGTTCCGTACCCCCGTCTCTCCTCAGGACACTCCGGACGACATCGCCGCAAAGGAGCATATCCTTGAGATGGAGCATTTTCCCAAGGTCATAGACGAGCTTCTCGCCAAGGTCTTTTAAGGAGTCTCCCGAAGCCGGGACCTCGTAATCCGTCAGACACTCAAGGCTCTGTGGAAGAACTCTTTCCTCAGGGCTGGAGGAATCGGATGGTGGGAGACCCTGTAGATGTCAGAGATGTCATCCGCAAGGTTGCAGACATTCAGCCCGCTGATTTCGGACAGGTACAGGCATCTGTATCTGGTGGTCTGGCTTTCCTGAAGTTCCATTGTGTAGCGCACGGTGTCAAGCACTTCCATCTCGCTTAGACTGTCCTTGCAGAACACGTAAAGATCCAACGCCCGGAACGCTCCGTAGAATCCGTCACCGGCTTTGCGTACCTTGCTTTCCAGTATTCTTCTCATCGGCAATGCGAGAGACCAGTAGTCATATTCCTTTGTGCCGACATAGCGTCCCTCCTGAAGGCCGTAGCCGTAGCCCGAGGACAGGATGGTGTCGTAGTCCTCGACCTCTTCGGGAACGGGAACCGCCCCTGCCATCTCCTTGAGCATCGACTGCGCCGCCTCCTTGCTTTCAGGCATCGCCCTTGTCACCTCTATCCCCAGTGAAACACCGTCGGGACTTTGGAGGTCGGGCCTGTCCTTGTTCACGAGACACGAGTAGCCGCTGTCAAGAAGGGTCTCCAGAGAGATCTTGGCGTATCTCTCAAAAAAGCAAGTGTTGAACTGACTCATCGCTTACACATTCTGTTTCCCCAAATATCGCAAATCCGTCCAATAATCGCAAGCCTCATCCCGCTTTTTGCATAAAGTGCCTTGGCATAGGGTGTCAGCGCTCCCGCCGCGGGGTCAAAGAATGATGTTTTTCTCGACAAGTAATTGTCTACTTGCAAAAGTTGAGTAACTTTGTATAATGTGAGGCCGGACAAGGCTTCGCATACGAAAACAGTAATCAATGCGTATGATAACACAACTATCCAATCTCCTCAGAAGGGTTGTCCTTGCCGCGGCGTTGACCCTTGCCGCCGTCTCTTTTGCCGCCGCCGGAACCCGCCCCGGCTGGAAGGCTCATTGGATTACCCATTCCAGGGTCCAGAGTACCGCCAACACTTGGATTTCCTACCGCAAGGAAGTCAATGTCGAAAAATGCCCCGACCGGCTCATCGCCAGGATCGGAGCCGATTCAAAGTACTGGATGTGGATCAACGGCGAGCTTGCGGTGTTTGAAGGGTCTCTCAAGCGAGGGCCGTCTCCGAACGGCACATACTATGACAAGGTGGACATAGCCCCGTACCTTAAGAAGGGGAACAACACGATCGCGATCCTGCTCTGGCATTTCGGAAAGCAGGGTTTCAGCCACAACAGCAGCGGTCAGGCCGCCTTGATTTTCGAAGCGGTGTCGCCTGAACTGGAGATAATATCCGACAAATCGTGGTTCTGCTCCCTTAACCCGGCATACGGTGACACGGACGCTCCTTATCCGAATTACCGCTTGTCTGAGAGCAACATACGCTACGACGCAAGGAAAGAGATCCAAGGTTGGAATATGCCCGGGTTCGATGTCCGCCGCAAATTGTTCGCACCTACCATCGTAGACGAGATGGCGTGGCCGGCGATGGGGGAGATGGTGGAGCGCCCTATTCCGATGTGGAAGGACTACGGGCTCAAGGAATATGTCTCCGTCCGTCAGTCCGGCGACACTGTCTATTGCAGGCTCCCTTACAACGCGCAGGTCACTCCTTACTTGAAAATTGAGGCTAAAGGAGGCGAGACGGTCGGGATCATCACCGACAACTACCGCGGTGGAAGCGAGAACAATGTGCGGGCCGAATACATAGCGCGCTCCGGTGTCCAGGAATATGAGAGTCTGGGATGGATGAACGGCCACGAGGTAAGGTACATTGTTCCTGAAGGAGTGAAAGTGATTGGCCTTAAGTACCGTGAGACCGGTTATGACACTGAGTTCTCAGGTTCTTTCGAGTGTGAGGATCCGTTCTTGAACGAGTTGTGGAAGCGTTCGGCAAGAACTCTGTACATCACGATGCGCGACACCTATATGGATTGTCCGGACCGTGAGCGCGCGCAGTGGTGGGGCGATGCCGTCAATGAGCTTGGTGAGGCTTTTTACGCCCTTTCCCCGTCCAGCCATCTTCTGGCAAGAAAGGGGATTCTGGAACTGATTAACTGGCAGAAGGCCGACGGATCGATCTATTCTCCTGTGCCTGCTGGCAACCGTGCGGTCGAGCTTCCTCTCCAGATGCTTGCGTCTGTGGGCTGGTACGGTTTCCGGACGCAGTACTGGTTCAGCGGAGACAGCAGTTTCGTCGCGGGTGTCTATCCGGGTGTCAGGCGCTATCTTCACAGTGACGGCCTCTGGAGCTTCGACGAGAACGGTCTTCTTGACGTTCGCCCCGGAGACTGGAACTGGGGTGACTGGGGTGATAACATAGACTTGAAGGTACTTACGAACTGTTGGTACTATCTTGCCCTCAAGGCCGAGAAGGACTTTGCTGAAATGCTTGGTATTCAGGATGATGCGGAAATGGCCGATGCGGCGATGAAGAGAATCTCGGACAGGTTTGACGCCGTTTTCTGGACTGGTTCATCATACCGAGATCCTGACTACAGGAAAGAGACTGATGACCGTGCCCAGGCTATGGCGGTCGTTTCAGGTCTGGCCTCGGCTGATAAGTATCCGGCTCTGTTGGAGACATTTAAAAAAGAGTATCACGCAAGCCCTTATATGGAAAAATACGTCCTTGAGGCTCTCTTTAAGATGGGGTACGCCGACTTCGCGCTTGAAAGGATGAAGTCCAGATATGCACAGATGCTTGCCTATGACTACACAACTCTGTTCGAAGGTTGGGGAATCGGTGACCAAGGCTTCGGCGGCGGCACAATCAACCACGCTTGGAGCGGCGGCCCGCTTACCGTCTTATGTCAGAAGCTTTGCGGAATAGAGCCTAGCGCTCCCGGGTTCAGGAGATTTGACGTGAAGCCTCGGCTCGGCACATTGAAGACGGCCTCCGCTTCGTTGGAGACCAACTATGGAATGATCAGAGTCTCGATCAGCCGCAAGTCCGTCAAGGCCAGGGTGGCTTCTCTGGCCATAGATGTGCCTGAGGGTACAAGCGCCACCGTCATCGCGGCCAATGGCAAGCCAAAGGTGCTTTCCGCGGGGGCATATTCATTGAAAATCAGAGTCGATTGACACTTGGATTATATTTTTCATTGTTATATTATGAACATTAAAACTTTTCTTGCAACGGCTGTCATCAGCCTTGCCGCCGTCCTTCCAGCCAGCGCCAAGGATGTTTCCTACAAGGTCGCATCACCGGACGGACGCCTTTCCGCCACTGTGGTTGTGGGAGAGACGATCTCTTATTCTGTTTCCCGCGACGAAGCCATCCTTATCGGTTCGTCTGAAATCTCGATGAGCCTTTCTGACGGAGTCGTTTTCGGAGAGAATGACAAAGTGCGTAAAGTCAAGAAGTCGGCTGTGGATCAGGTGCTTCCGACCATAGCTTACAAAAAGGCTGAAGTACGCGACAACTACAACGAGATCACCCTTCAGTTCAAGGAATTCACATTGGTTTTCCGCGCTTATGACGAAGGTGTGGCCTATCGTTTCATCAGTTCGCTGAAGAGTGATTCCAGAGTGTTTTCCGAGAAAGCCAGCTTTAACTTCGCCAAGGACTGGGATGCCTATGTCCCTTACGTGAACAAGCACACCGAAACATTGGAAAGCCAGTTCTGGAACTCGTTCGAGAACACGTACTCTATCCATCCGGTGTCAAAGTGGAACAAGGGCCGTCTTGCGTTCCTTCCTATCGCCGTTTCGGCTGATAACGGAGTGAAGATTCTCATCACTGAGTCCGATCTTATGGATTATCCTGGAATGTACCTCTATAACGAAGGAGAGTCCACCACTCTCTCCGGCCGTTTCGCTCCTTATCCAAAGACAGTGGAACAGGGCGGACACAATATGCTTCAGGGGGTTGTCAAGGAGCGTGAGGACTACCTGGCTGATTGCCAGACCGGTGAATCTTTCCCTTGGAGGATAATTATGGTGTCGGCCAATGACGCTGATCTGGCTGTGAACGATCTGGTCTGGAAACTTGGGACTCCTGCCGATCCGGCGATGGATTTCAGTTGGGTTAAGCCTGGCAAGGTGGCCTGGGACTGGTGGAATGCCTGGAACATTTACGGAGTGGATTTCCGCGCCGGCATCAACAACGACACCTACAAGTACTACATCGATTTCGCTTCCAGTCACGGCATTGAGTATGTCATCCTTGACGAAGGCTGGGCTGTCAACAAGAAAGCCGACCTGATGCAGATTATCCCTGAGATTGACCTTCCGATGCTTTGCGAATATGCAAGGAGCCGTAATGTGGGTCTTATCCTCTGGGCCGGCTATTATGCTTTTGACAGGGATATGGAGAATGTCTGCAAGCATTACTCCCAGATGGGAATCAAGGGCTTCAAGGTTGATTTTATGGATCGTGACGACCAGTATATGGTGGATTTCTTCAGACGCTCGGCTGAGACTGCCGCCAAGTACGGTCTTATGGTTGATTTTCACGGTGCTTACAAGCCGGCAGGCCTTAACAGGACTTATCCTAACGTGATCAACTACGAGGGCGTTTTCGGGCTTGAGCAGTTGAAGTGGGCCAAGTCCGACGTGGATCTGGTGACCTACGATGTGACTGTTCCTTTCATCAGGATGGCCGCGGGCCCTATGGATTACACCCAGGGAGCTATGCGCAACGCCACGAGGAAGAACTATCATCCTGTCAACAGCGAGGCTATGAGCCAGGGCACACGCTGTCATCAGCTGGCCGAGTACGTTGTCTTCGACTCTCCTCTGAATATGCTCTGCGACTCTCCGTCCAACTATATGGCCGAACCTGAATGTACGGAGTTTATCGCCGCTTGCCCTACAGTCTGGGACGAGAGTGTGGCCGTGAACGGTGTTCTCGGGAATTACATCACGCTTGCCCGCCGTAGCGGAGACGTATGGTACGTTGGCTCGCTGAATGATTGGAAGACCCGTGAACTTACAATCGACCTTGGTTTCCTTGGAGAAGGGGAGTGGACGATGGAGGTCTTCCGTGACGGTGTCAACGCCGACCGTGCCGCCCGTGACTACAAGCGCGAGACCTTGGATGTTCCTGCTGACCGCCAGGTTAAGATCAGGATGGCTCCAGGCGGTGGCTGGGCAGCCAGAGTGACAAAGAAGTAAACTGCTGATTCCTAATCAGTCGCATTAAGCGCATTTCTTTATAGAGGTTGACTGAAAAGTCATTTTATCTTCTGGAGAATCGAATATTTGAAATCGCCCTCAGAAGCTAAAATTCCGACTTTTTAGTCATCCTTTTTTGTGTCATAAAGAGACTGCCGCCTCGCTTTCGGTCTGTCAGCCGAACGGAAAAGAACTGCTGAACCTCTGTTGAAACAGGTATATATGATGCTTCTGATGCTCCGATGGGAAATATCTTCTTTAAAAACAATAACGCCTCTATACTATTTGTGAAAAATGGGTAAATTTGTATCTTTTGATAATATGGTTTTGTATGGAAAAGACGGATAGGAGTGCAACTGGCAGCAAGTCAATAGAAGAGGCTCGGTATTTCTCGGATGTGTTCGGGGAAAGTGAACTCCCGGCTTTCCATACAGATGCAGATGCCGATCCGGGGTGTCTGAAGATGCTCTCGCTCTTTTCCGGATGTGGCGGAATGGATCTCGGATTTGAGGGAGATTTTATATGCAATGTGAAATCTGTCCCCGAGGATTCCGGGTGGATAGACCGTAAAATCAATGATGATTGGGTGTTGCTAAGGAAGAACCGCTTCTCTACAGTATTCGCCAATGACATCCTTGAGGAGGCGTTCCACACTTGGAGCAAGTATATGGAGCGGTATGGAAAGAATTCATCAATCTATCACTTGAAAAGTGTTGTGGATTTGGTCAAGCTTCAGCATAACGGAGAGAAAGTTTTCCCTGAGGATGTTGACATTGTGACCGGCGGCTTCCCTTGCCAGGATTTCAGCATCGCAGGCAAGCGACTGGGATTCAATTCTGTGACTTCTCACGATGGAGGCAGGCTTTCGGATGAGGTCGCAACTGAAGAGAACAGGGGCAAACTGTACTTCTGGATGAAGCAGGTCATCGACATAACCAAACCGAAGGTGTTCGTTGCGGAGAATGTAAAAGGATTGACAAATCTCGGAAACGTCAAGGACATTATCCAGAATGATTTTTCCCGGGCTGATGGAGACGGCTACATTGTCTTGCCGCCAAGGGTTCTTCACGCCGGTGACTATGGCGTTCCGGAAAGCAGGGAGCGTGTGATATTCATAGGCATCCGTCGTTCCGCATTGAATGAGACGGCCAGACATATTCTTGATAGTGAGGATATTCCAGAAGAGTATTCACCGTATCCTAAACCTACTCATCGGTATTCGGCCCATTCCGGCGGTACGTTGGTTCCTGTTACGTGCAAGGATGTTTTCAAGGGGCTTCCGGAGCCGCAGGAAAGCCGTGACCTTTCCCATAGGTGTTATTCCAAGGCCAAATATATGGGGAGGCATTGCCAGGGACAGACTGAGATTCATCTTGAGGGACTTGGCCCTACCATCAGGTCTGAGCATCACGGAAACATCGAGTTCCGAAGGCTTTCTGCCGATCACGGAGGAAAGAATATTCAGGAACTTGAATCAGGCTTGCCGGAGCGCAGGCTAACACCGCGTGAATGCGCCTTGATCCAGACCTTTCCGCCGGACTATCCGTTCGTGAGGTACAAGGGTGACTCCCGGTGCTTTCAAGTTAGCCAATCCGGAGCCTATAAGGTCATCGGCAACGCCGTCCCTCCTGTCTTGGCTTATAACATAGCCAGACGTCTTCAGGATTTGTGGCCGTTATATTTTGAGACTGCTGACCTGTAATCAAACGATTCTGAATAAGTGATATGCCGGACACGATGACAAGGGAGCAGCGGCATTTTTGTATGTCGCGGATTCGGGGAAAGGACACCAGACCTGAGATGGTGGTGCGTAAGTGGCTGCACTCCAAAGGGTTCAGGTACTCGCTTCATTCCAGGAAGCTGCCTGGTTGTCCGGATATTGTGTTGAGGAGGTTTCACACGGTGATATTCGTGAACGGGTGTTTTTGGCACGGCCATCCGGGATGTGACAAGTTCAGGATGCCAAGGAGCAATGTCGGGTTCTGGGAGGAGAAGATTCGCAGGAATAAGGAACGGGATGCTAAGGAAGTGGCTGAGCTTGAGGAACTTGGGTGGAATATTGAGGTCGTTTGGGAATGCGAGTTATCTCCGAAGGGCAGGGAAGTGACGCTTCAGCGGCTGGTGGATACGCTGAGGCAGAACATAGAACCCGAGTCTATACATTCCATTCCTTTGTCAGTAAGAAAAATGTCGTTAAATGAATAGCGCTATGAAACATCTTGGAATATTCAGCCTTCTGGCGTTCTGTGTTTTTCTGCTTTCGTCCATAGCGGATTTGCTTGGGGTCTTTGTGGGTTGGCATATTCTTACCATTTGCTCCAAACCTTTGATTGTCCCTTCTTTGGCGTTGAGCTGCCTGCTTTGTATGAGGAAAAACGGTGTGCCGGGCGAACGTGTTGCCGCATTGATGCTTGCGATGGGTTTCGGTGCATTGGGAGACATCCTCCTTATGTTCGGCGGGCAGTCTTTTTTCCTTGCTGGACTGCTGGCTTTTCTGGTCGGGCATTTCTTCTACTACCTTACCATCCGCTCCGGCTACAAAAGGAATGCTTCCTCGCTTTGCTTGAATATTTCGCTTCTGGTTGTCCTTATTGCCGTCACGATAGGAGCTTCCCTTTTCTTCAATGTCGGCGGCTTCCTCGGAGTCTGCGTTTCGGTTTATGCCTGCGCTTTCGCATTCTGCCTGCACGCCTGTATTATGGCGGCGATTGAAACAAAAAACAGTAGTTATGCCTTGACTGTGACAGGTTATGTTCTGTTTGTCATTTCGGACACGATTCTGGCTACAGGCGTTTTTACAGACATAAGCATTCCTAAGCGTGGCTTTTGGGTGATGCTGACCTACATTGCAGCCCAGTTCCTTCTGGCCGCGTCACTTTCATTTGTGAGAATCCGGAAGAGCGCGGAATCGCTAAGCAAGTCTTCTTGCGGTCCGGCTCCTATAGCATAAGGGCCGGACGTGCGTGAAGATTTGATGCCGGGGTAGAATCGAGATTATTTAGAGATTAAGTCAGCTGTAAATTGATTATTCTCAAGAAAAATTATTAATTTTGCAACTCATTCACGGAGGATTGTCCGAGTGGTTTATGGTGCTTGTCTCGAAAACAAGTCGGCTGAAAGGCCCCACAGGTTCGAATCCTGTATCCTCCGCAAAACCGCTGTAACGAATTGACAGACAGCGGACTTAGCTACACCGCCCCTCCAAACGGGACAAAGTCGAATCATTTTTTTTCCTTGTACGACGCTCTGAATGCGTTGTGCAAAGAAAAAAAATTGTGCTAACGCCACCGATTCCATACATAGATTACATTCCTCCGAAATTTGTGGCAGGAAAGGTTTGGTATGTCTCATACTCCTGTAAAAATCCAGCGACCGGCAAAATGCAGCGGGTCAGGATCAAGATTAATCGTGTTCCTTCAATCCGTGAAAGACGGCTTGTGGGACGCAAGCTTGTCGCCGAAATAGGTGTTAAGCTCCAGATGGGGTGGAATCCGTTCGCGGAAAGAGTCGCTCCTAAAGCATCCGCTCGAATGTTTGAGACTCTTGACCGGTTCTTGTCGGTCAAAACTAAGGATTGCCGGGGCGACACGATGAGGGGATATATTTCATACGTCAAACTGTTCAAGTCCTGGCTGACAGAACGAGGCTACGATGAGTCTTCCTATGTCGGTTCTTTCACTGAGAACGACGCCATTGATTTTATGGATGACAGGGATCTCGTCGTGTCGGCCAGAACATTCAACAACAGCATCCTGTTCTTAAGGGTTCTGTTTAATTGGATGGTTGAGCATAAATATATCAAAGACAATCCGTTTATGGCGGTCAAGCGCAAGCCCAAGCGCCTTACCCACAAGGTGCGCCGTCTCTTCACTCCTGACGAGTTCAGCGCTCTTATGTCTTGGCTTGAAAGCAACAATATCCCTTATCTTGTGATGACACTGATGTGCTATTGCTGCTTCATCCGTCCGAAGGAACTCTCGATGCTCCGCTGCCGCGACATTGATCTTGACAATCAACTTGTACGCATCAGCGCGAGCATCGCCAAAAACGAGAAGGACTCGGTCAGGACGATTCCGGACTCGATGATGAGGTATATCAGGCTGCTTGATCTCTCTAATTCTGGCTATTACATTTTCGGGGATCATCGTAAGTATGATTTTTCGCCCGGAGCGAAAAAGGCAAGCTCCAGAAAATTCGCCTCTTATTGGAGTTATGTTATTCGTCCGGCGCTTGGCTTCCCAAAGGAACTCCAATTCTATTCATTGAAGGACACCGGCATCACGAATATGGTCAATTTTGGAGTTCCACTTACCTCTGTCCAACAACAGGCGGATCATTCCAGCCTTGCCATAACGTCAATCTACATCGGCAAGACAGAACGTGCGTCCGAGGCACTGAAGGCTGTTGACATCATTGATTAAGTCTTTTTGTTGGAGTTGGGGGAGGTTAACTAGTCATCGGTTTTAAACAAAAGCCCCGGATGACTCCGAGGCCGTTCGGCTATACGCTGATGCTGTCAAACAATTAAGAGATAGCCGATAATTCTTTTGCGATGGCGTGTATTCCGTCAACTATTTTTGTCCTCATCGCAAGGCGCGGCTTTCTGTAGCCGTTGGCGTAATGGGTGAGTTGCTGCTGGTTTATCCCGGTCACTTTTGCGATGGCTGATTTTGGGATCAGTTTTTCTGTGTAGTGAAGTATGGCCGCCGTGGTCATATTCCATTCCAGTTCCCATTCGCCGTCAAATTCGGACGGAACTTTGTCGCCGTCCTCGCGCATCCACTCGAGGTGTGTCCTTAACGCCTCCTCGAAGCCCTTCTTAAGTTCCCCGAAAGTGTCTGCCGTGCAGACACAGGCGATGTCTTCATTCTCTGGCGCCGCACTATAGTTATGTTCGCACCAATCGACCTTGACTCTTATTTTTCCCATATCAAATGTGTTTTATTGTTACTCTTGAAAAAGGAGGGTGATTATTTCCACCCTGCCTGTTTCCAGATGCTGTTAAGGATTTCCTGACTGACATTGTCGCTTTCTTTTCCGTTCAGGGTAACCTTGCCGCTTTTTGTCGGATGCTTGAACTGCCTGTGACTGCCTCTCTGGTGAACCTTAATCCAGCCATCTCCTTTTAGAAGTCTCATAACTTCGATGACTTTGTATTTCTTCATATCTCTTATTGCTTGACAATACAAAGATATAATATATTTTAACAATATGCAAGTAATTGCAAAGGAATGTTATAATATAATTTACTTTGATGGGATTTGAATGAGGCTGTAGGAGACTCCGAGGCCGATGTATGGGGCTGGGGTGATGTGGCGGTCACGAAGCGTGATGCCGTAGCCGGCTTGGATGCCGACTGACCAGCGGGGGCTTTTTCGTGGCGGCTCGAAAATGGTGCGGGTGACTGTCTCTGTCTCCGGGAAGACCTGTATCAGGTCGAGGCTCGGCTGAAAGCCGGAGACAACGGCGCGGTAGTCTTTGCCGGATATTCTGAAGAGGAAGCATTTTTACATCTGTCACCTCTCTGAGTTGAGCTCTGAAGGACTTGATTTTGGCATTGAAGGATTCCGCCGGCAAACCGCACTGTTTTCCATAAGTCGCCCGGCGTTTCGCCCGGTTGTGAGAGGACATCTGCCAGTCAGAGCTTATGCAGCTCCACAGGCGGGCCGGTGGGATCGTTTTCTTCCCCTTGCGTTCCGAACCGGACGGCGAATCCGCTGGAAGTCCTGAGAATCTCACGGAAATCCGCACAGGCCGATATGTTTTCGTACAGAATTTGTTACTTTTGCCAAACTGACAAGAAGAAATCGATAACATTATGGATGCGACCATAACATATCTTCTGGAGTGAATCGGACACGGTGAAGTGCCTTCCGTGGGCTTCTGACAAAGGTCGGTGTTTCCGACAATTATATTTGGAAGTTATATAGGAGTTGGCTAAGAGTTCCCAAAATATATGCAAATTGCCAGATAACAGCAACTAGCGATTTTACGAATAGCCGTGGCGCTTAAGTCATTAATAACTAATATATTGAGCTTTTTCCTGATGCTGAAACCAAGACCAGGAAAAGGCTCATATGTTTGATAATCAACGCGCTATCCGCCACAGCCGGTTTTGTCACCATTTCAAGTACAACAATGCTATCCGCCACGTCCGATTTTGTCCCGTTTTCAAGCAGAACAGATATGCAGTCGAAACCATACCGGAATATGCTCCTGCGTGATTTCGTTTGCAAACCTGTTTTGGGCCGAAAAGCGAAAACGGCCTTACAGGCGGCCACAATGCAGATTCATCGTATGGCGGCGAAACAGAAGTGCGGCACAATGCCCATCGGAACGGCATATTCAGCGGGTAGGATCGCAATTCTGTCGTGGCTGCGATTCTGCCCGCGCGATTCGCACGGGTAGTTCTCCCGGGCGCTCCGGCAAGCAGAACGACCAGACTCAATGACCACAGGGACGAATCGCCTCTTCACATCGTTCCGGTTCTTTAACAGAATCAGTGACCGGAGGATAGAATCTTCCGCATCATTGGCGCTCTGGGAGATCCGGCACTTCGGCGTTCCTGCGTTTCAGCACCTCGACAGGCTCTGCGGGCGCAAGCCCAAGGCCCACGGCAAGTCCTACACCTTCAAATCCACGCCCGAGGTGGAAGCGTTCCTCTCATCGTACGAGGGCAACAAGACCGAGTTCATCAACCGGGCGGTTCTGGCTCTTGCCGGACAGTCTCCTCTTTCCAAGCCTTGACCTCCCCATCTCGGCCGGCTGGCCAGAAGCTCCGAGCATTCCAACAATAATATGTGATTTATGTTCCTGTCGGTCACGGATGGAGCCTATGGCCGATGCGCCGCAGGGAAGAGCGCCTTGCACAGGATTCTCCCTTTACGAGTTTTGAGTTTTTTTTGATTATCCTTATGCAAGATTTCAGTGCGGCGGGATTCAGTTATATGAAGCCCCGCTGCTTGAACTGCACTTAGACTACGATAGACCGCAGTTATGCGGTTGATTTTGATTTTACTTGAATATGCTTACACAGGCAAAAACCTTCAAGCGCAGGAGTGATTCCTTTGCCGGAGGTTGTCGCCTGTCTGTGGAAGCAGTGGAGAACCGACCCAGTCGACGGCTTACCTATTCTTTACAGAGCATTATCTGCTGGATAAGATGATCGGTTGACTGCATTCCCGCCGAGCCTATACTGCCGAGATTCCTGATAGTCTTCTCAATGTCTTTCTCGATGATTCCGTCAGTCTCTCTTATGCAGGTTCCTCTGAGCGCCAGCACACAGGACTGTACGGCGCAGGCGACACCCGAGGCCACCTTCATCGCACATCCGACCTTCGCTCCGTCACACACCATTCCTGTGATGTTCCCGATCATATTCTTTATTGCGGCGCAGACCTGTTCGTAGCTTCCGCCGCGCAGGAATGTTATTCCGCAGGCAGAACCCGTCGATGCAATCACACATCCGCAGAGAGCGGACAGTTTGCCGAGGTAACCTTTGATGTGAATCGCCACCAGATTGCTAAGGATCAACGCTCTGGCAAGCCCCTCGTCATCAACACCGTATTTCAGGGCGTAGGCGATGACCGGGACGCTCACCGTGATTCCTTGATTCCCGCTGCCTGAATTGCTCATCGCCGGCAGCTTGCAGCCCGCCATTCTGGCATCTGAAGCGGCGGCGGTCAGCCCCATCGCAAAACTGATGAAATCATCCCCGAAGACTTCCTGCTGGTTCTCCCTGATTGCCTTTCCCACATTCAGCCCGTAATCACCTTCGAGACCTTCCCTGGCAAGGGCGAGGTTCAAATCCCTGTCTGCCAGAATGAAACTGATGTCTTCATAGGAAGCGTTCCGGGCGAATGAATATATCTCCTTGACAGTCAGCTTGTAATCCAGCGTGTACTTGGCTGTGCCGGACTCTCCGGCCCCGTTCCTGAAGTCGGAGAGCGAGTCGTCCAGACCGGTCTCGACTATCCTGTCGTGGTCATCCTCGATGACCGTCCAGGCCTTATGGCCCTGTGACCTGACCGTTACCTTGACGTATAGGAGCTTAGGACTGTCCGCAACCTTGATGCACACCTTTCCGCCATCAACCAATTCCTTGGCTTTCTCAACATCCTTGCCTGAAAGATCCTTCAGCACCTCAAGCCCGTACTCGCTCCTGCCGCAGACAGCCCCGAGAGCCGAGGCTATGTACAGCCCGACCATCCCGGTTCCAGGAATGCCGACTCCCATACCGTTCTTGAGGATGTTTCCGCTGACCTTGACATCAAGGTCATATTCATTGATTTCCGGGACTTCGGTTCTGAGTGTCTCAACGGCTTTGGCGGCGGCGAGAGCCACAGCCATAGGCTCTGTGCAGCCCAGTGCCGGCTTCACTTCCTTGTGCAGAAGCTCTATTAGCTCGGATTCTCTTGGTGTCATTGTAAACTATTGTTTGTCAAGAAATTTCATTATGCTCTTGATAAGTTCGTCAGCACGCTCCCCGTCTTTTATCACTTCTATAGGGAAGCCTATGCAGACGGTTCTGTAGCCATCGCCTTCAAAACAGGTTCCGGCAGAGATGTTCGTGTCCGCGTAGCGAAGGAACGACTTGCCCTTCTCGCCAGAAGGGACGATTCCGTCAGGTGTCTCAACATTGTAGATCTTCGGGTTGCGTTCCTTGTGGAAGGTGATTTCACCGCTCACAGGTTCCATCCCGACAGCGTTCCGAGGAATCACGGTGGCGTTCCTGCTGGCGTAGTTGGTCAGCCATCTGTAGCCCAGTGTCTTTTCGGCGAATTCCTTGGCTGAGGCCCTGTAGGCGCTGTCTTTCTGTACAGGATAGATTGAGTCCCAGATGTCCGTGCCGATGTTAGCTCCTGAGACCAGCACGTTGCCGCCTCCATCGGTATAGCTCCTGATGGCAGACTGTAGTTTGGCCGGGAACACCTGGAATCTGTCCGGAACCTTACCTGTTCCGACCACGGTCGTAATCTGCTTGCCGCAGATGATGTCCACAGCTATGTCGTTGACAGCCAGCGAACTGTTCTCTGAGAATGCGGCCACGCTTGAGGAATGGAAACCGTAACCGGCGGCCATCAGGGATTTGCCGTGGATTCCGCAATAGTCGAACGTGTTGCCCGCGAAGACTTTGCCGGCCTCGTCCGTCCAGGAGGCCCCGAATCCAGGATTGTCGTCGTCCTGCCAAGGAAGTGTCCTGCGGAACTGATATTGAGGCCCTATGAAGTTGATCTCCCTCACGTAAGAGACCCCGGCGTCAAGGTCGGAGTTGAATCCGGCATATTCGGGAGTGTCAAACCACGCTGGGGCTGAAACTCTTGTGAAGTTGTTGACCACCAGGACATTCTTCCCTGTGCCTTGGTTAGGGATGCCAACGCTCAGAACCTCTGAAGGGAAGCTCTTTCCGCCCTTGTTGAAGGCAATTATGCGGTAGCTGTAGATGTGTCCTGGCTTGACAGGCACGCTGGTCGAGATCTTGTTTCCTGTAACTACCGCGTCATCTATGATTCTTCCTGCGTCAAACGCTCCGTCATCTATCCTTGTCTGAAGAATATATCCCGTCGGCAGCGCCGTTTGCTCAAGTGTGTCCGGAGTGGCTTTCCAGCTGAGCCTTACGGATTCGTCCCCGGCGAATGAAGTCGCGAAAGAATTGACCGGCAGCGGCTGAACCGCATATTCGCATCCGTAGCGGGCGCTGAGGTACTTGAGCATCCCCTTGTAAATCGCCCTGCTGACAGTAAAACGGAACGACGGATCAAGGCCGAATTTCATATCGGCGAAGTTCTGGTGGGACAGAAGCTCAAGAAGCATCGCCGGAACGGTAGGCGTGCGGGATTCGCTGTAGGAACGGTCCCAAAGCCCTCTTCTGCTCCATTCCGGATTGAACTGAGAGCGGACATCGTTGACAATCTCTGTCTGAACGAAATCAGCGTACATCCTCTGCTGGAGTCTTTCCTCCCCGTTGGCGAACTTGTCGCTCCCGTCGCATATCAGCGTGTAGATGGAAAGGGTTCCGATGATAGAGTCATCCGGAGTGGTCCCCGCGTCAGTGTGGAACGCAAACGAGAGGTCGATAGGAATATTCAGTCCTTCGCTCTTCGGGTTGTTCCTTGAGCCTCCGGACATCCATCCCACCCAGGCGCCGCGGTCGCCATAGTCTGACGTGTAGTCATCCTCGTGCCTGCTGAGGATTGTGGAGTCTGTCCCGGCCCATTGCATCCAGTAGAACGCCCCCTCGGTGAAAGAAGGCATTCCGGATGTGACATATTCAGTTGCAGGACGATTCTTTAATCCTCTCGCTATCTTTCCCATTCCGCCTCCGAATCGTACCGCGTCTGCTGTCACCACAGAGTTTCTCGGGACGTTGTAGCCTTGGGCTACCTTGTTGTCCAGAATCACACAGGCGTCCGTTCCCTTCTCGAACTCGAAGGTTCCAAGGTAGATCCAGGTGCCGCCTCCCATCCTTTGATTGACAGTGAACTCCGTCTCGCCGCCAAGATGTCTGACTGTATAATGGGCGCACGGGGTGCTGTTCGGCAGGGTCTTGTAGGAAACGTAAACTGAATACTCACCCCTTTCCGGAATATCCGCTGTCCACCGGGCTTCGGCGGTCCTGTCCTTCTTGTGTTCGGCGCATTCCGCCTTGCGGGCGGTTCCCATAGCAAACGGATTGTCAGGGAATGAATATGCCGCCTTTGCATCGGCGAATCCGACGCCTGCGTCAGACCACGCCCCTGTCTCTGAATATCTTCCCGCGACTCTTATCCCTTCACCGCGTCCTTTTTCGAACGCAGGGTCATTGTCGGCTATGACCTCGTTGGTCTGCGGATCCCTTTCACGCGGAGTCATCACATAGGCTCCGGCATTCTCCAGCATCGGTATCAGGAAAGGCAGAACATAACTCTGCGTGTACATATCCTCCACTGTCTGGAAAATCGGCGCGCGCTGCCATTCCCATCGGTCGGTCTTTTCCTCGAAGTAACGGCCGTGGCTCTGCCAGAGGGCTATGTTACGGCCGGTAAGACCCTTGGTGAAATCTTGCTCGTCAATCTTTGTGACAAACGGATGGACATTTCGTAAATCCTTGGTGACAAATCTGCTGTCGATGACTTTTCCGTTATCGCCTACTGACGGGACGACGTAGGACTCAAGTGACTTTTTGCCTACGAAAAGCTTTCCGATGCCGTATCTGGCACAAGACTCCGGCATAAGATCCTTGAGCGTGCCTCTGAGCCATTGGACATCCTCTGCCCTCCAGGGGAAGTCTCCCATTGATGAAGTGAAATAGAAATCCAGGTCATAGCCTCTTCTGACGACCTTGTTCGCCTTTACAGTAGCCGAAACGCCGGTCTTTTCTTTTATGATGGTCTGAAGAGAGTCTACGGCCTCTTTGAACTCCTTGACAGACTGCGCTCCAAGGCCTGTCGTAATGAGACACGCGAGCGCTGATGTGGCGATGATTTTTCTGAGCATATTCGTTTCAGTGTTTATTTTGCGTTTCTGTGTTTTTTTACGTAAAGGTCAGACAGCAGTACGATTACCGAAGATATCGCCAAGGACAACGTGTCGGCGATGTAGTCGCAGATGTCTCCGCTCCTGTAGTCGGTGAATGTCTGTCCGATTTCTGTGGCGGCGGCGATCGCCGCTCCTGTCAGGAAGACAGCTGAGACTGAGATGACAGTGTGTCTTGGCTTGCTTGTCCAGCCTGCGAACGCCAAATAGCAAAGAATCGGAAAAGGAAAGAACATCAGGAAGTGAGCCACCTTGTCGGCAGGGATACCGAAGAAAGTGTTCGGGCCGATGTCCGGAAGGTCGCTGAACTGGCCGAAGCAACAGTAGGCCACCGCCGCAAGATAGGCGGTCAGCAAGATTGTTCCTGTGACTTTCCTTGTGTTTGCCATAGGAGATACTATCTGAGAATCAGTTCTCCGAAGAATTCGGGTCTGTGGAAGTCTGGCTTCGGTGTCTTGATTGGATTCCAGCTCAGGAAATGCGGATGCGCCGTCAGGTCACCGCATTTGTAGAAGTTGCCCCTCAGGCTGACAGGAAGGTTGTCCCTGTCTATCCCGATCAGTTCAAACGGAATCAGCATAGCGACCGTCCAGCTGAAAATCCTGTCGCTTATGTCCACGGCCTTTCGGTCCAGAGAGCTATGTCTGATGACGCTCTTCAGGAGTGAAGGATCCAGAGGGGTCTTGTTGATTCTGCTGGTTCTTTTCGATGCGAGGATGGAGCCGATGCAGGTCATCTCGAAGTTGTAGTAAGTCCCGTCGTAAGGATCCGTGACAAAAAACTCGCAGCAACTGTCCTCCCAGCTTTTTCCGTTGTCTTCAAGTGCGGTGGCGCGTAGGTCAAGCCCTCTGACGTGGAACATAACGGCAAGATGTGAGGAGGAACGAGCGACCGATCCGTTGCAATCCGGAGCGTAGGGCGCATCCTTCGGCCAGTTATGCTCGCATACCGCGAATTTGGAAGCTCCTTTCTCCATCGCAAGATCCAGCTCCTGCATATTCATACTCTCAAGCCCCTCTATCAGCGGGACTCTTATCTGTCTGACGATAGTGTTCATAGATGTGTCTCTAAAGTGCTTGCATATCATTAAGTTTCCGATAGTAGCCGTTCAAGGCGATAAGCTCGTCGTGTTTGCCGCGCTCCACGATGCGTCCTTCGTCCATCACGATGATCTCGTCTGTGTTCCTGATGGTCGAGAGCCTGTGGGCGATCGCGATCGTCGTCCTGGTGGACATCAGCCGCTCGAGAGCCTCCTGGACGATTTTTTCGGATTCGGTGTCAAGGGAAGCCGTGGCCTCGTCCAGAATAAGGATCGGCGGGTTCTTGAGGATGGCCCTTGCGATGCTGATTCTCTGTCTCTGCCCGCCGGAGAGCTTGACTCCTCTGTCGCCGATTCTGAAATTGTAGCCTCCCTCTTTCTCCATAATGAAGTCGTGGGCGTTGGCAATCTTCGCGGCCTCGATCACACTCTCCATCGTGGCGTTTTCGACACCGAATGCTATGTTGTTGAAAATCGTGTCGTTGAAGAGTATCGACTCTTGGTTGACATTGCCGATGAGGCTTCTGAGGTCAGCGATTCTGACATCCCTGATGTCAGTCCCGTCAATCTTGATGGACCCGCCTGTCGGATCGTAGAATCTCGGGATGAGATCGACCAAAGTGGATTTTCCGGCTCCGGAAGCTCCCACGATGGCTATGGCCTTTCCCTTTGGAATCTCGAGGCTTACATTGTCAAGAACCATCTTCTGGCCGTCCGGGTAACGGAAATCCACGCACTCGAAAGTGAGCTTGTCGTTGAATCCGGTGAGCGGCTTAGGATTCCCGGGCTCTACGATGTTGTTCTCCGCATCCAGAATCTTGTTGATTCTCTCCATCGAGGCCATACCCTTGGGAATGGCGTATCCTGCCTTGGCGAAATCCTTGATAGGATTGATGATGCTGTAGAGAATCACCATATAATATATGAATATCGGAGCGTCGATGGTAGACTTCCCGCCAAGGATGAGCGCTCCGCCGAACCAAAGCACGATCATAATGAGCGTTGTGCCCAGAAACTCGCTCATAGGGTGGGCGAGTGACTGGCGGATTGTCACGCGGTTGTTCTTCTTCCTCATCGCCTCGGTGACATTGTCGAAACGATCCGACATCTTCTTCTCGGCGATGAACGCCTTTATGATGCGAAGCCCACCGAGGGTCTCTTCAGTCTGAGCCATCACGTCACTCCAAAGCTGCTGGACCTCAAGGGATTTTCTTTTCAGGTTCTTTCCCACTACACCCATAACCCACATCATCAGCGGGGCGAACAGTATCGTGAAGGCCGTCATCTGCCAGCTGATCACCAGCAGCGCCACGAAGTAGAACGTGATAAGGATAGGATTCTTGATGAGCATCTCTATTGAGCCGGTGACGGAAGTCTCAACCTCCTGGACGTCTCCGCTCATTCTTGCGATGATGTCTCCTTTCTTCTCTTCGGAGAAAAATCCCAGAGGGAGAGCCATAATCTTTCTGTAGATGTCCATCCTTATGTTTTTCACGACGCCTGTCCTTATCGGAACCATCACCGCGGACGACCCGAAGTAGCAGGCGGTCTTGAGAGCTGTCATCACCACGAGGAACACGCAAAGGAACAGCAGCACCGTCGATGCCCCGACAGTCGAAATCTGCTGCTCCAGCATCCAGTAGATGTTGGACATAAACGCGTCGCTCAGTTCTTTGTACGGCATCTGCCAAACCTCGTCCCACGGAGTGAATGAATATACTGTCTCGTTGATTTTGAACAGGATGCGCAGAATCGGAACGATGATCGCGAACGAGAAGATGTTGAACACCGCCGAAAGGATGTTCAGGATGACCGATCCGGCGAGATATTTCTTGAAAGGAGCGACATAGCGCTTCATCATTGACCAGAATTCTTTCATTGTCAGAGTATTTTTTCCAACCAGTGGAAGATTAGGAATATTCTTTTGCGTAGTATTTCGTAGTCCAGCGTGGCGGCGCTGTCGCCGACCTTGTTGGTAAGCATCGTGATTCCGGATGTGAAGACCACGCAGGTCAGACCGTTTTGAGTCAGGACTTTCTGATCGCCGAATCTGCTGTGGAACATCTCCGAGAAGCTCTTGCTGCCGTAGTAGCTCGTGGCTATGTCAAGTCCCAGCCCAGGGCTTTCGTTCGCCCTTGACAGGTCGAATGTGTACTGCCCGCCGCTGAGCATTATCAGGAAATCGCTTCTGTCGCTGTGTATCGGAGCCAGGGTGCTGCCGAGTATGTCCAGAACCACGGTGGAATGTATCCTGTCCATTGTGATGGTCTCACCGTTCCTGGGATTCTTCAGCTTCCCTCCCTTTATATCCTCCATCAGGGCCTCCGCTCCCGCTGAATTCCTTTCCTTGGCGTCCGTGGCCACGAAGATGATGTTCTTGCCGTATGATCGGCCGAGTTCCTTCATTCTGCGGAACATATCGGCGAGACCTATCATCGCGGCGACTCCGGAAGCGTTGCTGTCAGCTCCGGGGTAGAATTTGCCGTCAATCGCGCCGTGGCTGTCGTAGTGGGCGCAGATGATGACGTACATCTCCTTGGAAACGCCCTCCTTGCCGGGCAGGAACCCGATAATATTCCTTCCGATGAAATCTTCCGCTTTGAAAGAATGGCTCCAGCTTCCGGAAACAGGCAGCAGCCCCGCCTTCTCGTAGCGTCTCGCTATCCAGAATGCGGCTTCCGTGGACCCTCTCGTCCCTGCCGCCCGACCTTTGAACAGTGTGTCCGTAAGGAACTCGACCTGCATCCGGAGATTCTCGGCCGAGATCACTTTCTCGGCGTTCCTGCCGGAAGGGATCATATTTGCTCCTGTTTGCTGTGCGAAAAGCTCCCCTGTGGCCGCCACAAGGAGGATGAATGAGAAAAATTTGCTTAAAACTGTCTTCAAGGCACGATAAATGTTTATCTTTGCAAACGACAAAATTAGGAATTTTAAGCCTTAAAGTAAAATATATTTATATGAAACGGTCTCTGCTGTCTCTGTTTATCCTTTTATGCTCCGCTTTGCTCTGCAAGGCGCAGTACGACAAGGACGTGTTTAACTTCAGAGGCCGCGCGGCCCTTTCTGACGGAAAGTACTCCGAGGCCATCGGTCATTTCAACATTCTTGCCCGCCTTGACACAACTGACTGCTGGACTTTCTTCTACCGAGGCATAGCGAAGTACAACCTTGGAGACCTGCGCGGCGCCCAGGCTGACTTCAATACCTCTGTCCGCCTTAACCCGGTCTTTACCAACGGCTACCATTTCAGGGCCATAACCCTCAGCCGTTTCGGGAAATACGACGAGGCCCTCAGGGATCTGGACAAGGCGATGGAACTCCGTCCCGGTCTTGACGGACTGTATTTCAGCAGGGGAGTCACCTACTTCCTCGCCCAGCAGTTTGACAAGGCGGTCGATGATTTTGACCGTTACATCAGGAAAGAGCCCAAGGATCCTTCGGCCTATCTGAACAGGGGAGCCTGCTACCTTTTCCTTAATGACACGACAAAGGCTCTGGATGACTATAACCGGGCCATCAGGCTGGACAGGTTCGACCCCGAGGGCTATATCCGCCGAGGCCGTGTGTATGCCCAGAGGAAAGACTACGTAGAAGCGGTCGCGGATATGGACAAGGCCATAGCCCTTGACACCGCCAACACGTTCGCCTATTTCAACAGGGCGCTGATGTACTACGACCAGAACAACTACAACGCGGCTATGAAAGACCTTAACAGGGTTCTCAGGGACGAGCCCGGCAATGCGCTGACGCTTTACAACCGAAGCCTGATCAACGCTCAGGTCGGGAATATGGATGACGCTCTCGCGGATATGGACCGGGTGATCAACATCAATCCGGACAACGTGCTGGCCTACTACAACAGAGCCTTCTTTTTTGTCCGGATGGAACGCTGGCTGGACGCCCTTGACGACTACGACAAGGCCATCGAGCTGTACCCTGACTTCGCAAAGGCCTATCTGAACAGGTCTTATGTCAAGAATATTCTCGGACGGACCAAGTCTTCCAAGCAGGACTATGACATAGCTCAGAAGAAAGTCAGCGAGTACCGGGCCAAAAACGCCTCGGACGAAGGCTCGTTCGCAGACACGACCAAGAAATACAGCTCTCTGATAGCCCTTGACGCCGACTTCGCCAAGAAGGATTTCGACAATGAGCTTCTTCAGAACCGTGACATCAACATCCGTCTCAAGCCGCTATACAAGTTCAGTCTTTCCGCACGCAGGGACAACGAGAACATAGCTCTCAGCCACCGCTACGAGAACCCTCTGATCGACAGATTTATAGCTGACTCACCTATAGTAATGACCGTGTCCAATTCCGACTCGCTTGTCAGGCCGGTCTTCGAGCGCGGAATCGACGCGTCTATCTACGGGGACTCAAACCTTGCCGCAGGGGACCCTAAGTCGATGACGGATGCTGGCAGAGCGTTTGTCCGTGGATTGTACAATGTTCAGTCAAAACAGTTTACGTCGGCACTGAACCAGTATGACGCGGCACTTGCCGCCGAGGGTTCCGGGCAGTATTCGGAGTACTATAAAGCGTTCTACCACTTGAACAGGGGAGTGCTCCGGGCGGAGATGATCGACTTCATCTCCTCCATCGAGAGCAATGTCCAGACCTTGACTATGGACGACAAGGGAACGACGAGGGCGAGGGTCCGCGACCAGGTGAACAGGACATACGACTATTCCGAAGCGATAGATGATATGATCGCCGCCGACAGGATTCTCCCGGGCGTTCCGTATGTCTATTTCAATCTCGGGAACCTTTACTGCCTGTCCTCCAAGTTCGTGGAATCCGTTGACAACTACACGAAGGCCATCAACGTCTATCCTTATATGGGTGATGCCTATTACAACCGCGGACTTGTCCTCATCTATTTGAAAGATAAGGAGAAAGGTTGTATTGACCTGTCCAGGGCCGGCGAGCTTGGTGTGGGTGACGCTTACAGCGTGATCGCCAAGTACTGCGAGGAGGAGAACCGGTGATGCTGAAGTTCCTTAGCCTTTCCAGCGGCAGTTGCGGCAACTGCTATTTCCTTTCTGACGGCAGGTTCGGACTTCTGATTGACGCCGGTGTCAGCGTTCGACGGCTCAAGAAGACGCTGATGGAGCACGGACTCGGCACGGAGTCATTTCAGGCTGTGCTTGTGACTCACGACCACCTTGATCACATTCGTCACCTCGGGTCGTACTGCAAGCATCTGAAAAAGCCGGTCTATGCCACCTCCGTGCTTCACGAGGCTCTCTCCCGTCACACTTTCACGAGGGATTATATCGCCGGTTGCCGCAGGGTACTCCCTGATGACGGGCCTTTGAGAATAAACCTCGGAGCCGACGGGAATGGCAATCCTCTTGTAAGCCATTTTGTGGTGCCGCACGACGCGACCCAGACCGTGGGCTACTTCATCGAGTGGTCCGGTGTCAGTTTTTTCCTTATGACCGATGCCGGAAGGGCGACTGACGAGGCTATTGAATATGCGAGGCGGTCTGACGCAGTCGTTTTCGAGTCCAATTACGATACGGGGATGCTGATCGGAGGCCCTTACGCCCACGAACTAAAGATGCGGATATGTCAGGGCAACGGTCACTTGAGCAATGATGAGTGCGCCTCTGCCGTCCGCCGTTTCTGGCATCCGGGTCTTAAGAACCTGTTTCTCTGCCATCTGAGTGAGAACAACAACACGCCGGCTCTGGCGTTCGCGGCAACCGCAGAGGCTCTTCGCTCCATTCCTGCTGAACCCGGGCTTACCGCCAAAGACATAACCAACCTCCAGACTCTTCCGCGCACCAATGCGTCTGTGATGTTCACTCTGACCGCGCGCTGAGCCCTTCCGCTGCCAATGGACGGTAATATTCGGGTATTGCCGTCGTGTCCCCGCTGAATATCCCGGCAAGGTCCCGGAGCAGAAGGTCCGGACGTACCACGCCGCTTTCCCAGAAATCATTGCCGCCCTTGGCGTTAAGGCGCTTGTTGTCATTCCAGACCACGCTTTGTCCGTATAAGCCTCTGGATGAGGCGTTTGCCTTGATGTGTCCGAGAAGGTCGCCGAACAGCGGGTTGACGGAAAGAAGCTGTCTTTCTGTGGCGCACCAACCTACATTCATCCACAGGTCCGCTTCCTTTGACAGTGAATATGCCCGCTCCACGGAAATCTGCCCGGAGACCGGACTCCCCGGTTCGGCTCCTAGAATCTCCCCTCCGGCATCCTGAAACAGGTGGTAAAGGTAGTTCTCCTTCCCCGGGACGAACCACTGGTCTTTGTACGGGATGTTCACCAGTATTCTCCTCAAATTAGCGCTGGCGCTGACCGAGTCGCATAGTCTCCGGTAATTCTCCGACACGGTGGCCAGAACCGAGTCCGCCGCCGGCATATTTCCGGTCAATGCTCCGAACAGGCGTATGTACGCCGCCCTCGCCAGGGGATGCCGCTCCAGATGCTCATTGACAATGAATGTCCTGACTCCCAAGGACTCGACCTTGGAAAGAAAGCGCGATTTGACAGGTGACACTGAATATGCCAGCAGAAGATCCGGCTTCAGCGACAGAATCCTTTCATAGTCCGGGCTTGCGTCGAAACCGACATCCAGCACAGTTCCTTCGGCGAGCCTGCGGGCCACCGATGTGTCGCAGACATATTCGGCTCCGGAGACTCCGACTATGGCGGAATCGCTTCCGATCGCGTCAAGGAATCCGATGTAGGAGGTGCTCATAACGATCAGTCTGCCCATAGGCCTTTCTACTTCCAAGGTGTCTTGGCAGCCGTCAAACGGGGAAATCGATATTATTGAATATCCTCCGTCCGCCTCTTTGGGCAGTATCTCCAAGTATTGCGGCTCGCTCTGGTCTCGCCGCGCTTGTCCATCGGTGCTTTGCGAGCATCCGCCTGCGCAGGTCAGCAGTGTCACCGACAAAAGAATAAATTCCAACATCTTCATAGCGCCGCGAATTTAAGAAACATACTTCAAGAATCTGTTTTGAATTGTCAAAAATGTTCCTAAAATAACCGGATGTCATAATTGTTGACATTTTTTTGCTAAATTCGAATTCCTTTCCCGAGGCCGGCATCGTCCAGCGATGCGTTGCGATGTGGGCGGGGAGTCCTCCGTGGCTTCTTTGAAGGATGCCGGGACATTGTTTGAAAACTATTTGGATTATGGGACTTTTTAATTTTGATGAGATGACGGTAAGGCGCGGTACAAACTGCGTCAAATGGGACGCCGAAAGTCCGGTCGGCCCGATTTCAGAGGAAGTGATCCCTCTTTGGGTGGCCGATATGGATTTCAAGGTCGCTCCTCCGATTGTGGAAGCCTTGAAGAAGCGTGTTGACCAGGAGATATTCGGTTACACCCACGTGCCGGATTCCTATTACCAGGCGGCTATCGACTGGTGGGAGCGCCGCAGAGGCTGGCATACCGAAAAGGACTGGTATCTTTACATTCCGGGCGTCGTTCCGGCTATGTCAGTGGTGGTAAAAGCTCTGACTCAATACGAGATTGTTGACGGTGAGGTGGTTGAGAAGCCAAACCGCGGGCGCGGCCCTTCCGGCGAACTGCCGAAGATGATTATCCAAAGCCCGGCCTACAATTGCTTCTTCTCTACTGCGAAGAACAATCTTTGCGAGCTTTCAGTCAACAAGCTTATTTATGACACGGAAGGTGACCAGGCTACCTGGTACATAGATTTCGAGGATCTGGAGAGGCGCGCCGCCGATCCGATGGCCAAGGTCCTGCTTTTCTGCAACCCTCACAATCCTTGCGGACGTGTCTGGCCAAAGGAGGATCTTGAAAGGGTAGCGGACATCTGCCGCAGGAACGGAGTGACAGTCATCAGCGACGAGATTCACTGTGAGCTGGAAATGCCTGGCTATCACTTCACTCCGATGGCCTCCATTTCTCAGGAATCGCAGGACAACACTATCACGATGAACTCGCCGAGCAAGTCTTTCAACATCGCCGGTCTTGGAATATCCAACATCATCACGAACAATCCTGACTGGAAAAAGCTGATTGACCGCGTGATCAACATAAATGAATTGTGCGATGTCAACCCTTTCGGTGTGCTTGCACTTCAGGCTGCCTATAATGAGGGAGAGCCTTGGCTCAAGGAACTGAATGAATATCTCTATGGCAATTACCGCTCTTTGCTGTCGTTCTTTGAAGAGAATCTTCCCGAGTTCCCTGTCAGCAAGCTTGAAGGAACCTACCTCGTCTGGGCCGATGTCAGCGCTTTGAATATGTCTGCGAACGACATTGAGAACAGTCTTCTGCTAAATGAGAAGGTGTGGATAAACTCCGGGGTTATGTACGGCCTTGACGGTTTTATGCGCATCAACATCGCCTGTCCTCGCCAGCGTCTTATGGACGGCCTCGAACGTGTGGCATCCGGCTTCAGGCGGTTGCTGAGATGATTGCTGATCCCGATTCCTATTCAGAATCGGTTCAGAATATAATCCGGAAATCCATTACTTTGTCGGTTCCGAAGATTCCGCTGACCCTGACGCTTCCATCCGGACGTCGGGTCAGCGTTTTTCTGTCGGCCAGTTCAACAGCCACGAGATCACCGGTGCGTACATATACCATCTTTGTGCTCTCGACGATTGCGTCCTCAATCATATCCAGTGACGCGCCGTCGGACGAAAACAACTCTTCTCCTTCGCGTTCGAGCCTGAACAGGCTGTCTTCCTGTCCGATTCTTGCGGTAGGGAAGAACGGGGCTGGCAGAAACGATGTGTGGTCGAGACAGATGGACTGGGCGTAACTCTCAGGTGAGCCGTCCATAAGGTTCTCAGGATAAAGCAGAACGCCGAAGCCGACGGTGTCGTAGTATCTGGTGGCGAACTTTTTGCCGACGCTTCTTCCCGGCTTCAGAATCCGGGCGAAAAGAACCGGAGCATAGGTCAGTTCATCCACGAACTCCGGAGGGTAAAAGTCCTCGTTGTCCTTTTCCCACGTCGTGTCCGGCCTCACAGTTATTCGGCCTGAGGATGTCTTTACGATTATATTCATAAGCAAAGGCACCTTCAGGGAGCTGTCCCTCTGAAGGTGATTTTTAAACGGAACTTTAGAAGAGCTTCCCCGCGAATTTGTCCTTCAGTCCAGCGATGGCGTTATCAAAGGCCTCTCCTTCAAGAGGTTTGCTCATTTCGGCTTCTTTGGCCTTCGCCGCCTCCTTCTTCTCTTTGTCAAACTGCTCCTTCAGGCGGGCGAACTGGCGTTTGGTGTCCATCGTGAACTCACCGTTCTCGATCCAGCCGAAGTACGCCGGTTCTGTCTCGTAGATCTCGCGGGCTGTCCTGCCCTTGTGCTTTCCGAAGCTGATGGTCGGCTCGTCATTTTTGCCAAGAATCAGTCTTCCGGCGTAATCCACGGTACGCGGCCTTCCGGCCACTCCGGAAAGGAAAGTGACGTTGTTCTTGAGTACCTGCTCGTGGTACTTGGACGGTTCTTGGTACATATCGAGCTGACCTTTAAGGACTTCGTAAGTAGCCATAGTGTCCGCCTCGGCAGAATGCGCGTTCTCGAAATCCTCCCCTCCGCAGTAGAAGCGGTAGGCGGCCTTGAGATTACGAGGCTCCATATAGTGATAGATGGTCTGTACGTCAATCATCTGTTTGGAGTGCAGGTCTATGTCAGTCGCCTCGAGCATCCTTTCAGCCTTTTCCTTGTTCTCCTGAGAGTTTTTCGGATCCGAGAGCCTGAGCTTGCAGTAGGCCCTGACCCTCTCTATTTCCTCGGAGAGCATCGGCAAGTCGAACTTTGTGGAATTGTATCCGGCCAAGTCGCTGTCTTTCAGCCACTCTACGACTTCGGCGGCAATTTCTATGAACTTTTTCTCGCCGGCGACATCCTCGTCCTTGATTCCGTTCACAAGGCTTGCCCCAGGGTCAATCGGACGCTGCCTGCGCAGGTTATAGTCCCACGGGCAGACACGCCAGGTCTTCACCTCGTGGTGAGTGTCGGGAAAGACCTTGACGAAACTGAGCTCCACAATGCAGTCATTGACAATGTTAAGACCTGTGCTCTCTATGTCGAAGAAAAGCAGAGGCCTTTCAAGTGAAAGTTCCATAGCCTTGATTCCTTTTGGATTAGACCATAATAGGCATCAGGATTCCACAGATCTTACCGTTTTCCTTATCGTCCTCGGAAGGGATGATGAGAGCGGCTCTCCTGGAGTCGGCGAACTTCATCACGACTGTCTCGCAGCTCATATTGGCGAGAATCTCGGTGAGGAAAGTGGACTTGAAACCAATCGTAAGGTCGTCTCCGTTGTAGTCGCAGCTGATTTTTTCGTATGCGGCGATGGCAAAGCCGAGATCCTGGGCGGTGATCTCCATTCGCCCCGGCTTGAGATCCAGCTTGATGTGGTTCGAAGCCTTGTTGGCGCAGACGGCGACACGTCTCACAGTGTTCAGGAACAGCTGCCTGTCTATCTTAAGCACACTGGCGTTGTTCTGTGGGATGACGTCGCGGTACTTAGGGTATTTGCCGACAATCAGCCTGCAGACCATAGTCGTCTTGCCGAATGTGAAAAGCACAGTGCTTGAGTCGAATGCGATCTCCACCGGGCTTTCCTCCTTTCCGAGGATGGACTTCAGGACAGCCGCCGGCTTCTTGTGGAGGATGAACGAGCATTTCTCCGGAGCCTTCGCCTCAGTTGACGTGTAGCAGATGAGCTTATGGGAGTCCGAGGCCACAAGTGTGGTGGATTCCGGCGTGAAGTCGAAGTATATTCCGTTCATCGCAGGCCTGATCTCGTCGTCGGCCGTGGCGTAGATCGTGCTGTTGATGCCCTCGATGAGACTGCCGGCAGGGAATACGATCCTTTCCGCATCCTCGCTGGTCCCTTTGATTTCCGGATAGTCCTCGGCCGGGAAGAAAGGAAGGACGGAGTTTCCGCTGGTCCATTTGCACTCTATCGAGCTGTCGTTCGCGGTGTTGATGAAGACCGGCTGGTCAGGGAGTTCCTTCAGCAGGTCGATGATGTGCCTCGCCGGAACGGCTATCTTCCCCTCTTCCTCGGTCGTGTCAACCTCGATTTCGGTGCGGAGTGTAAGCTCGGAGTCCGAGGCGGTCACCTCAAGAATGTTGCCTTTCAGGTCAAACAGGAAGTTTTCCAGAATAGGGAGGGCGGACTTGGCCGGGATGGCCTTCGAAATGTCCATCAATCCTTTCAGAAGTTCATTGCTTGAAACGTTGAATTTCATATTCGTGATGTTTTTAATTCATTGTCATACGGGTCTCCTGCGCGGCGACCGCTGTGAAAGGCAAATATACAAATATTCCATTAATATTATGGCATCATATTTGATTTTTTGCCAAAGGCTTCGGAAATGCCGTCCGAGGCCGTTGAATCAGGAAAAGATTGATAAATGTTTTAATATGTCAGAAATGAAAAAAGGTTTGATTACAGTTGTGCTGTCAGTATTGTTCAGCGTGCTGGCGGCTTACGGTGTCGTTATGGCGGCTACCGTTGAAGAAGGGGATAAAGTGGCAAGGACGGAGAGCGGAACTGTCACGCGGACTGTCAATTTGGCACAGTCGGACTATCCCGACCTTACCTATGCGGCCGAGGCTGCGGTGGACGCTGTCGTCTATGTTGAGGTGACGGTCACACAGCAGTACCAGATGTCCGATCCGTTTTTCCGTTTCTTCTTCGGTGACGAGGCTCCTCAGACGAGGGAGCAGCAGGGCAGCGGTTCGGGCGTTATCATCCGTCCTGACGGCTACATAGTTACCAACAACCACGTTGTCGCCAACGCCACCAAGGTGCAGGTGACGCTGAACAACAACAAGACTTATGAGGCCAAGGTCATCGGAACCGACCCGGCTACCGATGTCGCCTTGATAAAAATCGACGCCCAGGGACTTCCGACCCTTCCGTTCGGCGATTCCGAGCAGTTGAGGCTCGGCGAGTGGGTGCTTGCGGTAGGCAGTCCTCTTGGCTATCAGCTGAGATCCACAATCACTGCCGGAATCGTCAGCGCCAAAGGACGTTCTATGGCTCACGACCCAAGGGAGAAGAATGGCATCCAGATCGAGTCGTTCATCCAGACTGACGCCGCCGTCAACCCGGGCAATTCCGGAGGAGCGCTTGTCAACAAGACCGGAGAGCTGGTGGGAATCAACACCGCTATTGTTTCGCAGACCGGCGCCTATTCGGGATATTCATTCGCCGTGCCTGTCAACATCGTGAAGAAGGTCGTTGCTGACCTTATAGACTTCGGTTCGGTCAGGAGGGCTATGCTCGGCATCGCGATGTCCGACCTCAATGAGGGACTCGCCAAGGTGTTGAAATATGACTCCGTGGACGATATGTTGAAAAATTTGAAACTTTCTTCGCCGGATGGCGTATATATCAGAGAGGTTGCCAAAGGCAGCTCGGCTGACAAGGCCGGAATGAAGGAAGGGGACGTGATTGTCGCCATCGACGGAGCTCCGGTCAAGAGTGGTTCGGCTGTGCAGGTGAAGGTCAATTCCTTCCATCCGGGCGACAAGACGAAGGTTACTGTTGTCCGCGACGGCAAGGAAAAGGTTCTTGAGGTCACATTGCAGGGAAGCAGCACCGAGAACGGTACTGTGGTCGGAGACGGCGAGATAGCGTTCTTCGGAACGAGTCTCAAGGAAGCCTCCAGGGAAATCCTTGAGAAATACGGACTGAAGAAAGGTGTCGAGGTCACATCGGTCGGAAACGGCAAGATGCTTGAGGCCGGCGCTTCGGAGGGAATGATCATCACTTACGTCAATGACCAGCCGGTAGGCACACCTCAGGATGTTTTGAACATTGCTAAGTCCGCCAAGAGGGCGATCTACATCGAGGGTGTCACGGCCAACGGCAGGAAGTCCTTCTTCGGATTCAGCAAAGAATAATCGGCGAAGGTTATCTGGATAGAGTTTCCCTGACGGAAAAAGGATCCGCACCTTCCGTCAGGGAATTTTGTGTATTACATTATATGAGGCAATTAAAGATTACAAAGTCAATCACCAACCGCGAGAGCGCGTCACTGGACAAGTACCTCCAGGAGATCGGCCGCGAGGAGTTGGTGTCACCGGAAGAGGAAGTCGAGCTTTCCCAGAGAATCCGCAAGGGAGACCAGAAAGCCCTTGAGAAACTCACAAGAGCCAATCTAAGGTTCGTGGTTTCTGTCGCCAAGCAGTACCAGAACCAGGGACTCAGCCTTCCGGACTTGATCAATGAAGGCAATCTCGGTCTGATCAAGGCGGCCGAGAAATTCGATGAGACAAGAGGTTTCAAGTTCATCTCCTACGCCGTTTGGTGGATCCGCCAGTCTATTCTCCAGGCTCTCGCAGAGCAGTCCAGGATCGTCAGGCTGCCGCTCAATCAGGTAGGTTCTTTGAACAAGATCAACAAGGCCCTCTCCCAGTTCGAGCAGAAAAACGAGAGAACCCCGTCGAACGAGGAGCTTTCCGAGATGATTGACATACCGCAGGACAAGATTTCCGACACCCTCAGGGTCTCCGGAAGACACGTGTCCGTGGACGCTCCATTCGTCGAGGGGGAGGACAACAGCCTTCTGGACGTGATTCCTAACGATGACTCGCCTATGGCCGACAGGGGCCTGGTCAACGAGTCGCTCAGCACTGAAATCGAGAGGTCGCTTCAGATTCTTACGACCCGCGAGCGTGAGATCATCAAGTCATTCTTCGGCATCGGATGCCAGGAGATGACCCTTGAGGAGATAGGCGAGAGACTTGACCTCACGAGGGAAAGGGTGCGCCAGATTAAGGAAAAGGCGATACGCAAACTCAAGAAACCATCCGCAAGCAAACTGTTGAAAACATATCTCGGCTGATGACACCGGAACTTTTCATCGCCTCGAAGGCTTCAGAAGCCATCAAGGCACTCTACAACGCTGACATCGAACCGTCGGCCCTTCAGGTCTCCGTCACAAGAAAGGAATTTACAGGAGATTTCACCCTCGTAGTTTTCCCTCTCCTCAGGCTGTCCCACTCCACGCCGGAGAACACAGGCAACGCCATAGGGGAATGGCTGAAGGCCAACGCCCCGGAGATTTCCGAATATAACTGCGTCAAAGGTTTTCTTAACCTGCTGTTCTCCAATCTTTTCTGGAACGAGCTTTTTGAGGGCATCGTTGCGGACAAGAACTTCGGCGATCTTCCTTCGACCGGCAGGAACATAATGGTCGAGTTCTCCTCGCCGAACACCAACAAGCCGCTCCACCTTGGACACATAAGGAACAACCTTCTCGGAGATTCTGTCTCAAGGCTTTTGAAAGCCAGCGGCAACAACATTATCAAGACCACTCTCGTCAACGACAGGGGAGTCCACATCTGCAAGTCAATGCTCGCCTGGCAGAAGGTCGGCAACGGGGCCACACCGGAGTCAACCGGAATAAAAGGAGACCATCTTGTCGGGGATATGTATGTGGCTTTCAACGATATCTATAAGAAAGAAGTAGAGGAGTTCGTGGCCGGTGGAATGGATGAGGAGACCGCCAAGAAGGAAGCTCCGAGTCTGAAGGAGGCTCACGAGATGCTCCAGAAATGGGAGGCCGGCGACAAGGATGTGCGTGATCTCTGGGCCAGGATGAACGGCTGGGTGCTCAAGGGATTCGACGAGTCTTACAAGGAGCTTGGCATCAGCTTCGATAAAGTGTATTACGAATCACAGACCTATCTTCTCGGAAAGGAACTTGTCCAGAAGGGACTTGATATGGGTGTGTTTGTCAAGGATTCAGACGGTTCCGTTTGGTGCGACCTTACGGCGGACGGACTTGACAGGAAGCTGCTCATCCGTTCGGACGGGACATCGGTTTACATCACCCAGGATCTTGGCACAGCCGAGAGGCGTTTCGCTGAGTACCACCTTGACTCTCACGTCTATGTGGTCGGTAACGAGCAGAACTACCATTTTCAGGTCCTTAAGCTGATTCTCAAGAAATTAGGCTTTGAATGGTCTGACAGCATATTCCATCTTTCCTATGGAATGGTGGAGTTGCCAGAGGGTAAGATGAAGTCCCGCGAGGGGACGGTTGTGGATGCCGATGACCTTCTCCAGAAGATGTACGAGGAGGCGAAGGCGACTTCGGACGAGTCCGGCAAACTGGCCGACCTGTCTGAGGAAGACAAGAACAGACTTTACCGGATGATAGGTCTCGGCGCTCTCAAGTACTTCATCATCAAGGTTGACCCGAAGAAGACAATGCTCTTCAATCCGAAAGAGTCCATTGACTTCAACGGTAACACAGGCCCGTTCATCCAGTACACGCACGCCAGAATCCGCTCCATCCTGCGCAAGGCCGCGGAAAAGGGCATTGAATATTCCGTATCTCCTCTTCCGAAGGTCGGGTTGAGCGCTAAGGAAATCAGGCTCATCAAGTTGCTTAACACATTCCCGGCCAAGATCGCGGAAGGCGCTCAGGCATATTCACCGGCGGTAATCGCCAACTATGCCTACGATCTCGCCAAAGAGTTCAACCAGTACTACCACGACACTCCGATCCTCAAGGAGGAGAGCGCCGACATACTGAAGATGCGTCTTGTGCTGATCGACACCCTTTCGGCTGTCCTGCGTAAGGCGATGGGAATCCTCGGAATCGAATTGCCGGAGAGAATGTAGGATTTTTTCCTATGTCTGAGACGGATTATATGTTCCCGACTTCCAAAAAGGAAGTCGAAGCCTTAGGGTGGGACTACATAGACATCATCCTTTTCACGGGTGATGCCTTTGTGGACCACCCTTCTTTCGGCACGGCCTGCATAGCCCGCTGGCTTCAGCATTTCGGCTACAGGATCGCGGTTGTCCCGCAGCCCAACTGGAGGGACGACCTCAGGGATTTCAGGAAACTGGGCGCTCCGAGGCTCTATTTCGGAGTCAATGCCGGCGCTATGGATTCTATGGTGAACCATTACACGGCCGGGAAGCGTCTCCGCCACGACGACGCCTACACTCCTGAAGGGAAATCCGGCCAGAGACCGGACTATGCCGTCAGTGTCTATACAAACATATTGAAAGAGCTTTTTCCTGATGTACCTGTGGTCATCGGGGGTGTCGAGGCCTCGCTCCGCAGGCTTACGCACTATGATTACTGGAAGGACGAGCTTGTCCCTTCCATACTCCAATGGTGCAAGGCTGACTATCTCTGCTACGGGATGGGGGAGAAGCCTATGCTTGAGCTGACGAGGGCGATTGAGGCGCAGAGGAATCCCCGCGAGATACACGGAATCCCTCAGATAGCGTTCAGGATGAGCGGAAAGTGGAAGGTTAAGGATCCTTTGGTCCTTCATTCGTTCGAAGAGTGCAGGAGGAACAAGACCGCATTCGCCGAGAATTTCCATCTCATTGAGACCCACGCCAATATGATGCATCCGGCCACAATCGTCGAGCCTGTCGGAGACGGCTATGTGCAGATCAATCCGCCATATTCACCGTCTACGACCGAGGAGATGGATTCGTTTTGGGATTTGCCTTTCACCAAATTGCCTCACCCGCGCTACAAGGGCAAGAGAATCCCGGCCTATGATATGATCAAGGATTCCATCATCACGCACCGCGGGTGCTTCGGGGGGTGTAACTTCTGCACTATCGCCGCTCATCAGGGGAAGTTCATCCAGTCCCGGTCTCAGTCTTCGATAGTCTCTGAGGTCAGAAAACTGGCCAGTATGCCCGGCTTTTCGGGGAATATCTCCGACCTGGGCGCTCCGACTGCGAATATGTACGGTATGAAAGGCCGGAATCCGGCTCTTTGTGACAAGTGCCGCAGGAAATCCTGTCTGTTCCCGGCTCCGTGTCCTAATATGAACCGCTCTCACAAGCAGATACTCGATCTCTACAGGAAAGTCGATGCAGTCCCGGGAATACGTCATTCCTACATCGGCAGCGGAATACGTTACGACCTGTTCCTTGACGAGAAGGGTTTCGTCGATGAGACCTCCAGACCTTATCTGGAGACTTTGATCCTCGACCACACTTCAGGACGAATGAAAGTAGCCCCTGAACACACCGAGGACAAGGTTCTGCAGTACATCGCCAAGCCTTCGTTCAAGCTGTTCGTGCGCCTGCGCTCGGAGTTCGAGAAGATCTGCGCCCGTAACGGACGGCGTACAGGCATCGTCCCGTACTTCATTTCCTCCCATCCCGGATGTACGATGAAGGATATGGAAAACCTGTCGAAGCATCCTGCCTTGAAAGGAATATATATGGACCAAGTGCAGGATTTCACTCCAACTCCGATGACCACCTCTTCGGTTATGTATTACACCGGAATCGACCCGCGGACTATGAAACCGGTCTTCGTGGAACGCGATCCGGAGAAGAAAAAGAGGCAGAAATCGTTTTTTTTCAGAAAATAGTGTGTGTATTGCTTCGCAATTCGGAAAAATGTCTTAATATTGCACCCGAATTAGAGAATAGTTATTTTGGTTAATATGAGTATGGCATCAGATAATAAGAAAAGACACGTGGTAAGCTACGAGAATATGTCGGAAGTGCTTGCCGCAGCGTTCAACGAAAAATATCCCGGCGGGTTCAATGATTATTTTCCGGATTTGGTCAAGTATCCCAAACCGGACGGCACATCATTCTATGCCGTGACTGTCGAGACGGCTGATTCCATCAATCTTGTCAAGATCAAGGTCAAGACAGATGACGCGGAATCTCTGGAAAGATGGCTCGAGGGAGAGGAGGATGCAGGAAACGAGGATGTGGCGGGCTCTTCAGCCGACGCGCCATCGGATGCGACCCTTCCTGACGACAACATCTCACAGTATGGCTCTGATGATGATTCCGCCGATTAGCCTCGGATTCCGTTAGGGGATAGCCGGCGGCCTGTGTCCTTACAGATTGGGCGTGTTTATGGTAATTCCTTGATAATCTGATATTTGATAGTAAGGCTGTTTTGGTACAGATAATGAAAGTAAGGGGTTAGACTTTTTTAGTCAGCCCCATCCTTTTTATAAGGCTTCGTCCGTTGTGCTGTGGAAAGCTTCCCGAAACCGTTTCAGTAGAGTCGAATCCATGGCAACATTGGAGTCTCCCGGCGCACAAAAGAGATGTGTCCCTGCGCATTGGACAGGCATATTCATAACCTCTAAACAAGCATTCGGATGAAATTGATGAAGAGAGTCTGGCTCTTGCCGCTTCTTGCCCTTGCCTGCTGTTGCTCCCGAACCGTAGTCTCCGTTTCGGATTTGAGGGACGGTGACCTGCTTTTTGTCGTGAATTGTGACGGAAACAACATAACCCGTGTCACGAACGGAATCGGCGGTCTGGGAATCGACCACGTGGCGATTTATTCGGGGGGCAATGTCATAGAGGCGATACCGGTAAAGGGTGTCGTCGAGTCTCCTTTGGACAGTTTTTTGATCAGGCTGACAGAAAATGAATCCGTGCTTGCCGGTAGGGTCAATTGTCTTGATGTCGGAAAAAGCCTCGAGAATGCGAGAGGGTTTATAGGTCTTCCTTATGATGACATTTTTATGCCCGGTGACAGTGCCGTTTATTGCTCGGAACTTGTTCAGCTGTCATTCGTGTCCGGACCGGCTGCAGGCGGTGATATCTCCGTCTTCGGAACGATTCCGATGTCATTCAGCGACAGCTCCGGGAACGTTACTGAGTTCTGGACAAAGTTCTATGCCGGGAGAGGCCTTGAGGTACCCGAGGGCAGGCCTGGCACCAATCCGGGGCAGATTTCCCGCGACCCAAATGTCAGGATTCTTGGCACTCTGGTTTTTCCGGAACATACGGGAAGTACCAATTGATCCCATTCAGGCGTTATTTATCCGGAGCTGATGCCTTGCTACAGCAACTTTGCAAGACTGTCGTAGTACTGTTTGCTTACAGGAATATGTCCGACTCCGTCACGCTTGAACTCAGTGTAGATAATTCCCTCTTTGTCCCTGCTCAGTACCTTGATATGCCGGGGGTTCACGTAGTATGATCTGTGGCAGCGTACGAATCCGTGCTTAAGTGCGTCAGCCTCAAGACTTTTCATTGAGTTTCTCAGCTGGTATGTCTTAACCCGGTCATTTTCAAGATAATGTATGTTGATGTAGTTGGCGTCTGCGCTGACGTATAGCACCGCGGTCGGGTCGATTGTCAGTTTCAGTCTTTTGTGTTCGTCATAGAACTTTATCAGGGACTCGTCCGGAGTTTCTCCCGCACATAGCAGGTCTGCGTTCTTGTTCGATATTATTCTCAGCAGAATGCACGTCAGGTATGGATATACAAGGGTGAGGCAGACAACCTCAAAGCAGTAGGGCAGTGCCGTGAAGTACGGCATTCCGCCGCTCTTTTTATAGAACAGTGAGGTGTACAGAGCGAAAAAGAAAGATATTACCAATGTCTCTCCGAAGCACCAGACGGCATAATGCCACCATTTGAAAGGAATGTACTTGTAGAGGAACGAGAACACGAGCCTTGTCAACGCAAGTGTCACCAACATTATGCAAGACAGCATAAGAAGGTGGAAAGTCCAGCTTTTTCCTCCCACATTGTAGAACTCCGGCATTGAGAACGGGGTGTAGACAAAGCAGAATACAAAGAAAAAGAGCGGCATCAGAATCGCATACTTTATCTGGCCAGCATAGCCTTTGGAGACTCTAAGAGGTGTGTTCATAGCCCAAAATTATATCCCAAAACTCATTTATCCGTCCCAAAACCTGTTGGGACGAAATTTTAAATACCTGTTTTTCGTCCCTGATTTACTGCAATTATTCCGCCAAATACGGCTTTTGTTACATTTTTCGCACCCTTTACCCCCATTCTTTCGTCACGAACTGCCAAAAGGGTACTTTTGCACCAGCTCTCGGGTTGAATATGACAGCGGATCCCTCCGCGCGGTGTCATACCAAGCCTGGGACAACAACAAATTATTTAAGCCGATGAACCGGATAGTAAACACTTTTGAATATTCAGCGGCTCCTGAGAACGTAGACTTTCAGGGGCACGCCACTGTGCCGTTTATCTGCGGCAGCATCATCAATGCCATTGGGCGTAACATCCGAGAGGAAGGGTGCGGGATTGATGTGATGAGAAACGCCGGACGTTCCTGGGTTCTCCTTCGTTCCGCTTTCGAAATAGATGAGCGTCCGTTGCTTTATGACAACTACAACATAAAGGTCTGGCCTGTGAAAGGCAAAGGGCTTACCTATAACCGATGTGTGATGCTGACTGATTCCGAAGGAGAAGAGATAGGCCGGGCTACGACCGAATGGTGTGTGATTGACATTGACACAAGAAAGCCGATTTTCCCGGATTTGGGACTCGCGGATGTGGATTTGCCTGTCCCTTGCAGAAGTCCGAGGCGAATAGCCGACTTTCTCCCGGACATCACGAGGGACAAGGAAGTCGGTTACAGCGAGTGTGATTTCAACGGCCATCTGAACAACACTCACTACATAGAGATGTTCTACAATCTCTTGCCTGGCGATGTTCTGTCGAACGGTCTTTTTACCAGAATCGACATCAATTTCCGGCGTGAGGTACATCGAGGCGATAATGTGACGTTCGGTGTCAGGAAGGCCTCTGACGACGAGTATCTTTTTGTCGCGAAAACCAGAGGAGCGCCGCTCTGTCACGCTTCGCTTCATACAACCTGAAAGGGGGCGGCTATAATCAGCCGCACCCTTTCAGGTTGTATGGTCCACCCCCGGTAACTTCATGACTGCCTCCGGGGATGCGGGGAAAGCTAATCTATTCTTTTTACGGTAGCGGCCTTGCTTATTGACTTGACTATGATATCCAAGTCCTTAGGAGTCTTGTACTTGATTTGGGAGGCTCCGGAAGCCTCGTTGATTGTGAATGATTTCTTGGCGTTCAACTCGCACTTGCTGGCCCCGGAGGCCTCGACATAGACATTCTCGCATTCGGCCTTGATAGCCCTCACATCGCTTGCCACTGAGGCGCTGACATAAAACTTCCCGATGTTTCCGTCAATTGTGACCTTGGAAGTGCCGGACACATCCAGGCTGATTGTTCCTGCGGTGCCGTTATATCTGGTCTTGTTTGCGCCGCTGACCTCAAGTTCCATCGCATCGGCATTCAAGTCCAGCTGTCCTCCCGCGGCGCCGGATAGTTCAATCTCAGCCTTTTTGAAATTTCCGCTGATCTTGTATGAGGAAGCTCCGCTTATCTCTGCCTCAAACTCACCTCCGTTTACATTAAGATTCTTTAATCTGCTTGCTCCGTTCAGGTCAAGGGAAAAGTCCTTGCCGCCAAGGTCGAAAGTGTCCTTGCACTCAAACTCGGTAGCACCTGACATTTCCAGTTCTCTCAGCTCCGGCATTGCGATTTCAGCGGTGCAGGTCCAGCTCTTGTTCCTGTACTTCCTGTCCAGTCTTGAAGAGTTGAATCTATCGTTCATTCCTATACTCAACTCTCCGCCTTCGACTTTAACTTCCAGATACTTTTTTAGTTCTGCCGGCAAAGTCACCTCGACCTTGTACGAGTTTGATTTGACAAGACGTGCCTTTACATTGTGGCTCAAATCCAAGCCGTTGAAATTCCGGCAGTTGAACTTGTAAGTTTCGTACTTCACGTCGGCCTCGGCGTCTCTGGCATGACTCGTCGCCGGCAACACTGTCGCAGCGCTTGTGCCGCTGAATGAGAACATCAGGAGAGCGGCGGCTCCAATAATCAGATACTTTTTCATAACTCTTTTATTTTATTGATTTTGTCTAACCCATCGAGAAGTCTGCCATAGTATTCTTTCATAATCGTCGCCTTTGTGGCGTTGTCAAGCTCGTCCGGCAGTTGGTCTATCATCGGCACAGCCTCCTCGGCGATGCAGCCGATTGTCGTCTCCCAATTTCCGTTTATGTCTTTCTTGTATATGTCCCTGTACATCTCGCTGACTTTCTCTGAATATGTCAAATACACCGCCACCGGGTCATCGCTCACATCGGCGAACCAATCTCTCTGATCGTCCGGACGGTTTATGAATATAACAGCCGCAATGGCCGCTGCCGCCACCGCCGTCATACCGGCCACCAGCCGGATTCTTTTGAAGAGCGTCCAATCCTTGGACTTCTTCCCCATCCCCGGTACTGAGTCCAGCTTTGCCTCGAACCTTTCAAGATGTCCGGACGGAAGCTCCTGATCATCAAATGCCTCTGGGGCATAGCCTTTATATTCATTCAAGTCTGTCATATTCCTTTGCTTTTCTTCAATTGTTCTGCAAGTTTTGCCCTGCCTCTGGAGAACTGCGTCCTGAGCGTGCCTTCGCGTACACCTGTAAGTCCGGCGATTTCCTCATAGTCAAGCCCTTCCACCAGAACGAGATTCAGGAGCAGGCGGTATGGCTCAGGCAGCCGTTCTATGGCGCTTCGTACTTCGCCGAGACTAACCTGCGGGGCTTCCTGTGATGTTTCGTCGGAATATTCGGCAATCTCTCCGGCGTAGGAGTCAAGGAAAAGCCTTTCCTTGCTCTTTTTTCTGACCGCATCTATGGATTTTCTGATGCAGGTGGCCCGCAGCCAGGAAGCCACTTGCGCAGCTTCTTTCGGGACGATGTCCGACGAGATGAACTTGAGGACCGTATCCTGCATTATCTCCTCAGCCTCACCGCTGTCACGTACAATCCGCCAGCTGATGTTGTACAGCCGCCGGGCGTGTGCCTTGTAGAACTCTATGGATTCCTCTCTTGTCATTCGTTTTTGTTTCGTTCCACAATATAGACGAATATTTCCGGCGATTGTTACAACTACGGCGATTTTTTTTGAAAGACTATGCGGAAGTCGGTGGAATTATGGTTATCATATTCATCATTTGATTACTTTATAAAAGTCGTACGGGTATGTGATCTGCCTGCGGGGCGTTCTGTGGCGCTTTGCTGTTGCCGATTCGCGTGTCGTGACTGGAATCGTTAACGGCAGTGCGCTTTCCGCAGGCTTCTAATGACTGCCGGACCCTTGAATACGGAAAAAAACAAAGACGTGTTTCTCTGCGAGACACGTGAGGAAGCTATAATGTCCGTATCGCTGAAACAGTATGCGAATATGTCGGTTCCCGCACAATGTGGTGATAGACAAATAACTGAATATCGTACCCGAATTACATTTTTACTCTCCGCGCCTTTTGTTTATACGTATTTTTGTTGATATCTTTACGCAAAATCAGGCTTATGACGGAGCAACGGATAATCAATATGGAATCGGTGCAGGACTACGACGATTACCTCGGTGTGGAGACCTTGCATCCGTTGGTGAGTGTCGTGGATATGTCGGAACTTGGCGGGATACGTCACTCGCTCAAGCGCTTCGGCTTCTATTGCATATTCCTCAAGCAATTGGATTGCGGGACGATTCTCTATGGCCGGAGCCGCTATGACTATCGGGAGGGGACTCTTGTCTCTATAGCTCCAGGTCAGGTGGCCGGTGCGGACGACGGCGGCGTTACAACCAATCCCAAAGGCTGGATACTGATGTTCCATCCTGATTTGCTGCGAGGTACATCGCTTGCCAGCAAGATGCGGGATTTCAGCTTCTTCGCCTATACATCCAATGAGGCATTGCATACTTCGGAACGGGAACGCCAGACAATTATCGGCTGTATGCGTGAGATCCGTGAGGAGTTGCGGCGTCCCATAGACCGCCATAGCAAACGCATCATCGCATCGAATATCGAGTTGTTGCTCAATCATTGTGTCCGCTTTTACGACCGTCAGTTTGTTACCCGCGAGGTGACAAACAACGATTTGTTGAGCCGCTTCGAAGAGTTGTTGTCCGACTATCTGGATGCTCCGGACCCGGGTCAGGGTTTGCCGACGGTGGCGTGGTTCGCCGACAGATTGCATCTTTCTCCTAACTACTTCGGCGACCTTGTGAAGCGCGAGATCGGCATTTCGGCTCAAGAGTATATCCAGAAGCAGATTGTCCAGAGGGCAAAGTACTTGCTTGCTGATAAGCATATGACTGTCAGCCAGGCAGCGTATGCCCTGGGCTATAAATACCCGAATCATCTGAGCCGTGTGTTCAAGAGAGTGGCGGGTATTTCTCCAAATGAATATAAACTGCAAAACTAACCGTTATGGAATATGTTGTATTGAATAATGGCGTCAGAATGCCAAAGTTGGGTTATGGCGTCTATCAGGTGTCGAAAGAGGAATGTACGCAGTGCGTTCTTGATGCTGTCGATGCGGGCTATAGGTTGATTGATACCGCCCAGAGCTACTTCAACGAATCAGAGGTCGGCGAGGCTATTGTCCGTTGCGGAGTGCCGCGTGAGGAATTGTTCATCACTACTAAAGTGTGGATTGACAACTACGGCTACGAGAAATGCCGTGCCTCGGTGCAGGAGTCTATGCGAAAACTTCAGGTGGACTATCTCGACCTTATCCTTTTGCACCAGCCATTTGCCGATTATTATGGTGCATACCGCGCGTTGGAGGAACTGTATGCCGAAGGCAAAGTCAGGGCGATCGGAGTCTCAAACTTCTATCCTGACCGCCTGTCAGACATCTGTCTTTTTGAGCGCAAAGTTGTGCCGCAGGTCAATCAGGTGGAAACCAACCCTTACAATGCCCAATTCCTCGCTCAGAAGAATATGGAGAAATATGGTGTGCGGATTGAGGCTTGGGCTCCTTTTGGCGAGGGTAGGAACAACTTGTTTACCAATGAAATATTTGCCTCTATCGGTAAGAAATACGACAAGAGTGTGGCTCAGGTCATCCTGCGTTGGCTGATGCAGCGTGATGTTGTCGCGTTGGCCAAATCCGTGCATAAGGAGCGGATGGCTGAGAATATCAATATCTTCGATTTCTCGTTGTCTGATGAGGATATGGCGATGATCGCCGGCATAGACAGGTCTGAAAGCCTCTTCTTTTCGCACTGCGATCCGCAAATGGTCGAGTGGTTTGATGCGACTGTCGTCAGCAGAAGAGCGAATCAAGACCACACAAAAGATAAAAAGAACTGGTAAGCCGTATTCTGCACCGGAAAATAAAAAAAGAAAACCTGGAGTCTCACGACCACAGGTTTCTTTCATTTCATTTGGCTTAAAAGATTCTTGTTTGTGACGATAATCACTATCCGGATGCAAAGGTACTGGTTCGAGGCGGCCCGCGCAATACCAAGAAGTAGGTAATTACACCGTCGGTGATACCAATCTTTGTCACCGGAACCGAACGGTATATACCAATATTTATTGTTAAATTTGCGAACTTAAAAAATTCAGTATGAACTTTTCCGGTATAATCGTCGGAGCCGCCACATTTCTTATTATAGGAATATGCCATCCGATTGTCATCAAGATGGAATATCATTGGGGCAAGGGCAGCTGGTGGCTGCTTCTTGTCGCTGGACTCGCGTTCGCCGCCGCTTCCGTGTTCATTGACCGCGAAGTCCTTTCCACTGTCGTCGGAGCCGCCGCCTTCTCCTGCTTCTGGGGCATTTTGGAGGTCTTCGAGCAGGAACAGCGTGTCCTTAAGGGATGGTTCCCAGAAAACCCCGCCCGCCACGACTACTATGAGTCGCTTCGCAGGAAAGGCAAATCCGCCTGACTTGTCGAAACCCGTCAACAAAAGTATGCTTCAATCAATTATCAATCAATATGAATTCCAAGTTTCTGCCAGCATTGGCAATCGCCGCGGCACTGTCGGGAATGACAGGGGCTTCGGCTCAGAAAAAAGCGATGGATCACGATGTCTATGACTCGTGGGAGAGTGTCACTGACATTCTCAAAAGTGATGACGGCAACATCCTGGTCTGGAGTGTCAACCCTCAGGAAGGGGACGGGACTCTCTATGTCAGGAATATGACCCCGTTGAAGAAAGGCAAGGCCAACTGCCGCGAGATCAGTATCCCGCGCGGCTTCCAGGCTTCTCTTGACCCTAAGGGCAATTGGCTTTATCTTCGCATAAAGCCACAGTTCGCAAAGACACGTCAGGAAAAGATCGACAAGAAAAAGCCGGATGAAATGACCAAGGACACTCTTGCCGTTGTCGATCTCGCCACAATGACTGTCAAGAGGTACGGATGCGTGGATTCCTATGCCACTGGTTCTTTTTCAAAACCTTACGTTGCCTACAAGACCACTTGGAAGCACTATCGGGATTCGACGGACAAGAAAGGAACCAACAAGTCTGGACTTGTCATCCTGAATCCGTCCACCGAGAGGAAGGATACTCTTCTTCACATTGATTCCTACTCCTTCAATCAGGACGGGACCGTTCTTCTGATGACCTCCAAGAAGGACAAGAAGGATTCCCTTTCGGCCACAGCAGTGCTGATCGCCCGCGCTCCGGCCATCCTTGACACACTCGTCAAGGGAGCCGAGTCCTACAGCCGCCTTACGTTGAGCGATGACGAAGACCGGCTTGTCTTCCTTGGCTCGACGGACACGAGCAAGAACCGCAACAAGTGCCAGTCATTGTATCTGACTGACATCAAGGCTTTGAAGACCGGTAAGAAAGCCGTGCCTTTCACCCCTGACAGCACCACGGTTGTCAGCAAGGACGGGAAGTGGGCATATTCTACGAAAGAGATTGTCGCTCAGGGAACGAGGGTCGAAGGCACACCGGGCTGGACGCTTAATGAGAACGCTGAGCTCAAGTTCACGCCGGACGGAAACCGCCTTTTCATCGGTATCGGAGCGATCCGCCCTCCTAAGGACACTACCATTGTGGATTTCGAGACAGCCCAGCTTGACATCTGGAACTGGGATGCGGTGTACACCCCACCTCAGCAGAGGCTTAATGTCAACAGGAAGCTGAAGAAGACATATACGGCGACCATCGACCTTTCCGAGCCGGGGCGGATTGTGCCTCTGACCACATCCTATTTCGGTGACGTGCGCCTGTTGAACGGCGGCCTCTCCGAGTGGGTGCTTTCCGGCGACAGGTCAAAGTACGCGCGTACCAGCGCCTGGGACTACAACGGGCGTAACGATCTTGCTCTCGTCAACGTGAAGGACGGCTCCAGAAAAGTTATTGCCGAGGGAATAGATATGGGACGTTTCGACGTCTCTCCGGGCGGGAACTACATAGTCTGGTTCGACAGTGAGGATTTGAACTGGTACACCTACGACATCAGGACCGGTGTGAAGGCCAACCTTACCGCACAGACGGGTGTACCGTTCTATGATGAGGAGGATGACCATCCTTCTACCCCGCAGGCTCACGAGTTCTCTCCGAAATGGTACAAGGATGAGGACGCTCTTCTGATCATTGACCGCTATGATGTATGGAAGTTCGCTCCAGACGGTTCCTCCGCCGTCAATCTTACCGGCGGTGTCGGCCGGCAGACACACAACAGATTCAAGATCTTCGACCCTAAGCCGGACACCAGGAAACCGAACGCCCGCCGCTGCGGAGTAGTCAAGCCGCTTGATCCAAAGCAGACTGTCTATCTTAGTGTCTTCAACGAAGACAGCCAGGAATATGGCTTCGGCAGCCTCAATCTCGCGAAACCGGCCAAGACCCTTGAGTATTTCACCGACACCGTCACTTTCAAGTACGTCGCCGGTACACAGGACAATGACAGAATCTTCTATCAGAAAGGAAACTTCAGAAACTGCTACGACCTCTACTATACGGATGACTTCTTCGCCAGCTCCACAAAGGTTTCGTCGATAAACCCTCAGATGGACGGTTACCGCTGGGGGCGTGCCGAACTCTTCCGCTGGAACGCCTATGACGGCACTCCGCTGAAGGGACTGGTCTATGTTCCTGACGGAGTCAAGGAAGGGGAGAAGCTTCCTGTGATGATCTATTTCTACGAGAAGAACGCCAATAACCTTTATAGTTTCTACACGCCCGCCCCGTCACGCTCGATTGTGAATATTCCTTTCTACACGTCAAGGGGTTACATCGTCTTTGTGCCGGACATCGTCTATAAGGTCGGTCATCCGGGCGAGAGCGCTTACAACTGCATCTGTGCCGGAGCCGAGGCCCTTTGCGAGAAATACCCGATAGCTGACAAGAGCAAGATGGCCATCCAGGGACAGAGCTGGGGCGGCTATCAGACCGCCTGGCTGATCACTCGCACGAATATGTTCGCTGCGGCAGGTTCCGGGGCTCCTGTCGGCAATATGACATCGGCCTATGGAGGTATCCGCTGGGGTTCCGGCATCACCCGCGCCGGACAGTATGAGCGCGGGCAGAGCCGAATCGGAAAGAGTATGTGGGAACCCGGAGCGCTTGACCTCTACATTGAGAACTCTCCTGTTTTCCACGTGGACAAGGTTCAGACCCCTGTGCTCATTATGCACAATGACGCTGACGGTGCCGTTCCGTGGTACCAGGGTATCGAGTTCTTCTCGGATCTCCGCAGGCTGGACAAGAAGGCGTGGCTGCTCCAGTACAATAAGGAAGAGCATAACCTTGTTCAGAGGCGTAATTGCAAGGACTTGTCAATCAGGCTCCAGCAGTTCTTCGACCATTACCTTAAGGGTGCTCCTATGCCTGCCTGGATGAAGACCGGTGTGCCTTACGAAGACAAGAGCGAGTACTTCGGCTTTGAGAACGCTGAATAGCGTAGCCCTTTGGGAGTGCTTTCGCTGGAAAACGATGAGCCGATGACAAGACTTGCTGTTTTTGATCTTGACGGCACTTTGCTGGACACGGTGGAGGATTTGGGGAATGCCACCAACTACGCCTTGGCGCAATGTGGCTTCCCGATCCACCCGACCGGCGACTATCGGATGATGGTCGGCCGCGGCATCTACAACTTGTTCCGCGCCGCGGTGCCTTCTGAACGAGCCGACGAGACCACCGTCCGGAGAATGGCTTCCTATTTCATCCCTTATTATGATGCCCACAAGTGCGACAGCACAAAGCCTTATGACGGTGTCAAGGAAATGTTGGACGCCATTACCGGCAGGGGAGTGCGTCTGGCTGTGGCGTCTAACAAGTATCAGGAGGGGGCGGAGGAACTTGTCCGCCATTATTTCCGTGAGTATGATTTCGTGAGGATTCTCGGTCAGCGGGATGGACAACCCATCAAGCCCGATCCGGCCATCGTCGATCAGATTCTGGCGGAGGTTCCTATGATAGGCAAGTCTGAGACTGTCTATGTCGGAGACTCGGATGTGGATATGCTCACGGGAGCCAATGCCGGAGTACGGACAATCGGTGTCTCCTGGGGTTTCAGGAGCCGGGAGGAGCTGGAGGCCTTCCATCCGTCCGCAATCGCAGACTCTGCGGAAGACCTTTCCGCAGAGATTCTAAGAATCTGATTTGGATTATATTACGGTTTTTTAGTCTCTTTCGAAGATATCCCTTGTATAGACCTTGTCCTTGACATCATCAAGGGCAGGGTCATATCTGTTAGCGATGATCGAGTCTGAACGTTTCTTGAATTCGGCGAGATCGTTCACCACCTCGCTGCCGAAGAATGTCGTCCCGGACTCAAGCGCCGGTTCATATACGATGACAGTCGCTCCTTTCGCCTTGATTCTCTTCATCACGCCCTGAATGGAGCTTTGGCGGAAGTTGTCGGAGCCTGCTTTCATTGTCAGCCGGAAAACGCCGATGGTGACATTCTTCTCCCTTTGCTCGCTCCAAGCGCTTGAGGCAGTGTAGTAGCCGGCTTTCAGAAGTACTTGGTCCGCAATGAAATCCTTTCTCGTGCGATTGCTGTCCACAATGGCTCCGATCAGGTTTTCCGGCACGTCCGCATAGTTGGCGAGCAGCTGTTTGGTGTCTTTCGGAAGGCAGTACCCGCCGTAGCCGAACGACGGATTGTTGTAGTGGGAGCCGATTCGTGGATCCAGACAGACACCTTCGATAATCGATCTGGAGTCCAGGCCTTTTATCTCGGCGTATGTGTCAAGCTCATTGAAGAAGCTTATCCTGAGCGCAAGGTAGGTGTTGGCGAAGAGTTTCACGGCCTCCGCCTCGGTCGTTTCCATAAACAGGGTCGGGATATTCTCCTTTATCGCCCCTTCCTGAAGCAGTCCGGCGAACTCTTCGGCGGCGGCCTTCAGCCTTGCGCTGTTCTGTGGATGCCCTACGATGATACGGCTTGGATAGAGGTTGTCGTACAGAGCCTTGCTTTCCCTAAGGAATTCGGGAGAGAAGATGATGTCCGGTTCCACGGTGCGCAGGGAGCCGTCGGCCTGGAGTTCCTGGCGGGAAAAGCGTCTGCGTACCGATGCCGTGTAACCTACCGGTATGGTGGATTTAATTACCATTACGGCTTTGCTGTTGACTTTCAAGACCTTGTCGATGACCTCCTCCACGGCTCCGGTGTCGAAGAAGTTCTTCTTGGGGTCGTAGTTGGTAGGGGTTGCGATCACGACGAAGTCCGCCTGTGAATAGGCTTCTTCCGCAGAAAGCGTCCCTGTGAGGTCCAGAGGTTTCTCTTTCAGATACTTCTCGATGTATTCGTCCTGAATCGGAGACTCCCTTCGGTTGATCTTGTCTATCTTTTCCTGTACGATGTCCACCGCAAGGACTCTGTTATGTTGGGCCAGCAAGGTGGCGATTGATAAGCCGACATAGCCGGTGCCGGCCACTGCGATTGTCTTCATAAGGCGTAACGTTCTTTTTGGAAAGTCCGCCCAAGTTACCGAAAAATCCTCTTATCCGCAAATCTGAATTCGCCGGAACCCGGCCGGAACGCAAATACTTCGGGATTTACTGATTTGCGGAAGAATGGTGTTATTTGTATGAAAATGAAAGAAATTTTTGAATATTTGGATTTTTTAGTAACTTGTAGCCCAAATAACACGATAAACAATAAACCAATACAGATTATGTCGGACAAGAAACTTCTTCTGGGGGACGAGGCTTTGGCTCTGGGCGCTCTCCACGCCGGTCTTTCCGGTGTGTATGCCTATCCCGGCACTCCATCGACTGAGATTGCGGAGTACATACAGTCCCACCCGCTTACAAAGGAACGGGGAATCCATTGCGACTGGTCTTCAAACGAGAAGACCGCTATGGAGGCCGCTCTCGGTGTCTCATATTCGGGGAAACGCGCTTTGGTATGTATGAAGCACGTCGGTATGAACGTCTGCGCCGACGCTTTCGTCAATTCGGCTGTCACCGGAGCCAACGGAGGCCTTGTGATAGTGGCCTGCGACGATCCGTCCCAGCATTCGTCACAGAATGAGCAGGACTCGAGATTCTATGCCGATTTCGCTATGATGCCGTGCTTCGAGCCGTCTGACCAGCAGGAGGCGTATGATATGGCGCGCGAGGCTTTTGACTATTCCGAGGCCAATCATATTCCTGTGCTGATGCGTCTTACCACCCGTATGGCCCACTCGAGGGCTGTGGTTGAAGCCGGTGAGGCGAGGCCTGAGAACGAGCTTTGTTTCCCTGACGCCATTCACGAGAAGAATTGGGTGACATTGCCCGTGAACGCCAGAAAGCGCATTCTCCAGCTGGCCGATGACGTGCTTGCCTTTGAGAGCGATTCCGAGACTTCGGCGGAGAACGTCTATCAGGAGGGACCGAATCACAGAATCGGGATAATCGCCTGCGGAATAGCGTGGAACTATCTGATGGAGAATTTCCCTGACGGATGTCCTTATCCGACGCTCAAGGTGACCCGTTACCCGTTCCCTAAGGGACTGGCAAGAAAGATCGCGGCCCTGTGTGACTCCGTGCTTGTCCTGGAGGAGGGACAGCCTTTGATTGAGGAGAGGATGAGGGGCATACTGTACGACCCTGAGGACAGAAGGTGCACCAGAATCCTTGGACGGCTGGACGGCACTCTTCCGAGAACCGGTGAGCTTACTCCGGATTGTGTGCGCAAAGCCGTCGGCCTGCCGCCTGTGGAGACATATTCAAAGTCGGATGTGACTGTGCCGCGTCCGCCGGCGCTGTGCCAGGGCTGCGGACACCGCGACTTCTATACCGCACTTAATGCGGTGCTTAAGGAATATACGCCTTCCGCCCGTGTTTTCAGCGACATAGGTTGCTACACTCTTGGGTATATGCCGCCTTTCAACTCGTTCCACACCTGCGTTGAGATGGGCGCTTCGATCACTATGGCGCTCGGTGCCGCGGATTCCGGAGTATGGCCTGCGGTAGCCGTGATCGGAGACTCTACTTTCACGCATAGCGGAATGACAGGGCTTCTGGATTGTGTCAACGCCGGGGCGAGTGTGACTGTCTGCATCTCCGACAATCTGACAGCGGGAATGACCGGAGGGCAGGACTCGGCGGGAACCGGAAGGCTTGAGGCAATCTGCAAAGGACTCGGTGTCGAGCCTGAACACATAAGGACCGTTATTCCTCTGCCTAAGAACTATGAGGAAATGGAGAGGGTCATAGATGAGGAGCTTAATTACAGCGGTGTCTCCGTGATAATCTGTCGCCGCGAGTGTATCCAGACAGCAAAGCGTCACGCCGCCTTAGCGGCTAAAAAGGCATAAGGTTATGAAAAAGAAGGACATAATACTTTCAGGAGTCGGAGGACAGGGAATCCTCTCGATAGCCACGGTAATAGGTTGGGCGTCGCTTGACCAGAACCTGCGTCTGAAGCAGGCCGAGGTACACGGAATGAGCCAAAGGGGCGGAGATGTGCAGAGTAATCTCAGAATCAGTGACGAGAAAATCTGGAGCGACCTGATTCCCCGCGGTGAGTGCGACCTCATACTCTCGCTGGAGCCTATGGAGGCTTTACGCTACCTGCCTTGGCTTTCCAGAAATGGCTGGATAGTGACAAATTCAACGCCGTTCGTGAACATCCCGGATTATCCTCCGATCGAGAGGATTACGGCCGAATTGGGCAAGGTGGGCAATGTCATAACCCTTGACTGTGATTCGATTGCCAAGGAGGCCGGTTCGCCGAGGGGAGCGAATATGGTGCTTTTAGGAGCGTCGGCCAGCGTGTTGGAAATCCTTGATCCCGAGAAACTCCGCGAGGGAATCTCCAACGTGTTCTCGCGCAAGGGAGAACGGATTGTAGAAATGAATATCTCCGCCTTCAATGCCGGCCTGGAGTACTCTAAAAACTTGTTGGGATGAAAGCGATTTCCAGAGATGCGATAGATGAAGTCCTTCAAGGTCTTGATATAGTTGACATTGGACGGGCGACAATACGCCAGTGCGTCAATGTGGCGCAAGAGCTGGAGAGGATTTCCGGCGAAAGGTTCGTGCATCTTGAGTTCGGCATTCCCGGGCTGAGTGCCTGCGGCATAGGTGTCGAGGCGCAGAAAAGGGCATTGGACAACGGGGACGCCTCTGTTTACCCGCCGGCCTGCGGAATACGTGAGCTCAAGGAGAACGGCTCGCGTTTTGTCAAGGCTTTTGTCGGCATTGACGTGGCTCCGGAAGGTATCGTACCGACCGTGGGCTCGATGCAGGGTTGCTACAATCTCCTGCTGGAATGCGTCCAGATGAACCCCGGCAAGGACACGGTCGTGTATCTTAATCCGGGATTCCCTTCTCACTATAGTCAGGCGAATGTTCTCGGCCTCAAGACAAGAATGTTCGACCTCTATGATTGCAGAGGGGAGAAGTTCCGTGAAAAGCTTGAGGAAGTCTTTGCAGACGGCCGTGTGGCCGCGATAGTCTATTCGAATCCGAACAACCCGTCCTGGGTTTGCCTTACCGAGGATGAACTGAAGAGCCTTGGAGAGCTTTGCACACGTCACGATGTCATCGCCCTGGAGGATATGGCCTATCTTTGTATGGATTTCCGGAAAGACCTTTCCGTGCCTTTCCAACCGCCTTACCAGCCAACAGTCGCGCGTTACACCGACAATTGCGTTCTGATGATATCGGCTTCGAAGATATTCAGTTATGCAGGGGAGCGAATAGCCTTTGTGGCCATCTCCGACAAGCTCTACCGCCGTGAATATCCTGCCCTTCGCGAACGTTACGGCCTCGGCCGTTTCGGAGACAATTTCTCTCTTACCTATCTGTATGTCAACTCTTCAAGCTGCTCGCATTCGGCACAGTATGCCTTCGCGGAGATGCTTGGGGCGGCGGCTGACGGCAAATATGACTTCGTCGGAGAGATGCGTGAATATGGCCGCAGGGCAGGCAGGGCGAAGGAAATATTCACCCGCCGTGGTTTTCACATTGTCTATGACAAAGACTTGGACGAGGATGTCAGCGACGGCTTTTTCTTTACGGTGGGCTATGGCGGGATGGCAGGAAGCAAGCTGCTTCTGAACCTTCTCCGTTGCGGAGTGTGTGCCATCACGATGGTGGCGACGCACAGTACGCGCGAGGGACTCAGGGTTTGTGTCTCTCTTCTTAACCGTGAGGAGGATTTCCAGGCCCTTGACGAGCGCCTTGGCCTTTTCGTTGAACTCTATGAGTCGGAAAATTAATTATTTGCAGAACATTACCTTATGAAATACGTTAGCGCAGACGAAGCTGTCAGACTCGTCAGGTCGGGAGACTGGGTCTTTTTCCAGGGAAGTACGGCAGTTCCAGTCATAATCCAGGAGGCTCTGGCACGGCGGGCGGATGAACTCCGCGGAGTGAATATTGTCTCAGGTTTCAACATCACCAAAGGGCCGGCTCCGTTCTGCCGTCCCGAGTTCAAGGAGTCCTTCTTTGTGAACAGCGTGTTCCTTTGCTCAGATCAAAGGGAATATGTCTCACAGGGTTACGGCAGTCTCATACCGGGCTTTCTCGGTGAGATCCCGTCGCTTATCCGTCGCCGCGAGATTCCGATAGACGTGGCGTGCATAAATTGCTCGCTTCCGGACGAGAACGGCTATTGCAGCTACAACATCTCGGCGGATCTTGCCCAGCCCGCCGTCGAGTCCGCAAGGATTGTCATCGCTCAGGTTAACAAGAGCATACCTTATCTTTACGGCACGGCTATGATTCACGAGTCCGAGATTACCGCCGCCATCGAGTGTGACGACCCGCCTGTGGATATGCAGTTCGGGCCTCCGACCGAAATTGAGTCAGCCATCGGTTCGTACATAGCCGCCCAGATTCCGGACGGCGCCACCCTCCAGATAGGTGTGGGCGGCATCCCTAACGCCATCCTTAACGGTCTCAAGGATCACAGGCATCTCGGACTTCACACTGAGGCGATGACCGACGGTGTTTTCCGCCTTATGCAGACCGGGGTAATTGACAATTCTTTGAAGAAAGTCGAGCCGGGACGCAGTGTGGCGTGTCTGGCGCTTGGCTCCCGTCAGATGTATGAGTACCTTGACCATAACAGGGATGCCGTGTTCCGGGATGTCAGCTGGACCAACGATCCGCAGCGCATCCGCCAGAACCCTAATGCAATGGCTATCAACTCGGCGATAGAGGTTGACCTTACCGGCCAGATCTGCGCAGACAGCATTGGCGAGAAAATCTTCTCAAGCGTCGGCGGCCAGCACGATTTTATGTACGGGGCGGCTTTGTCAGAAGGCGGCAAGACCTTCATCGCCCTGCCTTCCCGCACTTCCAAAGGCCGCGGCAAGATTGTCGCTAATCTGGCTTCGGGAGCCGGAGTGGTCACAACCCGTTTTCAGACGCAATACGTTGTAACTGAATATGGTTGCGTCTATCTCCGCAATAAGAATCTTGCCGAGCGTGCGAAAGCGCTGATTTCCATCGCCCACCCGGATGACCGGGAATCTCTCGAGCGCGCCGCTTGCCAGCGGTTCGGCTATTCGTTCCTCCGGATCAAATAGTTACGGTAGAGGGGGAATATCCCCCCTCTCTTAGACCGTGATTCTGTCAAGTTCTGAAAGCCATAGCCGCACCTGTGCGTCTGACGGCATACGCCAGTCACCCCGAGGAGAGAAGCTCACAAGGCTGATTTTCGGGCCGTCAGGCATACAGGACCGCTTGAACTGTTGGCTGAAGAACCTCCAATAGAACTTTTTCAGCCACTTGAGTATGGTCGCCTTGTCAAAGACGACATCCTTATGGCTCTCGGCATTCTTTGTCCTGCGTGCGCCGGCTCCGTTCTCCAGTGTCCCGAACGCCCTGCAAGCCAGATGGAAAATCTTGGCGGGGGAGTAGCCGTAGCGAATGAAATTGTAGATGAAGAAGTCGTGAAGCTCGTATGGCCCGATCAGATCCTCGGTCTTCTGCTTAATCTCGCCCTTGGAGTCAGCCGGTGTAAGTTCCGGACTGATAGGGGTGTCTGCGATGTCTACAAGAATCTCCGAGGCGCTTCGCGCGCCATCCTTGGCCGCGGAGGTGAACACGTTGCCGGCTGCCCATCGTACAAGGTATTTGATCAAGGTCTTCGGTACGGAGGAGTTCACGGCATACATAGACATATGGTCGCCGTTGTAGGTACACCATCCGAGAGCCAGCTCGGAAAGATCTCCCGTACCGATTACAAGCCCGTTCTCCTGATTGGCGATGTCCATCAGAATCTGAGTCCTTTCCCTCGCCTGGGCGTTCTCGTAAGTGGAGTCCATCACCTTTGGGTCGTGTCCTATGTCCTTGAAGTGCTGCTCCACAGCCGCCACGACCGAAATCTCCCTTGAAGAAACACCCAGAACTTCCATCAGATCCACAGCATTGGACTTCGTCCTTCGCGTAGTCCCGAGGCCCGGCATAGTGATTCCGATGATATTCTTTCTCGGAATCCCCAGCTTGTCGAAAGCCATTACAGTCACAAGAAGAGCCAGTGTGCTGTCGAGGCCTCCGGATATTCCAAGAACCGCTTTCTTGCAGTCTATGTGCTCAAGGCGAGAGATTAGCCCTGTCGTCTGGATTTGCAGAATCTCCTTTGACCGTTCGGCGATTTCGCCCGGGTCTCCCTCAGGAAGGAACGGATGCGGCTCAACGTAACGGTAGAACTTCCTGCCGAAGTCAGTAGGCGCAGCGGGACCGAGATCGTAGCAGGAATACAGCCCTGAATATTCACACGCCGATGTCCCGTCCGGGGTCATTCCCCTGAATGAGTTCTTCTTCTGCCTGAGTACGTTGAGCCTCTCTATGTCAAGGTCGGCGAATATCATCGTGTCGTGTAGCTGGAATCTTTCGTTCTCGGCCAGGATATGCCCGTTCTCGCAGATGATGGAAGAGCCGCCGTAGACGGTGTCCATCGAGGATTCCCCGTAACCGGCTGAACAGTAGATATATCCGGACACGGTACGGCCTGACTGGTTGGAAATAAGCTCTTTGCGTTGCTGATGCTTGGTCATCACCTCGTTTGATGCGGAGATGTTGACGATCACCTGCGCGCCAGAAGGGGCGAGGAATGATGAAGGTGGGATTGGCGTCCAGAAATCCTCGCAGATTTCGATTCCGAACGTGGCCGAGCCGACCGTGAACAGAAGGTTCGGCGAGATGTTGCATCTCTGTCCGCAGTATTTTATAATCGAGTCGAAACCGGCCCTGAAATAGCTCTTCCCGTCGTCTATGAATCTTCCTGTGGCAGTGTTGTCCGGTCCGAGAAAGTCCGACCCGGACGCGAACCATCGCCCCTCGTCGAACTCGGCATAGGTCGGAAGATAGATTTTCGGTACGATTCCTTTGATTCCACCGTTCCTGATGACAATCGCACAGTTGTAGAGACGGCCTCTGAAGCGTACCGGAGCACCGGCCACAACCGTGATGTGCTTACCCCTGGTGAAGTTCATTATCTTTCCGACCGCCTCCTCGGATTTCGTGAGCAGAAGGTTCTGGCCGAAAAGGTCAAGGCAGGTGTAGCCGGTTATCGACAGTTCCGGAAACACGATCAGCGACGCCTCCTCTTTCTCGGCCTCGGCTGTCATCCGGCAGATAGATGATGCGTTATATTCGACATCCGCCACTTTGACCCTTGGCACAGCGGCGGCCACTCTGAATAGCCCTAAATCCATTTGCGTTAAAGGTTATGTGTTTGCCGGGTCATTCCGGTTGTCGATTTCTTCCTGCTCCTTGCGGCGTTTCTGGTTAATGCAGACAGCGATTCCCCTGTAGAGGAAATACAAGCCTATCAGGAGGATGCACACAATCTTCCAGGAGATCTCCGTCCCCCCGATCAGGATGGCGGCACCGAACCCAAGGATGAAGGCTGCGAAAACAAAATAAAGAATATAAATGTATCTCATTGTTCCTGAATATTATAACGCCTCTATCATTTTGCTGAACAGCGCACACATCCTGTCCGCCGCCGCATCCGCCGCCTTCACGACATCGTCTCCATCGTTCACATAGTCAGGAGCGTAGTCGTCGTGCGCCTCGTTAGTGATCACGGAGACCCCGAACACCGGAATGTCAGAGTGTCTGGCCACTATAACCTCCGGAATAGTGGACATACCGGTCGCGTCCCCTCCGATCACCCGGATGTATTTGTACTCGGCCGGTGTCTCGTAGGTAGGGCCGGTGCCTCCATAGTAGACTCCCTTGTGGAGTTTGATTCCCAGCTCTACGGCGATTGCCTCGGCCTTGGCGATAAGCCCGGGGTCGTAAGGCCTTGTCATATCCGGAAAGCGAGGGCCGAAATCGTCAAGGTTCGGCCCGATAAGAGGGTTCGGAAGCTGGTTGATGTGGTCGGTGATGATCATCAGGTCTCCTACCTTGAAATTGTAGTTGACACCTCCGGCTGCGTTTGAGACGAACAGGTATTTGATCCCGATTACCTTCATAACCCGGATAGGAAGTGTCACAAGCTCCATAGGATAGCCCTCATAGTAGTGTATGCGGCCTTGCATCGCGATGACGGTCTTGCCGCCGAGCCTGCCTACGATGAAGTTGCCCTTGTGGCCTATCGCCGTGGAGACCGGGAATCCCGGGATTGTCTTGTAAGGTATTGTAAGCGGGTCGGTGATGCTGTCCGCAAGTTTTCCAAGCCCGCTGCCAAGCACTATGCCGACCTCCGGCTTGAGGCCGCCCAGCTGCTGCCTTAAATATTCAGCGGCTCCGTAGATTCTTTCTGCTCTTGGATCCATAGTAATGATTATTGTTATTCCGCACCGGAAAACAGCGCGGGTGGTGGTTGTCTTTTCTTTGAGGCTGTTGAAGATTGTTATCCAAAACAGATTCTTATTGTCTAAGGTTTATAATTAATCTCATCAATAACAGTGCGCGCCCCTTTCAGAATCATCTTCTCGCCGGAGACTTTTCTGTCCCTCATTACGAATCTTCCTCCTGAAATCAATGATGAGATGCAGTCGCTGTGAGCTGAATAGATGAAGTTGGCGAGGAACGAGCCTGGGGACAGGAAGAAGGTGTTGTCCGTGTCAACGATCTGTATGTCAGCTTCGTAGCCTTCCTCAATCTTTCCGGTCTTAAGTCCCAGCGCCTTTGCGCCGTTCACTGTGGCCATCTCCATAAGTGATTTCAGAGGCAGGGCTGAAGGATCCTTCCTCCAGGCTTTCTGGAACAGAGCTGTAGTCTTCATCGCCTCAAGAATGTCCAGATTGTTGGAAGAAGCGCATCCGTCAGTGCCGAGGCAGACATTCGCTCCTGACTCGGCAAGCTCTTTCCATTTGAACTTGTAGCCGGAAGCAAGTTTCGTGTTCGAGTTGATGTTGTGGACGCAGTTCACGCCGTGTCTGCCAAGCAATTCTATGTCGTGTTCTGAAAGCCAGAGAGTGTGCGCCGCAATCACGTCCGGGCCGAGAACTCCGATGGAATCAAGGTATTCCACAGGTGAAAGTCCGCCGTGGGCAGCCTTGCAGTCAAGATCCTCGCGTTCCGATTCGGCCAGATGAATATGAATCTTCAGACTGTGCTTGCGGGCATATTCCGTGGCCCATAGAATCAATTCCTCGCTGACCGAGTAGATGGAGTGGATTCCGATTGTGAAGATGGAACGGGAGTCCCATTCCGGGACAGTCTCGTGCATCTTGATGCATTGGTCTTTCTCTCTTGCCGCCTCTTCCGGATTGTGGTGGTCAAGGAAAACATATGACACGGCTCCCCGCAGACCCATTTCCGCGGCTGCGATACGAGCGGTCGGCGAAAACCAGTACTGGTCGTTGAATGTCGTGGTTCCGGTCTTGATCATTTCAAGTGCCGCAACCTTGGTTCCCCAGTAGATGAACGGTGCGTCCAGCTTCGACTCAATCGCCCAGATGTGATCCAGCCAGTCCTTAAGCACCATATCCTCTCCAGCACCTCTCATCAGCGACATTGCGGCGTGGGTGTGCATATTGATGAATCCCGGTACAGCCACTTTTCCTGAACAGTCCACAATCTCCACACCCGGTGCGGTTTCCTTGCGTCCGTCAGAATGAGGCTCGATTCTCTCAATCAGGCCATCGGCGATCGAGATATCGACCTGCCGTCCTTCTGAAGTGATATTCCTAAGCAGAATCCTGTCCATAGTCGAATATGTCTAAGAAACTTTGATGTGCTTTAATATTATAACCTATTATATTAGTATCTGTAATCCTCAAATATACTAAAATATGCTGAAATCTCATATAGCCGGAGTCCGTTCCGGACTATAAAAATTTCGGGATGACCATCTTGCGTCTTTCAAGCCGGTAATACAAAAAGGGGAGGGTGACTAAAAATGCAATTTTCAGTCACCCTCCTGTCTTTATTCAACCCCCAGTCACTGTCGTGACAGCCCCTTGGGGGCGCGGGGAAAGGTTTCCCCGAAACCCCTTCTGTCGCGCTGCGACGAATATTGCAATTTTCAGTCACCCTATTAAATAAGAGACATTATTCAGTAACTCTGTCTTTTTATTACTCGGCATAGCTGGCCTTGACAAAGTCTGAAGCAAGGAGGTAGTCGGCGCACATCTTCATACTTTCCTTCCAGTCACCATTGGTGAACGCCTCAAGTTCAACGACAAAGTCTTTCATCCCTGCTTTGTCGGCATTTTTGAATATGGCGTCGAAACCAACCATTCCGCTCTCTCCAAGCTCGCGGTGATCCTTGATGTGAAGAAGGGTGAAACGTCCTGGATACTCTTTGAAAAGCTCGACAGGGTAGGCCTTGCCCATCACTGCCCAATAGACATCCATCTCAAAGAACACAAGCTCAGGGTCTGTGTTCTCAAGCATATACCTGTAGATGACAGTGTCCTCGATTTTCTTGAATTCGTGCGAGTGGTTGTGGTAGCCGAAAAGCATTCCGTTCTCCTTGCACTTGGCTCCGATCGCGTTGAAGTAGTCGCAGTAGGTCTTGAGTCCGGCGAGTGTCTCCGGCACTTTGAAGGACGGGCAGACAATGTACTTGCATCCGGCTGCCTTATGGGCTGCTATGGCCTGATCCCACCACTTCATTGATTCCGTGAAGTCACCTGACGCAAGCTCCTCGTCACTAAGGTTCTTGCCGATGTGTGTCGAGAGGGACTTAAGGCCTGCCGCCTCAAGATCCGCCTTGTACTGCTCAGGCTCGACTCCGTAGAGTTTGCCGTCGGAGTAGCACGCCGCCTCCACTGATGTGTAGCCCATTTCCGCAAGAGCCTTGAAGGCTTCCTCGTGGTTCTGGGCATATTTCTCAGGATTGCCGATCACGTCCCTGATGCTATAGAGCTGGACGCTGATTTCTTTCTTTACAGGAGCCTCGGCCTTTTTCCCTGTGCAGGCGACTGCGCAGAGAAAAAGGGCCGAAGCCATAATGATAAGGCTTGTCTTTTTCATTAGTCAAGAACTTTCACACGAATGTTGCGGTACCATACATCATCGCCGTGATCCTGAAGGCCGATGTAGCCTTCGTGATTCTCGCCGCCGCAATTGTTGAGAAGCTCGAAGGCGAGAGGCCATTTCTCCTGAGAGAACTTGGAAGCCTGGAGCATATCGGTCCACTGCTCTGTCCACAGGTGGTACTCAACAACGTTTGCACCGTTCTGACCGTGAACGACTGTTCCTTTGTAGACCATAATCTTGGCTGTGTTCCACTCTCCGAAAGGATTCTGGTTCTGAGGTTTTGCAGGAATCATATCATAGAGTGAAGCCGACTGGCGGTTGCCGTCAACACCAAGCATCGCGTCAGGATGGTTCGCATTGTCAAGAACCTGATACTCAGGGGATGAAATGTAGATTGGAGACCATTTTGTGGTGCTGTCAGCCTTGTACTCCTTGACTTCCTGGGCGAGGTAGAGGATACCTGAATTGCCACCCTTGGAGACTTTCCATTCCAACTCGAGCTGGAAGTTCTTGAACTTGTGGGCGAAGATGAGGTCTCCGCCTTCAAGTGTCTGGCCTTCGCCTGAGCCTGTGCCGGTAAACTTGATGCAGCCGTCCTCGACAGTCCATCTTGTAGGAGCGCTGTCCTTACCGTAGCCACGCCATCCGTTCAGGGTCTCGCCGTCGAAAATCACATAGTAGCCATCCTTGTCCTGAGGAACGGAAGAGAGGTCTACCTGAGGCTTCTCCACGCTGATGTATGCAGGCGCGCCTTCCTTGGCTACCTTTGTCTCTACAGTCTCGGTGCCGGTCCATTTAAGTTCGGCCGGAGCGGCGGCTTTCTTGTTTCCGTTGCCGCAGGAGACGGCGGTCAGTGCCATAGCCGCGGCAGTGGCGGCGTAAACGATTCTTTTCATATTCTCGTGTCTTTAATATTTGTTTAATTAATTATTTATTATTCAGGCATTTCAGGAAGCTCGTATCCGGCGCGGTACTGACGCTTAATTAGGCTTGCGGCGAACTGGCGGGCATTTATCGGATCGGTGTACTTGTTCTTGAAAGTAGGGTGGCCGTCGGTGATTGAGAAACCGTCCTTCTCAAGAATCTTGATAGTGGCCTCGGCAGGGATGTTGGTGAATTCCATCTTCTGTCCGTCCCACTCAAGCACCTGGTTGAGAGCCTGAAGTCTGACGGCGGCTACACCGAGGTCGACCATCTCCACGAACGGACCGGCCTCGCTGAAGTCTGAGGCTGAAGGGATTCTTGAATCAGGATCCTCCTTGCAGGCGCGGATCCAGTCCTGCTGGTGTGACAGAGTGACCTCGCGGAGAACGTGAGGAACCTCAGGATTTCTTCCGGACACGAGGATAGGATCCTGTCCGTATGTACCGGCGATCATAATGTCCTTTGTTCCGTAGAAGATGCTGCATCCGCCGCTTATGTTAAGGTTGAATCCGGCAGGAAGTCCCTCAGGCCTTTCCGGCTTGAAGCCTCCGTCGTACCAGCGGATGTCAACCTCCGGCATCGCAAGCTTCGCCATATTCTCTCTTGCAGGGAATGTGAGGTGGATCATCTCGGCGCTCGGGCAGCAGTCAGTCAGCACGTTGGTAGAGCTGGCCTCGACCTTGGTAGGATAGCCGAGCTTGAGACCTTTGAACGGAACGTGCATAATGTGGCAGGCCATATCGCCCATCGCTCCTGTGCCGAAATCCCACCAGCCGCGGAAGTTCCAAGGAGTATAGATGGAGTTGTAAGGACGCATCGGAGCCGGGCCGATGAAAGCGTCCCAGTTGAGTGTTGAAGGGATTTCCTCGACCTTGGTAGGTTTCTCGAGTCCCTGAGGCCAGATAGGGCGGTCAGTGAAGCAGTCAACTCTTCTGACCTCGCCGATCTCACCGTTCCAAAGCCATTCGATGGCCTTTCTTGTGCCGGCGCTTGAGGCTCCCTGGTTACCCATCTGTGTGGCCACGCGGTATTTGGCCGCGAGTTTTGTGAGGAGTCTTGCCTCGTACACTGTAAGGGTAAGCGGTTTCTCGACATAGACGTGCTTTCCGGCGGCCATAGCCTGGGCGGCGATGATGGCGTGAGTGTGGTCGGCAGTGGCGATCATCACGGCGTCAGCCTGGTCAAGCATCTCGTCGAACATCACTCGGTAGTCGTTGTATTTCTTTGCCTGAGGATATTTCTTGAAGACGTGGTCGGCATACTTCCAGTCAACATCGCAGAGTCCGATGATGTTCTCGGTCTCCATCTGGGCAAGGTCAGCCGCTCCGCGGCCTCCGATGCCGACACCAAGGATGTTGAGCTTGTCGCTTGGGGCGACTTTCTTTTTCTTCTCCTTCTTAGGAGTCTTTTCACCGGCGATGATGACGTTCGGAGCCACCGCGATGCCGGCGGCTACAGCTGTCCCTGTCTTCAGGAAGGAGCGTCTAGACATTTCTTTGCTCATTGTGTAGTGTTTTTTTTATGCGTTAAACAAAAATTAAGTCCGTGATTATTTGTCGTTTGACTAATAACTCTCAAATTTACTAACTTAATGGGGAAAAAACAAAAAAAAAGAGAGGCTGATTAAAAACCACCCTTCTCTCCTTGCTTATTCTGGAATATCCGTCTGCGGGAGCGCCTACAGCTCTTCGAAATTCACGTCGCTGAACTGTTTGTCGGACGCGTCGTCTCCGGTTGTCCCGCACTCCTGCTCGGGGCTGTGTTCCGGTACATCAGGCAGAAGGTTGGCTTTCATATAGGCGACAACCTCCGCAAGACCTTCCTGAAACTTGTCGAAGTCTTCCTTGTAAAGGAAAATCTTGTGTTTGTCAAAAGAAAAACTCCCGTCCTGCTCCTGTCTGCGCTTGCTCTCAGTGATTGTCAGGTAGTAGTCGTTGTTGCCCTTGGTGGTCTTCACATCGAAGAAATACGTCCTCTTACCGGCCCTTACCGGCTTTGAGTAAACGTCCTCAGTGTTGCGGTCAGCGTACCCCTGCCGCTCGTAATCATCTTTGTACATCTTGCGCTGAATGTTTTGTTATCCGCACAAATTTAAGAAAAATCTGAAATTGTGTGTTATCTTTGTACAAAAATTTGAACGGAATTATGCTCAACAGACGAATCCTGAGAATAAAGGCTTTCAAGGTACTCTACAGTTATGCGGAGGATCCTTCTGCGACTCTTCCGGAGGCCGAGGCGCTTCTGGAAGCATCTTGCGAGGCCACAAGGTCTTTGTATCTCTTTATGTTAGACATCATCCCTTACCTTACTGCTGAGGCGAGGACAAGGATAGAGAACGCCAGAAACAAGTTCAATCCGACAGAGGAGGAGAGGAATCCCAACCTGAAGTTTGTCAGGAACTCTGTCTCGCCGCTGCTTGAACAGGATCCTGACTTCCGTAAGATCCTTTCCCGCCGCAAGCTGTCCTGGGAGCCTTACGACGCACTTGTCAGAAGCGTCTACGACTCTATCTGCGCCAAGGACTATTTCACTGAATATATGTCCTCGCAGGAGAGTTCGGTTGAAGAGGACGCAAGGCTCTTCGCGAGGATATTCGAAGAGGAGTTCGTGGACAACGAGGAACTTGAAAAGATACTTGAGGATATGTCCATCCTCTGGTGTGACGACCTGGCATATTCATTGACGGTCTGCTGCGACACGCTCAAGGCGATCGCCAGGGGATACCGCTGGATCTTGCCGCCGCTGTATCGCAGCGAGATGGCCTTGAATAAGGATGTCGAGAGCGACAAAGCATTTGTATATAAGCTTTTGCGTACCGCTTTCGCCTGCTATGGCAAGTACGCCCCTCTTGTCGCGGAAAGTACCTCACAGTGGGAGAGGGACCGTCTTTTCACGACCGACACGGTACTCATCGTGATGGGACTTTCCGAAGCGAAGGCGTTCCCGTCGATGCCGCTCCGGGTCACAATCAATGAATATGTCGAAATCTCCAAGTTCTACAGCACTCCGAAGAGCCGTTCGTTTGTAAACGGGCTTCTCGACCGTCTGATCAAAAGGCAGATTGACGAAGGGGATATAGTGAAGACCGAAAAAATTGCTTAAATTTGTGAACATATAATTATTATTAATCGAATATGAATATTCTTACTTTTATGCTGCTGCAGGCCTCGGCTCCGGCTGGAGCTGCACAGCCTCAGCAGACAGGCGGTGGCGCTTTCTGGGTTATGATCATCGCTATGTTCGTGATTATGTGGTTCTTTATGATCCGTCCGCAGCGTAAGCAGCAGAAGGAGCTTGAGAAGTTCCGCAGCGGACTCAAGAAGGGCGACAAGGTTGTGACTGTCGGTGGAATCTACGGAACCGTGGATGAGGTCAAGGAAAAGACTGTCCTCATCAAGATCGGCGGCGAAGTGAAGCTCAAGGTAGACAAAAACTCCCTCGTAAGGGACTTCACACAGGACGCTCCGCAGCAGTAACGTTTTGAATTTCTGGCTGTAGGATGTGGAAGGAACGTCTGCATAAACTGCTGGGAAGATTGCATCTGGACGGGAGAGACATTTCAGTTTTTCTGATGTCTCTCTTGCTTGCGTTCAGTATCTGGCTTATCCACAATCTTTCCCTGAACTATTCCGACACGATGAGCGTGCCGGTGGTCGCTCAGTGCAATTTGGAAGGCCATTCCAACGTTTCCTCCAATTCCAGTATGATAGCCGCCAGATGCCGCACTTCCGGTTTCTCTCTTTTGAGAATACATCATCAGGCCAAACGCAAGGCGCTGACAATCAAGTTTGACAGTAAGGATCTCCATCATAAGGAAGGCGAGCTGTTCTACATCACGGCAGCAGAGCTGAGCAACTATGTCACAGAGATATTCGGTGACGGTGTGCGCCTTGAGTCATTCCTGTCCGAGAATGTGCAGTTCCGCTTCCCGTTCGAGAACAACAAGAGAGTGCCGGTCCAGGCTGTTCAGGTCTTGAGTTTTGAGCCTCAGTATATGGCAATGGGACAGATACGCCTCCAGCCGGATTCGGTGACCGTTTACGGAGAACCGTTTCACCTTGAGCATATCGACAGGGTCTTCACCCGCACGATTGACCTGCTGAACCTTAAGTCCAGCGCCCACGGTGTAGTCAGGCTTGAGCCTGTGTCCGGGGTCAGGATGTCGGAGACAGAGGTGAATTATTCCCTTGATGTCACCCGCTATGTCGAGATTCGCTCCGAGGTGACAGTCGGCGTGAGGAACCTGCCCGCCGGCAAGAAACTCTCGGTCTATCCGTCCACTGCGGTTGTCGTGTTCAAATGTGCGTTCCCGTTGTCACAGGATCCGACGGAGGATGTTCAGTTCTATATTGACTACGCTGATTTCAGAAGCTCAATCGGTGGTAAGTGCATCGCTCACGCATCCAGAATCCCGGACGGCGTGATAGAATGTTCGGTGACACCGGAAGTGTTTGATTGTGTGGAGGAAGGACGGCAATGAGGACTGTGGCGGTGACAGGTGGAATCGGAAGCGGCAAGTCAGTTGTCTGCTCCATCCTTTCGGAGCGCGGGATTCCTGTTTACGACTCCGATTCGGAGGCCAAGGGACTGTATTCAAAGGACAGATCGCTTCTTCCCGCCGTCGAGCAGGCTTTCGGTTGCTCCCTTACGCTGCCTGACGGCTCTCTGGATCGTTCAAAGCTGGCAGGAATAGCCTTTTCCTCACCGGACAGGCTCCGGATTCTGGAAGGGATTGTACACCCTGCCGTCCTGGATGATTTCAAGAGATGGAAAGCCTTGCAGGAATCCTGTCTTGGGGGACAGGCGGGCGCGGAGACTTTTTTCGGGAACCCGCCGTTCTGTGTGATGGAGTCCGCGCTTGTCCTGGGCAAACCGGATTTTCTGTCGGTAACCGACTTCGTCGTCTTGGTTGACGCTCCTTTGGAGCTGAGACTGGAGAGGGCCTGCGCCCGTGACGGGGTCTCCGCGGAAATAATTCGTAAAAGAATGGACGCGCAGCGTTTCGACATTTCCAGAGCCGACGCTGTCATCCGCAACGATGGAACATTCGCCTCGCTGAAGGAAAAGACGGAAAAAGTCTTCGGCGGGCTTAAATTTTGTTAGAGTATTAATTTATCCACTATCATTGAATATGAAAACAGATCTTTCAAAAATTCTTTCAATCTCAGGCCAGCACGGCCTGTTCGAGTATGTCGCTCAGGCGCGTAACGGAGTCATCATCGAATCCCTTTCTGACAAGAAGAGGACCGTGGCCGACGCCAAGAGCCGTATCACTACGCTGGCGGACATTTCAATCTATACGACCGAGGGTGAGGTAAAGCTTCAGGAGGTCTTCCTTAAGATGCTCGAGGTGCTAGGAGAGAATGACGCTCCAAGCCCAAAGGCTTCTTCGGATGAGCTTAAATCATTGTTCAAGAAGGCATTGCCTGACTACGACGAGGATCGTTTCTATGTGTCTCATATGAAGAAAGTCGTAGATTGGTACGGTGACATCAAGAAATACGCCTCCTTTGACTTTGTGAATCCGGAAGAGGCTTCCGACGAGGAGCCGGGAACTGAAGAGACCGAGGGGGAAGACAAGGCAGACGAATAGTGAAAACCTTACAGGTCATAACTTTAGGCTGTTCCAAGAACACAGTTGACACAGAGCATCTTCTTTCTCAGGTCAAGGATTCCTGGCGAATCGTCCCCGAGGAGGAGACCGGCTCTGTGGATGTGCTTCTTATCAACACCTGCGGCTTCATCGGTGACGCGAAGGAGGAGTCAATCCGGACGATACTGACCGCGGCAGAGCGCAGGAAATCTGGTGAAGTAGGAAAGCTTGTCGTTTTCGGATGTCTTTCGCAAAGGTATCTTTCGCAGATGCCTGAGCTTATCCCGGAGGTTGACCTTTGGTTCGGGGCCAGGGACATCGACCCTATAGTCAATGCCTTGGGCTGTGTTCCGGTAAAGACCCCGGCGAGGTACAGAAAAGACAGGGAGGCATACGCGTATCTCAAGATTTCCGAAGGATGCGACCGCAGATGTTCCTATTGTGCCATTCCTTTCATCAGGGGGGCGCACCGCTCCGTTCCGATGGAGGATCTTGTGGCCGAGTCCGTGGCCTTGGCCAAAGACGGGGTGAAGGAGCTGATACTTATTGCCCAGGACACTACGTACTACGGACTTGATCTGTACCGGCGGCGCTCATTGGCGGAGCTTATCCGCAGACTTTCCGCCATCGACGGAATAGAGTGGATAAGGATTCATTATTCCTACCCGGCCGACTTTCCGGAAGACGTGCTTGAGGAGATGGCTTGCAACCCTAAGGTCTGCAAGTATCTGGACATCCCTCTTCAGCACATTTCCGATAATGTGCTTGACAAGATGCACCGTCACGTGACCGGTGAGTGGACAAGGACCCTGATCGGTAAACTGCGCGACCGGGTTCCCGGTGTGGTACTCAGGACAACGATGATTGTCGGCCATCCGGGAGAGGGGAAGAAAGAGTTCGGGCAGCTTCTGGACTTTGTGCGTGAAGCCAGGATCGAGCGTCTCGGAGCGTTCAGGTATTCCGAGGAGGAAGGCACTTTCGGTGCGGATAATTACCGTGATTCCGTGCCGAAGAAGGAAAAGGAGCGAAGACTGAATGAGTTGATGAGTTTGCAGAGCGGCATATCGCTGGCTTTCAACGAGTCAAGGGTAGGTAAGACCGAACGGGTGATCGTTGACGGCTATACGGACGGCGTGCTGGTCTGCAGAAGCCAGTACGAGAGTCCGGAGGTGGACGGAGAGATTGTCGTCAGATATGACGCTCGGAAGTTCGGCGGACGGTCTGCCGGGCAGTTGTGCGGCGAGTTTATCGATGTGAGAATCACCGGCGCCGATGAGTACGATCTCACCGCCGAACCTTTATAATACAGTAACATTATGAAAAAGACTTCATTGATGGTAGCTTCGGCGCTGTTTGCGCTGGTCTCCTGCGCTCCTCAGGCTTTTGTCGTAAGCCCGGAGATGCGCGTACCTTCCAAGTCCGGTCTTAATCTGGTCGGCAAATCGATGGCGGTTGTCTATCTAACAGACGGCAATCCGCGCGACACCCTGTTCAACTCTTTCGCCGCAAGCGGTTTCGCCTCACGGTTGGAAGAGGATTATTTCGGCGGAGCGCGTAAGGTGGAGCTGTTCACGGCCAAGGGAGGGGAGGGCGCTGACTACGCTTCCAAGGATTCGCTTGTGAGCCTTGTGATGGAGACCGGCAGGGATGTCGTGTTTGTCTTTGACATCCCCGAGCTTGGAATCCCGACCATCAATGAGCCTGTCAAGGTCATAGGCGGGGCTGTCTCCAAGGATTCGGCCTATGTCTCCCATTCGTCTGTCCCTTTCAATCTCAAGGTCTTTGTCTATGATTCAATGGACAAGGCGGACAAGGTTCTCGGATTCTCCGGAAAGCATAGTTTCAAGACGGAAATCTATAGCGACGGCAGCGCTTCGAAAGACGAGCTTATGGGCAGGGTCTGGGACAACATCTCAGCCGGAGCCGAGAACGCCGGATACACCGCCGGAAAAATGTTCGTGTCGACTTGGAAGTCCGATGATTTCTACGTCATCTATTACGACGCTTCGGAAGAGGCCTGGAACAAGGGGGCGGAATATGCCTACGCCTATAAGTGGGATGAAGCTATCAATCAATGGATGAAGCTCCTCGATTGCAGAAGCGACGAGAAGAAGGCTTGCGCGGCCTACAACATAGCGCTCGGATGTTTTTTATGCGGCCAGCCGAACCTTGCTTTGGAATGGCTTGACCGTTCGGACAGCTACACTCCTGTCAGTCTGTCCAGATCTTTAAGGTCGAAGATTAACCAATATACTGGACAATAGGAACAATTATGAATGAATATGATGTCATAGTCGTCGGCGGTGGCATAACCGGAGCCGGAACCGCAAGGGACTGCGCCCTCAGGGGACTGCGTGTCTTGCTGGTCGAGCGTTTCGACATTTCCACCGGGGCGACGGGAAGGAATCACGGTCTGCTTCATAGCGGGGCGCGCTATGCTGTGACGGATCAGGAATCCGCCACTGAGTGTATAAAGGAGAATATGATTCTGAAGAAGATAGCCCGCCACTGTGTGGACGACACTTCCGGACTGTTTATAACCCTTCCCGAGGATGATCTGGCTTATCAGGACACTTTCGTAAAGGCTTGTCTCGCCGCCGGGATAAGTGCCGAGGTGATTGACCCTCAGGAGGCGAGGAGGATGGAACCGTCGGTCAATCCGTCCCTTATCGGAGCCGTGAAGGTTCCGGACGGCTCGGTGGACCCGTTCAGGCTTTGCGCGGCCAACGTGTTCGACGCCAAGGTTCACGGAGCCAAGGTGCTGGTCTATTCGGAAGTAATCGAGTTCATAAAGGATAAGGACACCGTCAAGGGTGTGAAGGTTCTTGACCACCACACTGGAATCGTGACCGAATACTATGCTCCTGTGACTGTCAACGCCGGAGGAATCTGGGGACACCACATAGCCCAGATGGCCGGTGCCAACATCAGTATGTTTCCTGCGAAGGGAACCCTGCTGATTTTCGCTCACAGGGTGAACAGCGTTGTCATCAATCGCTGCCGCAAACCGGCCAATGCCGACATTCTGGTCCCTGGCGATACTGTCTGTGTCATTGGAACTACTTCGACCAGAGTTCCTTACGAGGAGTGTGACCATCTCAGGGTCACTCCGGACGAGGTCGATCTCCTCTTGGCGGAAGGAGCGAAACTTGCCCCTTGTCTGGCCGAGACTCGTGTTTTGAGAGCCTATGCCGGAGTACGTCCTTTGGTCTCCGCCGACAACGATCCGAGCGGACGAAACATAAGCCGAGGTATCGTTTGCCTTGACCACGAGACCCGTGACGGAATCAAGGGCTTTGTCAGCATTACCGGCGGCAAGCTGATGACCTACAGGCTTATGGGTGAGATGGCCGCTGATGCTGTGTGCGGGAAACTGGGCGTGGCCGCAAGTTGCGTGACCGCCGAGACACCGCTGCCTGGTTCGGAGTCCGGAGGAATCGAGGAAATCTCAAGGAAAATCTGGGAGACTCCGACAATGGTCCAGAAGGCTTCGGTAGGCCGTTTCGGCACGCAGGCCGCCAATCTGGATTTTGACGGAGATGTCAAAGGAAGCCTTGTCTGTGAATGCGAGGAGGTCTCGGTCTCCGAAGTCGATTCGGCGATCAAGAATCTGGAGGTCAACAATCTGGTTGACCTTAGACGCCGCACCCGTTTCGGGATGGGAACCTGCCAGGGAGAGCTTTGCGCCTGCAGGGCTGCCGGACGTCTGGCCAGGGCTGCCGGATGTTCGGCCAAGGCGAGGGCGGACCTGAAGGATTTCCTCAATGAGAGGTGGAAGGGAATGTATCCTGTGGCCTGGGGTGAGACGCTCAGGGAAAGCGCTTACACCCAGTGGGTATATTCAGAGGTTATGGGACTTGGCGAAGAATTATAGGAGGATTGATGATGAAGTTTGATGTAGTGTTAATTGGTGGCGGTCTTTCTTCGCTTGTCTGCGGCATCCGCCTGCAGAGTGAGGGAAAGAAGTGTTTGATTGTGTCCGCCGGTCAGAATGCCTTGCATTTTTCATCCGGCGCATTCGGGTTATTAGGCAGACTGCCTGACGGAACGGAAGTTACCGAGCCGCTTAAGGCGATGGCCTCGCTTCCGGAAGAGCACCCTTATTCAAAGATTGGGGTTGCAAGGGTCTCTGAATATGCCGCCTCGGTTCCGGGATTCTTCTCCGGCTGCGGGATAGACCTTCATCCGGTTTCCGGTGCTTCGCCGCGCAACGGCTACCGTGTCACGGCATTGGGTACGTTGAAGCCTGCCTGGCTTGCGATGAAAGAGGTTACGCTGCTTGCGTCAAAGGATGAGAGGATAGGCGGCAAGGCACTGATTGTGAACTTTCCGGGATTCCTTGATTTCAATACCCGTTTCATAGCGGAAGGTCTTGAAAAGAGAGGGACCGAGTGCCGTGTCGAGTCTGTCAGGCTTGAAGAAATCGAGAATCTGAGAAAGAATCCGGCCGAGATGAGATCCGTAAACATAGCCAGGGTGATGGGACGCGAGGAGAACTGGAAGGAATTCGCCCGTAAGGTCAGGGAGATGCTCAAAGGCGAGGATGCCGTCATTCTTCCGGAAGTCTTCGGCTTTGAGGATCCTGTCATTATGAAGTGGATAGGGGAGATGATTCCGGCCAGGGTCGTGTTCATCGGCACAACGCCTCCATCCGTGCCTGGAATCCGTACGCAGAGGGCTTTGAAAAAAGCCTTTGAGACTGCGGGAGGCACTTTCCTGACGGGAGACGAGGCAACTGAACCGCAATTTGACGGAGACCGGGTGGCAAGTATCCGCACGGCCAACCTCGGTGACATCAGGATCGCCGCGGACTATTTCGTCCTTGCCAGCGGCAATCTTTTCGGTAAGGGGCTTGTCGCTTCTCCTGACAAGGTCGGCGAGCCTGTCTTCGGGCTTGATGTGGATTACCCTCTTGAAAGAAAGGACTGGTATGACGAGAATTTCTTTGCGAGACAGAACTACACCGGTTTCGGAGTGAAGACTGATTCGGATTTCCGCGCGTTCAAGGACGGTGCGGTTCTCAGGAATCTGTATGTCATCGGATCGGAGGTCGGCGGGTGCAATCCGTTGGCCGAGGGCAGTGGGGCCGGAGTGTCGATTATGACAGCGTTCCGCGCTGCGGACAGCATTCTGGGCAGATAATCTTTTAAGAAAGAATCATAATTAGGACTATGCAGGAGAAAAACATAAGTTTCAATAATTTCGAGCAGTGCATAAAGTGTACGATCTGTACCGCCTACTGTCCGGTTGTGGCTGTCAACCCTTTATATCCCGGCCCTAAGCAAGCCGGCCCGGACGGAGAGAGGCTCCGTTTGAAGAACAGGTATTTCTTCGACGAGAACCTGAAGTACTGTATGAACTGCAAGCGTTGTGAGGTGGCTTGCCCTTCCGGAGTGAAGATCGCTGACCTTATCCATTCCGCCCGCCGCCGTTTCAGCGCTGCCACCCCTGGTTTGCGCGACAGGCTTCTTGCGGACACTGACTTTATGGGCAAGATGGCGAGACCGTTCGCTCCGGTCGTCAACTTTATGGTTGCGTCGAAGCCCGTCAAGGCCGTTATGGACGCCACTCTCGGAATTGATTCGCACAGGACTTTCCCAAAATACCGCGCCCGCGGTTTCGAGTCGTGGTTCAGGAAAGAAGCTCAGGAGGCTCAGAAGGCATATTCAAGACAGCTGGCCTTTTTCCACGGTTGCTCGACAGAATTCCAGCAGCCGGAGGTCGGTCAGGCTTTCGTCAAGGTGATGAACGCCGTCGGCTGGGGGGTGCGTCTCCTGGATGAAAAATGCTGTGGTGTGGCAATGATTTCCAATGGCTTGTGGAATGGCGCCACAAAGCACGCCAAGCACAATGTGGCTGTTTTCGAGAAGGCCGTGGCCGAGGGGCTGCCTATCGTGGCGACCTCTTCCACCTGCGTGTTCACGATGAGGGATGAGTATCCGGACGTGTTGTCTGTGGACAACTCTTCCGTACGGGACAGCATCACCTTAGTGGAGAAGTTCCTGTTCGGGCTTCTTGATTCCGGGAAGGTCAGACTCGTGTTCAAGAAGGATTATCGGGCAAGGATAGCCTACCATATTCCTTGTCACGTGGAGAAACTTGGATGGAGCATATTCACAAAGTCTCTTATGGAGATGATTCCCGGAGTGTCGTTCTCCGTGCTTGACAGCGGTTGTTGCGGAATCGCGGGAACTTACGGATTCAAGAAGGAGAACTACAAGTACTCTCAGGAAATCGGCCGTCCGGTCTTCGATCAGATCAAGGCTTTGGCTCCGGATTTCGTGTGCAGTGAGTGCGAGACCTGCAAGTGGCAGATCGAGATGTCAACAGGCTACACGGTGAAGAATCCGATTCTGATTCTCGCCGAGGCCCTGGATCTTGAGGCGACCGCAAGAGCCAACAGTTAGTCTGCGAGGGCTTGCGTCTGAATGAGAATGGGGTTTGCCAAGCTGATGTTTTGGCAAACCCCATATTCTATTGTGTACACTTTACGATTCTGTCAAAAAGGTGGGGCCGTAAGCCGGTTTCTGTTTTTGAATCTGCCATTTATCTACGCAACCTACCCCCTGGCATCGGGCGGGCAGCCCTCATCTGCCAGTATATTTGGTCTTGCAGGCCCTGACACCGTACCCGCGCGGCGTCGCCGACACGCGTCGTGAGCTCTTGCCTCACGTTTTCACCCTTGCCTGTGAGCAGGCGGTTGTTTTCTGTTACGGTGACCATAAGATTACTCCCATCTGAGCTTTCCTCAGCAGGGTGCCCTTTCCTGTCCGGACTTTCCTCACCGGGGACTTGAATCCCGAGGCGCGGCAGATCGTCCCACCTTTGTCTTACAAAAATAGCAAAAAGTTTCCGAAATCATTTTTTTAACATAAATTTGTACCACCGGCGGCTTCGGCCTTAAGGAAGAGAAAATGGAATAATGAAGGTTAGACAACTGAATATATTCATAGAATCTGTGCTGGCTGCGTTGCTGGCGCTGTTTTTCGCATCCTGTGCGGACGCCAAGGTTCGCCAGTACAAGATTCAGGTGGTAAAGGAATATGCCCACGACGCGACCTCTTTCACCCAAGGTCTTTTCTTCCTTGACGGTGAGATGTACGAGACCACGGGGCAGTACGGGGAGTCAACTCTCCGCAAGGTGGATCTCGCCACCGGGAAGGCATTGAAAAAGTTTGATTTCGACAAGAAGTATTTCCTTGAGGGTTCGGTTGAGCTGAATGGCAACATATTCATTCTGACTTGGTTGAATAATGTGGCTTTTGTCTATGACGCCAAGACTCTCGCCTATAAATCCACGTGGCGGTATCCCCGTGAGGGATGGGGGCTGACAACGGACGGGAAGAGTCTGATAGCTTCGGACGGATCGGCGCGGCTGTATTTTATGGATGAGAACTTCAAGCAGCGGAAAGTGCTGACCGTCAAGATGAACGGACGGCCTGTGCAGATGCTGAACGAACTTGAGTGGATTGACGGCAGGATTTGGGCGAATGTCTATATGACCGATATGATCGTGATCATCAATCCTTCTGACGGTACGGTCGAGGGTGCGGTTGATTGCGGCGGGCTTTTGCCGAAATCTTTGCGTGACGCCAACACGGATGTGCTAAACGGAATCGCTTACAATCCTGAGGACGGGAAGGTCTACCTCACCGGCAAGTGTTGGAAGCGGCTCTACGAGGTGCGTCTGGTAGAGAAAAAGTGACTTGTCCGGTAGCCGAGTATTCCGAGGCGGTCCGGTGGCCACTATAATAAATAGAGAAATAACAGCGGGGGTACCGGACGTGTCGTCCGGTTGAGATCATACCCATTGAACCTGATGCGGGTAATGCCGCCGAAGGGAAGCGATGTCTCATATTGCCGTAATAGGCTGCCCCTTGCATTAATATTCAAAACATTATGCGAGGTTTTTTATTTGCAGCGGCTTTCGCCGCGATTTCTCCATTGGCTCTGAACGCTCAGAGTCAACCGGACACGGCCAAGGCCGAGATTCTCAATGAGTCAATTGTCAGAGGTGTGCGGGCGCAGAAAAACGCCCCTTACGCGGTGGCTGATGTAAACCGCGAGGCGCTTCGGAGCTTCTCAGGAAGCGGGAAGGAAATCCCGTTCCTGCTTTCCACCACTCCAGGCGTGCTTTCCTGGAGCGAGAACGGAGTAGGGACAGGTACTTCCTATATGAGAATCCGCGGCGCGGGGGATTCCAGAATCAATGTCACCATAGATGGTGTCCCTCTTAATTCCCCCGAGGACCAATGCGTCTTCTGGGCGAATATGAACAGCTACTCCGCATTTTTGGAAAGCGTCCAGATCCAGAGAGGTGTCGGCTCTTCCACCAACGGAGACGGCGCTTTCGGCGGTTCTGTGTCTTTGCGCACCAAGGCTTCTTCCTACGAGCCGTCCGTTGAGCTTAACGCCTCTTGCGGCAGCTACAACACCTACAACACCGGATACTCCATTTCAACAGGATTGCTTGGCCGGCATTTTTCCGCCGATGCGGCCTTCCACACCACCGGTACCGATGGTTATGTCCACGGAACAGCCGGAAAGTCAGGCTCCTGGTATGCCGGACTCACCTGGCTCGGCGGTGACTTTGTCATAAGGTACAGGAATATCGGCAACTTCGAGCACACCGGCCAGGCGTGGAACGGAGTCACGGCCGGCACCGGCGATCTTTCCATTATGGACGGAACTTACGGTACCGCCTCTGGAATAAAGACTTATGAGGATATGTACCGTGCGGGACTCGGAAGGTACAACTCCCTTTACGAGTCGATGGATCCGAAGACCTACAGGACTACCCGGCACACCCTTAATGACGGCAGTCACTGGCCTAAGACCACGGACAATTTTTGGCAGGATCACAACATCCTTTCTGCTGTCTGGAACATAGGCGAAAGCCTAAAGTCCACTCTTTCTCTCCATTACACCTACGGCTATGGCTACTACGATGAGTTCCGGCTCAACAACAAACTCTCCAAATTCGGTCTCTCCTCCTTCGTCAATCCGGAGGGCAACACTGTCGAGCTTTCGGATTTTGTCCGCCGCAAGGGACTGGAGCAGAACGTCGCCGGTCTTGTCTATAACATCAGCTATAACAGCGATGGCTGGGACGTGATCGGAGGTCTGTCCGCACAGATGTTCCGGGGCGACCATTTCGGCTACCTGACCTATGTGTCCAATCCGGATGTCGTCAGGCATTATCCCGCTCTTTCGGGTCTGAATGACACCGATTTTGACAACGGCGGCTACACCTACTATGACTCTGACGCAAGAAAGGATGACTACAGCGCTTTTGTGAAGGCCTCCAAGCGGCTCGGGGAGCATTTTACCGTCTTCGCAGACCTTCAGTACAGGCACGTGAACTACAACACGGACGGCATCAATGACAAGTTCATCAAGCAGGAGGACGGTACGTACAAGAACCAGAGTCTTGACATCGACGCCAAGTATGACTTCTTCAACCCGAAATTCGGTCTCAGCTACACTGCCGGTGGTCATAGAGCCTACGCCTCTTTAGCAATTAGCAACCGTGAGCCAGAGCGCAACAATTTCACTGACAACGGAAACTATCCGGCTCCCAAGGCCGAGCGCGTAAATGACTATGAGCTTGGCTACCAGTACAACGGAACGGTTTTCCGGGCCGGAGTGAACTTCTACTTTATGGACTATGTCAACCAGTTTGTCCAGACCGGACTTGTCAGCGACATCGGTGAGAAGCTCACGACGAACATCAAGGATTCCTACCGCGCCGGTGTGGAGCTTACAGCCGGTGTGGATGTCGCACGCTGGCTCACCCTTGAGGCCAACGCCGCCTTCAGTTCCAACAAGATCAAGGACTTTGACGAGGTCGTGGAAGACTGGGACAAAGGAAGCCAGACCATCCACTATGACAACTCTACCCTGGCATTCTCTCCGTCAGCCATCGTGAACGGAGTCGCCGTCTTCAAGGTCAAAGGCGTTCGGGCCGCCTGGCGCACCTCTTTCGTGAGCCGTCAGTACCTTGACAACACAGAGAACAAGGACCGCTCTCTCCCGGCATATTCGTTGTCAGGAATAAGCCTTGACTATCCGGTCAAGCTCCGAGGCTTCCTTAAGGAAGTCGGCTTCGGTCTTGATGTAAGCAACATATTCAATGCCCGTGTGGCGACTTCTGGCTGGGTGTATTCAGCCATCTGCGAGTCCGCCGGGCATCCTGATTCCGACCGCTACTACCAAATCGGATTCATTCCGGTTGCCGGTGTCACCGCCATCGCTCGTCTCTCTCTCCGGTTCTGAAGCACATCTCTTCTAACTTTCCCGCCCGGTTGGCTCCTATGCTGTCCGGGTGGGCTTGCTTTCTATAAGTAAATGAATATCAAGTAGATAACGGGGGGGGTAATCCCGGTGGAGACCTGCGGGTGAAATGAACCTAAATGATTATGGTATTTAGGTCGCAATTCTTTACTTTTGAGGGAAATCTGATGAGACCAATCTCTTCGGATTGTAAGTGTGTAAGTTATTATTATCAAATATGATTATGGACAAAACGATTACTGTCGGACGCGACGCCTCGAACAAAAAGAGTTTGGCTTCAGGGGTAATCTCACATCGCCATTGCGAGATTGTCATTCAGCCGGACGGAAAGATTTTCATCAAGGATCTGGCCTCTACCAACGGAACCTTCGTCAATGGCTGCAAGGTCGTTGGAAAGCAGCAGCTGAAATCGGGCGATAAAGTGGTTCTTGCGAACCTTCCTTTTGACTGGGAGAAGGCGGTGGAAGAAGAGTTAAAGCCAAAGGGTCCAGAGCTTGGTCCAGAGCCTCCAAGGCCACCAAAGCGTAAAATCTGGGTTAGGATTGCCGCCGTTGCCGCGGCGATTGTCCTGATCGCGGGAACAGTCCTGGCTTTTATTCAGGCTCGGTCGATTCCAAGTTGTTTTACAGTGTCAGCCAAGAACATCTATTCGAACTATCAGCGCTCGGTTGTTCTCATTCAGTCTGTGTACACCTACGATGTCACCTATAACGGAGAGCCGGTCAGCGAGTACCTGAACGGATTTACGAATTTTGATCACGTATGTTTAGACTCCGAAGGACTTTTGCGCTCAGGGCAGCAGGGAGGCACCGGCACCGGATTCTTCATTACTGACAAAGGCCATATCCTGACCAACCGGCACGTTGTCAGACCATCCTCTGATGACAAGGAAACCATCGAGAATCTGGTGAGGGAGATGTTTGTCAACGCCGGCTATAAACAGCTTGCGGATGGTTTCAAGGTCGAGTTCAACAACATTAGCGTGTCGTTGTCCTACAACGGGGTGCACCTTAACGACTACCGTGATATGAAGCCTTGTACCGTCTACAAGGTGAGCGAGGATGAGAACGTGGACCTTGCGATCATCCAGCTTAACGACAAGACAACCCCCGAGGGTACAAAAATAGTCAGCACCAGGAAGATGTCTCATAACAGAACCCTTTCCTTGGGTGATGAGCTTTACTCCATCGGTTTCCCTTATTCCACAATGATCGGCCAGACGGATCTCGGAATCGAGGCGAACAACCAGAATGGCATCGTGACTCAGGAGAGGGATGAGTATGTCTTCGGGAACAATATCAACGTGCTTCCTGGAGCAAGCGGTTCTCCTGTGTTTGACAGGCGCGGCCGCCTGTGCGGAGTTATCGTGTCCGGTTTTGTCCTGTTGCCGGGCTATAACCACGCCATTCTGCCGGATGTCATCGAAGAATTTGTGAACAAGAATCTCAAGACTGTGAACATCAACATTAAATAATTATCATTATGCCACTCAAGAAATGCCCGAAAGGCCATTCATACGATTCCAGCGTTTACGGTGATAATTGCCCGTTCTGCCCGTCCACTCCGGGCTCTAATCCTCTTGGCCCTTCCAACACACGTCCTTACGGACCGGCACCGGATGATCCTCCTACACAGATAATGCAGCCTGGACCTTCTCCGACCTCTCCGGGAAATGACTCCACTGTTGTCATTGAACCAGGCCAAGGTGTTTATGATGAACCCCCTACGAAGATTCATCAGGTTGAACAGACGGATGATGTTAGAAAGCCTGGCGATACAAGGAAGTTAGTCGGGATTTTATACACGTACAGCAAGACCGTCAACGAGAACGGAGAGATTTTCAGGATTTACGAGGGAAAGACAACTGTCGGCAAGGGTGATGGCTGTAAAATAGTCATCAAGAACGACGAGGAGATTTCAAAAGAGCACTTCACCATCCTTTGCCGCAACATCGAAGGACAGCCGCTTAAGTTCTTTATGAAAGACAGTATGTCCACAAACGGCACATTCCTAAACGGAAACATTGAGGACGAACAGGTTGAGCTGAAATCATCGGATGTCATCAGAATCGGTTCGACGGAACTGACATTCATCATCCTTGCCAATTAATCCACTCGCCTATGTCTATCGGGAAATCTGGTAAGGGAACAGGTTATAGTTTCCTCCGTCCAATAGGTAGTGGGAGTGATGTAGGTTGCAGAAGGCCGGTCAATGAGGACAGCTACAAGATTGAGGATACCCTGAACGGGTTCGCTGTTGTCATCTGTGATGGAATGGGCGGCTATGTCGGAGGGAAGGTAGCGTCTGAAACCGCCGTAGAAGCAATCTTGCGGCATCTCAAAGAGCGTCAGTATGACAATCCGAAAGCCGCCATAGACAGCGCCATCCGTGAAGCCAACCGCTCGGTCTTGCGGAGGGCCGAACTACGTCCTGAACTTGCCGGTATGGGCTGTACCTGTGTTCTTCTCCTTGTCAGCAAATCCGGTGAGGTCAACTTCGGCCACGTGGGTGACAGCAGGATCTATCGCCTCAGTAGCGGAGGTGCCATACAAAGGCTTACCAAGGATCAGTCCTATGTGCAGATGCTTGTTGATGAAGGGGTTATCACTCCGCAGGAGGCTGATAGACATCCCCGCAACAATGAGATTACAAACGCGGTAGGGATGAGGGGGATGACTCCTCCGGTAATCGGCCAGACCATAAATCCGGTCGCCGGGGATTGCTTCCTGCTTTGTTCGGACGGATTGAGCAAGCTTGTGTCCGAGGAGGATATCACCAGAATAACCGCTGCAAGATCCTACGGAACGCAAGAAAGGGTGAAGATGCTTATTGAAGCCGCCAAGAGCAACGGCGGCTCTGACAACATCTCGGTCATCCTTATCGAGTTTGCGGTTAATCCCAATGAGGCCAAAAAGGACAGGGAGAATAAACGTCTCCGCAATGTCATTTACGCTCTTATCGGCATTATTCTGCTGGCTGTATTGTCCTTTTTTCTCATACGTACAGTGGGAAAAGATGATAAGGCTTCTCCTTCTCCTTCTGGGCAGAAGAACATCATTGTTAGCGATACAATAATTCTCAAAAAACGAGATTCTTTACAGAGTTCAGAAAAGGTAATTGCCCCTGAGTCTGAAAACGAGAAAGATAGCAGGCAGACGCAAGAAGTCTCTAAAAATGAGGAAGAACCGGACGACGAAAAACAGAAAAACGAACAAAAAACCGATAAATCGAACTCTAATGTATCGAAAGGAGGCGATGAAAAATACGCTAAAAGAATCTTTGAATCCGCTGATAGTACTTATAAAGTGCAATCTAATTTTAAAAATAAATATTCAGCAGGATGTGTGGAGAAACCGAATGACGAACGTAGTAAAAATGTCATAATAAAGGAAACGGACGATCACAGCTTGATAATTACCAAGACAGGTAGTGTTGATTCTTGGGCCGGCTATTATATTATTATTGACAAGTATTATTCAAGTAATGCTGATATAGAAGCTGGTGAAATCAAAATAGCGCCTAAACCTATCAAAATTGTATTCGAGTAGCGATGCAGTACGTCATAAATGAACTGATTAATTCGGGTGGAATGAGCTCCGTTTATTCCGGTTATTCCGACACCGGGATAAAAGTCGCCATCAAGAAGATTCCGGCGGCTGTCGCCTACGATCCGCTTGTCAGGGAGATGTTCTTTTCCGAGGCCAATTCTCTTCAGAGGATGAACCATCCTGGTGTCGTCAGGATTCTTGATGACCCATTCGATGATTCAGAGGGAAATCTTTATCTACCGATGGAGTTCGTGGAGGGAAAGACACTGGCACAGAGCGTGAAGGATGGCGGACGCTATTCGGAGAAAAAGGCCAAAGACCTGATGTCAAAGATATTGGATGCGTTTGCTTATATTCATTCGTTGGGCATAGTCCACCGTGATGTCAAGCCGTCCAATGTGATGGTCCGTCCGGACGGCAGCATCTGTGTGATTGATTTCGGAATAGTCAAGTCGAGGATAGGAGATTCTGAAAACACCGTAGGCAAGGTTATCGGTACAGATGGATATATGAGTCCTGAGCAGGCCGGAGGGTTTACGGTGGATTACAGAAGCGACATTTACTCTCTGGGATGTCTTTTTTACTATCTGGTCACGGGACAGCACGCGTTCAACAAGAGCCGGAGCGATTTCGCTACCATTCATTCCATTCTGTATGAGGAATTTCCACATCCTAAGGAAATAGTGCCGTCCCTTAGCGAGCATATTCAGAGAGTTATTCTGACCGCCACGAGGAAGAATATGCTTGAGCGTTATCAGGCGGTCACGTATTTCAAGGCAGCACTTGACGGGTCGGTTGACCCTGAGCCTTCTACCAGATCCAGGTCTGTGACTGTCGGAAGAAGCGGCACCGATGTCCTGGTGTACGGCGGTTTTGTCAGCTCCAACCATCTTGACGTCGATTATGTCAACGGAAACATCGTGATTACAGATCATAGCCGGAACGGAACGAGCGTGGACGGACGTTACCTGAAATTCGCCTCTGTCGAGATACCTTTCAAGCTTTCCGCGAACATCAGGAAACTGCCGCGGGTCTTCTTGGCCGGACTGGAGGAATGCGAGATGCCTTGGGAACAGGTGATAGCCAAGTTACGAGGTTTGTGATAACTTCTTGATTATGAATGAAACTGTGGATAAAAACAATGTGATCGGACGTGAGATTCTCAACTACGTCATAATAGAATCTTTGGGAACCGGCGGGATGGGCAGTGTCTATCTTGCCGAAAACAAGTTTATCAAGGGAAACAAAGTGGCCATAAAGATGATCAACTCTGATATGGCCAATGACTACACCCGCGCCAGATTGCGCGAGGAGGCTGAGATACTCACGTCCCTTAACCATCCGAACATCGTCAAGTTCATCAATTATCAGATCGACGATTCCGGGGCGATGTTCCTGATTATGCAATATGCTGAAGGAACTAGGCTGGACAAGTATATCCGGGAGGTTACTGGCCTGATAGTGGAGGACAGGATCGGCCCTTTGTTCGAGCCAATCCTTGACGCGATAGATTATGCCCACAAGCACAATGTCCTTCACAGGGACATAAAACCCTCTAACATAATCATCTCTCCGGAAGGTGTGCCTATGGTGCTTGATTTCGGCATATCAAGCATAATGAATGAGTCGGGTGAGCTTGGCGACAACAGGATTATTGTCGGTACTCTGCCGTATATGTGTCCGGAACTGATCAAGTGTGAGACAGTTGACAGGAGGTCGGACATTTATTCATTGGGAGTGATGCTTGACTATATGCTGATCGGGCAGTCTCCCTATTATCTTTCCATCCTTTCTGAACAGGAACTTAAGGAGAAGATAGTTAACGATCCGCTTCCGAGGATGAAGGTTGTCTATCCGTATATTTCGGACAAGATGCAGAGGATAGTTGACAAGGCGACCGCCAAGGATCCGGCCAAGAGGTTCCAGAGCTGCGCTGATTTCAAACGGGAACTCCATAGGGCCGTGACTCCTGATGAATGGAAGAAGGTACTGCGGAAAGCCGCCATTCCCGGAGCCGCCGTGTTGCTTTTGACCGGCTTGTTCCTGTTTTTCCATTTCCACGGTTACAGCCGCTACTATAAGGACTACACGGAAATCTACAATATCCCTCAAGGTCTTGATAAGGTCGCGGCCTTAGGTGTGGGGAAGCATTCCGAGCTTTACCGCTTCTATTACCGGAAAGGCCGCCTGAACAGGGTTTCGCATATCAACGGATTCAGGAACATTATTCCGGAGACCGAGTTGTCCCATCCGGAGAGGCCGATAGATTTGACGTTCCATTATTCCGAGAACGGCAAGGTCAGCCAGATAAAGGCTTTCGACAATGCGGGGAAGTGCCTGTTCGTGAAATCGTTCAATCCGAATCTCTCAACAGTCACCTACCAGTATGATGACCAGTACGGTACGGAAAGGACGGTTACTTCCGGTGAGAGCGGAGGCCGTCTGGGCAGGATTACCCGGTTGCTTCAGGAATACGACGAAGAAGGCTATCTTGCCAAGGTCAACTATGCAAGTTTCCAGAACCAGAGGGTCAGCAACGAGTCCGGAATCTATGGCGAGCGTTATGTCCGTGACGAGCAAGGCCGTGTGAAAGAGGTAGTCTCATTGGCGTTTGACGATTCCCCTAAAGCCACAAAGTGGGGACTTGGAAAACGCCGTTATACCTATGACGAAAACGGTAATGTGCGGAGGGTTGATTATCTGACAGTCAATGACCAGCCGGCTTCGGCTTTGCAGGATGATTGCTGGACATCCTATGAATGTGATTATGACAGCCGTGGCAATCTTCTCTCTGTCAGGTATTTGGATTCTGACGGACACGGGGTTATGTCCAAGATTAAGGGTGTGGCGGGCTACCGCTGGCATTACAGTAAGAAAGGACTTCCGGAAAAACGCGAGTCCGTAGGTATGGACGGGAGTGTTGTTTTCGACTCGGAAGGCTTCGCGATGCTTGACTTCGAATATGACAGGAACGGATACCTCTCACAGATCCGTTATTGTGACCATAACGGACAGCTCTCTCCTGTCGGAAACGGCATAGCGTCAGTAACTTATGAGAATGACGCCAAAGGGACGGTTCTGGTGATGAAGAACTACGGACTGGACGGCAATCTGAAACTTAATTCATCGGGTTATGCGGGAACTGTCGCCAGTGTGGACTCTGTCGGGAACGTCATCGAGTACAGAACCTATGGCATAGACTGGAACCCTTGTCTGAACTCGGAAGGCTCTTCCGGCTACAGAAGCAGCTACAACAGTCTTGGACTGATAGCGGAGCGTGTCAATGTCGGTGTGGATGGCGAGCCGGTGTCTGATGTGGACGGTCATTACAAGGTGAGATACACCTATGACAGCAAGAGCAATCTTGCCACAAAGGCGTTCTATGACTCGGAGGGAAAGAATCTTTACCTTGACAACGACGGTGTCGCTGGCTATCATTACAAGTATGATGACTTCGGCAATGTTGTCGAGAAGACGGCATTTGACGAGAATATGGTTTACTGCGATTCAAGGAACGGAGTGTGCAGGGAGGTGAATACCTATGATGCTAATTGTAACCTTGTGAAAGTCAGGTATTTTGATTCGTGGGGACACTTGATTGGCGGAATATCCGGCAAGGATTACGTGTACGACAAGCGTGGAAATGTCCTTGAGGAGAAGTCCGTTGACAGCAAGGAGTCATTGGCTCCTGGCACCCTTTTGACAAAATACTCATACGACAATCACGACAACGTTGTCGAGGAGGCGTTCTTTGACCGTTACGGCAAGGCTTCCGTCAATTCGTCGGGAATACATCGTAAGGTTCTTGAGTACAACGAAAGAAACCAGGTTGTGTCGGAGAGCTACTTCGGAGTCGACGGACGGCTGACAGTGCTGGCTTCTGACCGCTATTCATCAGTCCATAAGGATTACGACGCGAGGGGCGTGGTAGTCAAGGTTTCGTACTTTGGCGAGGACGGCAAGCCGGTCTTGAACAAGGAAGGATATTCAATCCAGGAAATCGAGTTTAACTCCGACAACAAGGTGTCAAGGATGCGTTTCTCCGGAGTTGACGGCAAGCCGACATCTCCTTCCGTCCTTGTTCCTGAAAGGTCATACGGCTATGACAAGTGGGGAAATACCGACTATGAGGCTACCTCGGACGGTTACGGCAACCTGTATGTGGATCCTCAGACCGGTTATGCCGCCGTCAGAAAGACGTTTGACTCCAGGGGGAATGTCCTTTCTGAGTCCTACTTCGGAGTCGGAGAGAAGCCTGTGAGTGTCGCCGGACTGGACTACCACAAGATTGAAAGAAAGTATGATGACAGGTCGCATCTTGTCGAGTATCAGTATTTTGGCACAGACGGAAGTGCTGTTGCGGTCGATGGGGTCAGCCGGGTGAAAATCACGTATGACGCGGACAACAACAAGGCAAAGGAGGAGAGCTACGACCAGGACGGCAATGCCGTAAGAACATATTCTTACAGTTATGAAGGCTCCAAGGTCACGAGGAAAACGTACAATTCCAATGACATCCTGACTATGACCGAGGAGTGGAACGGTAAGGAATGGGCTGTACCTGCCCCGCCGCTTCTCAGGCTTTCTGAAGCCTACACCAAAAACAATCTGCCTCGGAAGTATTCGTTGTCCGAAGGTGTCGAAATGACATTTACGCAGGTCAAGGCCGCGGCTTCAGGCAAGTTCCTTTCCGCTGAGTTCACCTTGTCGGAGTCTATGTACAACACTTCTTCCGCGGTGCTGACCGAGGCGAAGTCGGTCATTTCCAAGGCAGTCCGCACTGCCAAAGCTGATATGGGAGTCTCGGCGACAAGGGTGAGTGTCCGGCTTCAGGACAAGGCGGGACGTGTTATTGACATTTAAAAATGACTTGATATGAAAAAAGTGTTATTGGCGCTGTTATCGGCCTTAGTGGTGAATTCGGCATATTCGCAGAGCTTGCACGACGATCAGAAAGACCTCAGACAGAGGATCATCGACAAGCTGGGGGATATGAAACTCAAACCGGAGATTGACATCGACGGCACTGTGTTCTTTCAGTACAACAACTATGAACTGTATGTTTCAGTAGTTCCGGAGGAAACGGTGCGGCGACCGTTTCTGGTCTCGATGTACTATGGAGACTCTTACGGCAAGACGGTGACCAGAAAGAAACTTGAGACGGCGCTCCCGGACTTGAACAACGACCTGTCCTGCGTCAAGGTCATATTGGAGGATGACTATTATCTTGTAAGCACCGATATGTACGCCAATTCTCCGGTCGCGATTGAAAGGATGGCCGATGACATTACCTCGGCGGTCAGAAAAATCCACGACGGCTATCTTGATGAAATTGTTAAGAGGTGTGAGAGCCTTCGGAAAGAGGAGGAGATGATGTTGGAGGAAAATGCGAGGCATAATCTGACGTTTAAGATACCATCGGTCAAACCGGAGGAGACAGGAGATACAGTCAGCTTCAATATGATTCTCGTTAGTGGTTACGTCAATGGCAAAGGCAAGGGCTATGACTATAGGATAGGGGAGACCGAGGTGACTCAGCGCCTGTGGTATGCGGTGATGGGGGAGAATCCAAGCTTTCATAACAAGAAATTGACACCGCCTAAAAATCCAAAATCTAAGAATCCAAAATCTAAGAATCAAGAACCCGATGATTATCCTGTAGATAGCGTCCGTTATTCCGACGTTGTGAAGTTCCTGGAAAAGTTGAATGAAAAGACTGATGACAAGTATGTGTTCAGGCTTCCCGACAAGGATGAGTGGTTGTTTGCGGCAAATGGAGGAAAAGAACGCAGCTCCTTTAAGTACGCAGGAAGCGATGACCCTAATAAAGTTATGGTTTTTTCTATAGAAGGTCAGGAAAAGGATCCTCAAAAAGTTAAAAGCCTAAAGCCAAACGAATTGGGCATTTACGATATGAGCGGCAATGTTGCTGAATTGTGTTCTGATGGACCAGATGATGAAAGTAGATACGATTTGGGTGGGGCATATAAAGGCGGAACAAATCGTGGCAAATTAGACTATAATAACTATTCATCTATTAAACTGGCAGAATCTCGGCCTGAAACCGGTTTCAGACTTGTAATGGAAGTGAAAAAATAATTGTCTATGAAAAGATTAACTGTGCTTTTGCTGTGTATCGCCCTTTCTTCCGTAACCGGCTGGTGCCAGAACAAGGAATTGAAGGCATCGTCGTTTTTGGCCGAGATGTTCAAATTCCTTGAGGAGGAGGGAATGGAGCCGCATTCTGTCAATGACCAACACCTGCGTTTTATGCGTGACGGCAAGCAGTACAACCTTGTCGTTTATGACGGCAACCCGGCTATGGTCAGGCTGTACACCGATTTTTCCAACATCCTTCCGCTTTCGGACACGACAAGCATCGTCATAAGAAAGCCGGGAGACGTCAATGTCACATTCCTTGACAAGACTTATCGTCTTTCCGCGGATTCTTTCTCGCTGGAGGCCGAGCCTTTCAAGTACTACCTTTATCGCCAGCTTAACCTTATGAACAAGGTCAAGGTGTATTTCAAGTATCCGGATCCGGAACGGTCGGAGGAGCCTGAGCTTACCTATGACAGATTGAATTTCACGAGAAACGAGACCGGTGACGTGACCGCTTTCAATGTGTTGTGTTCTGACGGCAAGCTCATTCCGTTCAATATGGTCCGCGTCAAGGGCGGTTCGTTCGAGGCCGGGAATCCTGAAGGTGTCCATTGGACTGAATCCGTGTCCGACTTCTACATTTGCGAGACCGAGGTGTCTCGCCGTCTGTGGGAGCTCGTGATGGGTTATGTCCCTTTCCCGTATAAAAACCTCAAGGAGGGGGTCGACTATCCGGTCAACTACATTTCCTGGAACGATGCCTGTAAATTCATCGACAGACTGAACTCTTTGACCGGCCTTGATTTCAGATTCCCGACCGAGGCGGAGTGGGAATATGCCGCCAGGGGAGGAGTCAAGAGCCAAGGCTTCAAATATTCCGGTGGCAACAAGCTTTCGAATGTGGCTGTCTATATGTCGCTGACAGGCCGGCCGGCCCAGTCAAAGTCCAAGGCTCCCAACGAGCTTGGATTGTATGATATGAGCGGCAATGTGGCCGAATGGTGTGAGAATGAAAAGTTCTCGGAGACGAAACCCGCAAGGGGAGGGTCGTATACTTCCGAGGTCGGTCTTTGCAAGGTGTTCGAGACTGTGGATCACGAATTGGATTACAGGGAGGCTTCTGTAGGACTACGTCTTGCGATGTCTGTAGAATAGTTGTTTGCTTGATTATTAATGCTCTAAGATTATGAGAAAGAATTTTATCACATTATTTCTCGCTGCCGTGTTGGCGTTGTCTCCTGTATTTGCGCAGGATGGGATGTCGCAGCGGCGGGAGAGCTTCCTGAGGGACGTGACGGAGTGGGCGAAAACAGCTGAGCTCAACTGCGAACATAAGGATGGCGCGGTAGTGTTTGATTTGCGGTCAGGCATCGCCGTTGTCAGCTTTTGGAACGAGTCTGCGGAGAATGATCCTTACGGGGTCACTTTGTCAATGATTGTCGGTTTCGATGACGTGATCACAAAGAATGTTTTTGAGGAAAAATATAAGGAGGCGATAGAGATAGGTACTCCGTTCAAGGTCACGGTTGACGAGGAGGGATTCGTGCTGTACATAAAGGCAGCCTATGAATCTTCCAAGTCATTCCTGAATCTTTTCCCATACTATGTCTCATATATGGAAAATGTCCTTGATTTTTCTTTGTCGGTTTCCCTGACGGAACGTCTTGCTTCAGAGATGGTCTTGGTTGAAGGAGGTTCCTTCAGAATGGGGGAGAGCGGCGAAGCGTCGGGTTACGGCGTTTCCAATGTTCCGGCGCATAAAGTCGTGCTGTCTTCCTATATGATTTCGAAGTACGAGGTCACCCAAGCCTTGTGGGAAATTGTGATGAACGACAATCCAAGCCAGATGAAAGGGGCGAATCGCCCGGTGGAGAATGTCTCCTGGGAAGAAGTGAACATATTCATAGGCCGCCTGAATCAAATGACCGGAGCCAATTACAGGCTGCCGACGGAGGCCGAGTGGGAATATGCCGCGAAAGGTGGCTCGCATAGCAGGGGATATGCTTATCCGGGCGGCAACGACTATTCAGCCGTGGCCTGGATGCAGGATAACTCATTGGAGGAGACGCACGATGTCGGAGAGAAAGGGCCGAACGAACTTGGGCTTTATGATATGGGGGGCAATGTCAGTGAATGGTGTTCCGATTGGCTGAGTGAGTATTCGGCTCGTACAGAGAACAATCCTAAAGGTCCGGCGGCTGGTTCCCAGAAGGTTTACCGTGGCGGTAACTGGTTGAGCGGCAAGGAGGCCTGCCTGCCGTCCTATAGGCGCGGCGCGTCGGTTGACAGCAAGACTGGGGCGAGAGGCTTCAGGCTTGCGATGGATTATAAGCCTGCGTCTGAAGCCAAGTCCAAGCCTGCGGAAAAGACAGATGTCTCGAACGATTCCGGACTCGGAGATGAGGAAAAGAGACCGTCTGTCCTGTCTTACAATAATGTTCAGGTCAAGCCTACATTCAAGGGTGGCACTGTCGATAAGTTTGCCCAATGGGTTGTTGGAATGGCCGGGGATTTGAATTATTCAGGCAGTGTGACCGTCGATTTCATTGTGAACCCCTATGGCAAGGTGTCTGATGTCGTTATTGTCAAAGGTGGCGGGAGCAAGGTCAACGAAAGGGTCAAGGCTGTGGTGAAATCCTCTCCGAATTGGAGTCCGGGAAGGAATAACGACAAAGTCGTTCCCGTAAAGTGCCGTGCTGTGCTGAAGTTCACGAAATAAGTTCCCGATAGGATTTTGAAGGTGGAACAGTATATGATGATTATCACCTCAAGGTCGGACAGCCCGCTGTCTCGGTGGTATCGCCTCTTGGCTCTGCCGCTTTTAGAGGTAGACAGTTCACCTTGATGAATCTGTCGGAAGTCATCCACTTTTAAGCAAATAGCCGTTTTTGTCGTTGTCTATGGACATAGCGAGAGTTTTTATGTTTGGATTTGTTCTTATTCCAAATTTTCAAAGGCTCTCGCTATTTTCTTAATATTCAATCAATTATTTTTCATCGAATTCACGTGGGATTAGGTTTGTGCATTCCAGTAGTACGAACCGCTCTTCAATCATTATCTCGTACCGAAACCACTTGATTTCGTGCGAAACGGCCTTCGCTTCCCATTCTGTACCTGATGCCGCCTTTTGTGGTACGGTGTGTTCTGCAGACCCGCATCCGGATATTCTAGTTGCGACAGATTCTCCTCGCTGGCCTATGAATATGCACGTTCGGGAGGCTTAGGCCTGCAAATCTGATTTTCCAGCATTGGGGGAATCGGCTCTGCATCCGCTTGAAATGCGGTTTTGGCCTTTTGCTCCTGGGCAGAATCTCAGACGCCCCCACGTTGGAGCATATTAAAAGAGGGTTTTGGCTGCAAACCTGTCGAAGGGTGAGCTGCGTCATCCACGGTGTGGATATTTGATGAGAAAGGAATCGTGAGCAAGTGAGGCTGCAGATAACTGTGATGTTAATGCCCGCTTAGGTGAATGCGCAGAGGCAAACAGATGCCTCTGCGTTGATTTCGAACCGTCAATCCTGGAAGATTTTTTTGATGCGGTTTCCCCTGAGTTATCATTTATCGCCGTTATTTTAGGTGGTTGGATGAAATTTATGCTATATTTGTAAGTATTAACTGAAATCCTATGGTTCTGCTTATTATTTATATGCTTGGAACGTTGTCCGTTTCGTTCCTGTGCTCGCTTCTGGAATCGGTGCTTATGTCAACACCGATTTCGTTCATCACAATGAGAAAGGAGCAGGGATACAGACCGGCCGAAAAGTTCCTTAAGTTCAAATCCGATCCTGACAGGCCTCTCGCGGCTATTCTGTCTTTGAACACTATAGCCAACACTTTAGGCGCCGCCGCGGTGGGACGGCAGGCTACGATTCTCTTTGGCAGCACGTGGTTCGGAATCATTTCAGCGATGACTACGCTGCTCGTGCTGGTGTTCTCGGAAATCCTTCCAAAGACAATAGGTACGACATACTGGAAGAATCTGATGGGGTTTGTGACATCGGCCATCTCATTCCTGATGGTGCTGATGTATCCGCTTGTCGTTATGGTCAGGCTGATCAGCAGGCTTCTGGCCAAGGATGACGCCGAAGTCACAGTCAGCAGGGAAGAGGTGACGGCGATGGCCAACATAGGCGCGAGGGAAGGTGTCATCGACTCTGACGAGAACAAGGTCATCCAGAACATAATGAAGCTGGATAATGTAAAGGCCTGCGATGTGATGACTCCGAGGATTGTGGCGATGACAGCGCAGGAGAATATGACGTTGAAGAATTTCTACAAGAACGAAACGTACCTCCATTTTTCCAGAATCCCGGTCTATGCCGATTCCCCTGAATATATCACCGGCTACATCCTTCTCAGTGACGCGCTTGAAGGCCTTGCCGACGATGAGTTCGACAAGAGACTTGTGGAGCTGAAGAGACCGATTTCCTTTTTCAAGGAGGATGATTCCTGCGGTTATATCTGGGAGGAGCTTGTCAGGAAGCACGACCAGATAGGCCTGATCATTGACGAATATGGATGCTTCCAGGGTATCATCACCCTCGAGGACATCATCGAGACTATCCTTGGCCTTGAAATCATCGATGAGAACGATCAGGCGACCGATATGCAGCAGTTTGCCCGTGAGCGTTGGGAACGCCGCCAGAAACGTTTCCGCACCATTGTCCTGCCTAAGGATGAGGATAAGGATAAGGATGAGGATGAGGATGAGGAAAGCTCGCTCAATCCGTAACGCTTAATTCCTTGAGAGCTAATTAATTTGGGATGCTCCGAAACGCCATCCCACTCCCAGCATCAGATTGTTCGGGTCGTGGAAGTCGTGCAGTTTATAGCCGATATGCAGGAAAAGCCCTTTGTACAGATCTGTCTTTAGGGCCAGGCTCTGATAGAAGCCTTTCAACTCCTCGCCTTTATAGATGAGGTTGCGTCCGAATCCGATATTTACGGAGAAAACCGGCATTACGAATTCGGCTCTCAGTGAAAGGCCTGCTCCGAGTTGTTCGGCGATGGGCGGTCGGAAGAACCTGATCTTTCCGTCGTTGTCCGTACCGGCGATATGATCGGGCAGATTGGCGCTCTCGTCATACTGGACATCAATGGAAAAGCCGGCTCTGAAGAACTTGTTCACCCTGTACAATGGATTGAGATTCAGCCCGACGATGCCGAACTTGCCTTCGGGGATGTAGGGTGTGTCGTTCCACATAAGACCTTTGGTCCTGACAGCACCGTAGATGGTGGCGTCGTATGTAAGCCTGCTGAAAAACCGGCTTCGTCCGGTTGTGCCGTCGGCATATTCATTGACCTTTGCGGTAGCTGCCTGCCTTGTCCGGGCCGGGCCGAAATGCCGCGAGACTCCAAGCCTGAGCCCGATTGTGTTCACGCCTGAATTCGGGTAGCTCGTGTTCCCGTTTGAGAAATGCGTGAATTCTGTTCCGGCTGAGACCGACCAGTAAGCGTCGGGACTCCACACCAGCATTAAACCGAAGTTGATGTAGGCATTGACTTTCGAGCCGACCACGAGGTTATAGGTGTTGGGGCGATTCGGGTTGAGCCTGCCTTCAGGATCGTACGGATGCCATCCGAAAGAAGCCCCGAAATTCCATTCGTAGTCTAATGTAAGGCTTTTTGACAGCCTTGCGAGACTTGCGCCCTGAAAGACGTAGACCGAGATGGGATTTCCGATTTCATTGCTGTCGAAAAAAGTGTTGAACGCTACTCCGATGCCCTGATAGGCAGTAGGATAGACTTTTCCGAAGCGGCTGCTCTCCGGAAATGCGAATGCGTATTGCAGATGAGCCGAGGCACTCTTGTCCAATCGTTTGCCAAGCTCGTTCTTGCCTCTGAAGAACTCGTGGGTCGGAAGGAGACAGGATGGACGGACGTTGAACCCAATGCTGTGGGCCACTCTTGAGGAATCGGAGGAATGCCCGTATGATGGAACAGCTGTCGCCGCGGATGCGATGAAGACAGCCGAAACAAGCTTTATGAATATTCCGGTGCCTCTCATCGCTTTTCCAAATATATGAAATACTCTCCGTTCGGGCATTCGCTGGTGAAAGTCCCTTTCACCTCGACGAGACTGTCTGTCCTTTTATTCCTCAAAGTCATCGTGTAGTCTGTCCGGTATTTATCAATGTTCCAAAAGATACCGTAGTACCAGCTGAACTCATTGGTCGGCGGGAACTTCTTCTGTACCGTTTGGGTTTTTGACAGGGGATACTCTTTTGTCGCGTAACTATAGGTGACATAGTCTTTGTCGTTGAAAGAAAATTCGTTCTGGTTGTTTAATGTGCCGTCCGGCACTGGCACCTTGAAGTTACCGCAGAAATCCCCGAACCCAAGATCGTCGGAAAATGTGACTTGCCGGGCCGCGCCACTGTACACTTCAAGCGGAACATACAAAGTGTCCGGCCCCGGATTCTTGACGGAGACTTTCCATCCTTCTTTCAACTGCGGCGAATCCTTGTCAATCCTTCCGCTCCATTCCATCCTTTCAAGCTCATAGCCGCTGCTGCGGTTCTGGATGAACTCCACGGTGTCAGCCTCAAAGCAATTGCTGACTACAATTTCGACCCTATTCTCCGAGCCGGAAAAGTTCGGCCTGAAATACACGGTCAGCTCCCGGTCCCCGGATTCTTTATAGTACATTGTGAACCGGTCGATTGACACTTCTTTCAATCCGTTTTGTCCGACAGATGTCACGAATCCGCCTGCCGCCATCATAAGCAGATTCTTGCCGTTGATGATCAGATTTGAGACGTTCCAGTCGGCGGTTCCGAAACGAACTTTCGCCGAATCTCCGTCCTCGGAGAGGACAAAAGTCCTTGAAGACGGATTCAGAGGCTTGACAAATACGTCCGGATTACATCCGCAGGCAATCAAGGCCAAAAAAGAGATGGATAAGCGGAAAAGTGTTCTGTCTCTGTACATTAAATAGGTATCTATCTGATGAAATCCTGAAGTTCTTCGTAGAATCTTTGGGTCGGGAAGCCCATAACATTGTAGAACGAGCCGTCTATCCTTGTGATTCCGATGTAGCCTATCCATTCCTGAATGCCGTAGGCTCCTGCCTTGTCAAAAGGCTTGAAATTGTCGATGTAGTAGTCTATCTCGCTGTCGGACAGGTTTTTGAAATAGACGTCTGTCGAGACCGAGAATGTCTTGGCCTTGCGTGAATCGCGGATGGTGACCGCGCTTATGACCTGATGTTCCCTTCCGGAGAGCAGTCTCAGCATCCTGACCGCATCGGCCCTGTCGCAAGGCTTCCCGAGAATCTCGCTGCCGCACAGTACCATAGTGTCGGATGTGACCAGTATCTCATTCTCCTCCAGCTCACGGTGAAAGCACGAAGATTTGCCTTCCGACATCAGTTCCGGCACTTTCACGTGCGGTATGTCAGGGGAATATTCCTCTATGAACGAAGTCCCTGTGTCAACCGTGAACTCAATGTCAAGTCCGGCGAGAAGCTCCCGACGGCGAGGGGAGTTGGAGGCAAGAATGATCCTCTTTCCGCGTGTGTCCATATTCTTAGAATATTTTCTTGTATAGTATGGCGTCGAAATTCCACCGTCCTTGAGCCTTCATAGCCTTTTCGATGTATTTGCGGACGAATGCCTTGCCTCCGGGAACGTCAGCCACGATGTCCGCGGCCTCCTTTGCTTCCTCGACGGCATCGCTCGGGCATATTCCCATACCGGCGGCCCGCAACACTTCAACGTCCGGGACATCATCGCCGAAATACATTACCTCTTCGGCTTTTAGCCCGTGTCTATTGCAGAAGTCCTCAAAGTCCTCAATCTTGTTTCTGGAACCCAGATAGATGTCTTCCGGCTTGATTCCGTTGCTGCTGAATCTCGCTCTGATGCTTTGCGAGCGGCCTCCCGTGATCACTCCGATGGGGAAGCCGTTCATTGACGCCATCCTTACGGCGAATCCGTCCTTTGCGTCAAACGTTCTGTAGAGCTGTCCTTCGAGGTCGGCCAGAATGCCTCCGTCAGTCATCACTCCGTCAATGTCGAACGTAAACGCCTTAATGTCCTTGAAATCGGTCATCTCAAGTTAAGATTTAGCTCCGTTGGGTCCGCCGAAATTCGGAAGGTCTCCGAGGTTGAAAGTTCCTCCGGCCTGCTGCTGTCCGCCGCCGAGGTTTATCAGCCCGAATTGCGCCTCGTATTTGGTAACATTGTCCATCAATGCGTTAAGAAGCCTCTTAGCGTGTTCGGGAGTCATTACGATGCGGTTGCTGATGTCCGGTTTAGGCAGCCCCGGCAGGATGGTGGCGAAGTCGATGATGAACTCGCTGTGCGAGTGGGTGATGATCGCGAGGTTGGAATATGTGCCCTTGGCGACATCAGGCCTGATTTCCAGGCTTATTTCTTTTTTCTCTTCCATAGTGTGTGTATTTTTGAAGCAAATTTAGTGAAAAATGTGCTATCTTTGTAAACTTTGTATATTGTTGCAATAATATGAGCGAGAAAAAAGAGCTTTCCGCGAAGTATAATCCTGCGGAAGTAGAAGACAAATGGTACGCCTGGTGGACAGAGCATAAGTGCTTCCACTCGGAACCGAATGAGAAGGAACCTTACACTATAGTCATTCCGCCACCTAATGTGACGGGAATCCTGCATATGGGGCACGTCCTGAACAACACATTGAATGATGTGCTGATACGCAAGGCAAGGATGGACGGCAAGAACGCCTGCTGGGTTCCCGGGACCGACCACGCTTCGATCGCCACTGAGAGCAAGGTGGTTGCCAAGCTCAAGGGAATGGGGATCTCAAAGGAGGATCTGACCCGTGACGAGTTTATGAAGTATGCGTGGGAATGGAAGGAGGAGCACGGCGGAATCATCCTCAAGCAGCTTCGCAAGCTGGGTGCGTCCTGTGACTGGGATCGCACGCGCTTCACGATGGAGCCTGAGCTGTCAGACGCTGTGATCGCCACCTTCTGCTATTTCTACAAGAAAGGAATGATCTACAGAGGCGTGCGTATGGTCAACTGGGATCCGGTGGCTTTGACTGCCATCAGTGATGACGAAGTGATCCACAGGGACACGAAGAGCCATTTCTACCATCTGAGATATTACATTTCCGACGGCAACGGCAATCCGACCGACAAGTATCTTGTGATTGCCACCACCCGTCCGGAGACTATTATGGCCGATGCCGCCATCTGCGTCAACCCGGCGGATGAAAGGCATCATTGGCTGAAGGGCAAGAAGGTGCTTATCCCGCTGATCAACAGAGAGATTCCTGTGGTCGAGGACAGCTATGTGGAAATGGATTTCGGAACAGGCTGCCTGAAGGTGACGCCGGCTCACGATGCCCACGACTACGAGATCGGACTCCGCCACAATCTTCCGGTGCTGGACATCATAGATGATCACGGACGCCTGAACGAGAAAGCGGGGATCCTTGTTGGAGAAGACCGTTTCGAGGCCAGAAAGAAGATTGTCAAGATGCTGGAGGAATCCGGCAATCTCGAGAAGGTGGAGGAATACACCTCTCCTGTGGGCTACTCGGAAAGGACTAACGCCGTCATCGAGCCTAAGCTCTCTGCACAGTGGTTCCTTAAGATGGAAGACCTTGCGGCCAAGGCGCTTGAGAGCGTCGAATCCGGCAAGATCAAACTGATTCCCGATAAATACCGCAACACCTACCGTCACTGGATGGAGAACGCCCACGACTGGTGCATCTCCCGCCAGCTTTGGTGGGGGCAGAGGATTCCGGCATATTATCTTCCTGATGGACAGATAGTTGTCGAGGAGACTCCTGAACTTGCCCTTGCGGCGGCCCGGAAGATAGATCCGTCCTTGACGGCGGCTGACCTAAGGCAGGATGACGATGTGCTTGACACCTGGTTCTCCAGCTGGCTCTGGCCGATTTCCGTATTCGACCCTCAGAAGCCAGGCCACCCGGATCACAAGCCGAACAAGGATCTGGAGTATTACTATCCTACGAATGATTTGGTTACCGGACCGGACATCATTTTCTTCTGGGTTGCCAGAATGATTATGGCCGGTGACGAGTTTATGAACGATATTCCTTTCGGAAATGTCTATTTCACCGGAATAGTCCGCGACAAGCTCGGCAGAAAGATGTCCAAGACCCTCGGCAATTCACCGGATCCGCTGGATCTCATCGCCAAGTACGGAGCTGACGCTGTCAGGATAGGAATGCTGCTGTGCTCATCCGCCGGCAATGACATATTCTATGACGAGTCGCAGGTTGAGCAGGGCAGGAATTTCTGCAACAAGATCTGGAACTCTTTCCGCCTCGTTCAAGGGTGGACTGTTGATGAATCGCTTCAACAGAGTGATGTGAATAGATTGGCCGTCAAGTGGTTTGATAGCAAGTTAAGCCAGACGGTACAGGCTGTCGAGGATCACTATTCCAAATTCAGGATCTCCGATGCCCTTATGAGCATCTATAAACTTTTCTGGGACGACTATTGCTCTTGGTACCTTGAATCCGTCAAGCCGGCGTACGGCGAGAGCATTGACAAGGCGACTTATGATGCGACTATTGTCTTCTTTGAGAAGTTGCTGAAGATGATTCACCCTGTTATGCCGTTCATCACCGAGGAGCTGTGGCAGTCAATGTCCGAGCGTCAGGAAGGGGAGACCATTATGTATCAGCCTTCCCCTAAGGCCGGTGAGGTGGATCTGAAGGTGGTCGAGGATTTCGAAATCGCGCGCGAGTCCGTCAACGGAATACGCGGCGTCCGTCAGCAGAAAGGCATTTCTCCTAAGGATGCCCTTGTCTTGAAGGTCAAAGGGGACTTCCCTATGAATATGCTTCCTGTGGTCACCAAGCTTGCCAACATCTCATCTGTCGAGAAAGTCACGGAATTCGGCGAATCCGCAGGAGTGTCCCTGCTTGTCCGCACGGTAGAGCTGTTCGTTCCTCTTGAGGGGCTTGTTGATGTCGAGGAGGAAATCAAGAAGATCGAGACCGAGCTTGAGCATCAGAGAGGATTCCTTGAATCTGTAAGGAAAAAGCTGTCGAACGAGAGTTTCGTGGCACACGCACCTGAGAAGGTCGTGGCTCTGGAGCGCAAAAAGGAAGCTGACAGCCTCTCGAAGATCGAAAGTTATGAGAAGGCTCTTTCTGTATTGAAAAATAAGTAGTGAAACAAAATTGTTTTAGGCACTAACATTTTTGTTATGGTGTATTTTGAGACATCTTTCCCTGTAAGATACTACGAAACGGACCAGATGGGGATTGTCCACCATTCGAATTACATAAGGTATTTCGAGTGCGCAAGGAACAGCCTTATGGTTGAATGCGGGTATCCTATAGAAAAGTGCGAGGAGGATGGCGTAACCATCCCGATTGTGTCTGTCGAGTGCAGATACAGGCATCCTGCCAAGATGGGAGATGTTGTTCGGGCTGTGGCGATGATAGACGAGTTGCCGCTGGCTAAGCTATATGTTCGCCAGGCCGTCTATAATCAGGATGGTGTGTTGTGCGCGGAAGGCAGGACGGTTCTTGGATTTCTCTCCAAGGCTACGGGGAGACCGGTGCGTTGTCCGGAGAAGCTGCTCTGTGCCCTGAAGGCGCATATTGGTGATAAGTAAAAGTCAATCAATTCTTTAATATTAATGAATATGTTTTTTATAGTTCCTTTGGGTGTAGTAGGGCCGTGGCAGGTTGTCATCATTGCCCTTGTCATCGTCCTTTTGTTCGGCGGAAAGAAGATTCCTGAGCTTATGAAAGGTTTGGGAAAAGGAGTGAAGAGTTTCAAGGAGGGAATGAGCGAGGTCGAGAGTCAGATCAGTGACATTGACAAAGATCTGAACTCCACTGCCAAGACTCCTGACAAAATAGAGAAGATCGACAAGTAATAATGGCGGCTGGAGAAGCTGAGATGTCCTTTTGGGACCATTTGGAAGTGCTGAGGGGAACCCTGTTCCGTTCAGTGCTTGTCATTACCCTTGTCAGTGTCGTTGTCTTCTGTTTTAAGGGCATTGTGTTCGACGGCATAGTCCTTGCCCCGACAAAAGGCGATTTCGTCATCTACAAGTGGTTGAATATGGGGAACTTCCAGATGTCTCTTGTCAATCTGGACATTTCAGCCCAGTTTTTCGTCCATCTCCGGGTAGCGTTTCAACTCGGATTCATACTTGCGTTCCCGTACGTCTGTTTCGAGGTCTGGAAATTCATCGCGCCTGCGCTTTACAAGAACGAGAAGAAGGCTGTAAGAGGTTCGTTTCTGGCCGCTTCATTTCTATTCTATCTCGGACTGGTGATCGGATACTACCTTATCGTGCCTCTCTCCCTGAACTTTTTTATGGGTTACACAATCAGTGACGAGGTGGTGAACACGATTTCCCTGACATCCTACATCTCGATGTTCACATCGACGGTTCTGGCGTTCGGGATTGTCTTCGAGTTCCCGATAGTGGTCGTGATTCTTTCCAAGCTCGGAATCGTCACGCGCGACACTTTGAAGAAGTACCGCAGGCACGCCATCGTGGTCATCCTCTGCATCGCCGCCATAATAACTCCGGCGGATCCAATGTCGATGATCATCGCCGCGGCTCCTCTGCTGTTGCTTTACGAGGTTTGCGTTATGTGCTGCAAGCCTGCGGAGCCGGAGGAGGAGTCTGACCTTATAGAGAAGAAGGAGGCATAATATGATTTCAATCAACGGGTTGACAGTCGCCTATGGCGGTTTCACTCTGCTGGACAGCATTGACTTTCACATCAGCGAGAAGGACAAGATCGGTCTTGTAGGCAAGAACGGAGCCGGCAAGTCCACGATTATGAAGTTGATATGCGGGCTTCAGTCTCCGACTTCAGGAAGTATAGACAGGCCGAATGATTTGAGAATAGGCTATCTGCCCCAGATTATGGAGCATCATAAGGGGCGGACGGTTCTTGACGAGACCTTGACGGCTTTCGACCACATCTCGGATATGCAGTCCGAACTTGACGGAATCAATGTCCAGCTTGCCGAGAGAACTGACTATGAATCGGATGAGTACCTGTCTCTGATCAACAGGCTCAATGACCTTACTGACGCGATGTCGATGAGCCAGTCTGAACCTCCTGAGGTTCTGGCTCAGAAGACTCTTCTTGGCCTCGGCTTCAAGGAAGCGGATTTCGGGCGTAAGACGGAGACGTTCAGCCAGGGCTGGAATATGAGGATCGAACTTGCGAAGATCCTGTTGTCGGAACCTGATGTCCTTCTTCTGGATGAACCTACCAACCACCTTGACATAGAATCGATTGAGTGGCTTGAGGACTATCTTAGGAGTCACCGTGGCTCGTTGCTCCTTGTCTCGCACGACAGAAAGTTCCTTGACAACGTGACCAACCGCACGGTTGAGATTATGCTCGGGCATATTCACGACTACAAGGTCCCGTACAGCCGGTATGTCGAGTTGCGCAAGGAAAGGCTCGCACAGCAGGTCGCCGCTTACGAGAACCAGCAGAAGATGATTGAGAAGGCCGAGGACTTCATTAACCGTTTCAGGTACAAGCCCACAAAGTCGAATCAGGTACAGTCCAGGATCAAACAGCTGGAAAAGCTTGACAGGGTTGAGATTGACGAGACTGACAATGTCACGCTGACTGTAAAGTTCCCGCCGGCCCCTCGTTCGGGTGACATTGTGTTCAAGGGAACCGACCTGACGGTGGGCTATCCCGGCAAAGTCGTTTTCCGGGATGCCGGAATTGAGGTCAGAAGGGGAGAGAAGGTTGCTCTGATCGGACGCAACGGAGAGGGGAAGACAACGCTTATGCGAGTGATAATGGGGCAGTTGCAGCCGGTCGGAGGCGAAGCAAGAGTCGGATATAACGTTTCTATCGGCTATTATGCCCAGAATCAGGAGGACATTCTTGACAAGAATCTGACTGTGTGGGAGACCCTTGACAACATCGCTGTCGGTGATGTGCGCAACAGGCTCCGTGACATTCTCGCCCAGTTCCTGTTCCGCGGAGAGGACATAGACAAGAAGGTCAGCGTGCTTTCGGGAGGGGAGCGCGCGCGTCTTGGAATGGCGAAGTTTATGCTTCAGCCCTACAATGTCCTGGCGCTCGACGAGCCGACCAACCATATGGACATAAAGTCAAAGGATATCCTGAAGCAGGCATTGAAAGCATTCGACGGCACTCTGATAGTCGTCTCGCACGACCGAGACTTCCTTGAGGGGCTGGTAGACAAAATGTACGAGTTCCGGGACGGAAGGGTCAAGGAGCATATTGGAAGTGTCAGTGAGTTCTTGGAAGAGAGGAAGTTAGAGAATCTTCAAGAGCTTGAGAGGCGTTTTTCCCAAAGCAAGCCGGACTCGGCCACCGCAAAGGAGGGCGATGACAATCCTCCGGACAGGAAGGAACGGGCGCAGAAGGATTTCGAGCAAAGGCGCAGCGATTCCAAGGAAATACGCAGGATAAGGCATCGTGTGGATTTTTTAGAGACCGAGATAGGGAAGGTGGAGCAGAGGATGAAGGAGATAGAGAAGGTGCTGTCCAATCCCGGGCCGGACGATGACATTATGGAGTTGACAAGAACCTATCTTGAGGAAAAGCGCGAACTTGACCACAAGACCGCCGAATGGGAGTCCCTGATAGAAAAACTTGACAATTAGGAATATGTTTGTTTAAATTATTTAACTATGAACATCAGGTCTTTATGTGCGACTATTTTAGTCGCTGCTTCAACATCTGCGCTTTCTGTTGCGCAGACAAGGACAATCGAACACGAGTACTCTGAATTTGACGCCATCTCTGTTTCAGACGGCTTCAAGGTCACGATGGTGGAGAAGGATGGCTATGAAGCGAGATTCAAGGTTAGCGACGTGCTGGAAAGCTATATAGAATGCTATGTGAAAGGAGGGACGCTTTACATCGGAATCGATGAGAAGTCCGTGCCTAAAGAGGCCAAAAAGTCTTTCAAGGGCAAGAATTCTGACGGCCCAGTACTTGAAGCTACGGTGTATGTGCGCTCGCTTAACTCAATCACATTGAGCGATGACTGTACTTTTTCCTGTAGCAACGGTCTTAAGGTCGGAAAATTTAATATGAGCCTTTCAGGTACCTCAAGCGTAGCGAATCTCAATGTTGAGTCAGAGTCCGCTGTCATCTCGGTTGGCAAGAAGGCTAAGTTGACTTCATTCAACGTCAAGGCCGAGGACAAGGTGACTGTCAATGCTGAAGGAAGCGCTGTGGCGGTGATTGAATATTCCGCCAAGGCACTGGAAATCAACAATGCAGGTTCAGCTGACGTAGCGGTCAACGGTCAGTCCAACTCCGCTGCAGTCGCCACTGCCGGGAGCGCGAAGCTATCTCTCTCCGGCAAGGTGGCCGCATTGAAGGTGACCGGAAAGGGTGTTTCCTCGAAGATTGACGCCTCGGCCGTGTCCGTGGATGACGTGACCGTCTCTATGGATGGAGCCGAGCTTACCGTCAATCCGGCGAAGAGTCTTTCGCTCGATCTCGGCAAGGGAGCGGCTGTCTGCTACTCGGGAGATCCGAAGATCAAGATTGTCAAGATTCAGAATGCGAGCGTAACCCGCAAGTAATGTTCATCCTTGATTCTCACTGCGACACGCCTACGATGATGATGCGCGGGCGTGACATCGGAAAGAATAACGGGAGGGGGCACGTCGATCTGCCGAAACTTAAGGCCGGCGGAGTCGATGCCTCCTTTTTCGCATTGTACACATCCGCCCGGATGTCTCCAGACGAGGCCACCCGCTATGCGCTTGAGATGCTTGGCGGAATCTACGACCAGATCGGCTCTCATCCGGAACTCGCCGCCTTGGCGACAACTCCGCAGGAAGCTGCCGAGAACAAGTCCAAGGGGTTGGTTTCCATATTCATAGGTATGGAGAATGGCGCCCCGATACAGAAGTCTCTTTCGCTCCTGCGGATGTTTTACCGACTCGGGGTCCGATATATTACCCTTACTCACAATGCAGACAATGAGATAGCCGACTCTGCGGCGCAGGGGGAGCGCTGGCACGGTCTGAGTCCGTTCGGGAGGGAAGTCGTGGCCGAGATGAACCGTCTTGGAATGATAATCGACATCGCGCACGCGTCGGACGAGACTTTTTACGATGTGCTGAAGTGTTCCAAGTCCCCGATAGTCTCTACCCATTCCTGTTGCAGGGCGTTGGCTCGGCACAGGAGGAATCTGTCGGACGGGATGCTTCGGGCTTTGGCCGAGAACGGTGGAGTGGCACAGATCAATTTCTACCCTGTCTTTTTGTCTGACAGCTTTGCCAAGGTCTTGGCTGATTCCGGACTTGAGTCCAAATGCTGGACGGAGCAGGACTGGATCAACGATCCTTTGAATCCGGAAAAGGCGGCCGCATGGAATTCGGTTTTGGATGAGATGGCATCCTTGCTCCGGCCTTCCTATCGGGAGGTGGTGGATCACATAGACCACGCTGTCAAGGTGGCCGGAATAGACCACGTTGGAATCGGCTCTGACTTTGACGGTATTGAAGTGACTCCGGAAGGCCTTGAGGACGTTTCAAAAATCGGTGTCATTTTCGACGAAATGACAAGGAGGGGCTATTCGGATGACGAAATCGAGAAGATTGCCGGCAAGAATTTCTTGAGAGTGTTCAATGATGTCTCTATCAGATAGTTATATAGCCGCCAGCTTGTAGCTATATAACACGTAACAAAAATGTTTTCATTACAAACATCTTTGTTACGAGTAATGAATATCAATTGGTTATGTCGTTAATGACAAAAAGTCGTAATTCGTTGAGTGCCGCTGCGGCGAAACGGTCGATATTCCTCTTTCTGTCATTCTTGTAGACTTTCGTGACAGTCTTGGTGCCATTTGGGCCGGCGATGCCGATCCACACGGTTCCGACAGGATTCCTTTCATCTCCTCCCGGCCCTGCGAGCCCAGTCGTGGAGACCGCATAGTCGCTTCCGGTCACTTTCCTTACCCCTTCCGCCATAGCGGCGGCCACTTCGGAGCTGACGACACCATATTCATTGATTATGGCTTCCGGAACCCCGAGGATTCCCTCTTTTACGGAGATCGCATATGACGTGACGGAGCCGAGATAATACTCGGAAGAGCCAGGAACGGAGGTGATCAGAGAGGAAATCTTTCCGCCGGTGCAGGATTCCGCCACGCTGAGAGTCTTACCGCTACCGCGTAAAACAGCCCCGATGGCGCTCTCGAGGGTGTCATCCTTGTCGGAGTATATCATATCGCCAAGAATCGGTCTCAGGCGGTCAAATTCGGCCTTTATGCGCCTTTCCTCGTCTTGTCTTTCTCCGCCGTAGATTGAAAGCCTTAGGCGTACTCCGGTGAGAGGGTTCGGGAGGTAGGCGAGGTGGATGTCTTCAGGGAGGCTGTCTTCCCACGGTTCGATTAGCTTAGAGAGAGCGGATTCGGCCAATCCGAAGACCATCACGCACTTATGGAATATGTCCGAGAGGCTTTCGTGGGCTTTGATGTCCCTTACGACGTCCGGAACCGCGCCGATGGCCTCGAACGGCACTCCGGGCAGGGCATAGAGAGTGGCCTTGTGGCCGAAGCGTGAGGCGGGGAAGCGGAACACCATCACAGGAGCCGTACCGAGCCTGTTCACAATCACTTCGCAGGAGTCGGGAACAAGAGCCTGAGCCTTGTTTATGTCCAGGACATCAAGTCCTCTGGCGTGCAGGATTTCGTGGACGACCCTGAGTTGCTCATCGTTGACGACATATTCCTTGCTGCCGGAAATCTCTGCCAGAGCGGCTTTGGTGATGTCGTCCTTGGTTGGGCCCAAGCCTCCGGTGGTTATTACTATATCGTTGTGTTTCAGTTCGTTTGTCAGATTGCTGACTATCTCTTCGTGTTCATCTCCGAATGAGAGCATTCTGGTTACTCTCACTCCGATTTCCTCCAGTGCGCCGGAAATGCGCGACGAGTTTGTGTCAACTATCTGCCCGATCAGAATCTCGTCACCGATGGTGCATATTGACGCGTTTGCCATAATTGTAGTTGTTTTATCTGGCCTGATAATTGGCTTCCAGATATTTGTTTATTCTCTTGACTATCGCCGGGCCTTCGTAGATGAATCCCGTGTAGATCTCTATCAGGCTGGCCCCTGCCTCCAGCATATCCTTCGCCTGTTCCGGTGACATTATGCCGCCGACCCCGACAATCGGAAGCCGTCCGGAGGTGAATTGATGAATATGTCTGACCATTGCCAGGCTCCTTTCGTACAAAGGCGCTCCGGACAAGCCTCCGTAGCCGATTTTCTCAATCTTTTCGCTGCTTGCGGTCAGTCCCTCACGCGATTTTGTCGTGTTTCCGGCCACTATTCCGTCAATCCCGGACTGCATACAATACTTCAGGATTTCGTCCAGCTCCTCGACCGGGATGTCAGGGGAGACCTTGACAAGAATGGGCTTGTAGGTGTCGTAACATATCCTTAAATCGAGCAGCGGGTCAAGTATGTCCGACAGGTAGGATACATCCTGAAGATTCTGCATGCCTTTGACATTCGGGCACGAGACGTTGACAGTGAACATATCCACGAAATCGTACATATAGGAGAAAGCTTTCTTGTAGTCGGCTATTATGTCCTCGTCCGACGCGCTGGAGCTGTTTTTGGCTATGCTTGCCGCAAGGATGGTTTTAGGCGGGTCTTTCTGAATATGACGGATTGCGTTCCAGACTCCCTTGTTGTTGATTCCCATCCTGTTGATGATGGCCTTATCCTGCGGAAGCCTGAAAAGGCGAGGCTTGGGATTACCAGGCTGAGGCTCAGGTGTCAGCGACCCTATCTCGATGAAGGAGAAGCCGAAGTGCGAAAGCTCGTTGTAGAACTCTCCGTTCTTGTCCAGCCCTGCCGCAAGACCAACCGGAGCAGGGAAGTCTATTCCGAACACGTTCCTGGACAAGGTTGTGGCTCCGCCGCCATAGATCATTTTCATCAGTTTTCCGGCGAAAGGGATGTGTCTCAGGACTTTGAGTGCCGTCAGCGTCAGATTGTGCGCCACTTCCGGAGAAAACCTGAACAAGATCGGTCTGATAAGATGTCTGTACATAATCTTTATTGTTTCTGCCGCGAATTTAGCATAAAACGGCAGAACCTGACGTGTTTTTCCTCGCAAACTGTGCGATAAACCTGTTCCGGCGCGACGTCATTCGATTTCCTTGAATGTACCATTGTCGTAGAAAACCAGAATCTTTTTGATTCTTGGTGGTTCCGGTTTTTGCGCGGCAGGGGAGACTGATGCTGTTTGCTGCTGGCTGTCAATGCTTTCCTTGCTGTCCGGGAATAGTTCAAGCTCGTGAGAATCGGATAATCCGGTCTCCCGTGTCTCATCGGCCGCTGATTCCGGCCTCTCAGCGGATTGAGGCTCCATCCCCTTATACATTTTTCCCTTGCCAACGATTAGCCATTCGAGGTTCAGACTCGGATAGCACCTGGCCATACTCTCGACGAACTCGAATCCGGGTTTGTTTCTTCCGGCCAGAATGTGGGATACGCTGGCCTTGGCCACACCGATTCTATCCGCAAACTGCGATTGTGTTATGTTTTCCGCTGTCAGGAATTGCTGCAATCTCTTGTCCATTACAAATGTGATTTGTTTACAAATTTAACATTAATAAGTGTAAAAGACAACACCGAAATCTATGTTACAAAAGTAAACGGATTTGCAAAAGTGTTGCAACTGGCTTATAATCCGATATAGATAAATGTATCTATATATCTGAATAAATGGAAGTAAAGATTGGAATTCTTTTATTATTTTCCATTAACTGCGCACCGGATGGCGGAATTTACCGAATATGGTTATATGATTAAATAATATAATTTATATTATTTATCTGATAATCAATATTTAAGTAGGCGGGTTAAACTTTCATAAAAATACTTGATTTTAATTTTCTAAACCATTTCCAAGGTTTTACATTTGTTTACTTATTGGGGTGGTAGGTTTTGATTTGTAAACGCAAAATAAACCTAAAATGTTTACATCGCCACAGTGGCTGTGATGCTGAACAACTCACTGTCGGAATTTGATATTTGTATTACTTAGGTTAACTTTGTGTGAATTTTAAAATCTCACAGAGATGATACCTTCTGTACATATCGAGGACTACAACTATAATCTTCCGGACGAACGTATCGCAAAGTACCCTCTTGCGGAGCGCGATGCGTCAAAACTTCTGCGTTACAGGGACGGAATTGTGGATGAGTTTGTGTTCAAGGATATTCCTAATTTGCTCCCTGCCGATGCTCTGATGGTGTTCAACGACACCAAGGTTGTGCCGGCGAGGCTTCATTTTCAGAGAGAGACCGGAGCGCATATAGAGATTTTCTGCCTTGAACCGCTTGCTCCTCCTGAGTACAACACCGCTTTCGCCGCCACAGACCGGTGCCGATGGAAATGTGTGATAGGAAATGCAAAGCGTTGGAAGAGTGACATATTGTCGCTTTATAATCCCCATTGCGATCAGGCTGTGGCCGATATGGGGCTGAAAGCTTCCTTGCTGGACAGAAACGGAGAGACCGGAATTGTGGAGTTTTTTTGGGAGGACGGCAACCCTTTCTCCAGAGTTCTTGAGATATGCGGAACCGTTCCGATTCCGCCGTATCTGAACAGGGAGACTGAATCCATAGACACCGAGCGCTATCAGACTCTTTACGCGCACATCAGGGGTTCTGTCGCCGCACCTACGGCCGGACTGCACTTCACGCAGGCGGTCTTGGATGCCATTTCCTCCAAAGGCATTGACCGTGAGAACGTTTGTCTCCACGTCGGTGCCGGAACTTTCCTTCCTGTTAAGAGTTCCGACGTGGCGGATCATCCGATGCACAGGGAGCCGTTCGTGGTCTCATTGGATCTTCTCAGGCGCATACGGGACAACAAGTCCAAGCTAATAGCGGTCGGAACGACTTCCGTGCGGACTTTGGAGTCTTTGTACTATGCCGGTGTCAGCTGCATAGAAAAAGGGCGGCTTGAGGATGTCGGGCAGTGGGCGCCATATGAGCGTGAGTATTCATATTCCACCGGCGAGGCGCTGGGAGCGCTTGTCTCGTATCTGGAAAGCCGCGGTCTTGAGGAGCTGAAGGTCGGAACAAGGATAATAATAGTGCCTGGTTTCCGTTTCAGGCTGGTTGACATCCTGGTGACGAACTTCCATCAGCCTGAGAGCACGCTGATTCTTCTGATCTCCGCGTTCGTCGGCGGTGACTGGAAGACAATCTATGACTACGCCCTTTGCCACGGTTTCCGCTTCCTGAGCTACGGGGACAGTTCCCTGCTTTTCCGGAGGGATGGGGAACTTGTTGACGCAAAGTAGATTGCGACTTTTTGATAATGTCGGGAAATTGCTTACATTTGTAGTCAAATTTCAAACGATGATTTATTATGGCTGATTCATCTGAATTCGACAGCATTTGTCCTTATAACGATGCCGAGGCGGTAGAGGCCTTGAACAAGGTCGCCGACCATCCCGCCGTGCTGGCTATCTCCGAATATCTTTTCCCGGAAGAGCCGATGACTTTCCTCCGGAACACGTTGAAGAGTGTCCGCAACATCGACGAGTTCCAGGAGATTGTGATGAACAAGGCCGTGACCTGGGTTATGGATAACACTATCCACAATTTCTCATACGACGGTATAAGCTACATCAAAGAGGTCAAAGGGAAGTTTCTGGCGATGTCCAACCATAGGGACATCATCCTTGACCCGGCTATCACCCAGCTGGTTCTCTTCAGGAACGGGATTCCGATGACCGAGATTTGCGTGGGAGACAACCTGATCAAACAGAGCAAGACAGTCGAGTACCTTCTTCGCTCCAACAGGATGATCCGGGTTATACGCGGCATCTCGGCGAGGGAGCTTTACCTGTCATCCCAGATTCTTTCCAAGTACATCCGTCAGACTATCACTTCAGGTAAGTCTTCTATCTGGCTGGCGCAGAGGCAGGGACGAACCAAGGACGGAATCGACACCACTGAGCAGGGCCTGCTTAAGATGCTTGATATGAGCGGAACAAAGTCCTTTCAGGAGAACTTTTCCGAATTGAACATAGTACCGTTGAGCATCTCTTATGAATATGAGCCGTGCGATGTCCGCAAGGCCCGCGAGATTCTCATTTCAAGGACACAGAAATATGTCAAGACCCGCACCGAGGATATGCACAGCATCGTTATGGGCATCAGGCAGCGGAAAGGAAACGTGCACCTTAACTTCGGTCTCCCTTTGACTCCTGATGAAATCGAGGTGGCTTCCCGCTGTGACAAGAACGACCGTTATCAGGCTATCCGCTACGCTGTCAACAAGAGGATCATAGCGGGTTACCAGCTTTGGAAGACAAACTACATCGCTTATGACCTTGTCAATCGCACTTATAAGTACGCCGAGCTGTACACGCCTGAGGACGTGGAGAAATTCACCGATTACACCGAGCACAAGCTGGACAAGGTGGAGCGCCGTCTGAACCGCGCCGAGCTTCGCGAGATTTTCCTCAGGATTTATTCCAATCCGGTAGAGTCCAAGGAGCGCCTTGTCTCCGGTGAGCCTCTTCGCCTGGAGTATTGATTGTCAGGATTTCGGCTGTGCGATGACGTTTATCCGTCCTCGCCCCTGAAGGTTGGCGGAGAAGCCGTACTTATCACGAATTGACCGGAGACGGTAAGCAATAGAGAATGGGGCTGACTAAAATAATATTAGTCAAGCCCCATTCTCTCGTTTTACGGTGAGGTCAGCCACGACCTTCCTTGAATCCGTCTTCCCTTTGTATTACAAAATCAGAACAGCCTGTCAACGCTTGAGATAATCTCCTCTGCCGAAAGGTCCGGACTCAGGATCAGATCCGGCTTCTTCATCTCGAAGCCTTGCTTGGTGGCGTTCAGCATACCGCCGCCTGTGATGTTCAGCATAACGGTCTCATCCTTCTTGACCGTACCGTCGTCAAGAGCCTTTTTCAAGGCTGCGACTGCGGAAGCCGCGGCAGGGAATATGTCATAGCCCTCTTTGTTGAAGAACTGGAGCATCCAATAGACGATGTCATCGTTGGTTATTTTGAAGAAATCTCCATTAGACTCCTTGAGGGTGTCAAACAAGCCTCCGGCGAGGCTGTAAGGAGGTTTTCTGTTCGACAGCACCTTGGCAAGGATTACCTCGGCCTTCTTTCTGGACTCTTCCGGGGTAATAGGGACAAGCTCTCTTGAGCCGGCCTTCCAGGAATCATACATAAGGGTGAATGGCGCGTTCTGGGAACAATAGACCCTCATCTTGTTCTCGCCGAAACGTCCGTCCTTGGCAAGCCTGCAGGCGTTTTCCCAAGCCGCAATCGCGCCTGTACCGCTGCCGACTGCCTGAAAATATGCGTCCGGAATGCGTCCGATGGCTTCAACCGCACTCAGAACCGTCGTGCCCATACCGTCCCTTCTGGCTACATTCTTGGCTCCGCCTTCTGCAAGGTAACGCGGATCCTTGCACAGTTTCTCGCCAAGGGCTATGGCGTCGTAGTAGTCCGTGCCGTTCGGCGTGGCTATGACTTTTACGCACGGTCTTATCTTCTTAATGAACCAAAGGTCGCTGATGTTGTCGTTCGGTATGCAGATGACAATCGGAATGTCATTGTCCGAGCAGACGCGGGCGAAAGCCCTGGCGGTGTTGCCGGCGGACTGGACGACCAGAATACGCTTGTCGTTTTTCGGAAGCCTGGCGCACACGGAGAAAGCCTCGGTCTCCTTGAATGAGCAGGTTTCCATCCTTGCTCCGTGCTTGGGTACATAGCCGGAAAGGGTTATGTACAGATTTGACATTCCGAGAAGGTCTGCCAATCCTTTGCTCTTGTATGTCACAGGAGCGTGGGAGTTCCTCAGTGTCCTGTTGATTGGAAGCCATTCCGAGTACCTGTATAGACCTCTGCGGTCTTCGCGCGGAGTGAATTTCTCATTTTCATAGACAGCTCTGACCAGTGATGGGGCGGAAGCCTCAGGATCTGCGAGCGACCATCCGGCATCCTGGAATATTCTTCCGGTGCCTACGTTCACCAGTTGGTAATTTGTCGGCTTGAATTTCATTGTTATTGTGTGTTTGTATATTCATTTACAAGTTGCTTGTCAGCCACACCACGTAGCCGACATAGCACAGCAGGAAAACCCCGCCTTCGATTCTGTCCATTTTCCGTCCTTTGCCTGTGAATGCGGTGGCCCAGATCAGCACGGCTCCGAGCAGCAGCAGTCCGAGGTCAACCATCGTCATTCCGGAGAACGAGAGTCCGGATGGAGAACCGGGATGCTGTTTGTAGGCGAGGGCTGAAGTGCCGAGTATCAGCAGTATGTTGCAGATATTCGATCCGAGTATGTTTCCGAGCGCAAGCTGTCCCTTTTTCTTTGCCGCCGCTACAATGCAGGTCACTAATTCCGGCAGCGAGGTGCCTCCGGCGAGGATCGTAATCGCGATGAACTTATCACTGACGCCAAGTCTTTGGGCTATTCTGGTCGCGCTGTCAACAAATTTGTCTCCGCCGAAGACAAGGGCTGACAGGCCTACGATCACCATAAGCACGGCGACCCAGACCTTGCGTTCGTCTTTCTCTGTCTCGGTTTCAGCGGCCTCGGATTTTCCGGACTTGAAGGACCAGTACATATAAGCTGCGAAAAGAAGAAGAAAGACAAGTCCGTCCAATCTGCTGAGCGTGTTTTCGGCTCCAAGCCCGAAAAGCGAGTAGTGCATTCCTAAGAGAATAAGAAGCACGCTGACGGCTATGTTGATGGGAATGTCTATCCTGACATTCTTTCTCGTCATCGCTATCGGTCTGACCAAGGCGGTGAATCCTAATATAAAAAGGGCGTTGAATATGTTTGAGCCTACAATGTTTCCGACCGCGATGTCCGGATTGCCTTTCAACGCTCCGGTGAGGCTTACGACAAGCTCTGGTGATGAGGTGCCGATGCCGACAATCGTAAGTCCGATTACAAACTCGCTCAAACCAGCCTTTCTGGCGATTGTGGACGATCCGTTCACAAGCCATTCGGCTCCAAGTACGACCAGAACAAGGCCTGCGATCAGAATCAGGAGATCTGTTATCATTATTGTTGCTTTAAAAATACTTACAAATTTAACTAAAATATTACTTTTTCGTGTAGTATTTAGGCCAGCAGGCTTCAAGATATGCTTTCAGCCTGTCTTCCTGCGGGTTGCGCGCCGGCTCATAGAAAACCGTGCCTTCAAGACCCTTGGGCAGGAATTCCAGATCCACGAAATGGCCTGGAAAGTCGTGGGCGTACTTGTAGCCGTCGGCATAGCCCAGTTCCTCCATAAGTTTCGTAGGGGCGTTCCTCAAGTAAAGAGGCACAGGTGCCGACTTGTCGGCTGCGGATGCTTCAAGGGCTTTTCCTATAGCCATATAGGCCGAATTACTTTTAGGAGAGCTTGCAAGGTAAATCGCTGCCTCGGAAAGAGGAATCCTGGCTTCAGGCATACCTATCTGATGGACTACACGGTAGCAGGCTTCGGCAAGAAGAAGGGCGTTCGGATTGGCCAGGCCGACATCCTCGGCCGCCGAAATGCAGAGCCTTCTGGCTATGAAAAGCGGATCCTCACCTCCGTCCAGCATCCTCGCAAGGTAATAGACGGCTGCGTTCGGGTCTGATCCACGGATGGATTTGATAAAGGCCGAGATGATGTCGTAGTGCATCTCGCCACCTTTGTCATAAATCGCCATATTCTCCTGAATGCATTCCGTAACTGTTTTATTGTCAATTACAAACGGTTCATTCTTTCCTGCGAACGAGTCAACCACGATCTCGAGGACGTTCAGCAGCTTCCTTCCGTCGCCTCCGCTGTAGCGGAACAGGGCCTCGCACTCCCTTATCTCTATCTTTTTCTCCTTGAGAAGCACATCCTCTTTTAAGGCTCTGTCAAGAAGCATTTGCAGGTCATTGGCTTCCAGCGACTTGAGTACAAACACCTGGCAACGTGAAAGCAGTGGGGTAATCACTTCGAACGACGGGTTCTCCGTCGTGGCTCCTATAAGTACGATGGTTCCGTTCTCGACGGCGCCAAGAAGAGCGTCCTGCTGAGCCTTGTTGAAGCGGTGGATTTCATCGATGAACAGTATCGGGGAAGCTCCGTTCGAGAACACGGAAGCTCCCTGAGCCTTGTCGATGACATTCCGCACATCCTTGACCCCGGCGCTAACCGCGGACAGTGTGTAGAAGTCACGTGACAAAGTACGGGCTATGATTCCGGCGAGCGTGGTTTTCCCGACACCCGGAGGACCCCACAGTATGAATGAAGAAAGGTTTCCGCTCTCTATCATCTTCCTCAGGATGCAACCCTTGCCGACAAGATGCCTCTGTCCGACATATTCCGACAGATTTCTTGGCCTCATACGCTCCGGAAGAGGGGGGAGCATCGTGCTTAGTCCTGTGTTCTGGTGACTTTCTGGCATATTTGTTTATTTATTTTATAAATAGCGAATGAAACAATAATGTTTTAAGTGGTAACATTTTTGTTTTGGGGTATATTGCCGCTATTTTTGTCTTTATCGAGCGCAAATTTAAGAAAAAGCGGAATAAGTTTCGTAAATTTGTCTTCCTTATAATAAAGGTCATATTTGGTTTAGTGTTATGAGACTTTCCGATAGAGTAAGGTTCGTTGGTGTCAACGACCGCCAGACACGGCTTTTCGAGCGGCAGTGGCCGCTTCCTGAAGGTGTCAGCTACAATTCATACCTCGTGTTGGACGAGAAGGTCGCTCTTATCGATACTGCCGCAGCGGCTTTCAGGGATGACTTTATCTCCAATATCAAGGCGGAGATAGGGGACAGGAAGATAGACTACCTCGTGGTCAACCATATGGAGCCGGACCACAGCGCCCTGCAATCTGCTGTCCGCGGCGAATATCCCGAATGTACTATAGTCACAAATGCCAAGGCCGTCTCTATGATTGAGGGTTACCAAGGTTTGACTGACAATATCCGGGTGATTGGGGAAGGTGAGTGCCTTTCTTTGGGAAGTGTTGACCTTCAATTCTTTATGATTCCTATGGTGCACTGGCCGGAGACAATGGTGACCTGGTGTCCGCAGGAAAGGACTTTGTTTTCAGGCGATGCGTTCGGCACTTTCAAAGTGTTTCCGGAGGCAGTTACAGACTCCGGATCCGGAATATTCAATGAATATAAGGACGAAATGACGAGGTACTACTCGAACATCGTCGGGAAGTATGCGGCTCCCGTTCAGTCGGCTCTCAAGAAATTGGGCGGGCTGGACATCATCCGAATATGCAGCACCCACGGCCCTGTTTGGGAGAGGAATATTCCCGATGTAGTTGCACTTTACGATAAACTCAGCCGTTATGAGCCTCTGGAGCAAGGAGTTTGCCTGGCTTATGGCTCAATGTACGGCAACACCGAAAAGGCGGCTTTAGCTTTGGCCGAATCACTCTCTGAACACGGGATTCCGTTCGCTGTCCATAACCTGAACGAGGAAGGGTCTTCCTTTGCGTTAAGGGATGTGTTCCGCTATGACACTCTGATTCTCGGGTCTCCGACCTACAACAATGGAATATTGCCTCCTGTCCGTCAGCTTATGCAAGCCGTATGCGACCGTCTTGTCAAAAACAGGCGTTTTATGGCTTTCGGTTCTTTTACCTGGGCCGCGGCCAGTGTCAGGTTGCTCAACGAGATGGCTGCTTCGGCTGGTTTGCAGGTCTTGGGCGATGGAATTTCTTTCCGACAAGGGTTCACTCGCGACAAATTCGATTCGGAATCAATCGTTTCGCTATTGTGACGGCACTCGCCTATTTTGTTACACAATTTGGATTATGTTAAGTTGAGTATATAGAAACAATACCCTGTATGATTTTACAATTACTGACACTTCTTGGTGCTCTCGCATTGTTTGTGTTTGGACTTGAAATGCTTAGCTCCGGAATCCAGAAGGCTTTCGGCGACAGACTCAGGAATTTCGAGAAAGGAATGACTTCTGCGAATCCTGTGAAGCAGATTCTTTCCGGAGTCGGGATAACGGCTGTAGTCCAGTCCTCAAGCGCCACGACCATTCTTGTGGCGAGCCTTGTCGGGGTCGCTACCCTATCGTTGCAGCAAGGCATTCGCGTGATAATGGGAGCCAACATCGGCACGACTGTAACCGCTTGGATTATAGCGGCTACCGGGTTCTGGTTTGATGTGACTGTTCTTGCTTTTGTGCTTCTTGGCGTCGGCTTTATCCTGACGTTTATGAAGAAATCAATCGTCAAGAACATCGGACAGGCCGTTCTGGGGCTTTCGCTTGTGTTTGTCTCGCTTATTTACATCAAATCCTCTATACCGGCGATAGACACTGTTCCGCAGATTGCTGAATCCGTCGCGGCCCTCTCATCCCACGGCATCGGCTCTGTGGTCATTTTTATGCTGATAGGTGTAGTGATCACGTTCCTGTTCCAGTCTTCGAGCGCTACGGTCGCTCTGACTATGGTCTTGGCATATCTCGGTTGGATTTCCTTTCCTCTTGCCGCGGCTATGGTTCTCGGCGAGAACATCGGAACCACCATCGGAGCCAACATAGCCGCTAGTTCTGCCGGAGTACAGGCCCGCAGGGCCGCCCTCGCCCACACTGTGTTCAATGTCACCGGAGCCATCTTTGTCCTGATTTTCTTTAACATATTCATAAAGATTAATTTATGGATAGTTTCCCTGTTCGGGCTTCAAGGAGTGATGCAATCGGTCTTCGGCATAGCCTGCGTCCATACCCTTTTCAATGTTGTCGCAACATTGGCCATTGTCTGGTTCAGCAAGCCGTTCGCCGCTTTGCTTACCAAGTGGATAAAGGAGCCGGCCCCGGAGAACGGAGATTTCAACCTAAAGTTCATCGGCAGCGGCAGGATTGTCGGAACTCCTTCAATATCAATTGAACAGGCCTACAAGGAGGCGGTGAATTTCGCCACTACGGCCCAGGAAGGCTTCCAATATGTCAAGTTGGCGTTAGGCGAGAAAGATTCTGACAGGTTCGAGGAATACAGGCAGAAGCTCGTGAAGTGCGAGGAAGTGACCGACCGTTTTGAGTATGAGATCGCTGCGTTTCTGAACAGCCTCACGTGTGAGTCAATGAACGAACGCGAGGCCCGTGAGGTAAAAGTCATCTATCGGGTTATCAGTGAGTTGGAGAGTCTTGGAGACAGTTGTGAGAACATAAGCCGAATCCTTATGCGTCTGCGTGTCCACAAGCTTGAGTTCGATGACGAGACAATCAGCAAACTCAATCTTCTCATAGGCAAGGTCAACCACGCTTTCGCCGTGATGGTCTCCAATCTGAAATTGGCTGTTGACGGTGAGCTTAAGGACATCAGCAACGCCTACAATGCCGAGGATGTCATCAACACTACGCGCGACACTCTTCGCAACGAAGGCATTCTCCAGATTGAGAAAGGCGCGGACAAATTCCTGGCTCTCAATTACTATCTTGATATGCTTGCTGAACTTGAGGCGATGGGTGATTTCATAATCAACATATCCCAGTCCCTTTTCCACGAATTTGATAAATAATGTCGGGCCGAGGCCGGACGAGAAATACGTTTATGGGAAGAAAAAGAGTAGATCTCCTGTTGGAGGGTATCACTATAGAAGCCTGTGCCGCTGAGGGCAAGGCTCTTACACATTGGAACGGAGTAGTGGTGTTCGTTCCGTTCGCCGTTCCGGGCGATGTGGTTGACATTCGTGTAACGAAGAAAAGCAAGAATTACTACGAGGGCTTTGTGGAGAGGATAGTCACACCTTCTCCCGACCGCCTCAAGCCTTTCTGCGAGCATTTCGGTGTTTGTGGCGGGTGCAAGTGGCAGCCTCTCCCCTATCATCTCCAATTGGAGGCCAAACGTCAGCAGGTCTATGACCAGTTGGTGAGAATCGGTCGCCTGGATGTTCCGCAGATAAGGCCCACAATCCCTTCCGAGAAGATTCAGTACTATCGTAACAAACTGGAGTTCACGTTCTCATCCAAGAGGTGGCTGCTTAAGGACGAGGACATAGACAGTGTTCCCGAAAACGACAGGATGGGACTTGGCTTTCACGTAGGCAAGTTCTTCGACAAGGTGCTTGACATCAAGCATTGCTACCTCCAGAAGGATCCTTCAAATGCCATAAGGCTTTTCATAAAGGAATATGCTGTCAGGAACGGTCTGGATTTCTTTGACATCCGTCAGAATGTGGGATATGTCAGGAATATGTTCATCCGTACTACGGACACAGGCGACTTGATGGTGATAATGTGTTTCTTCTATGAGAATCGTGAGGACAGGGAGAAAATGCTCGATGCAATAGCTGATGCGTTCCCTCAAATCACATCGCTTTATTACATTATCAACAACAAGTTAAATGATTCAATCGGAGATCAGGAGTGCATTTTGTACAAGGGCGAGCCGACTATCCGGGAGACAATGGAAGGGCTTACGTTCCGTATCGGCCCCAAGTCGTTCTACCAGACCAATTCCGATCAGGCCTACCGGCTTTATTCCGTGGCCCGTGATTTTGCGGAGCTGACAGGTAACGAGATTGTATATGACCTTTACACCGGCACCGGCACAATCGCACAGTTTGTCTCCGCGAAGGCTGCCAAGGTGGTCGGAATCGAATATGTCCCAGAGGCTATTGAGGATGCTAAAGTCAATGCGGCCTGCAATGGAATCACCAATTGCGAGTTCTTCGCCGGTGATATGAAGGATGTCCTCAGCAGGGATTTCATCGAGGAGCACGGCCAGCCTGACGTTATCATTCTTGACCCTCCGCGCGCAGGGATTCATTCGGATGTGGCCAAGGTCATTCTCGAGGCCTCCCCTGCCCGTATGGTTTATGTCAGCTGCAATCCTGCCTCACAGGCCAGGGATCTGGCATTGTTCGCCGAAAAGTACGAGATTACCGCTGTCCAGCCGGTTGATATGTTCCCGCACACCCAGCACGTCGAGAACGTCTGCGCGCTTAGGTTGCGCCAATAGAGTTTCAGGATAAACCTTTCCCCGTGCCCCCAGGGGCTGTCACGCCAGTGACTGGGGGTTGATTAAAGAGAAAGAGGGTGGCTAAAAAATTGCAATTTTTTAGCCACCCTCTCAGCCAAATCAAAACGGGAATCCAACCCCGAAGTGTATGGAATAGCCGTCTTTTTTAAGCCATTGGGCAGGAGCGCGCCACTTGTCAAAGTCTTGCGACGGGTCATAGAGTTTCATACCCAAGTCAATTCGCAGAATCAGGAAATTCAGATCCAGACGTAGTCCGATACCCCAGTTAGCGGCGAGACTGGATGCAAGGGTATTCAGGGCGAAATGGGTCTCCTGTCCGTCATCGGCACCCTCGGTCTCTTTCAGAGTCCAGATGTTTCCGACATCGGTGAATACCGCTCCGCACAATTTCCAGAACATCGGGAAGCGGTACTCGAGATTGGCTTCCAGCTTCACGTCGCCGGTCTGGCTCGGAATGACGAATGTCGTGTCAGCCTTTGACTTGCCCGGTCCCAGGGCCCGTGCCTGCCAGCCTCTCATACTGTTGGCTCCGCCGCTGTAGAACTGCTTCTCGAACGGAATCGTGGATGAGTTGCCGTAGGCATAGCCCACACCTCCGAGAAGCCGGGCGGCGATGGCGTGCTTCGAGTTCTTGCCGAAGACCAGGGTCTTGCCAAGGGTCAGCTCGCCGCGTACATATTGGGAATACGGTGTGTTCCAAATAAGTCTTGAGCCATATTCATCCTGCCTCATTGTCCTGTTGAACAGGCTTATCACATTGCCGGATGCGTCAAGCTGTACCCGGGCATATTCGTATGAGACTTTAGGCGCAAGGGCCGTGCTGGTCGTATAGTATGCCACAAGGCCAGAGCCTACGTCAAAGTGGTTCTGATAAGCGTCCCTCATAAACGGATTGCCGGCGAGCGTGGTGTAGAAGTTCGGGTCAAGGTCTGTCAGCCTGACGATTTTCGCCTGTATCGGGTATATTTGGTAGAACAGCTTTCCGCTACGGAGCGAGCCGGAATAGCCGAATGATGTCGAAATCATATTCCTCGTGTACTCAGGGCGGTTCTGATAGTTATATGAAGCGTTGATTTCGGTTCGGGGTACGGACGGGCCTTTGAACATAGAGTTCGGCAGTCCCAAAAACTCCGGGAAGCTCAAGCCTGCGGAGACACCGAATTCGTTGGACTTGACGTTGCTGTCGTCGTACTTGAACTGGAAATTTCCGAGGAATCCAAGGTTCAGCCACTCTCCGCCGTGGAAGATGTTCTTGTGGTAGTAACTGAACTGCGGTGAGATTCCGATCAGGCCGGTGGAGTTGGTGGAGCCTTCAAGATTGACCTTGAATCCCTGCATTTTGGAGCGGGTCAGATTGATGTCGCAGTCGACTATCCCCGTGTCGCGCGGGGTAAGCTCGATGTTGACACCGCTGAACAGCCTCAATGCGGAAAGACGGGAATATGTAGTGTTGACCTCATTCTCGTCGTACCTGTCCCCCGGCTTTAGAGTACACATCTCCTTAAGAACCTTGTCGTTGAACCTCAAGTCTTTGTCGTAGGTGACGGTAACGTCGCCGATGGAGAACTTGCGGTGCGGGCGGGCGTCTTCGGGAGTCTGGTTTCTGGTGTATTCCTTCACCATCATAAGCAGGTCGGCGGTGTCCTTGGAGTGGAGCGTGTCGGCTTCGAACGAGTAGTAGTTCTTGGAGAATCCGAAATAGCCTTTGCTTCTCAGGACGGCGGCCGAACGTTCTGTTTCCTTCTCAAGCACGTTCTCCGACAGAAAATCACCCGGCTTGATGCTGACGGCGGAAGTGTCGGCGAAAAAGTCACGGCTTAGCTCCCCGTCCGGCACTGAATATGTCAACTTCCCTATCCTGAACCGCTTGCCGGTGTTGACTGAATATGTCACGTGGACTTTTCTCCCTTGTACACGCACGTCGCTTCTGACATCCGAGCCATAGTAGCCAAGGTACTTCAGATGCCGCTTGATGTTATCGATGGAGGCCTCGACCTGTGAGGGCTGGTAGATGACAGGAGCGGTCCCCATATTCCTTATCAACTTGTTGACCGCCTTGTCAGGATCCTTTCCGGACCAGTTGTAGATGTTCAGAAACGGGTTCCATCCGAATATGATGTAGGAGTTCGGTTTCTGTTTCACGTAGGATTCAATCTCGGAGACGCGAAGCTTGTCGTCCCCCTTTATCTCCACCTTGTTCGACGCAAGCCTGTACTGGCCTTCCTCCATAACCCGTGTCGTGCTGCACGAAATCTGGAGGATGCAAGCGAGCGCCAGGCAGGACGCCGATGCGAAAAACGAACTTTTCCCTTTCATATTCTGCAAAATTAACAAGCCTTTCTGATTTTTCTTCAAATAAACACCAAAATATTAATTTTCGTACCTATATTTGCACGCCGGTTGTGGATTGCTCCCGCGGCGGTTCATATATTTGTCGAACATTTTAGGTTTACAGTTGTTTTAGAATGAAGAACAAGTACATCGATCTTGTCGATCAGACTTTTGACTTCCCGCAGGACGAGTTCAGGGTCGAAGACGGCAATCTTTTTGTCAATGACATTGATATGATGGGAATTATCAAAGAGTATGGAACTCCTTTGAAACTCACCTATCTCCCGAAGATTTCCTCCCAGATCCACAGGGCCAAGAGAATGTTCCGCAACGCAATGTCGAAGGTCAGCTACGAGGGCGACCATCACTACTGCTACTGCACCAAGAGTTCCCAGTTCAAGTTTGTCATCGAACAGGCTCTCAAGAATGATGTCCATCTTGAGACATCATCCGCCTACGACCTTGACCTGATTCGCAAGCTGGAGGCTGAAAAGCTTGTGGATAAGAACCTTATAATAATATGCAACGGATTCAAACGTCCTCAGTATATCCAGAACATCGCCACAATGCTCAACGAGGGCTGGCGCAACATCATCCCCGTGCTTGATAACAAGAACGAGCTTGAGGATCTGGATGACCTGCTGGAGGTTCCGACACAGCTTGGCATAAGAATCGCCTCCGAGGAGGAGCCGTCCTTCGATTTCTACACCTCGCGTCTGGGAATAAGGTACTCGGACATCATACCGTTCTACCGCAACGGCATCAGCAAGAATCCTAAGTTCAAGCTGAAGATGCTCCACTTTTTCATCAACACCGGCATCAGGGACACCTCCTATTACTGGAACGAGCTGGCCCGCTGCCTGAACCTCTATTGTGACCTCAAGCAGATCTGCCCGGATCTCGATTCACTTAACATCGGAGGTGGTCTTCCGATAAAGACCTCTCTTGCTGTGGATTACGACTACAAGTATATGATCGAGGAGATTGTCTATCAGATCAAGTCAGTCTGTGATTCGCACGGTGTGCAGGTTCCGGACATCTACACCGAGTTCGGGAACTTCACGGTGGGCGAAAGCGGAGCCACCATATTCAAGGTTCTGGATGTCAAGCAGCAGAACGACCGCGAGTGCTGGTATATGATCGACAATTCGTTTATGACAAGCCTTCCGGACACGTGGGGACTGCATCAGAGGTTCATCCTCTTCCCTATCAACAAATGGAACGAGGTTTATCACCGTGTCTTCATCGGCGGCCTGACCTGCGACAGCAAGGACTTCTACAACTCGGAGGCTCACTCCAACGCCATATTCCTTCCTGTTATGAAGAACAGAAGGGATCCGCTTTACATCGGATTTTTCCACACAGGCGCTTATCAGGAGGCTATTTCCGGCTATGGCGGTGTCAAGCACTGCCTCCAGCCTTCCCCTAAGCACATCCTTATCGACAAGGACAAGGACGGGAAAATCACCACAAGGGTGTTCGCCCCGGAACAGAGTTCGGACTCGATGCTGAAGATCCTCGGCTTCTGACGCTATGCCGCAGGTGTCTGTGTCACACAACGAGATAAAGTTCGTCAAGTCTCTGGGACAGAAAAAGTTCAGGGACGAAAGCGGACTTTTCGTCGTCGAGGGGGAGAAGATGGTCTCCGAGGCCTTGGCTTCGAAGCTCACCGTTGAGAAGGTCTACCGCGTGTCCGAGGTGGGAGAAGCCGTGATGGAAAGACTGAGCCAGTTTTCCTCCCCGTCCCCTGCCCTTGCGTTGGTCAGGAAACCCTCAGACTTGGAAATCGGCAGTTTGGAGCGTGGGGATATGCCGGACAAAGGGCTTTTTCTTGCTCTTGACGGCATCAGGGATCCCGGAAATCTCGGTACGATACTCCGTACAGCCGACTGGTTCGGAATCGATGGCGTGTTCGCTTCCGTTGACACGGTCGATGTCTTCAATCCGAAGGTGGTCCAGTCAACTATGGGCGCGGTATTCAGAGTCAGATTCCATTATTGCGACATCCGGAGCCTTTGCGAAGCCGCGGTCTCGTCCGGGGGCAATATCTATGGTACATTTTTAGACGGTGAGGATATGTATGCCAAGGAACTTGCGTCCGGAAGCGTGTCTCCTTCCGTCATTGTTATCGGCAATGAGTCAAGAGGTATCTCCGAAGAAGTCGGTGAGCTGGTCACCGACCGTCTGTACATTCCTTCCTGGCCGAGGGACGAGAGAGGCTCGGAGTCATTGAACGCAGCCGTCGCCACAGCAATCACCTTGGCGGAGTTCAGGCGCAGAGGGTGATGCGATGGGTAAGATGATTGTCTATCAGGTTCTCCCGAGATTGTGGGGGAACGGGAGATTCTCGGGATTCGATCCGGAGGCATTGGCTTATTTCAAATCATTGGGAGCAAGCCATATATGGTACACAGGGGTAATCAGGCACGCCACGACTTGCCCGGCTGAAGGATGCCGCGCCTCCGACAGGCAGATTGTCAAAGGAGCTGCCGGTTCTCCATACGCCATTACAGACTACTATGATGTCAATCCATATCTGGCTGACAATCCCTCAGACAGGATGGCCGAGTTCGAGTCATTGCTGAAGCGTTCGCACGACGCCGGTCTTAGGGTGATAATGGATTTCGTCCCCAATCACGTCTCGCGGGATTACGGCAAGGTCGGTCTTGCCCGTCCTGATGTAAGTCCTCTTGGAGCGGAGGACGATCCCACAGTCCACTGGAGACCGGAGAATGATTTCTACTACTACCCTGGCGAGCCGTTACGTCTACCTTTTGCCGGACAGTCCTATTACGAGAATCCTGCGAAGGCTTCCGGCAACTGCTTCTCACCCTCCCCTTCCTCGGATGATTGGTACGAGACAGTCAGACTGAACTATTGTGATTTCCACACGGGAACCTGGGACAAGATGTACGAGATTGTCCGATTCTGGCGCGGCAAAGGCGTTGACGGTTTCCGCTGCGATATGGTGGAGATGGTTCCACGGCAGTTTTTCAAATGGCTGATCGCTAAGGTCAAAGAAGAGTTCCCGGAGACTGTCTTTATCGCAGAGGTCTATCAGAAGGAATTGTATGCCAAGTACATAAAGGAGGTCGGCTTTGATTGTCTTTATGACAAGTCCGGCTTCTACGATTCTGTCAGATCTGTTGTCGAAGGCGGCGGGACAGCCAGAAGCCTGACGTGGAACTGGCAGTTTCTCGGTGACCTGCAGCCGAGGATGCTGAACTTTCTCGAGAATCACGACGAACAGAGATTCGCGTCCGATTTCTTCGGCTGCCGGGCGGAAAGGACTTTCGCTGCGCTCGGAGCCGGAATATTCCTTAACACCGCGCCGTTTATGGTTTATTTCGGAGAAGAGATCGGCGAGCGCGGAATGGATGCCGAAGGCTTCAGCGGAAAGGATGGAAGAACCACGATCTTCGATTGGTGGAAGATTCCGTCGATCTGTCGGCTGAACGAGTATATTCATAAGAATGAAGGACTTGCGCCTGAGGAATTTGAACTTCTGCAAAAATGGCGTACCTTTTTGAATATGGCCGCTTCGGTTCCGGCGATAACCTCCGGCAGGACTTTCGACCTGTGCTACTGCAACTATGGTTCTTCAGGCTTCGACCCGGACCGTCATTTCGCGTTCCTTCGTGGCGATGGTTCAGAGACCTGGCTGTTTGTCTGCAATTTCTCCAGACCAAGCTCAGGCTGCCAGTGCGCAGAAGAGGCTGAGCGCTCTGCTTCCGAAAGATTGTCGGTTCTTATCCCCAAAGAGGCCATTGAGTTCTTCGGAATGAAAAACAACCCCGATACGGAAGTACGTATCGAGGTTGAAGTGTCTGTCGATGATTGTGTATTCGTGAAGGTCAGCCAAGTCTTTTAGATTGATCTTCAGTCATTGACATCTTACCAATTGAGGATTTTCTCGAAGTCATACTCCTCAGGATTGGCAACAAATGCCTTTGCTGCCTCGTAGTCTGCAGGAGTGATGTAGTGGCAGATGTGTCCGTAGTAGTTGCGGGCGATTCCGCCATCGATGTCCACGCGGCGAGGAGGAATCTTGCCTTCGGCGTTCTGGAGATCCTTCAGGTAGAGCGGCTGAGCGTTGCCGTACTCGTCCACATAGACCATACATCCGGTCTCGCCCTTTGAGAAGAGCTCGTAGACTCCGAGTGCCAGCTCAGTGCAGTATGAAAGGTCGTAGGCCACAGGATCCTGGCAGCGAACATCGTAGCCGATCTCTACAGGGCGGGTCTTGACCTTCATTCCGATCTTCTTGAACTCTTTCTCAAGAATGTCGTTGAAAAGAACGGCCTTGGAGATTTTTCCAAGCTCTGGGTGTCCGTGCTCGTCGTATGTCATATTCACTCCGGTTGCCTTGATGTCCTCAGGGTCAAGGTCGTGGAACACACCTTCAGCGACAACGACTGTTCCGTAAGGGATGCCGAGAAGCTTTCTCTTGATGATGGCTGAGAGGGTGAGCTTGATGATCTTGTCCACAGAGATGGAGGTCTTGTTGAACATCTCAGGGATGATGGTCATCGGGCAGTGCGTGGCCTCGCCGATTCCGAGGGCAAGGTGACCGGCGCTGCGGCCCATCGCTGAGATGAGCAGCCAGTTTCCGGATGTGCGGGCATCCTCATAGACGGTGCGGGCGATGTGCGCTCCCTCGTCCTTGGCGGAGTTGAATCCGAAGGTCGGTGCGTTGTGAGGCAGAGGAAGGTCGTCGTCGATGGTCTTTGGAACGTGGATGTTGTGGATCGGGTAGTTCTTGGCTTCGAGGAACTTGGCGATCCTGTTGGCTGTAGAGGCTGTGTCGTCACCTCCGACGGTCACGAGAAGCTTGACATTGTTGTCCTGGAAAAGAGCCAGGTTGAAGTTCTCCTCGAAATCCTTGTCGGTCGGTTTGAAGCGGCTCATCTGGAGGTAGGAGCCACCTCTGTTGAAATAAGCGTCAGCCTTGAAGAAATCGATGTCTTCGGTGCGGGCTTCCTTGCGGAAGAGTCCGGTGTAGCCTTCGTGAAGTCCTATGACCCTGTAGCCGTTGGAGAGAAAGGTCTTGGCGACTGAGAACACGACCGTGTTCATTCCCGGAGCGGGACCGCCGCCGCACAGAATGATGATTGAATCTTTCATATATGCGAATGAGTTTGAAATTTGTATGTTCGTCAAAAACAGCCACAAATTTAACAAACAGTTTTAACTTTTCAAAAAAGTACTTAAGCGTGGCAATCTTCTGCCGCACTTGGAAGAAATGCCGACATTTTTCGTTAAATTTGTAGTTTAAAAGAACTTTTGCCGTTATGGATCACGAGCTGGCTAAAATACGCGCCGAAGAGCTAAGGAAGACCCTTTGGGAGAACAGCAGGAGGTATTATGTCGATAACGCTCCGACGATGAGCGATTTCGACTATGACCGCCTGATGCGCGAGCTGGAGGATCTTGAAAAGGAATATCCTGACCTTCAGACCCCGGACTCCCCTACCCAGAAGGTCGGAAGCGACCTCGAGAAGGACGGGGCCGGCTTAAATGCCGAATCCGGGATACGCAGGGAGTTCGCCCAGTATCCGCACAGGTACCCGATGCTTTCCCTTGGCAACACGTACAACATAGGCGAGATAGAGGATTTTGTCCGCAGGGCGGAAAAGGATCTCGGAGGCGCGCGGTTCACATATTCCTGCGAGCTGAAGTTCGACGGTACCGCCATATGCCTGACCTACAGGAACGGAAAGTTGTTCCGCGCTTTGACCAGAGGCGACGGTGTGGTCGGGGACGATGTCACTGCGAATGCCTTGAGGATCGGGAATATTCCTGAAAAGCTTGAAGGAAGGGGATGGCCTGAGGAGTTCGAGATAAGGGGTGAGGTGCTTATGCCATACGAGTCTTTTGACCGCCTTAACAGGGAACGGGCCGACAATGAGGAGCCTCCTTTCGCCAATCCGCGTAACGCTGCTTCCGGTTCGCTAAAACTGCTGGATTCATCCGAGGTGGCCAGAAGAGGGCTGATGTGTACGCTCTATCACATTCCGGGACAAAGCGTTTCGTTCTCCACTCACGATGAAGCACTTGACGCAGCCTCGTCCTGGGGGCTGCCAGTCTCCGACAAACGCAGGATCGTACACGGGATAGACGAAATCGAGGATTATATACGCCACTGGGACACCGAAAGAAAGTTCTTGCCCTATGCTACAGACGGAATTGTGTTGAAAATCAATGAGCTGGCTTATCAGAACTCGCTTGGCTACACCGCCAAGTCACCCCGTTGGGCCGTGGCTTTCAAGTTCCGCGCGGAGGAGGCCCGCACGAGGCTGCTTTCCATCACCTATCAGGTTGGAAGGACCGGTGCGGTGACACCTGTGGCCAATCTCGCGCCTGTCCAGCTGGCCGGGACGGTAGTGAAAAGGGCGACGCTTAACAATCAGGACTTCATCGACCAGATGGACATCCGTGTCGGAGACACAGTGACAGTCGTAAAAGGCGGTGAGATCATACCGAAAATCATAGATGTCGACCTTTCGCTCAGGCCTGAGGACGCCGGAAGGCCGGAATTCCCTGAGGTTTGCCCTGATTGCGGTACCAGGCTTGTGAAGGAAGAGGGCGAGGCCAAGTGGTTTTGTCCCGACACCGATGGCTGCCCTACCCAGATAAAGGGCAAGCTCGTGCATTTTCTCAGCCGCAAGGCGATGAACGTGCTGGCAGGCGAAGCCACAGTCGATCAGATGTACAGTCTCGGACTCGTCAGGACTCCGGCTGATTTCTATTCGCTGACGTTGGGGCGGCTTCTTATGCTTGATGGTTGGAAAGAACGTTCCGCCAGGCGTTTCCTCAAGAGCCTAGATGATTCAAGGAACGTGACGTTCGACCGTGTCCTCTTCGCCCTTGGAATCCGTTATGTCGGTGAAACCACAGCGAAAGAGATAGCCTGCCATTTCGGGAACATTGACGCTGTCGCCGCCGCTACAAAGGAGCAGTTGCTTGAAGTTCAGGATGTTGGCGAAGTGATAGCTGACAGCGTCTATGAATATTTCCGCGACAGCCGGCATCTTTCAGACATCGAAAGGCTCAAGGCGGCGGGAATCCGTCTCTCCCTGGAAGCCGTCTCCGCCTCTTCCGACGCTCTTGCCGGAAAGACAATCGTGATCTCCGGCAACTTCAGCGTCTCAAGGGACGAGATGAAGCGTCTGATCGAGTCTAACGGAGGCAAAAACAGCTCGTCTCTGAGCGGAAAGACCTCCTATCTTCTGGCCGGGAGCAAACCGGGACCGGAGAAGATGAAAAAGGCCGCCGAACTGGGGGTCAAGGTGATAGGCGAAGGTGAATTCCGTAATATGCTTCCTTCCGGAATCGCCCGGGAAGCGGAGGAAGCCGAGTCGCTCCGGGAGCCGGATTTGTTTTCAGGAATGTTTTGAGCCGCCTATGTCCAAGTTGGTGAATATGTTTGACAGCTGCTCGCGCCTGCTCCGGAGAACGACCAAGTTCTTCAGGGAGGACATCTGGGACATAGAGGTCGCGGAATTGTCCAATGCCAAGTCGCGCCTTGTCAGGATGAGCAGGGTCGTCACCAAGACCTTCAAGGATTTCGCTGAGCACTCAATCGGTTTCCAGACTGTGGCCCTGAGCTATTTCTGCACAATGGCGTTCGTGCCTTTCATCGCCGTGGCCTTCGCCGTGACGAACGGTTTCGGTCTCGGAGACAAGCTGAGGGCGCTGCTATATTCCTCGAATGTGAGCCAGGAGATAATCGACACACTTCTCAATGCCGCCGACAAGATTCTCAACTCAGCCACCAACGGGCTTTTCGGCCTTGTCAGCGCCCTGACTTTCGTCTGGCTCATCATCTGGATGATGATGAGGGTCGAGACTGTGTTCAACAATGTCTGGCGCGTGAAGAAAAGACCGTTCATAAAAAGCTTCGGATTCGACATCGTGCTGATGCTCCTGACACCGTTTGTGGTGCTGATCCTGTATTCGGGAACTATCGTTTATTCGCACGTTCTCGACCTGATTCCCAATTGGATAGGAGTTACGGAGGCAATCAAGTCCTTCTTGGGCTGGGTTATCGCCGGAGTCGTCACGACATTGATTTTCTCAGCGATGTACAAGTACATACCCGCGCTCGATGTGCGCTACGGCAACGCTTTCAAGGCCGCTGTCATCGCCGGGTTGGCTTTCACGGTGCTTCAATACCTTTACCTTGAGACCCAGGTGTTTGTGATGCGTCTCAATGCGGTTTACGGAACAATCGCCGCCATTCCTCTGTTTATGATTTGGATGAGGTTCGGCTGGCTTATCATAATGTACGGCGCCCAGTTCTCCTGCACTTTCCAGACATTGGAGGAGGAAGATTGTGGCGTCCTTCAAACGGACAGTAAAGATTCGGTAGCAATATGAGTTTCTCACAATTCACAGAACAGGACTATGAACTGATCAGGCAGAGTTACGCCGAGCTGAGGGCGGCGGCGGAAAAACGCTGTGCCAATCAGGCGGAGATGGACGTGGTCCAGAAAGCGTTTGATTTCGCCAATGAGGCTCATAAGAACGTGCGCCGCCGCTCCGGAGGCCCCTACATCATCCATCCGATCGAGGTCGCGAACATAGTCGTGAGTGACATCGGCCTTGGTTACAAGTCGATTGCGGCGGCTCTTCTCCACGATGTCGTGGAAGACACTGACTACACGGTCGATGACATCCGCAAGCTTTTCGGTGACAAGATCGCAAGCCTTGTGGACGGTCTGACCAAAATCAAGAACGTGCTGGACAACGAGGACCGCAGCAAGAAGCTTGTCGATGCTTATGCGAGGAGTCTCCAGGCGGAGAATTTCAAAAGGATTCTTCTGACCCTGAACGATGACGTGAGGGTCGTGCTCATCAAGCTGGCCGACCGTCTGCATAATTGCCGGACAATTGAATATATGCCTGAGTACAAGCGTGACAAGATTCTCAGTGAGACAATGTTCATATTCATCCCCCTTGCCCACAGGCTCGGTCTGTACGAGATCAAGTCGGAGATGGAGAACATCTGGCTCAAGTACAAGGAGCCTGACGCTTACAATGAGATCAACGGCTTGATAAACAGCAGCCTGAGCGGCAAGGGAAAACTGATTGATGATTTCATAAGTCCGATCGACGCCGCGCTGAACAAGAGCGGATTCAAGTTCGAGGTCCGGAAAAGGGTCAAGACCCCTTATTCGGTGTGGCACAAGATGCAGACAAAGAACATTACGTTCGATCAGGTCTATGACCTCTACGCCCTGAGGATCGTGTTCACCCCTCCGGCAGACAGCAAGGAAAGCGAGCGTGACCAGTGCTATCACATATTCTCGATCATCACAGGCATCTATCGCTATAAGCCGGATCGTGTGCGCGACTGGGTCAAGCATCCTAAAAGCAACGGCTACGAGGCGCTGCACTGTACCCTGATGAGTGACACGGGTATCTGGATAGAGGTTCAGATACGTTCAAAGCGGATGGATGACATCGCGGAGAAAGGCATAGCCGCGCATTGGAGCTACAAGCAGGAAGGCTACATCAGCGAGAACGACAGCGAGATGGACAAATGGCTGGCCAAGGTCAAGGAGATTCTCGTCAATCCGGACGTGAATGCCCTGGAATTGCTTGACATCATACATAACGACCTTACCAGCAGCGAGATAACGGTATTCACTCCTAAGGGCGACCAGAAGTCCATCCTGAAAGGTGCTACCGCGTTGGATTTCGCCTACTGCATCCACACTGAAATCGGCAACAAGGCCATAGCGGCCAAGGTGAATATGAGGCTCGCTCCCCTATCCCACGTGCTGAAGAGCGGTGACCAGGTCGAGATAATCACGGCTGAAATCGAACAGCCAAAGCGCGAATGGCTGCAGTTCCTTCAGACCAGGCACGCCCGCAATCTCGTCATCGACTATTTCAAGGGGAACAAAAAGGAGATTGCCGAGACAGGCAGGAAGATGCTTTCGGAACAGCTTGAGGCTCAGGGATATCGGATGAACAATGACTCGATAGAGATTCTCTTGCAGCACTTTGCGATACCAGGAGGCAACTCCGAGGAGATGTTCTTCCGGATCGGAATGGGAATCCTCAAGGTCGGCGACCTCTCCGATGTGCTCACGTCCGACAAGAGCGGCAAGAGCCATTCGTTTTTCTTCACTTGGTTCGGCAAGAAGAAGGAGACAGCGAAAAAAGATAGGAACGAATATGTCGTGGCTACCTGCTGCCGTCCGATTCCCGGTGATTCCGTCATAGGCATCAAGTCTCCCGACGGGACTGTTACTGTCCACAAGAAATCCTGCCCGGTCGCTGACGGACTTGCATCCAAGCACGGGGATTGGGTTGTAGTGCCGCAGTGGGACGATGACGAGAGCCAGTCGTTCCTGGTCCGCCTTTCCATCAAAGGGGTTGACCGCGTCGGCCTGCTCAACGAGATTTCACGCTACATCTCACTCGTGATGGGCGTGAATATGCGGAAGGTCTATCTGAGCACCGATGATGGGATATTTTCCGGCCACATCGACCTGTATGTGCACGACAAGGCCGTTCTGGAAAGGATGATCCGGAAGTTGGGCTCGATTGACGGAATTAAAAGTGTTGTCAGGACCGATATCTGAGCCTGATTTTTGAATATACCAGATCTGCGATGAAAAACATTCTCACAAGATTTTTACCTTTGGCTCCGGCTGCGTTGCTGCTGGGCTATTCCCTGCTCCAGCCGTCTTGCGCCAACACAACCCAGGCTCCGACCGGCGGCCTGAAAGACACATTGCCACCCGTGATAAGAAGGGTCGTTCCCCAGACCGGAGCTGTTTCCGTTCCTGTCCACGGAACTCAGGTCGCGTTCACTTTCAATGAATATGTCACTGTAAAGGAACCTAAGGGAATCTTCCTTTCCCCTCCCCAGAAAAAAAGCCCGAAATACAAGCTTAGAGGCAAGAGCGTGATAGTCTATTTCGAGGAAGACCTGCTTCCAAACACGACCTATACACTGGATCTTACCGGTGCCATCGCCGACAATAACGAAGGGAATATGTTTCCTGGTTTCACCACGGTTTTCTCCACTGGAGACGGGATTGATTCGATGTACGTTACCGGTATTGTCCAGGATTGCAGCACCTTGACACCTGTCAAAGGAGCGACTGTGATGCTCTATAAGGACCAGCGTGACTCCGCGGTCTTTTTAGACAGGCCTGTGGCTGCCGTGAAAACTGACGACTGGGGCTTTTTCTCCCTTCGGAATATTCAGGACACGGTATATCGTGTCTATGCTGTCGTCGATGCCAACGGGAACAACATCTACGATCCCGACGAGGACAGGATCGCCTTTCTTGACACTTTGTTCAGACCGGTCAATGTGGTTAATGACACCGTTGCCGAACTGAAGAAGTTCGATGCCAAGGACACTCTCGCCTGCCAGTCCAGAAAAACGGAACTCAGACTTAACGTGTTCAGGGAAAAACCGTCCAAGCAATTGCTTATGAATAGCAAGCGTACCGGAGACCGTTCGGCTTACATCACCTTTATGGCCCCTGAGGCAAGGATAGACTCCCTTTGGTTCCAGGGATTTCCGGCGAAGGATGTAATCACCGAGTTCAACATAGAAAAGGACAGCCTGCTTCTATGGCTGAACAGCCAAAGACCTATGCCGGACTCTCTGCATCTGTGGGTAAAGTACAGGAAGACAGACACTCTCGGCGTTCTCCAGCCAGTGACAGAAAAGGTCAGTCTTGTGGAGGAGAACAAGCCTAAGTCCAGGACAGCAAGAAAGAGGGTCGAGCATAAGGACACGGTCTGCGGGTTGAACCTGAAAGCCGTGCCTGAGACTTTCGAGCAATACGGGATTTCTTTGGAGTTCGATTATCCGCCGGTTCTCGGAGCCTTTGACTCCTTGGTTTTCAAGTCAATCAATCCCCGCCAGAAAGAAAATGTCGAGAAATTCGAGATCAAGAGGGATTCTTTGAACCTTAGAAAGTACATCATCACCCCACAGATCAAGATTCAGGACGGCTATGAATATTTCTTCAAAGTCCCCCAAAGGACATTCAAGGACATCAACGGCTATTGGAATGACAGCACCGAGGTGAAGGTCTCCCTTCCCAAGGATGACAACCTCAGTCTCTTCACGTTGAATCTCACAGGGGTTTGCGGCAACAAGTACATCGTGGACCTGATGGACGAGAGGAAATCCGGTGTGCTTCGCAGTTATGTCATTGATTCTGATTCCATACTGAGTTTTCCGTATCTCAAGAACGGAAAGTATTCAGTAAGAATCACGGAAGACCTCAATCGCAACGGTATCGTGGATTCCGGAAATCTTCTTGCGCGCAGGCAGCCCGAAAAGGTAAGGTTCCTGATGACCAAGGACAGCGATCTGTTTGACATTCCGGAGAGAAGCGAGATCAGCCAGGATCTTGACCTTTCAGAGTTTTTCAAGTAATTTGAACATAAGGTATGAAGATAATCAGTCATATTCTTGCCTCCGTCCTTGTTCTGACGAACGGGCTTATGGCCTCAGGCCAGGACCGGCCGGACACGCTCAAAGTGCCGGCGGAACCGGCCGGGATTCTGGCGGACACCGTAAAGCAGGTTCTCCCGGCTCCGGACAGCGCTTTGGCGCAGATTACATATTCGGACGCCTATCTGGACACAGTCAAGGTCAACCGCGTCTTCGAGGTTAATGACTATTCGCTGATCGGTGTCGAGTACGGTGTCTCTTTCAACCGGATGTCTTTCAATCCGCCGTATTCACAGACGACACTGTTTGTTCCTAACACGTTCGGAGTGTTCTACACAAGGTACGGGAAGATGTTCGGTTACCTTCCATATTTCGGCTTCAAGCTCGGTCTCCGCTACAGCCACGAAGGGTACAAGTTCAAGGAAGACGAGGAGGACGGTTATGTGCCTAACATCGAGGGGGCTACCCAGGTTGTAATGGATGTGGTTGAAGTCCCGTTTATGGCCCATATGCATCTTGACGGACTTCATTACAAGGTTATGTTGGACTTGGGAATCTACGGAGGCTACAGGCGGAACATCGAGCGGATCGGGGAAAACGTCCCGGAGTCTCTGGTAAGCTCGTTCAAGGACACTGACAGGCGGTTTGACTATGGGCTTTGCGGAGGACTTGGATTCGGTCTCGTCTTCGACCCGGTCGAGTTTCACGTGAACGCTAATCTTAGGTATTCCTGGGGAACCATCTACGACCCTGACTATACCAGTCAGGACTACTACCGTTTCGCCTATCCGTTTGACGTTATGGTGACTGCGGGAGTGTATTTCCAACTTACAAGAAGAACAGGCCGGGGCAAGGCTCAGCTCAGGCGCGAGGCATATCAACAGGTTTATTATCCGAAACAGAATGAAAACGTTGACGGCAAAGGTCGGTGATGTCCTGATAGGCGGCGGCAACCCGATTGTAGTGCAGACTATGTGCAACACCCACACCAATGACGTGGAGGGTACTGTGGCGCAGTGTGTCAGGCTTTATGAGGCAGGCGCTGAGATTATCAGGCTTACTGTCCCGTCGCCTGCCGATGTGGAAAGCGTGAAGGCCATCAAATCTCGCCTCAGGGACGCGGGGATCTGTGTTCCCATTGTGGCAGACATCCATTTCTCTTCGCAGACAGCGATTATGGTCGCTCCATTTGTAGAGAAAGTCAGAATCAATCCGGGCAATTTCCACAGAGACCACAACGAGGCCCGCAAACAGTTCGCCAGACTCATCGAAGTCTGCCGGGAGAATGGCACGGCGATCCGGATCGGTGTGAATCACGGCTCTTTGGGAGATTACATCACGAATCTTTACGGGAACACGCCGGAGGCTATGTCCAAGGCTGCGATGGAGTGGTTGTCTATGTGTCAAGAGGCTGGTTTTGAAAATGTCGTGGTCTCTCTTAAATCCAGCAACACCATCGTTATGGTTGAAGCCTACAGGTGTCTTCTTTCCGCGATGAAGGAAAACGGTGTGGTTTACCCGCTTCACGTCGGAGTGACCGAGGCCGGCAACGGAGACAGTGGCAGGATCAAGTCCTGCGTAGGTATCTCGACCTTGCTGTCAGAGGGAATCGGCGACACTGTCAGGGTTTCCCTTACTGAAGATCCGGAGGAGGAGCTTCCGGTGGCGCGCTATCTTGCCGCCCGTTATGGACGCAGGATTGTCTCATCCTTGAACTCCATAAGCATTCAGGGCCGCAAGGCGACTGCCTTTTACGACTCACCATCCAAGGAAACACTTTTGTTAGATGCTTCCTGCGATTTTGGTAAGCGCCTGTTGGATAAGGCTTTGGACGAAGTGGAACTTGCCGGTACATTTGTGGATGATTCCGGAGAGACAGTGTCAATTCAGGATTCCGGAGTCGGTGACTATCTCGTGGACGAGCTGATGCAGGCTGCGAGAAGGCGTTTCTATAAGCCCGAATATGTGGCTTGTCCAGGTTGCGGACGCACTATGTACGACCTTCAGAAAGCTTTTGAGGAGGTGAAATCCAGAACCTCGCATCTGAAGGACATAGTCATCGCTGTTATGGGTTGTATAGTCAACGGACCCGGAGAGATGGCGGATGCCGATTGGGGGTATGTCGGAGAAGGCAACCATAAGGTCACCATCTATAAGGGTAAAACCCCGATGCTAAAGCATATTCCTGACACAGAGGCGGTTGACCGCCTTGTCGAGTTGATAGAGAGAGAGCGGACTATTTAAGCTCCGCAATCACAGTCTCGCAGGCTCTTGTAAAGTCCCCCACCTTCACTTTGACTTCAGCGTCAAGGGGAAGGAATATGTCGATTCTGGATCCGAACTTGATGATTCCGCACTGCCTGCCTCTTTCTACGCTCTCCCCTTTCTTTGAGTAGCAGACTATCCTTCTGGCGAATGTGCCTGCAATCTGCCTGAAAAGAATCTCACCCTTGGCGTTGCGGATTGCCGTGGATGAATGCTCGTTCTTTTCAGAGGCCTTGGGCAGAAACGCGAGAAGGTATTTTCCCGGATGATACTTGTAATATGAGATTTCTCCATCCATCGGCCAGAAATTGGTGTGGACATCGAAGAAGTCCATATAGACCGACACCTGAATCCTTTCATCCTTGAAATATTCCTTCTCATAGACCTTGCTGACGATTACAACCTTGCCGTCGGCTACGGATGTGATTGTCCTTGAGTCTCCTTTAGGTGTCTCGCGGTCCGGAACCCTGTGGAACCAGAAAACGAAGAACGCGAAAGCAAGGAGAAATGCCACAACAGGAATATAAACGTAAGGGTTGTTGATGAAATACAAAGCGCATACAATCAGTACCGCGGTTACAGCCCAATTGATACCTATCGTTCCGTGTGAGTCCTTGTCAATTCTTATCCTCTTCATTGTGTATATATCCTTTAATTGATTATCAGGTGGTTAAAGTGAATTACAACAGGTCGAAAACAGCCAGGTAAATCGCTCCGAACGGCATAGCCATCAGTGTGCTGTCAAATCTGTCGAGAAATCCGCCGTGTCCGGGAATGATATTACCGGAATCCTTGACCCCGTAGACTCTTTTCCATTGTGATTCAAACAGGTCTCCGTAAACACCGGTGACGGACATAATCACAGAGAGAATCAGGCAATGTACGAGAGGGAAGCGCAGCAGGCCGAACTCAAACAGGACGAATGCGGCCAGAACCGAACTGACCAATCCGCCGACGAAACCGATCCACGTCTTTTTGGGCGAGACGGTCGGAAAGAGCTTTCTCGGAAAGAACCTGCCGAGGGATATACCGAAAGCGAAAGCTCCGACATCAGAGCACCAGATTATGATGAAGAAGCAGAGCAGGAGCGTTCCGCTGAAATTGCCGGCCTTGTCGAAGGCAATCAGGTTCGACAGAGCGATCGGTACAGCGATGTACAACAGACCCGTGTAGATGTTCGAGAATTTGCCGTACTCCTCTTTATCCTTGACGTACAGGGAGTTGATCATCACGATGAATATCGGTACCATCGCGAATGCCACAAACCTGATCGGAATGTGGAACGAAGCCACAGCGAATAATATTCCGAACAGGAAAACAGCCGCGAGGATGGCAAGTACCTTGGAGAAGGTATAGCTTTTCCCCATCGTGATGTTGTAGAACTCCATAAGCATCACCGACATTATGAATATGATCAGCCCCGCGAACAGGTATTTGTTGAACATCAGGCAGGCCAGCATCGCAAGGATGAAGACCACGCCTGAGATTGATCTGACGGTAACGTTGTTCATTTCGCAATCGGTTTTCTGAATGGCACTTTATGCTTGGGGCGCGTCGGACTGTGAGACAGACTGTCCGACGCCATCCGCATCCGCAGGTTTTACCTTTGGACCCAGGATACGCTCGATGTCTTCAGCGAAGATGACCTCTTTTTCGAGCAGGATCTCGGCTATTCTGACGAAGCCTTCCTTGTGTTCTGTCAGAATCCTCAAGGTCTTTTCGTGGATTGTGTTCACGAGAGCCTTGACTTCCTCATCCATAAGCTCAGCCGTCTTCTCACTGTAAGGCCTTGTAAGGTCGTAGCCTCTTGAACCGGTTGAGTCATAGAAGGATATCTCGCCGACCTTTTCGCTCATTCCGTAGTACTGAACCATATTGTAAGCCATTCGGGTGAGTCTTTCCAGATCGTTCAGCGCACCGGTCGCCGGCTCGCCGTTGATGATTTCCTCGGCTACGCGGCCACCGATCAGAGCGCACATCTTGTCCATAAGGTACGACTTTGAAAGGATTTTCCTCTCGTCAGGAAGGTACCAGGTCAGGCCAAGCGCCTCTCCGCGTGGAATAAGGCTGACCTTGAACACCGGGTCGGAATACGGCAGAAGCCAACCGACAGCCGCGTGACCGGCCTCGTGGTATGCCGTGGTACGTTTCTCGGCAGGCGTCATAATTGAGCCTTTGCGTTCAAGTCCGCCGACTATCCTGTCGACAGCGTCCAGAAAATCCTGCCTGTCGATTTCCTTCTTGTCTCTCCTGGCAGCCGTAAGCGCCGCCTCATTGCAGACATTGGCAATGTCCGCACCGGAGAACCCAGGCGTGTGCTGAGCCATAAATCCAAGATTGAAATCCTTGGCTACCTTAAGGTTGCGTGTATGGACGCTGAATATCTCCTCTCTTTCCTTCAGTTCCGGAAGGTCAACCTGTATCTGACGGTCGAAACGTCCTGCCCTGAGGAGAGCCTTGTCCAGAATGTCAGCCCTGTTTGTGGCCGCCAGTATTATGACACCAGAGTTGGTGTCAAATCCATCCATCTCGGTAAGCAGCTGATTGAGGGTGTTCTCACGCTCGTCATTTGAAGAGAATCCAACATTCTTTCCTCTTGCCCTACCGACAGCGTCTATCTCGTCGATAAACACAATGCAAGGGGCTTTTTCCTTGGCCTGGCGGAACAGGTCGCGGACTCTTGACGCGCCGACACCTACAAACATCTCGACGAAATCCGAGCCGGAAATAGAGAAGAACGGAACGTTGGCCTCTCCTGCCACGGCCTTGGCCAGCAAAGTCTTGCCGGTGCCCGGAGGCCCTACAAGAAGAGCGCCCTTGGGAATCTTGCCTCCGAGAGACGTGTACTTCTTCGGATTCTTGAGGAAATCGACGATCTCCATAACCTCTTCCTTGGCTCCGTAAAGACCTGCGACATCCTTAAAAGTCACGTTAACCTTCTCCTTGTCAGCGAGTTTCCCTGTAGACTTCCCTACGTTGAAAACGCCGCCGGGACCGCCGGATCCTCCGTTCATATTCTTGTTGAATCCTCTGAACATCCAGATCCACATCACAATGAGCAGAACCGGGAATATTATCCATTCGAGAATCCCGGACCACATCCGGCTGTCATTCTCCATCACAATCTTGACCTTCTGCTCCTCTGGCGGAAGCTCTTCGTTCAGTCTGCCGAACTCTTTTTCGGCGTCGAACTTATCGGAGACAAGGAATATGAAGTGCGGCGAGCTTGTCGGAACCTTGCCGCCGAACTTGTCGGCGTACTTGTTCAACCTGTCCGGGCGCACGGTGATGCTACCCTTGAAATCGTTCCTGACGTATGCGATCTCCTTGATGTCTCCGCTGAGGAACATTTCCTGTACCTCGGCCCATTCGATTTTCTGAGGATTGGTCCCGCTGTTGTTGAGCAGCAGCCAGCCTATGCCAAGTATAAGCAGGAGATAGAACCAGGAAAAATTGATTCTCACCCGGACCACCTTTCTTTTCGGCCCGTTCCCGTTAGGTGTGTTTGAATTATTCGACATCTGTTTCTTTCTTTTTTGTTTTCGGTATCCGCCTTTCCTTGTACTCCTTGTGAGGAGCGTCGGCCCAAAGTTCCTCAAGCCTGTAGAACTGGCGGTATTCCGTAAGGAAAATGTGGGCGACAATGTCGCCGTAGTCCAGTATGATCCAGAAATTGTTCTCGAGTCCCTGTGTGCGGAGAGGCTTTCTGCCCTCCCCGCGCATCTTTTCGATGACATTGTCCGCAATCGCGTTGACAGCGGTGGTGGAGTCAGCGTTGCAGATCATAAAATGGTCGGTGATTGCGGTCCCCAGTGGCCTGAGGTCTATGTCGATGACGTTTTGAGCTTTCTTGTCGAGCATAGCGTCGGCCATAACCCGCAGATCGTGTGTAATCATATTCAGAATGTTTTATATTTTTGCATTTCCAATCAAATGTACAAATATACTATAAATTCTGAATCAATGAAAGAGGAAGTCAACATACAATGGATGAAAGAAGTTGATTCCACCAACAGCGAAGTCCGGCGGCGTATCGCCGGTCTGGGCAATCTGTCGGTGATCGCTGCGGTGCATCAGACCTCCGGGCGCGGGCAGAGAGGGAACTTATGGCTTTCATCCGTAGGCAAGAACCTGACATTCACTATGCTGGTCAAGTTCGGCGATGACGGCTTGCCTCCTTTGAAAGCCAACCGGCAGTTCGCCTTGTCCAGATGTGTCGCGCTTGGGGTGGCCGACTACCTTGGGGCGGAAGGGATAAAATGTCTCGTGAAGTGGCCAAACGACATCTATGCCGGCAACAGGAAGATTTGCGGAATACTCATAGAGAACATTCTTCAGGGCAATTTTCTTGCGGCAAGCGTGATAGGGATAGGGCTGAACGTCAATCAGAAAGACTTCCCTCCGCAGCTTGTGAACCCTGTCTCGATGTCCAATCTGACCGGCAAGGAATATGATCTGAAGGAGCAGCTTCCCGCGCTGTGCGGATACATCCGGGACAGACTACGCAGCTACGACAACGAGAATGAATATGTCAGCAGGCTATACCGTCTTGGCGTTTTCAATGAATATGTTATCTGCTCCACCGGAGAGTCGGTCACAGCCAGGATAGTGGGAGTGACTGAATCTGGAAAGCTCTGCATCATTACTTCCGATGAAGAACGTAAGGAATTTGCATTCAAGGAGATTAACTACCTTATCTGACGAAGTTCCGCAATAGCTTTTGCTGGATCTGGCGCCTTGAATACAGAACTGCCTGCGACAAGCATTGTCGCTCCGGCCTCGGCGAGTGGCCTTGCGTTGGCGGCAGAGACTCCACCGTCCACCTCAATTTCTTTCCCTACAACTCCCCTGCTGTCCAGCCCGGCCTTCAAGGTCTTGATTCTGCCGATGGAGTCTTCGATGAATTTCTGGCCTCCGAAACCGGCGAACACAGACATCACAAGGAAGAAGTCGGCATCCTCAATGTACGGGAACAACCGCTCGACGGGAACGTCCGGATTAATGGCAAGACCGGCCTTGACACCGAATGATTTGATCAGCGCGATGATGTCTTTCGGATCCTTTCCGGACAGATCGGCGGCTTCCAGATGGAAGCTGATGAGGTCTGCCCCAGAGGCGGCGAATCTCTCGATGTATTTGTCCGGATTGACTATCATAAGATGGACGTCCATAGGGACAGTCACAGCCTTCGCAATAGCGTCTATCACCGGAAATCCGAAAGAGATGTTCGGCACAAGGCTGCCGTCCATAACATCGATGTGAATCAGGTCGGCGTTGTCATTGACCGTCCGGATGTCCGGCCCAAGATTTAGGAAGTTGCCGGAAAGTATTGATGGAGCGATTTTTACCATCTTTTCCACTACTTGAAATTGGTAACAACGTCAATCAGGTGGTCAGTGAATCTGTCAAGCGAGGCAAGCTCCAGTCTCTCGCCAGGGGCGTGGACACCGCGGAGGGTCGGGCCGAACGAAATCATATCAAGGTCTCCGAACTTCTCCCCGAACAGTCCGCATTCCAGGCCGGCGTGGATAGCCTTGACCTCAGGCTCGCATCCGAAAAGTCTCTTGTACGAGTCCACGCAGACACGCAGGATGTGGGAGTCAAGGTTTGGTTTCCATCCTGGATATTCGGAAAGATGGGTCACCGACGCACCGGCGAGAAGGAAGTTTGCCTCCACTTTCTCCGCCATCATCCTTCTTGCCGAACCGGTTGAGCTTCTTTGGCTTGTGACAATCTCGACCTGTCCCTCACTCTTGATTCTCACGGCAGCGAGATTCGTTGATGTCTCGACAAGACCGGCAATGTCCTGGCTCATTGTCTCCACTCCGTGAGGGCAGGCGAAAAGCGAGGAGATTATCCTTTGCGCGACATCGTCCCGTATAGGTTTTCCGGCGGCCTCGCAGATGCAGCATTCCACGGCAATTCCCGGATCCGTCTTTGAATATTCATTCTTCAGATACTCTCCGAATGAGATGAATCTGGCGGTTGTGGACTCCGCGTCGGGAACAGCCACCACAGCCTCGCACTCTCTGGCGATTGCGTTCGGCTTGTTGCCGCCTTGCAGGGTAATCAGCTGGAGACCGTGTTTCATCTCCGAGTAAAGGAATCTGGACATCTGCTGAACGGTGTTGGCGCGTCCTTTGTTGATGTCGTCGCCGCTGTGTCCGCCAAGAGCGCCGCCAATCGCCAGTCTGACAACCATATAGTCATCCTTGATTTCTTCGGTGGTATACTCGAAGGCGGCGATTGTGTCAAGACCGCCTGCGCATCCGATGAACATCTGCCCCTCATCTTCCGAGTCCAGGTTGATCAGAGTCCTTCCGGTGAAAAAACCCGGTTCCATACCGAAGGCTCCGTCCATTCCCGTCTCCTCGGAAATCGTGAAGACGCATTCGATTCTTCCCATCCGCAGGTCGCTGTCCAGCAGGGCGAGCATAGCCGCGACCCCGATGCCGTCATCAGCTCCGAGGGTCGTGTCCTTGGCTATCATCCAGCCGTCTTCGATGACATATTCGATAGGGTCTTTCAGGAAGTCGTGCGCCACGCCGTTCCTCTTTTCGCAGACCATATCCTGATGGCCTTGAAGAACCAGTGTCGGTACGTCCTCCTTGCCTTGCGAGGCTTCCTTGACAATGCAGACGTTGCCTGTCCTGTCGGTTTTACACTCAAGATTCCTTTCTTCGGCGAAACGCTGGAGAAAGGCTGTCATCGGCTCTTCGTGTCCGGACTCCCTTGGAATCCGGGTGATGTCCTTGAAGATAGAAAGAACTTTTTCTGATTTCATCTGATACCTTAATTATCTTGATTATCTTGCCGCAGGCACGAGCATCTTCTCTATGTCTGTCACATACTGTCTGAATGTCTTGTCGGTTGAGACAAGGTCGGAGACTGTGGTGCAGGCGTGCAGAACTGTGGCGTGGTCCTTGCCTCCAAGTTCCATACCAATCGTGGAAAGCGAGCATCCGCCGATCAGATTGCGGCTCATAAACATAGCTATCTGCCTGGCCTGGACAATCTGCCTTTTCCTTGATTTGGACAGGAGAGTCTCGCGGGTGATGTTGAAATACTCACAGACCACTTCCTGTATCCTGTCAATGGAGACTTCCTCCCGAGAGTCGCTGACCAGATTGCACGTGACCTGCTCCGCAAGCTCCTTGGTTACTTCCTCGTGGCACAGTGTAGCATTGGCTATCAATGAGATAAGCGCTCCTTCAAGCTCCCTGAAATTGGATCTCACCTTGTTCGCGAGAAGCTCCAGCACCTCGTCGCTGACGGACACTCCCTCACGGATGCAGCGCGCCTTAAGCATCGCGAGCCTCGTGTCGTGATCCGGTTTGGTCAGCTCGATGGAAAGTCCCCACTTGAAGCGCGAGAGAAGCCTTTCCTCGAAATTCCTGAGATCCGCAGGCGCGCGGTCTGACGTGAACACCAACTGCTTTCCGGACTGATGGAGGTGATTGAATATGTTGAAGAACGCATTCTGCGAGGCAGGCCCGTTAAGTTCCTGGATGTCATCCAGGATAAGTACGTCTATCCTCATATAGAAAGCCATAAAGTCCGTCAGTTTGTTCTGCACGTTGACAGCGTTGACGTACTGCGTCCTGAATTCGTTGCCGGTCACATAAAGGACTACAAGGTCGGGATAGGTCTCGTGGATGGCTATACCGATGGCCTGCGCAAGGTGCGTCTTGCCGAGTCCCGGGCCTCCGAAGATGAAAAGCGGGTTGAAAGGAGTCTTGCCCGGCTTCTCGGAAATGCTGGCTCCGGCGTTGTAGCCCATCTTGTTGCATTCTCCCTTGACTAGGTTGTCGAAGCAATAGACGGGATTGAGCCTCGGATTGATCTTAAGCTTCTGTATGCCTGGGAAAACGAATGGGCTAGGATTCCCGGAAGGCTGGAACGTGTTGATGGTGACCGGCTTGTTCTCGGGAACATTGCCGTGCGCCGCAGTGAAGACCATTGCGGGTTCCTTCTGAACAGGATGAACCTTGTAGAGGAGTTTCGCATCAGGACCGATCACTCTTCTGAGTGTGGCCTTGATTATCGGAAGAAACGCGTCCTCGAGATAGCTTCTGAAGAAATCGGTCGGAACCTCAATCGTCAGAGTCGATTCTTCCAGCGAAACGGGTACTATGGTCTTGAACCAGACCTCGAACTGTTTCGGTTCAACGTTCTGTTCAAATATCCTTAGACACTCATTCCAGACAGATATATGTCTTTCCAGTTCAGCCATTACTTTAAATGATTTTTTGTGAAATTCAAGAGAAATTGCCCCTCTTCGTTTTGCTTGTGCAAAATTGGGGGAAAATTAATTCATAAAAAATCTTTTTTTGTATTGTTTTTGTTTTTTATTTTCCGTATAAGACCGAATGCATAGAATGAATTAAATTATTTAATATTATAATAATCAGTATTTTACTTAAGAATATTTTCTTAAAAAGCTTATCTTAAAGCAGGTTATATTTTAGAATAATTCAAAATAAATCAGACCGAGTTTCAAGTGCGTGAATACTAATAAAAAAGAGTGGTAAGAAGCAATTCTCAGTTGACTCTTCTGGCTGTCCCGTCCTCTATCATAACGAGGAACGAATCATTGTAATCCCTCTTCAAGGCCTTGTGTTTTTTTCTTGCGGTCTCAAGGTCGGATGAAATACCGATGATGTATTTGAACATTCTTCCGCTGCTCAGAGCCACTACATCGTTTCCTTTGAAATACGGATCTTTCACGGACATTGACTTCGATGAGACAAGCACCTGCGTGCCGAAGTATATTCCGCCCACTTTGTCTTCGGCCGTCTCCGTTCCTTTGGCCGAAGCTGAGGCTTCCTCGCTCTCCGTCGTGACTCCCCTGCCCGGATCCGGGATGGCATCCGTGCCGTCATATTCCTTTTTATAGCTCTTGAACGCGCTGTAGAGATCAGCGGCGATCCTCTCCCTGCCTTTTTCCGTTATGAACGCCGAGCGGTCCGCTGTGTTGGTCATAAAGCCGCACTCGACAAGCACCGCAGGCATCGCTGTACGCCACAGGACGTAGAACGGATCCTGGGATATTCCTCTGCTGTTCTGTATCGCCCCGCCTTTCATCTGCTTGTCGACCAGCTGTGCGAAATTGAAGCTTTGCTCCAGATGGGCGTTCTGCATCAGATTCATAAATATGTACGACTCGGGATCGTTCGGGTCGAAGCCTTCGTATCTCGTGGTGTAGTCATCCTCGAGTTTGATGACCGAGTTCTCCCTGCGCACCACGTCCATATTCCCTGCGTACAGATCCTTGTTCTTGCTTGTGTACTGGCCGAGTATATGGACTGAATAGCCGTTCGGAGCGCTCCGCTTCCCTTCGACCGAATTTATGTGGATGGAGATGAAGAGGTTGGCGTTGTTGCGGTTGGCAATGTCGGCGCGTCCCTGAAGGGTAACGAAAGTGTCGTCGCTTCTGGTGAGTATGACCTTTACGTCCGGGTAGCCGGCCCTTATCATATCCGCGAGCCTTTTGCCGATGTCGAGTACAATGTTCTTTTCCAAAGTCTTTCCGCTGGGGCTGACGCAGCCTGCGTCCTTGCCTCCGTGGCCGGGATCGATTACGACAGTGGACAGCCTGATGGCGGCAGACGGATTCTGAGCGTAGGCTGCGAACCCGACCGATAAAACAAATAAGGCCGTGAGTACGGCAAGAAAATTGCGATGTAAATCCAAAATATGTAGTATATTTGTCTTTTGCAAATTTAGAAAATAATTGCAATTCAGAAAGCATACATATAATATTATCCTCATTACGACGCTTGCCGCGCTGTCCGGTATGACAATGTTCGGGCAGGATGTGAGGAGGAACAGGAATCTGAGAAAGGTTGCTGAGGGGGAAGTCGTGTCCGATTCCTTAAAGAAGACCGCCATCACCGCGGAAGCTTCCGACACGGTGTCCGGCCTTATCGACACCACTGCCCTGAAGGCGGATTCGCTAAGGGTCGCCGACTCGACATCGAGGGCGGACTCCCTTTTTCTTTTAGAGAAAAGCTCCTTGTCCAGGCCGGCGTTCTCCGGAGCCAAGGATTCGATCAGGCAGGATTTCTCCAACGGACGGCGCAAGATGTACTACTGGGGCGACGTGGAGGTCTCCTATGAGAACATCAAGCTCAAGGCCGACTATATGGAATATGATATGTCCACCGGAACCGTCTTTGCCAGAGGTACATACGATAGCCTTGCCCAGGAATGGAAAGGACAGCCCGAGATGACCCAGGGAGACCAGACGTTCAGTATGGAGGAGGTTCGGTACAATTTCAACACCAGAAAGGCCAGGATCACGAATATGATCACGAAGGAGGATGACGGCATCCTTCACGGAAAGAACATCAAGATGATGCCGGACAAGTCAATCAACATCACCCAAGGCAAGTACACGGTATGCGACCTTGAGCATCCCCACTACTACCTCAAGCTCTCTTCCGCCAAAGTCGTGACCCGTCCTTCGCAGAAGACTGTCTTCGGCCCGGCCCATCTCGTTGTGGAGGACGTGGACCTTCCGATAGGCATTCCATTCGGATTCATCCCGAAGCGTCCGGACAGGGCCACGGGGCTTCTTATGCCGTCATTCGGCGAGGAGACCGCTCGCGGATTCTATCTCAGGGACGCCGGTATGTACTTCGTGCTCGGAGACTATTTCGATATGTCACTCACCGGAGACTACTATACCCTCGGATCGTGGGCCGCAAACCTGAATTCCAGGTATATGGTGAAATACAAGTTCAGCGGAAACCTTTCGGTGAACTATTCCGTCGACCAGACCGGAGAGAAAGGCAGCTCGGACTTTTTCCAGAGCAAGAACTTCGGCGTAAGATGGTCGCACTCACAGGATTCCAAGGCTCATCCAGGTACATCCTTCTCGGCTTCCGTCAACTTTTCCAGCCCTTCCAACAGCCGTTACAACTCGCATTCTGTCTCGGAGGCGCTCCAGAACCAGATATCATCTTCGGTGTCATATTCAAAGAACTGGAACGGGAAGTTCAATCTCTCCATCAATGCCCTGCACAGCCAGAACTCGAGGGACAGCTCTTACGCTTTCACGCTGCCTAACATCACGTTCTCGGTCTCGACCTTCTATCCTTTCAAGATCAAGAACCGTGTCGGCAAGGAGCGTTTCTATGAAAAGTTTGCCCTGGGCTATAACACCTCCCTCCAGAACAAGATCAATTTCAAGGCGTCGGAATTCGGAGAACCCGGCTTTCTGGACAAGTTCCAGAACGGTATGACGCACAATTTTTCGATAAAGCTGCCGGATTTCACGCTGTTCAAGTACGTGAATGTCGCTCCTAACGTCACCTACGGAATGAACTGGTTCTTCAGGAAGAGCGAAGCCTATTTCGACCCGGAGACTAACAGCGTCAAGACAGAGATGGGCAAGCAGTTCGGGGCTTTCGGAGCCACGCATAACTATTCCGGCTCGCTTTCAATGAGTACCCGTGTCTACGGAATGTACAATTTCGGCAAGTACCACAAGGTGCAGGCTCTCAGACACGTAATCTCTCCGAGCCTGAGTATGAGCTTCAGTCCGGAGAAGGGCAAGGCTTTCAACGGATGGCGCACGCTCAACTACATTGACACCTTGGGTGTCCAGAAATCATACGACTACAACATCTACGCCGGCCAGATGAACTCGGTACCCGGCAAGGGAAAATCGGCCAAGATGAGCATTTCCATCGGCAATAACCTTGAGGCCAAGGTGAGGGATATGAAGGACACGACCGGAACGGGCTCCAAAAAGGTCAAGATTCTGGATCAGTTCAACTTGTCCACCGGTTACAATTTCCTTGCGGACTCATTGAGGATGGACAACGTAGGCCTCTCGATGTCAACCTCGGTCTTCGGCAAGCTGGGCATTAACGGTAATATGAATTTCGACCCTTATGCGATTGACGGCCGCGGAAAGAGGGTGAACAAATACAACATAGTCGAGACCGGTGTGCCTCTTCGGCTTACCAACATCAGCGCTTCGGTGTCATATTCCTTGTCAGGGAAGGGCACTGTCAAAGGGAACGACGGTTCCGGAAGCGGCGGTAAGGGTTCCGGCAATGCCGCCGACTATTACAGAAGGATATATTATCATCCTCTGACAGGTGAATATATCCCTGGAGGCTGGCTCTACTACACCAATCCTAATGTTCCGTGGAGCGTTAACCTCAATTACAATTTCTCGATGAACCGTTCCTACAATTTCGCCAACAACCAACTCAGCAGGAAGGATAATTACACACAGACCCTCGGCCTTCAGGGCAATGTCCAGCTGACCCCAAAAATGTCCATCCAGGCACAGTCCGGTTGGGATTTCACGGCGATGAAGATGACTACTACGCAGTTCTCGTTCAGGTATGACCTCCATTGTTTCAACATTTCCGTCTCCTGGGTTCCGTCCGGTATGTACCAGTCATATTCATTCCTGATTTCAGCGAATGCGGCCGCTTTGGCGGACTTGCTCAGGTTTAAGAAAAGTACAAGTTACTGGGACAATTAGTTGGATAATAATTAAAAATAGACTATATTTGTGCGCTGTTAGTTTCAGCGAGAGCCATTTTGGGGTTATATCCACACAGTATTTTATTCTGAAATCATTCCGGAACCACTCCGGATTCATTTAAAATTTATGCCTTATAATTTATTTGAACTCACACAGATGAGCAGAGAGCAACTTGAGAAAGCGGCTCAGGATCATCAGATAAAGAACATCAAGAAAATGACGGATGAGAATCTGTCGTATGCGATATTGGATGCACAGGCTGCCGCGGCGTCTGTCCAGACGCCGGTGGAAAAGCCAAAGGCCAAACGCGGCAGACCTCGCAAGAATCCTCTCCCGGAGCAACAGCCTGCGGCCGCCGATGTCAAATCGGGCGACGAGGTGAACGAGGAGAAAAAGGCAAAGAAGTCTGCCGGAAAGGTAGGACGGCCTAAATCGACTGAAACTCAGACCGACACCGCAGCTGCATCAGCACAGGATGCCCAGGCCGCTCCGGCTCCTAAGAAAAGAGGTCGCAAGCCAAAGTCTGCCTCTGTTCCAGCGGTCGAGGCGGCTGTTCCGGTTGAAGAAGTCAAGCCCGAGAGCAAGATTGACGAACCTGCTGTAGAGGCATCTCCGGCACAGGCGGGACTTAACGAGCCGTCAGCCGACAAGCCGGTGAACGGTAAGGAGTTTATCCACCAGCTGTTTGACGACCTGAAGGATGATTCGGCGGCGCAGGGCGACCTTACCCGCAAGAGACAAAAGAACAAGTTCCAGGGGAACAACGGTCAGAACCCTAACCAGCAGAGGCAGCAGAACTATCAGAATCCAAACCAGAGGTCCAAGGCTCCGGAAATCGAATTCGACGGTACCGTGGAGGCTACCGGAGTACTTGAGATAATGCCTGACGGTTACGGTTTCCTACGCTCTTCAGACTATAATTATCTTAACTCTCCGGATGACATATATGTCAGCCAGAGCCAGATAAAGAACAATGCCCTTAAGTCGGGCGACACTGTCACCGGCGAGATTCGTCCGCCGAAGGAGGGGGACAAGTACTTCCCTCTTGTCAGAATCAAATACATCAACGGACGCACTCCTGACTATATCAGGGACAGGGTTCCGTTTGACTTCCTCACTCCTCTTTTCCCTGAGGAAAAGTTCAACCTGCTCGGCCACGGGCATCATAGCGACCCTTCCTGCCGTATCGTGGATATGTTCACGCCTATCGGTAAGGGACAGCGCGGTCTGATAGTGTCCCAGCCGAAGACAGGTAAGACTATGCTCCTGAAGTCCATCGCTAACGCCATAGCGGACAATCATCCTGAGGTCTATGAGATTGTCCTTCTTATCGACGAGCGTCCTGAGGAGGTTACGGATATGAGCCGCAGCGTGAAGGCGGAGGTTGTTGCCTCCACGTTCGACGAGCCGGCGGAAAGACACGTGAAAGTAGCGAATATGGTCCTTGAGAAGGCACGCAGACTTGTCGAGTGCGGCCACGATGTGGTGATCCTCCTTGACTCAATAACCCGTCTCGCTCGTGCCTACAACACCGTTCAGCCGGCCTCCGGCAAGGTTTTGACCGGTGGTGTGGACGCAAACGCCCTCCAGAAGCCGAAACGATTCTTCGGCGCCGCCCGTAACATTGAGGGAGGCGGTTCGTTGACTATTCTTGCGACAGCCCTGACGGAGACCGGCTCCAAAATGGATGACGTCATCTTCGAGGAGTTCAAGGGTACCGGCAATATGGAGCTTCAGCTTGACAGGACTCTGGCCAACAGGCGTATCTTCCCTGCCGTCAATCTGGTTCTGTCCAGCACCCGGCGCGATGACCTGCTTTACAGCCGCGAGGCGGCGAACAGAATCTGGATTCTGCGCAAACTGCTTGCTGATATGAATCCTACCGAGGCAATGAACTTTATGCTCCAGTTGATGGATGAGTACAAGACCAATGATCTTTTGCTTGAGAATATGAACAAGGTGACGCCTCGTGACGCAAAGTATTACGATAGTTACTGAAATTCGCGGTAAAGGCATTATTGCCGTCCGCTAAAACTCAGATTAAACAATAATTTGGCTCGGACACCATTTTTGAAGTGTTCGAGCCAAATTATTTTAATCCAAGCCCTTCCGGGCATTCTGAGATCAATACTGATCCCAGGACTTTATCTGGATGTCGTTTACGCTTGTCGCGCAGAATGCACGGATGAAAGCGGTCGCAAGTCTGGCGTTCGTGAAGAGTGTGACATTGAAGTCTATGGCCGCTCTTCTTATCTGATAACCATTGGAAAGCTCCAGCTCAGAGAAGTTTTTCGGAATGTTTATCACCATATCAACCTCTTTGTTCTGAATCATTTCCAGCGCCGGTTTGAACCGACCCTTGAAGTTAGGGTTGTCGCATTCGCTTGGCCATAGTACCTTCGTTGCAGGTACGCTGTTCTCCACAAGGTACTTGTAGGTGCCTCCGGTAGCGTAAAGCTCGTAACCGTTGTCTACAAGAAGGCGGCAGGCTCCAAGCATATCGGCCTTTTGGAGAGGGTCGCCGGTCGAAAGAAGAATCCTCTTCTCAGGAATCCTCTGGCCGACGGAAAGCACGGATTTAAGAAGCGCCTCGTTCAGGTCATCGCCAAGACAGCCTACCTCACCTGTAGAGGACATATCGACACCAAGCATTGGGTCGGCCTCCTCAAGTCTGGCGAATGAGAACTGTGATGATTTCACACCTACATAGTCAAGGTCGAAAGCGCTCTTCTGCGGTGCGGTCGGATGAAGCCCGAGCATTACTTTGGTCGCAAGCTCGATGAAGTCAATCTTGAGAACCTTGGAGACAAACGGGAAGCTTCTGGAAGCCCTCAGATTGCACTCGATTACCTTTATTGCGTTCTCCTTGGCAAGGAACTGAATGTTGAACGGTCCCGAGATTCTAAGCGTTCCGGCGATTGACCTCGCTATCTTCTTGATTCGGCGGACAGTCTCGACGTACAGTTTCTGCGGAGGGAACTGGATTGTAGCGTCACCGGAATGGACACCGGCATATTCAATGTGCTCCGAGATCGCATAAGCGAGAATTTCACCGTTGTCGGCGACGGCGTCGAACTCGATCTCCTTGCTTCTCATAAAGAATTTGCTGATTACAACCGGATGTTCCTGAGACACTTCCGCGGCAAGACTAAGGAAGTGCCGGAGCTTTTCCTCATCGTAGCAGACATTCATTGCCGCTCCCGAAAGCACATAGGACGGTCTGACGAGAACCGGGAATCCGACTTTCTTGATAAAGTTGTCAACCTCGTCTATAGTCGTAAGCTCGCTCCATTCAGGCTGGTCAACTCCAAGGCTGTCCACGATGCTGGAGAATTTGTGGCGATCCTCGGCCTTGTCGATGTCTTCGGCAGCCGTTCCAAGAATCGGCACATTATGCTTGTGGAGCTTTAGAGCCAGATTGTTAGGAATCTGTCCGCCTACGGAGACAACCACTCCGTGCGGGTTCTCCAGCTCGATGACATCCATTACCCTCTCAAATGTTAGCTCATCGAAATAAAGCCTGTCGCACATATCGTAGTCAGTGGAGACCGTCTCCGGGTTGTAGTTGATTAGCACTCCCCTGTATCCTTGTTTCTGGATGGTCTGGAGACAGGTCACGGAGCACCAGTCGAACTCTACGGAAGAGCCGATACGGTACGCGCCGGAACCGAGCACGATCACGGATTTGCCGTCGTTCTCGTACTCGATGTCGCTCTTGGTGCCGTTATAGGTAAGGTACAGGTAGTTGGTCTGTGCCGGGAACTCTGCCGCAAGGGTGTCTATCTGCTTGACATATGGAACGATGCCGAGAGATTTACGGTACTCGCGGACCTTGTCCATATTCACAGTCACCGCTCCGCTGTCCTTCCATACCGCCCTCTGGATCTGGAAGTCGGAGAATCCCTGCTGCTTCGCAAGGCGCAGAAGCTCTGATGGCATATCCTCAAGCCTGTCGAATCCGTTCATATCCTCGTAGGTGCGCACGATGTTCAGAAGCTTGTTCAGGAACCACTTGTCGATCTTGGTCAGCTCGTGGATCTGGTCAACCGTGTAGCCGGCGCGCATCGCCTTGGAAATCACGAATATTCGTTTGTCCGTAGGCTCTCGCAGCGCCTCGTCGACATCGGCCACGTGGAATTCCTTGTTGCCTACGAATCCGTGGGCGCCCTGGCCTATCATCCTGAGTCCTTTCTGGATAGCTTCCTCGAAACTGCGGCCTATCGCCATCACCTCGCCGACAGACTTCATTGATGAGCCGATCTTGCGGGAGACACCGTGGAATTTGCTGAGATCCCAGCGCGGAATCTTGCAGACTATGTAGTCAAGGGCAGGCTCGAAGAAAGCCGGAGTTGTCTTTGTGACGGAGTTCTTCAGGTCGAACAGGCCGTAGCCAAGACCGAGTTTTGCTGCCACGAACGCCAGCGGATAACCGGTCGCCTTTGACGCGAGGGCCGAAGAACGGCTCAGGCGGGCGTTGACCTCGATTACCCTATAGTCCATCGCATCCGGGTCGTAGGCGAACTGCACGTTACACTCTCCGACTATGCCGACGTGGCGTACTATCCTTATCGAAAGCTCCCGAAGGAAATAATAGTCGTTGTTGGACAGAGTCTGCGATGGAGCGACAACGATGCTCTCGCCCGTGTGGATTCCGAGAGGATCGAAGTTCTCCATATTGCAGACAGTGACGCAATTGTCGTAGCGGTCACGGACTACTTCATATTCAATCTCTTTCCAGCCTTTGAGCGATTTTTCCACAAGCACCTGCGGGGAGAACGAGAAGGCTTTCTCGCAGAGTTCGTCCAGTTGTTCCTCGTTGTCGCAGAAGCCGGAGCCAAGTCCTCCGAGGGCGTACGCGGCTCGGACGATGAGCGGGAATCCAAGCTCGTGGGCCGCCTTGCGCGCTTCCTCGATGCTGGAAGCCGGATGCGACTTGATTGTCTTGACACCGATCTCGTCCAGTTTCTTGATGAAGAGATCCCGGTCCTCGGTGTCCATTATGGCCTGGACAGGAGTTCCAAGAACCTGTACCTTGTACTTGTCAAGAACGCCGTTTTCATACAACTCGACTCCGCAGTTAAGGGCGGTCTGTCCACCGAAAGACAGCAGAATGCCCTGTGGCTGCTCCTTGGCGATCACCTTTTCGACGAAGAACGGGGTCACCGGCAGGAAGTATATCTTGTCGGCTACACCCTCCGAAGTCTGTACAGTCGCGATGTTAGGGTTGATCAGGACGGTCTCTATTCCTTCCTCGCGCAATGCCTTGAGCGCCTGTGAGCCGGAATAGTCAAACTCTCCGGCCTGACCGATCTTGAGCGCGCCGGACCCAAGGATCAGAACTTTCTTTATGTTCGTGTTTTTCATAACTTGCTGATGAATTCGTCAAAGAGGAAATCCGTGTCTGTAGGGCCGCTGGAGGCTTCCGGGTGGAACTGCACTGAGCAGAACGGTTTGGATTTGTGGCGGATGCCTTCGTTGGTGCCGTCGTTCATATTCACGAACCAAGGTTCCCAATCCGGGCCGAGAGTCTTGTCGTCTACGGCGAAACCGTGGTTCTGTGATGTGATGAAGCAGCGGTTGGTGCCTATCATCCTTACCGGCTGGTTCAGGCTGCGGTGTCCGTACTTCAGCTTGTAGGTGTTCGCACCGGCGGCGCGGGCCAGCAGCTGGTTGCCCATACATATTCCGAAAATAGGCTTGTCACCTTCCATCGCCTTTCTCAGGTTGGCGACCGTGACGTTGCAGAACTGAGGATTGCCTGGGCCGTTGGATATGAAGAGTCCGTCGTAGTCCAACGTGTTGAAATCAAAGTCCCAAGGCACTCTGACCACTTTCACTCCCCTTTCCATAAAACATCTGAGGATGTTGTGCTTGACCCCACAGTCAACCATAACCACGGTTTTTGATCCGCTGCCGTATTCAGTTACATCCTTGCAGCTGACGATTGCGATCTGGTTTGCGAGGTTAGGGTCGTCGATAGGAAAATCCTTTTCCACCTCGTCCGGAACAATCATTCCGAGCATCGAGCCTTTCTCACGGAGAAGCTGGGTGACGGCGCGGGTGTCGATTCCGAATATTCCCGGAATCCTTTGCTCCTTGAGCCATTCGTCAAGACTCTTGACCGCATCCCAGTGGCTGTAGTCAAAGGAATAGTCGCAGATGACGACTCCCCTGACCCAGATTTTCTCGGATTCGAAATTCTTGGAGATTCCGAGTTCGTCCGCTCCTTCCTGTGGTACGCCGTAATTACCTATCAACGGGTAAGTTACACAGAGTATTTGTCCGGAGTAGGATGGATCCGTGAGGCTTTCCGGGTAGCCTACCATAGCGGTCGAGAAGACGACTTCGCCGTCGCACGGTCCGTCATAGCCGAAGGAGAATCCGCGGAATTCAGCCCCGTTCTCCAACTTTAATGTCGCGCCTTTTCTTGATTTCATTTTATATTCCGAAATAACTTATTACCAATTAAATACTAAAAAAACGACCATCTCAAGCAATGATGAAATGGTCGGCTGAGTCAATGAAAGAACATTCCCACTGTGCATCCCGGGACGCACTGCCGCTCAAAGGTATTGAAATCACATCAAGCATAAGGAAGTTCGTTTCTTTTCTGCAAATTTAAGCAAAAAATAGCAATAAGCGGCAAAATATTCAATGAATATATATCCATTACACCTTCCCCTTCCTCCGCATCGCCGCATAAACCGTTATACAGATCACTACGGATAGCACAGACCCGGCAGGAGACGCAAGTCCCATCGGGAACAATGTGTCCGGAAACTTGACCGAAGCCAGGTAGGACAGCGGAATCCTGGCTATGATGATGGAGGCGACATTGTGGCAGAACGAGATGACGGAATAGCCGCAAGCAGTGAAGAAACCGCTGAAGCAGAAATGGACACCGGCGAATATGCAGTCCCAGACATATCCTTTAAGGTACTCCCCGCCGAGTCTGATGACGTTGAAGTCGCCGGTGAATATTCTTACGGCATATTCGGGGATGAATTGAAGTGTCACCGAGAAGGCGACCCCGAACGCAACTGCTATCGCCATAGCATATTCCATTGTCTTCCTGGCTCTTTCAGGCTTGTTGGCGCCTATGTTCTGTGCCGCAACAGCCGAAACAGTCGCCAGCATCGCGGATGGCACGATGAACAGCAGCCCTATGAATTTCTCGACGATCCCGACAGCCGCAGCGTCATTCAGTCCCCTGCTGTTCGCTATGACAGTGATGGCTATGAATGCGATTTGTATGAAGCCGTCCTGCAATGCGAGAGGGACACCGGTCGCCAGAATGCCGGACATTGTCCTCCTTTCGGGTCTCAGGTCGCCCTTGCCGATTGACAGCAGCGACTTTCTCCGGATCGCTATGGCGGCCACAATCACGCTAATCGCTTGTGACAGAGTCGTTCCTAATGCCGCGCCTTCAGGCCCGAGCCGGAAATATCCGATTAGCAGGTAGTCAAGCGCAATGTTGGCCACGCAGGCCACAATCACGAAATACATCGGACTTTTGGAATCTCCTAGACCTCTGAATATGGATGCGATTATGTTGTAGGCGATTATGAACGGGATGCCGAGGAAGCATATTCGCAGGTAGCCTACTGTTCCCGGGACAGCTTCCGCCGGCACATCGAGCAGTTTGACAATCCCTCCGTTGGTAAGTAACAGCAGAACGGTTGAGATTACCGCCACTATCGCAAACAATGTGAATGTGTTGCCGATTGTCTTTGCCGCGTTCGCCTTGTCCCCCGCCCCGATGGCTTTGGCAAGCCGCACCGTCGAACCCATCGCCAGACCTATTATTATGACGGTGAACATATGCATTACCTGCGCTCCGTTAGACACGGCCGTTGTGCTTTCCACGCCGCAGTATCGCCCGATGACGAAAAGATCCGCCAACCCGTAGAGGATTTGCAGGAAATATGACAGCATATACGGCAGGGAAAACTTCCCGATGTTGCCAAGGATGCTGCCCTGTGTGAGGTCGTTCTGTGCCATAATGAGTGTTTTGACTGGCCCGCCGTGCGCCTGAGGCTGCTTTCCGGACATTTCGGGCTGCAAAGATAGCAACTTTTTTGAGTGTGTTTGAGGTCTTCCAGGGAATATGGTTGAATATGAGGTCGGCTATGGTTGAATTTATTGCGGAAACTTGATAACTTTGCAACTTGCCTTGGGGAAGTGACTAAAAAGTCATTTTACCTTCTGGAGAATCGAATACTTGGAATCGCCCTCAGGAGCTAAAATTCCGACTAATATTTAGTCACCATCCCGCTGAGACGACTTTCGCCTTGGGGCAGCTTGGCTTCCGGTCGCTGAACCCGTAGAGGCGGTGCTAGACTACTATATTTTGGTCACCGAGCTTGTCGAAGTGACACAAAGATACATTGATAACAATGAATATGCTTAACATAGAAGACACAATCTGCGCTCCGGCCACCATTCCCGGAACAGGAGCGATCGCAATAGTCAGAATGAGTGGAAAAGATGCGTTTTCCATAGCTGACAAAGTTATATCCACCAAAGGAGCAGCAATCTCATCCACTGATGGTTATAGGATTCGTTTTGGAGTAGCTCTTGAGGCTGACGGAACTGAGCTTGATACAGTTCTTGTCAGTGTCTTCAAAACTCCTCATTCGTATACCGGCGAGGATTCCGTAGAGATTTCCTGCCACTCTTCCAAAGTTATAGTGGAAAGACTTGTGCAAAGACTGGTAGAGGCTGGAGCACGAATCGCCGGCCCGGGAGAATTCACTCAAAGAGCTTTTGTAAATGGGAAGATGGACTTGGCTCAGGCTGAAGCAGTTGCCGATATCATCTCCTCCCAGAGTGAATCTGCTCGCAAAGTTGCATATAACCAGTTGAAAGGCGGATTTTCCAAAGAGCTGAAAGATCTCAGAGCCGAGCTTCTTCAGATAACCTCGCTGCTGGAACTTGAACTGGATTTCAGTGAAGAGGATGTAGAGTTCGCCGACCGCTCCGAACTGTCAGCCCTTCTCGACCACACACTCGCACATATTCATTCGCTGACAGAGTCGTTCCGCTACGGCAATGCGATCCGCAACGGTGTTCCCGTCGCCATTGTCGGAGCCGTAAATGCCGGGAAAAGCACCCTTCTCAACGCACTGCTCTGTGACGAGAGAGCCATCGTTTCGGACATAGCCGGCACAACCCGCGACACAATAGAGGAGACTATGACAATCAACGGCACATTGTTCCGCTTCATTGACACCGCAGGTCTCCGGGAAACCTCCGATGAAGTGGAAAGAATCGGCATATCACGCTCATATAAAAAGATGAATGAAGCCTCGATCGTTCTGGCTTTGCTGGACGTCACCTCATCGGAGGAAGACAACGAAGCTTCAATTTCTGACATTGTCTCAAAACTTGACATTCGTTCCCAAAAGCTTATTGTCTTATTCAACAAAATCGACATTTTGGGCGCTAACATAAATGTTAGCCTAATTAACAACTCTGTTTCAAGTACTAATGAAAAGGTAGTTAAACTCTACATATCAGCAAAAACCGGTTTCGGCCTTGACGAGCTGCGGAATCTCTTGTCAAACTCTCAAAACTCCTCGGCTTTGAATTCTGACCAGACGATTGTCACCAACCTCCGTCATTTCCAGGCCCTGAGACTCGCCGCGGATTCCCTTGAAAACGTAAAGTCATCCCTCAATTCAGGTCTTCCGTCCGATCTCCTTTCCGAAGACCTCCGCCAGGCTCTCCATCACCTCGGCACAATCGTCGGCGAAGTCACCACCGACGAAGTTCTGAGAAACATTTTTGAGAAGTTCTGCATCGGGAAATGATATATCGCAATTAACCGCAACGAATTAGAACCAACCATAACGAAGTCGCTGAATTTCAGCGGCTTTTTTATTTATCCAAAATCCAGTTCATAGCGATTGGATAGTGTTGTTCACCATATTTTTCTACCGTATTTCTACCGCGAAACAAATTGGGGTTTGTCCCCGATGTCACACTGAGGTAGTCAACAACATGTGTTGACAATGGTTTACATAGGTAGACAAAAAGCGAAATTAAAACTATATGGTTCTACTAAAAATATGGAGAAAACAACATGGAAGTAAAAAGAATTTGTCAATGGTGTGGCAAGCCATTCATTGCGAAGAAAACAACCACTAATTATTGTAGCCATCAATGTGCCAGTCAAGGCTACAAACACCGAATGAGAGAACGAAGACTCGAACTTCGTGAGTTACAGGATTTGATAGAAGTAAAAAGTAAACTTGACCATCAAGATTACTTTACTTTCGCACAAGCAGCACAATTGATGGGCGTTTCTCGTCAATACATCTATAAACTCGTCAAGGAAGATAAGCTGAGAGCATCAAGAATCAGTGCAAGGATGTCTATCATTCGTAGGGCAGATATTGAGCTGATGCTTAAAACGCGCCCCTATGAACGAAGAAGAATTAAAGATGACCTTGATATAACTGAGTACTACACTGCCGAGCAAATTTCCGAAAAGTACAAAGTATCGCAAAAATGGATTTGGGCATATACAAGAGAGAACAATATCCCAAAAATCCGTATCCGGCAGTTCAACTATTATAGCAAGAAGCATATTGATGCTGCTTTTGCCAAGTACAAGACAGATAATGATCTGACCGAATGGTACACTCCCGAAGAGATAGAACAAAAGTATGGGATGAGTCGGGTTGCCATCCGTTCCCATGTCTATCGTAACAACATCCCATCCAAGAAAGAACACGGTCAGATATTCTACTCAAAGCTACATTTTGACCTATCCAAGCAGACTACCGAAGATAATTCTTCGGAATATTACACCGTGCAGGAAGCCATGAAGAAATATAATCTCACACGGGATTCCGTCTATGGCATTCTGCAGTTCCACGAAATCAAACGTGAGAAGAAAGGTCGTTTCGTGAGATTTCTGAAAGTGGAATTTGATCATGTAATGGGTATCAGAAAATAAGCCTAAGTCTGAACTTAGGCAGACCAGAAAATGATTCTAAAAACGAGCATTATCTGTGTCAAGTCATTACGGACATTTGTAGCAAATCAAGTATAAACTAATAATAATTGCAACCATGTTAGAATGTAAAACAGTAACATTGAGAACACGTCCTTTGAAAAACGGGATGCTTTCTTACTATCTGGATTATTATCCGGGCTATCGTGATCAGGAAACAATGAAAACCATCCGTCACGAAGGATTGAACATTTATATTTATGCCAATCCCAAGAATGAGCGCGAACGTAACTTCAATGCCACTATGTCTGAAAAGGCAGAAGCCATCCGATGCCGACGCTTTGAATCTATCGTAAATGACAGGTATGATTTCTTTGACAGACACAAACTCAAAGCGGATTTTCTGGAATACTACCGTAGTCAGCTTCGTAAGCATGACCAAAAGTGGGAATTTGTGTACCACCATTTCTACAACTTCGTTCATGGCAAATGTACTTTTGAAGAAATTGATATTGACCTTTGTAATAAGTTTCGTGAGTATCTGCTAAATGCCAAACAACTCAGGCGTGACGACCGCATTTCAAAGAACTCTGCTTCCGGCTATTGGTCAACATTCAGGGGACTTTTGAAAATCCTTTATCGCAATCGGCTAATCAAGACCAATATCAATGACTTTTTGGATAAAATCGAAACAGAAGATACTCCAAAAGAGTATCTAAGTGTGGAAGAACTATACAAATTGGCAGAAACACCTTGCAAAAAGCCAATTCTGAAGACAGCAGCATTGTTCTCATGTTTGACCAGTCTCAGAATCAGCGATATACTATCGTTACAATGGCATGAAATCGTTGACTTTGCAGCCGGAGGAAAATGTGTCCACACAATTACCCAAAAGACCAAGACGGAAGACATCATTCCTATCAGTGACGAAGCCCTGCAATTAATCGGCTATTCTCCAGAAAAAACCGGATTAGTATTTAAAGGATTGAAACGAAGTTGGACACAGCAACCCATGAAAGAGTGGATTCGCGAAGCCGGTATTACCAAGAATATCACTTTCCACTCCTACCGAAGAACTTATGCAACACTTCAAGGAGCAGCTGGCACAGACATACGTACCATTCAAAGTAATATGGCACATAAAAGTATCACCACGACACAACGGTACATGAAAGTTGTGGACAGCAACAAGCGTGAAGCCAGCAACAGAATCTCTTTAATCCGCAAGTAAGAGTTAAGGTCCAAATAATCCCGTTTTTATAGCTCAGAGTATGATATTTTACATCAAATCATACTCTGAGCATATTTTTTCTTAAATTCTGAACGATTATCCACTACAAACAGCAACTATTTGGAAATCTGCATATACATTTGTCTTATTGTAAAACTCAAACAGTATCAGTTTATGACGAATAGTATTAAAATCACTCCTCAAAGAACTAGTTTCATACTTTCAATAAGTGTCATCCTTTATTGGGCAACAGACTCCTATTTATATCTTAATTGCCATATCGACATGATGGAGTATTCTACTCCAGCTATTTTATATATCACGGCAATGATACTTGCCTGTGGAATACTTCAGCGTTTCTTTTTCCGATTCATTACAAAGAATGAATTGAGTTTGTCTTTTAACAAGCAAGTAAGACCTCTACCCGAACAAATTAAGGAGATTGACCCGGAGTGCCCAAAGGACAAGGATATAAATCCGGGAAACTTAGTTGTAAAACATGATTATATGGATAATTATGAAGTACGTGTGGCTGAAATTGAACATAAAAAAGCCGAAAGGCAGGCAGACGTCAAGCGTGTCATTCATGAATATACCACATTTGTAATGACGGAATTTCTCTCAAAAGAAAATCTTGAAATTCTACATGAAAACATAGAGTATTTTGCGCAGGGACAGTCTGATTTATACAAGCCAATCCGTTCAAAAGTAGATAATTCCCTCCGTTCTATCGACCTGATGCATTTCGTATGGAACATCGGGGAGAGATTGGGCATTTCTCTTATAGATAGAGCAACATTCATACATACTATATTCCCACATGAACTAAAAGATGCTTCGATTAAATATCTTGCTAAAAATCTCCGGACATGCGGAGTTTGCAAAATAGCCCTTGATATTCCTAAAACCGGAGATTATCACTTCAAATGTATGAAAAATGACCCTGAATCGGACTTAAATTCAACCAATTAGGGTTATTCAACGCAGACTGAAATATTATTGCTTTCTGAGGTTTGTCAGCGTTACATCATTATGTTGGTTTGCAGCATGTTAAACAAAACAATATTATATCATGCGAAGAAACAAATTAACCTTCAATGACCTACCGGAAGTGGTAGGCGAACTATGCGAGAGAATCTCAAGTATGGAAAACCTGCTGACAGAAAAACTTCATCAGCAGCATAACGAGGTAAAAAAGGACACTCATGTGCCTATGACCGTCGATGAAGTCTGCGAGTATCTGGGTATCTCAAAATCATCTTTTTATTACAAAGCCAAGCATGGTGGTATTCCAATCATCAAACAAGGAAAACACTTGTTTGTCTATCGTGATGAATTGGACAAATGGTTGGAAAGCGGCAGAAAAGGAGAATCGCCTATAAGCATAGAGGAAGAACACATCCGAATGCTTGCAACTACACGTCGCAAAGCCAATCCTAAAAACTGGTGAGTATGGAAACGGTAGCACCCATTGAAGATCTTGCTCAAGTCACTATAAGATGGCAAGATACAATGCTCAGTTTGGAAAAGGAATACGAACAGGAGCCGGAAGTTCTGAAAATAGGCGAAGTGGCTATTGGGACATTGGGAAATTTCAGTGCATCTATAGGCAAGGCTAAAAGCAAAAAGACTTTCAATGTATCGGCTATGGTAGCAGCAGCTTTGTCCGGAAAAGAAATCCTTAACTACACAACGGATTTTCCTGACGGGAAAAACCGCATCCTTTACATTGACACCGAACAGAGTCAGAACCACTGTATGATTGTGATGCATCGTATCATGAAACTGGCAGAGTTACCGACCAATGAGGATTGCGAGCGTTTCTATTTTCTCGCTCTACGCAAGTTCAATCCAAAGGAGCGTTTGGCTATCATAGACGATGCTATCAGTCATATTGAAGGTCTCGGTTTTGTGGTGATTGACGGAATCCGTGACTTGGTTTATGACATCAATTCACCGAGTGAAGCCACGTGCGTAATATCAAAACTTATGCAATGGACAGACGAATACCAGATCCATCTCCACACCATCCTTCACCAAAACAAAAGCGATGAAAATGCCCGTGGACACATTGGCACGGAAATCAACAACAAGGCTGAGACTGTTATCCAAATCGAGAAAGACAAGGACGACAGCAACATCAGTAAAGTGGAAAGTGTGCATACCCGTTCAAAGGACTTCCTGCCATTCGCATTCTGCATCAATGACCAATCACTTCCCGAACTTCTGCCGGACTATGTGCCGACAAAGAAGAACGTAGGTCGTCCCAAGCAGGAACCGTTCTCACCTTATAGGGATATCCACGAAGCCATCCATCGCAAAGCTCTCGAATTGGCTTTTGACGGAAAAGAGACGATTTCGGGATATAAGGCTTTGGAAGAAGAACTGACCACTGCCTACGAACTGGCAGGAACGAAATTGAATCACAACAAGATTGTAGAGCTGATTAAGTTCCTCACGAACAAACGGATGGTGGTTCAAGAAAGCCGTGGCATTTATCGGTTCATGCCGGATTACCATTATTGACTCTCCATTTGACTTTATTCTAAAAGTGTCTATTCGGGATAAGTCAAAGTATAAACGCAACGACTGGTTTCATGATAATTCACGGAACTGGCCGCTGCCTTTTTATCTCCCAAACCTATCTTTTTAAGCCAAGGGCTTGCCCGTTGTACAGAGATTATCTTGTATGGGGAGCCTAATACCCCAAGCGACCAAGCGGTCGTTTGAGATTGCCAAATCTGCCAGCAAGCTGATTGTGCGAGAAAAGGCGTTATTTGGGTATTTTTTCTTTTCGCCAGCTCCTGTATGCCTTTCTCGACAAAAAAAGAAATTTGCATGTTTAATTGCGTCTTGAGCTTGCCCGTTATACAACATTTATTGAGTTAGGGTAACTCAATACCCCAAGCGATAAATCGCTCGTGAGAACCTGCCAATCTCCAGCAAGCAGGATTGAGCTTTATAGCAATTATAAAGTTCGTTTTTACTCCATGTGCATCGTATTTTGAAGTGTCGTCCAACATCTTTGTAGGCTCTGTTTGACAGCTACCATAAACAAGCGTATTTCAGTAGTTCTTTTACGAACTCTTTTAGGAATCATTTTTCATAATTCAAGTTCCAATGTCGGTATTCCAAAGCAATGCTACCACATAAGTGACGATACTCGATGACGAACATGAACACAGGACTACTGTCCAAACGCCTGCCAATTTAGCCACATCAACCTGCCAGATTCCTAAGATTGATTTTGCCAACTAAAAATGGCATCAGAATCATTCTATATCCAATGGAGGAAGATTGCAATCCTCAAATCTATCAAAGTCAGATTGAAAAAGACGGTCTTGAATGATCCTGTACTTTTCAAACTCTGATTCAGCAAACTCTTTGGCATATTCGGCAGAAACTTTTCCGCTATCCTGTAATATCGAGCCATCAAATAAATTAATGAATTTGTCTATTCGCTTTGCCCAATCTTCCATCGTCATAGGGATATGACGCATAGCCATACTTTCTGCCATATCAAGGGACGCATTGACTATCCTGCCCATTTCTTCCAATTCTTTTTCTCGCAAATAGTTCTTTGCAACAGACACATCAGTTCTGACAATTTTTCCATTCGGAGCGTTTTCCCAAGTGGTCAATCCCATGTGCTCCTTATTCGCATCGGCTCGTTCGACTATCAACTCCGCAGCGGTATGCCTATGCACAGCATAGTGCATTTTGTTCTGTACCTTCTTGAAGAACAGACGGGTTGTCGGAGCATCCTTGTTATAGTCTATTGCCGTAGCATAGATATCCGTGAGCTTCTGATAAAAACGACGCTCACTCAGCCTTATCTCCCTTATTTCGGCAAGCAAATGCTCAAAGTAATCCACACCCAAGAAAGTCCCGTTCTCCATTCGCTTATGGTCAAGCACATATCCGCGAATAGCGAACTGGCGGAGGACAAACGTACACCACTGCCGGAATTGAGTGGCACGAACAGAATTGACTCGATACCCGACACTAATAATGGCATCAAGATTATAGAACATTGTCTGATAATTCTTCCCGTCTGCGGCAGTTGCCGAGTTTTTCTCGGTAACTGAATCTTTGTCAAGTTCCCCGGATGCAAATATATTTTTTAAGTGCAGTCCAATATTGTCAGTAGAGCAATCAAAAAGCTGCGCCATCGCCTTTTGTGTTGCCCAAATGGTTTCATCTTTATACATCACCTGAATCCCATCCTCCTTGCCTTCAAGCATGAAAATGAGAAACTCTGCCGTACTATTTCGTATTTCTATATTCTTTGCCATATCTTAATTATCATTTTCACATTTGAACCAACAGCTATTACATACCAATCTGATACCCAACTCAAATATCAGGTTTTATTGTTGATTAATACCATATAGTCAAGAAGACTTTTCAATAAACTCATCAGTGTAATTGGGGATTGCAAGCCTATTACACTAATTGTGTCTTGGAATCTTGATATAGTTTTTTCAATCTCCATACAGACATGTCGATAAGCGGCTCAAACATAAAACTATTAAGGTGTATATTTTCGGGAGTTATCAGATTGACCTCTTTAATAAGTAACTGTATATTGTTATTAGGAGAACATAGCTCTTCAAATTTCTTTGTGAGTTTGGAAGTCTGATTTGATGTAATACGGTTATAGAAAATATTGAAATCCTCGATAAGCATTACTTGTTTTAGCTTGGATATCATATAATCTTCCGCTTTTAATCTTATGGCAGCAGCAAAAACTATCTTGTTCTCAATGTGAATTTCATCAAGAGTCGGCTGACCACAAAGAGCTTCCGCCGTGTTGTAAATATAATTTTTTATATTGCAATCAGTATTTGCTGTTGGCAACCTATGCGCATCTATATTGTTACTCACAATTTGAGCTATGTCGTTTACTGTCAAACTTGCCGTTTCAGTTTTAACATGAAGACATGAGGTTAATTTAATATATTCCGATTTGGAAGGATCGGTGGAGATGTCTTTGGAATATTCAATAAGATTACGCACCAAAGGGATTAAGGCAATGAAAAATTCTGGTTTATCCGCATTGCTCTTTATGAGTTTGAATGGTTCTCTCAAATATTCAGCCTGATGAAATTTAATTTCATCATTAGCATCTTTATAGACCATGTATGTGCTATTTCTTTTAACTCTCAGACGGGATGATATTGTTCGATAAAAATCAAAATTGTGGGTAAGGATTATCATCTTGAATCTTGCGTCATCTTTCAAATCGCAAAGGTATTCAACTATCGCGTATTTATTCTTGTAATCAAACGAGTCTGAAACGTCATCAAATACAAGAATATGCTCTTGCCCTCCATCATGTTTCATCTTTTCGATAGCAAAGAGCAGTTGTAGAGTATAGAATGCCCTCCGTTCCCCTTTACTTAGAACGATTTCTTCCAAAACTTTTGACTCAACTGTTTTTTTGCCAGCTTGAGTACTGTATTCAAAAGATAATGCTGCCGCTTCCTCATTAAGTAAAAGGTCGGTCTGATTCTTGATTTTTACTTCAAAAGGAACTGAAAATCTTCGATTGAAAATACTTATTGTCTTTTCCCAAGCAGATCTTTGCCCTGCCGCTTGTTGAAGCACAGAGTCCAATGTGGGTTTGGCTTCTTGATAAGCCGTTAATAAGTCAACGGCTTTACCCTTAAATTTGGCAAAATACCCCTTCCATACTTCTTTGTGAAAATTGTCGTAGTCAAGTAATTTGTCTACCAAATCTGGTTGGTTTTCAATTATCTCTTTGAACTGTCGCAAAGATTCGTTTGCGCTGGCTTTTTTATCAATCTTTTCAAATGCTTTTTTGACTGCGGCATCGTTAAGAATGCCAGAAAGTTCGTCACTTATTAAATTTGCAAGCGAGGCTGCAGAATCAATTGTGGTTTTATCATCACCCAATACAATTTTATGGCTGACTTCGAAGAATGCATTATCTGCAACAGATTTAGATAGCTCAGAGGCTTGGTAAGTGCCAAATGTTTTGCCATTTTTCTGCCTGAATAGTTTCGAAGATTGTAATATAGCTTGGTATTTATCGGAATAATCTTTTAAGGCCTTATGATTAGCATCAATGAATGCTTTGACTTTGCCATCTTTATCAAAGATGCTGTTATATTTAAAATTATAGCATATCTCGCTCCCAGCAACCTCAGCCATCACTTCCTCAAACTTGCTATAGAAAAGGCTCGGCTTGCTTTCACAGAATGTTCGAACAAATTCTGATACAATATCAGTGCTTCTTGCGTGGTCGCTAATGTCCTTGAACAATGCTTTCTGTTTTTCAGACAAGTTTTTTAGGATATCATCATATTGCTGCTTCAACACACTGTCAGCTAGGAACGAGGTGATATTCTTTGGCGTTTCAGAATCAGGCTCTTCGCAGTTCGAGACATATATTGAAACCGGCAATACGACATTGCCGTGTTCATCCTTTATATCAATACTCCCAGCAATATCTGCTACTACATCTTTGACTTTGTCAGCTTTGCCTTGCCCATATAATTGTAGGGTTTTAGCAAAAGAAGTCTTCATTAAACCATTGGGCGCATATATAAGCACCGCATTCTCTCCGTCGAAAGTCAATTCTTGTGAAAGCTTTGTTATGCCAAAGCAATGATCCAAATTTAAATTTATTTTATTCATAATTTCTATCTAATGTATGCGATTATATAATGTCTTTACTATAAGTCAAGCCACTCAAATTCACTCTGATTTATTACCGTATTCAGTCGCTGACTCTGCCACCATGCTATATTCTTCTTCAGTTGTCTCATATGATTTGATTCTTCTATCCTCAAGATAGATGTGACAAAGCATGTATTCCAAAGCACCTAAAGTCTGTTGGCGGATTTTTGGTTTCAGCTGACATTCCCAAATCGTGATACAATGCCAGCCCATAGCAGCAAGCTGGCATTGTTCTTTTTTATCTCGTTCCTTATTCCTTTCTATCTTGTTTGACCAAAAATCTATGTTGGTTTTAGGTAAACAGAAATATTTACAATTATCATGACCATGCCAAAAGCAGCCGTTCACAAAAATGACCGTCCGGTATTTGCGAAGCACCAAATCGGGATGACCGGGAAGGCGTGGATGATTTAGCCGATAGCGGAAGCCACGACTAAAAAGGAACCTTCTCACTATCATTTCAGGTTTTGTATCCCTTCCATGTATAGCAGCCATATTACGATGACGTTGTTCTTTGGTCAATCTATCCATATCAGTACATTAGATGAAATATCTGTAATCGTACGTTCTACCATCGTAATGTCCCAATAATTGTCCAACTTGCGCCAATGTACTAGACGTATCAATTGTAGCTGGAAATTTTGTATAAAAATTAAAGGAGTTCCAATTCATTTTGGTAAACCCAAGAATCTCCTTAACTATTGTTTGTATCGAACCATTACCATGATATTTAGCTATTCTTAAAGGCGAAGGTATGCCCCGTCCTCCAGGGAAGTAATTTCTATCTTGCCTTACAGAGTCTATAGTTCCATGTGTCCACAGCAAACATTCATATTGGGAGACGGGGAAACAAATTCCTCGCATAACCGGAAAACTGGCATTGACAGGATATCCATTGTTTAAATATTGGTCAATACATTTTATGGAATCTTCCATTGTTATCGTTATCAAATCTATATTTTTGATTCCTGCGTGAGACAAAGCATCGGTTATACCTTTGATTTCTTCTTCTTTGAACGGTGTTCTTTTATGTACAACCACTCTTTGAGGTAGCCTATCCATAGACTTCACAAATAATTCTTGAACATTGATACCTAACTTGTATGCTTCTTCATAAGACAGATAAGGATTATTCTTCCTATCTAAAATCGGATTGTCTATTTTGGATAACTTGTATCTTAATCCTTGCCCTTTGGAATTATATATATGGCTACATCCTACAACAATGTTCGTTTTGCCATTTGCTTCCTTCTTAACACTATATCCAATGCCAGCATAAGCTGTATCTGCGTCCAAATCAGATAAAGTCCACGGCGTTCGCATCGATTTGACAAACAAAGCTAATGAAAGCCACCAATATATTTGGTTCTTCATGTAAGTATTGAATATTGTTTTTTCCTCAACAAATTGTGTGGTAAATTCATACTGAGCCGCATATGCTTTTATATAGCTGTGCATGTCAAAAGTTTCACCATCTTTTTTGAAAGAGCGATGGCGTTCCCATGCTTTAGGAATAAAAATAACAACGATAATATTCGGATTGTTATTGGCAATTTTATGGGCGAATTTACATATGTTTTGCGCCAAACCTACAGAATCTTGTTGTATCTCACGACAGCTAATCCATAAATTAGAATTAACTGCAGGTATATCTAGCGAAGCTGAATAGATTTGCTCAAAACCTATATATGGCTGCAAATAATCTGTTTTTGGAGCTGTTATATTTCCATTTAGACCATTAAGAAAATCCCGAAATTGATTTGTATAAGTACTCGGACAGATTACGCCAATTTTAACATTAGTATTAAAACTGGACTGGAATTCATAATCATATGGATTGTTTTGTAGAAGCCCTCTCATCGGATTAGTATCGTGGATTATTTTTCGAGATGTCTTACTACAAAAGGCAAGATTTGGCTCAGATATATAAATCCCAGAATATACTATTTTTTTATCAACAAACTGAGTTTGAGGTATAAGACCTTTTTCCGTATAGTCTACCGCAACCAATCCTCTATTATTACTTATTTTAAAATTGAAATTATAACCACTATTTAATGGATAATCAAATGCACGCTGATGCCCATTAAAAAGAATTTGTTCCCAAATAGAGATAATCTCATCATATTGAGTATTGTGTTTTTTGTCAAGATATTCCGACATTAGATTCTTACGTCTGTCACTAGTGATATTTTCATCTTTAAAATACAATGTTGGAACAACAGACATAAGGGAATAATTCTTATTGTCCAAAAATACAATATCTATTTTTATTGCTTCGTAAACATCTTTATAATTTCCGAATTGACGTGTTTTATCCCAAATCAAACGTTTGGAAATAACCGCTTCTTTACCACAACTAGAAGATAGTCCACAAATCAAAGTTTTGATTACGACAGATTTCAGTGCCTGATTACCCTTCAATTCGTTAATTGACAATGGTAAACGAGATACACTATCCTCTTTAAGACAATCGGAAAATGCTTGATGTATATGCTCTGAATAGCCAAAAGCAAATACTTTCCCCTTATAAGAGATAGCAATAATATCCTTCCCTTTTATTCTGCTTTTGAGAAAATTCCACGGTGTCTCATTTTGAGGAAAAGCAATCTCAAAAGTAAATATATCAGAAGGAATAGAAAGCGGATACAGATTTGTTTTAATACACCCACTTGAATTCAATCTGTTCAAAGCAAATGGTGTAATTGAAATCTCCGTATTTGCTTCTTCCAGTATCTTATGAATTTCTTGGTATTTATCTTGCTCATCATTATATGTGGAAAGGAGTATAGATATCATTGTCTTGTCAAAACCATCCGTTTCAACAAATACAGCATCTCTTCCTGCATTTCTAGCAGCAACAAGTAAGCTCTTAACATCTTCATTTATAAATGAGCCATATCCACACCAATATAAACGGCCTGCCCCCGGATGACTAAAAGCTTCAGCCAGTGCTTCCATCAAAGACTTATCTCTTCCACTGTATCCGATTACTATTAGATTTTTGTCTACAAAGTATTCTTTAAGTCTATGTTTAAATGTATCCTGTTGAGAATCTAGTTCTGTAGCAGTATTCTTAAGTTCAGAATATTTATAATCACCATGTAAGGCAATATATAATAATTCCTGGCTATTTTCAGTACGATGAATACGTTCAGGATTGTCTAAATTTATATTTATTGGAGTTATGTTTGCCTGATGAGCTGCCCTTTCAACTAGCCCGTCAAAATTTGTAGTCCAAACAGATTTTAAGACTCTATATTTATGCAATAAGCACAAAAGTTTATATCCAATATTCGGATTCTTATCAGAACATAGACTCTCAAAATATCTTGTTCTATCGCCAGACAATGGGAATGCTTTTTCTGCATAGAAAACATATTCTTCATCAGATTTTTCTATTGGATAACCTCTTTGCTCATTAAGCCATGTCTGAATTTTTTTCCTGCAACAGTCAGAATGTATATCAAGAAATGCTTCATTTGTCGGGTTGTTTGTTACATATATAAGTTTTTTCCAATCCCAAATACAATCTTCCGCAGATTGGACACCTGATGTAATGGACGCACCTGCTCCTAATAAGAACGCAAATGAGCCATTCTTACTTTGTTTGAAAGATCTTAAAAAAGCATCGAAATCCATTCTGAATTGTTTTTCCTCCATTGTCTTAAATCCTTTGTTCGTATAATTCCACCATCAAATCATTGGAAATCAATTCTCCAGGCTGCATTTTTATGCGATATATGGGAGTTCGATTACTGCCCAATGAAATAAAGGAGGACAGATTCAACTTCAAGCATAGCTTTCCGTTCTTAGTGCCAAAATATACTTTATCCACTTTATAATAACCGTCAATCTCTCCGCCAACCATAGGCAGGAAATATCTGATATCCATCACATTGACAGATGTCGGTATCTTCTCCATAGTATATGTCTTTGCGATATGACTGTCAAAATCGGAATAATCCGCATCTGTTTTTCGTACTAACCCTGTCAGAATATTCTTAATCTCCTGTTTCGGTTGTTGTTCCAAAGTACCGACATTGCCAATGCTATCAACATGGAGCTCCGTTTCAAGTTCAAACGGATCACTGACATAGAAATGTGTCTGTAAAGTTTCCAAAAGTTCTTTGCTTTGAGCCGTTTCCCTTTTTATCGTTGCTGATTTTATTTTGAGAGAGTTCCATATATCGGAATCTTCATCCTTCATCAGAGCAAGAATCAGATAATTACTATCACTTTTCGGGCGATACAATTTGCCGTTCAGCCGTTGGAAATTGTCTTGAATGAACTGATAGCAATCCATGCCATCTCGTGGTTGCAGAGTTCTGAATGTATACAGTTGGTTGAGAGTGCCTTGAATCTTTTTTCTGAATTCTTTGCGGACATAGTCTCTCCATGCCGCTTGCGCACTCTTATTGTTGCGACCATACAACGAAACGATGTACAAAAAGTTTACATCATAGTGGCACAACAGCAGCGTATCCCTGTCAAACAGACGATTTTCAAATTGACGGTTCAGTTGTACGCCACCATCCTGTGCTTTCAACTCCTTGTCATCAAAGGACAGAAATTTGCTTCCACCAACCTTTTTATTGGGAATTCGAGCACTGATAAAGAAATTGGGGATAGGATTATATCCTTCCGTCAATGTATCCCTTAACTGAGGATGCGCTCCGTTACCGTCACCGTCCAAAAACAGATTCATATTCCACTGAATGACATTTCTGGCGTATGTGTATTGTTTATATATCGATTTGTCGCCAAGTTGTGTTCTGTCATTCTTTGAACGCTTGTAATACTTGCTATCCCCAATGTAATAAGTAAGCTCAGACGCCAAATCGGATTGTTCAATCAGGCCTTGACCGACAAACATATGGTCAACCAGCTTGCCGTCTTTTTGCTCCGTCAGTTCTTTCGGCAGATTTTGTTTGTCATTACCACTTACCAAAGTGTCAATCATAACTTCAAAGATGTGCTCGAAATCTTTCGCCAGCAGATAGTCCTCCGCCAGCCTGTTCATCGCAATCTTATACTCCCTGTCAAAAAAAGCGTAACACAAATCCCATATTCTGAGAGCCTTGTCAGAGAAATACTTATACTTGATTTGTTTCAGTCTTCTGCATCCAAGATTCCTGTCAATATAAGACTTCTTCAACTTGTCACAACTGATAAGCGGATATTGGATATTGATTTCAAAAGAGAAACCATGTATTTCCCGTATGTAATTCAAAATGGAGAAATATATGACAAGCAGCTCCTCGTCAAAATTCACCATTTTCTTTCTGTTTACAGGCTCAATGTAAACAGGACTTCCGCTTTGTATAATGGCCTGCGATGAAGTAATGGTCTTGTTCCAGTTGATTTTGTTATAACCGGAATGAACATTCTTGGCCACGAAAGTAAAATAATCCTGATTGTTTCTGTTGAAATCTCTCAGTGCTATTATTACGTCAAGTAAGGTGTTATGCTTCTGTTTTCGCCCTCTGCTTTCGGACTGATATTCCTTGCTTTCAAGTATATTGTCGTTGTGAGATTGTTTATATACGCTTATCGTCCGGTATATCCAAATCGAAAGTGTGGACAGGAATTCCTTGTATTCTTTGCAACCTTCTTCCGTAAACTCAGTCTTTACCTTTTCGGACTCAAAGTCTATTATTTCCTGTGGTGAAGCACCGAATATCGTATCATTGCCACTTTCCTCGTTTATCTCACCTGTCAATACCACTTTTGGCAAGAAGAAGACAACATCTTTTGCTGTCTTGCTATAACAATACCCGACATACCCGAAAGAATATTTGTCCTCCTTTACAGGAACTGACACAACATCTTTGAGTATATCTCTGACCGTCAAATTATTCTTGACTACGTCATTCAGACTGTATGGGTATCCTTCAATAAACAGCAGCATGGCTTATATGAATGTTTCAGTGATGCTAATTCCTAATCCGGATTCGTTGACAGCATCTATAAATTCAGCAATCGTATCTCTTTGCTTGGTAGGATTATGCATCCATCCGTCTTTGTTTACCCAAATAGACTGACCATCTGTACAGTTTATTTCAAGAGAGTAATTCGCATATTCCGGCTTCATGCTATCCCGTTCCTGCTTGTTACAAACCACCCACGACCTCATTGAGTACTTTTTAAAAGGACTCCATATATCCAATATCTCTTGTGATGTTTTCTCAGGATGCAGACTTACATACTCTTTTATGGCCATATATGGAATGACATTTATGTATTTTACGCTTTTACCATTAACTTCAATCTTGCTTGCAGAGGCTACGAGATTTTCTTGCTCCCCGTCTTTTCCACCCTCATCTTCTGCAACCTCAACTTGCAGATAGTTCATTATAGCCTTTAGTTTATCTGATTTATCAGTGCCATACAAGTCTGAGAATGTAATATCCGCTTCTTTGTCGCCTTCTTTTATCCTAAAAATGTCTCCCTCTCCATCTTTGCATACATCATTCCATAGATAGAACAATATTTTATTCAACAAGACTTTATCGGTAATTATTCCATCTGATGGATTTACGAAATAATCACCTAACATTTTATCTTCAGAATTGGTTGCATTCAAGATTTTTTCGTTGATTATTCTTTGGAATGAAGTCCATAAATATCCCGTACCGTCAATGACTATCTTCCAGTCTGTATTCTTATACTTAATCGGCTCATATTCCCAATCCCAACGCCTCTTAAAGGCGCTATCTATCGGGAATAGAGATTGGTCGGAAGTATTCATAGAGGCATAAATATACAGATTTGACGGAAGAGAAAGTTCTCCGTCTTTTATTCCAGGATTATCCTCGCCAAGCTTCTCTTCCAAAAAAACTCTCAAATCTGCATCAGCCTTAATGCTATATTCCGATTTGCCATTTTCATCCCTATCAAGCAGTTGGAACAAATCTCCAAATATTTGTGCGCAATTACCTCGATTGATTTCTTCTATGATCAGATAAACATTCTCGTCTGTCTGATACGCACGAATATAAGCATTAAGAAATGCTTGAGGAACGAATTTGTAGGTTATTATATCTTCAAATAAGTCCTCTCCATCTTTCATTCTGACGGTATCTTTCCCGAACAGACCATACAAAGGGCGTTTCCCCTTTGTCGGTTTATATGCTCCAACAAAAGTTGAATAATCACTGTCTGGATGAAAGGTTGTTCTAAAGATGTTTGCCTTCGGCACTTTCTTATCCGCCGAACAATCCTCATATTCACCAAGTGCTTCCTTAATTTTATGCGACTTACCGGTTCCTGGTGCGCCATAATATATTATTTGACGAGACTTTGGTATATCTGATTCTTCATTTTTTACCTCATCTGATTTCTCGGATATAAATAAGATCTGATCATTAGCCGCTATTGAAAAGAAATTACTAAAGATTATATCCTTCGGCAAATAGTACAATATGTATTTTGTAGAGTTTTTCTTCTTGATGGCAAAATAGTCATCAAGATTTTTGTCACTTTCCAAATGGAGAGTATCAAGAAAGAAATCTTTCAAATCCTTAGTTCCATCACTATTTTGATATATTTTATAATCGCCTCGCGATGGACTCAACTTAAATTCGACATGAATATTTTCCTTCAAATTAGGGTTTAAAACAGAATGGCATTCAAAATCTACAATATGCTCACTACCTGTGAAGTTGAAAAATTTATCAACAACACCTTTATTAAATTCGATCTGTTTCCCTTTTGAAGGATTCAAATCATTTGAACGAAATTTTGAAATGTAAATCATAGCTCTATGTATTTACCCCATTGTTCCGCAACAGCTTCTGCAAAACCCGGGAATGTTTTACTTCTTAATCGTCTTCTTTCTTCTGTTGAAATCTTAGTGTTAAAGGAGTCAGAATACCATTTGGGCAATGACCGACCACTAGAGAGAACCACACGAGGACCTTCATCTACCATATTAGTAGGCTGTAATAACGGTAAATTGTGTAACCACAGACAGGTTTTTTTCGAAGCTGAATCTCCGAACCAGAATGGCTGAACAATTTGGTCTGGTTTTCGATACTCAGAGTTCATACACCCTACAGGGTTTTCTATAGCCCAATGCTTTATATTGGTCTTTGTAAACTCCATAAAAAACTCTATTGCTTCCTTTTTCAACTGCCTTCTTCCTATATGGTGTGGATGTTCTCTTCTTTCTTCTATTGGTAAGTGAGAATCTTCCGGATGATACAACCATCTTGCTCCACTTACAGAAAGATACGTACATGGAGGATGGGCAATCATTAAATCCCACATTTCACCTTTAGGTAAAAAATATGTTTCTCCATTTTCCAATGTACCACCACATTCTGGTATAACTTTAAGAACATCCTGTTTAAAGTGCCATTCAGGATGCCCTCCACTACATTCGAGTATATCACAACTATACGCATTGTGCCCCCTATCTCTAAACGCCTTGCATATAGCCTGACTTTCTTCGCACGCTATTAATATATTTGCCATTTCAATCCAATGTTAAATATAATGATTGAGCTATAGCCTTTGCAAAATTGACAGGTACTGCATTCCCAATCATTTTATAACAATAGGCTCTATTCCCAACAAATTGATAATCTTTCGGAAACGTCATTAGCAATGCCGCTTCACGTACCGTTATACTTCTTGCCTGATTTATGTCTGGATGAATAAACATAAATCCGTCTTTTTGAAGATGGGCAACAACTGTAGGTGCTGGTTTATCCCATTCTAGATTACGGTATTTACGGTATAATGTATCTTTCCCTGTAATCTGCTTATAAAAGTCAATAGCTTCCTGTTGAGTGCAATAGTTCATTTTATTTCCTATCCATGTTTTAAACACTTCAATGTCTCTCGCACTACAATGTCTAGGAGTATGATGTACATCTTTTCCATTGCATTGATGTGATACATATCGTCCTTTGTTTTTAACAACTTGATCCAATGGATAAAGTGGCGGCAGGGCACCTATGGCATCTCTTACCGTTTTATGGGTGCCTGATACACACTGAGACAGATTCGCATAAAAATTATCTAGAGAGAACCCTTCATCTTGCTTAATTCCAATTAATATGACTCTTTCTCGATGTTGTGGAACATCGTAATTATAAGCATCAAACACAGCGTTTTTGAAGTCATCGGGATGCAATGTCACATAACCTATATTTTTGAAAGCCTGATATATTCGCTGCACAACAGGTATACCACCAGGCTTTGCACTCAACATTCCTGTTACGTTTTCAAAAATGAATGCTTTGGGACGAAAACAATCAACCACCTTGACAAAACTTTCAAACAAATAATTTCTATAATCATCGTTCATTGAGTTTTTATCTGTGGCTCTGCCATGAATAGAATAAGCCTGGCAAGGTGGGCCTCCGATAATGAAATCAACAGTCTCGCTACCTATAATTGTCTTTAAGCCACTCAGCACTTGCCCCGAATTATCCTTACCATATTTACACAAAGATTCTTCTGACCATTGTCCATTTATCAATTCATCTGTCTTCTGTATATCAAATAAAACCACTTTCTTATTTGCTTCTTCCTCCGTTTCGCCCCATTTTTGGATCAAGCGTTTTCTTAATGTTTGAACCATAGGAAGTTCCCATTCAATATGGGCAAGACTTCGAAAATGTCCAGATGACATGAATCCCTCTGAAAGGCCTCCACACCCTGCAAATAAATCTATAAATGTATATTTTTTTTGTCCACTCATTCTACTTCATAATTAAAATCGGCCTCTATAAGGTCTTTTATATCCACTTTTAGCAGTTGGGCAATTTCTACAAACTGAGCCATTGATGGTTGTACTTTATTAGTCTTCCATCGTGACACTGTCATATCGGTAACGCCCATCTGTTCTGCCAGCCAACGATTGGTTATTTCTTTTTCCGCTAGAACTACACGCAATCGGTTTGAGCATTCTATTTTCGCCATATTGCTTCGTGTTATATTTTCAAGCACAAAGTTAAACATAAAAGGATAATATTCAAAACAATATGATAAAAATATCATATAACGTCGTTACAAAAAAGCATTATGCTGCATAAACATAATGTTGATTCCACATAATTTGATTCCATTGTATCGGTCGCATTATCAATCTATCATATAATATGCAAAAAACACACCTCTTTCTTTATTTTATGATAGGTTATTGCTTTTATTCGTCATCTTCATCGAGATAAGTCCAATCTTTTGACGCATATTCCTTTTCAAACTCCGTCAAGTCTTCCTCGATGCGTTCACGGAAACACTCTTCGCTATCATCGCCACTCATCATCTAGTCTACTCGTTCCGCATATATTTCTGCTATACGAATTTGCCGATATGCCTCCTTCATTGCATCTATCGTCTCATCTGACAGTTCCAATACATCTGCTTCATAGAGATAATGATCATAATAACAATGATGGATTGAGTATAATACCGGAATTTGTTCAGCATCTGGAGTGTCAGACATATATCGTTTTGTTGATTGGAAAATCACCCCATCATCAAAGAATCGTCGGTCTGCGTATTTTTGTTCTGCCTTGACGATGGTTTTATCTCTCAGAAGAAAAGATTCTGCGTCTTCATAGCTCCCAAAACTCATGTAGTCCTTATAACTATGATATGAGCCAAAGCAATCTTTCTCGTAAATAGTCCAATAATCCTCTTGTACTTTCTCCGGCTTTGGTTGTAAAGCCCTTGCAATGTCACGCTCAGTAGCATCAGCTATCTCACGCATTGCGTATGTGTTCCTATTAAAATATCCTCCACTCATGGTTATTTCCTCCTTATTCTGATTGAACTAGGATGTTAAATACTAACATATTGCTTGCATCTTTCATCCAGCACTCCTGAAAACATATCCATTTCTCTTTTGGATATGCCTTGACGATTAGCAAGTTCCCGCCATTCTTTTACGACTTCAACTACCTCTGCAACAATCTTCTCTGCTGTTTTCTTATTGAGCATATAATCTTCGCAAGCATCCAGCAAAATACTCAACTCTGCTTTGTGAGAAGTTGATGAAACAAGCAAACTTTGATACTCATTCAACGTGGGGTTCATGTCATATGCAGGACACAGTGTCCATCCTTTTGCAGCCAAAAGGAAACCATGATTGCGGAAATGGTCGTCACTATTGCCTATGCATATATTGAAAGCCGCACGACGGTATAATTCCTGTAAGTTTCGCTCTACATCGGTACAGCTCTGAATAATAAAGTCGACTATATCCAGATAGCCATGCCCGGTAGTTGCATTGTCACCATCACTCAGCCCCAATAAGGTCATGGCAGATGCAAAATGAATGCGTTTTCCTTCTTGGGTTCTATCGAAGCGTTGTGACAGCAATGTATGATATTTCTCTCCAGTTGCCAACACCTTTGTTTTTGCAGCGTTTATCCCTGCTTTTGTGGCAAGCAAATGACTGAAATGCTCCCAAAGTCCAACATCATAGTCATCCTTGCGCGATGGAAACTTGGCCACATAAAGAACTTTATCTGTATCTACAACATTGGCTTTAGGACGTGCTCCTCCTAATGATGTCCCAGGTTGCACAAGTTGTGCAATCCATTTCCTATCAGGAAGCATATTGTTTTCTTCGCTTTTCTCAATCTCAGCACTGGCAGCAATCAACTCCCGGATATCTGTCAAAGGTGGAATTTTCAACGATTCACTCACATTGATAAATTCACCATCGGGATCTTCCTTAAAACGGAATCCACCCATTCGGGAGAAATCATCGATACCAGTCAAGAAATCGAAGGATGACAATCTCCGTACTGGTCGTTTTTCTTCCGCAGCTGCAATTTGCTCACGACGCAACAACAAAGTACGTCCCCAACGATCCGGCAAGGCATCAGAAAAGCATCCAAATATATCCTTGTCCGGTTGTGTATATTGTTGTCCCGGGTAATTATTCAGGTCGTCACTCAAAAACAGATCGCTGTGCTGCCTTAACCATTCATTATCGAACGTAAAACTATAGCTGTCCGCACCACGAAGAGACTCATAGCCTAATTCGCCAATGAGTTCCACTTCTTTAAGCCAATCGAAATCGGCATATACATACAACTTTTTCATAGATTATTCTTTCTTGGATGCACGTTCTCTTGTTTTCAAGCTCAAATCTTGCAAAGCTTTTCCCATTTTATCTTCTTTGGCAAGCAATAGAATATCATCGTCAAGTTGCAATGCGTACAAAACACGTAGATAGATCCCTATTGCAACAGTAGGAATCCCTTTTTCTATTCTGGAGACAGTAAGCGGTGAACAGGTGGCGCGTTCAGCCACCTGAGCCACACTCAGATTCCTACGTAAACGAGCTAGCTTAATCTGCTCGCCTACAATCTGCATCTTTTGCTCCAATTTTCGGGGAAGTTTGGTTCCCATTGTATTCTTTGACATATTTTCTTATTTAAGGTGCAAAGCGACTATATCGATGACTTTGCCATAATCAACCTATCATATAATATGCAAAGGTAATACTTTTTATTTATTTAATGATGCATTACATATAGAAAAATGCATGTCTTGGCATAATTAACCATATACATAATCTATTTTGAGCAAAAACTAAATGCTATAATGTTGTTTGTAAGCACCATATACACAATCAACAAACAATATGTTATTCGTTACAAACGATGCAAATTGTTCATCATACACTCAACATATCAAAGAACTATTTTGCTTGCCAAAAGAAAAAGATATGACTTCACACCAGCAACTTGACTTTAATGACCGTTATTATATACACGGGCAATAAAATCAAGTCAAACAGAGGGGAAAATGGAAAAAAACTTCAACTGAATATTTCTCTTTTGGTCAGCAAATAATATCCCTGAAAATATCTTTCATTTAGTTGACATTATCGGTGAAAACATCACGGAATTTTGTACCTTTGTAGCCGGATAGAAGATAGGTGAACTTCATTGAGGATACAATATTCCTCATGGTTCTGATTCATTGAGAAAAGAGTGTAAAACAGCCTCAAAAACAAGTCTCAGAGGTCTCAAAAACAACTTTTCTACCGATTAAATTGCAACAATCTATCATTCAAGCAGCTATGTATGCTGCATCGGTAAGTAGCTGGTGATTATCAACGGTTAGCATATAGCATCAACGATTATTAGAGGCCGGGTCAAAAGAGATTTTGATCCGGTTTTCTTATGTCCGCTATTTCCT
>CAYWIW010000003.1:0-154983 GCA_964458425.1 uncultured Muribaculaceae bacterium
TGCGCGAGGGCCGCAAGGAAGGCTTTGAGCAAGGGCACGCTGAAGGGCTTGCCAAGGGACACGCCGAGGGGCACGCTGAAGGACTTGCCGAAGGAGTGGCCGAGGGAGAGGCCAAGGCTAAGGCCAGTGTGGCAAGAACTATGCTTCAGGAGAATATGCCGATAGGGCAGATAGCACGCCTGACGGGTCTGTCGGAGGCTCAGATCAGGGCTTTATAGCCGGCATAGCCTGCGGGCGGAGAACTGATCGACAAAGTTTTTTAATTAGCCGATAATACGCTTTTATCGGCTACGTAAATTTCCGGCCGTTTGTTGGATGTTGTTCTCCGGACAGGCAATCACGATTGTGGCAACCGTTTCCGCTATCTTGGGAGTTGTCGTTTATTGTCTTTTTTATAGTGTGATTACCTTGTATTTCGGGACAAGCGCTTTCATTATGCTCCAGCCGATGAGATATGCTGTCGCGCAGACACAGAAGATGATGAAATAACCGGCGGGCTTTCCGGTGAATCCGAGAAAGGACAGGCCGGCCTGCTCGGAATAGACAAACAGTTCTCCGGCGATTTTCTGAAGAAACATCGATCCGAGTCCGCCTGCCATTCCTCCGATTCCGGTGATGGTGGCGATGCTGGATTTAGGGAACATATCACCGACGGTTGAGAATATGTTCGCGGACCACGACTGGTGTGCGGCTCCGCCAATGCCGATCAGAATGACCGGGAACCAAGGTGAGATCCTTCCGAGAGGCTGTGCGAGAAGAACGACCAGAGGAAGAAAAGCGAAGATCAGCATAGCTTTCATCCGGGCCGCATAAGGATCGAATGCCTTCCCTTTCTCCGCCGCCTTGTTGATGAATACAGTCGGAAGCTTCCCGCCGTAGATGGAAAGCATCGTGATGGCGTAGAGCGTGAATATCAGCGCCATACCCTTTGGGTCGCTTGTCTTGACGCCGAACTGGCTGTTGAGATAGGACGGTGTCCAGAAAAGAAAAAACCACCAGACACCGTCGGTCATAAACTTGCCGACAGCGAATGCCCAGGTCTGCTTGTACTTCAGGCAGTCAAGAAGGCTTAGCTTGCGTTCCGTCTGGTCGCCGGAGTCCTTTACGGTTTTGTCCAGTTCCTTGTCCTGCTCGATGTAAGCCAACTCTTCCTTGCTCACGTGCCTGGAGTCCTCGGGTTTGTCATAAAGGAACACCCAGAATCCCATCCATATGAATCCGAGCGCTCCGATAATGATGAACGCTGTCTCCCATCCGAATCTTTTTGCGAGAATCGGGATGGTCAGAGGAGCGAACAGAGCGCCGATTGAAGCGCCTGCGTTGAATATGGACGTGGCGAAAGCCCTGTCTTTCTTCGGGAAATATTCCGCTGTGGTCTTGATGGCGGCAGGGAAGTTGCCCGCCTCGCCAAGGGCTAAGATGCTTCTGGCCGCAAGGAAGCAGTACATACTTACCGTTGAGACAAGCACGGCAGTGTCTCCTGTCGCCTGGATCAGTTCGGCTGTGGTGTGAACTCCTACGATATGCTCGGTCACCACTCCGCACAACGCGTGTGCGCAGGCTCCGGCGGACCACACTCCGATCGACCAGAGGTAGCCCTTCTTGGTCCCCATCCAGTCCACAAAACGTCCTGCGAACAGCATACAGATCGCATAGATAATCGAGAAGAGCGAGGTTATTGTGCCGTAGTGTGACTCATTCCAATGGAACTCCGGCTTGATGAATTCGTCCCAGGTCAGGGAAAGTACTTGTCTGTCAAGGTAATTCACTGCTGTGGCGACGAAAAGCATCGTGCATATCACCCATCTGAAACTGGTTTTGGTCTTACGTGTCATTCCTTTATTCGCTTACGGGTTCTGCAATAATTGTAATTATACCTGTTTGTCTATCTGTCTGCGTGGTGGCCTTATAGCAGCGGTGCGAAGAGGCGCATAACGCTTTCGAGGATGCGGGAGTACCAAGGACGTCCGCTCCATTCCTCAAGTGTCAGCTCGTGGCATTGCCTGGTGTCGTACAGGAATATTCCTTTGTTCATCAGGGCTGTCTCCTTGTCGTAGATGTAGGAGTTGACCTCATAGTTGATTGCGAAGCTACGGAAGTCAAGGTTGGCTGAGCCGATGCTGGAGAGGTAGTCGTCGCAGACGAAGGTCTTGGCGTGGATGAACTCTCCCCGGCGCAGGAATATTCTTACGCCGGCCTGAAGGGCTTCCTCATAGTAGGCTCTGTTGGCAGGGCGCATCAGGATGTTGTCGGCCACCTCCGGGAGCATCAGCCGTACGTCCACGCCGCACAGGGCCGCCGCTTTGAGAGCATCCATAACAGGCTCTGTGGGAACGAAATACGGAGTCTGGAGATAGATGTAGTCCTTGGCGTGATGCAATGCCCATTCGTAGCTCAGCTGCAGAATCGGGAGAGGACGGTCCGGTTCGTCGGGAACGATCTGGATCAGCTTGCCTCTCAAAGTCGGGTGTGTGGCCCTGAAGTCGATTTCCGTCGGCTCCGGAACGCTTTCCACGGCCACAGAAGCCGTTGACGCGCCTGTCTCGCCTGCCTTTGCCATAGGGTAGAAATCTATCATCGCCTTGTCGATAGTCCCTCCTCCTGTCAGCCAGGAATCCATAAATATGTGCTGAAGCGAGGCCACGGCGTCTCCTGTGATGCGCAGGTGGGTGTCCCGCCATTGGCGGAAATAGTGGTCGTTGATGTTCATCCCGCCGGTGTAGCCGATTCTCCCGTCGATTACCACTATCTTTCTGTGGTTCCGATAGTTGAGCTTTGTCGCCAAGTCCAGGACGTGCATTCTCGGATTGGTGAACTTGATGACCTCCACTCCGGCTTTCCTCATCGCGTTGTAGTAGGCGGAGGCAATCGGGAAATTGGCGATGTTCTCGTAGAGGAAACGGACCTTGACACCTTCCCTGGCCTTCTGCATCAGAAGCCGCTTGATTGTCTTGCTGCCCTTGTCGTTCCCGAAATGAAAATATTCAATGTGGATTGATTCCCTGGCCGCCTTTATATCCTCGCAGAGCAGGTCGAACTTGCGCTGGCCGCTGGTGATGATCTCGATGTCGTTGCCGGAAGTGACGGAGGGGTAGCCTTCCGAACCGAGCAGCCTTGCCAATGGCCGGTACTCCTCGCTGACCTTGCTCTCATTGCCGCGGCCGAAGAGGATTTCTGTCAGTTCAGGGGTGGCTCCTGACTTGAATATGTCCATATACCTCTGGTGGTGGCGGTTGAATATCCAGTGATGCCGGTAGTTGATTCCGAACATCAGGTAAAGCACCAGCCCTACGACCGGCAGTACAGCGATGATCAGCAGCCACGCAAACTTCCTTCCCGAATCTCCCTTGTCAACCAATATGACGGTGCAGACACTGAGAATCAGGAGGAAATATAGGGCTGAAAGGATCCACTGCATTGTCTCTGTACTAAACCAATTCGCCTATCAGGGTGGCCGAGGTGCAGGACGCCACTTTCACATCGACGTAGTCTCCCGCCTTATGTCCCCCTCCGGGGAACACGCACATCTTGTCGCTGCCGGTACGTCCGCACAGCTCTTCCGGATTCTTTTTGGACGGGCCTTCCACCAGCACCCTGAAAGTCTTTCCGACATCGTTCAGATTGCTCTTCAGGCTCAGTTCGTTCTGAAGCGCTATTATCTCGTTCAGTCTCCTGGTCTTCACGTCAAGGGGCACGTCATCCGGGTAATGCCTTGCGGCGAGAGTCCCAGGACGTTCGGAGTAGTAGAACATATAGGCGTAGTCGAATCCAACCTTGCGGAACAGTTCAAGTGTCTGAAGATGATCTTCTTCGGTCTCGGAGCAGAAGCCTGCGATCACGTCTGTCGTGATTCCGCACCCCGGCAGCGCCTCGCGGATTCTGGCCACCCGCTCAAGATACCATTCCGCCGTGTAGCGTCTCCTCATCTTCTCAAGCATCCTGTCGCTGCCGGACTGGACAGGCAGATGAATATGATTGCAGATGTTGTCGTACCTTGCCATCGTGTCAATCAGCTCGTCACTGATGTCCTTCGGGTGGTTGGTGGCGAAGCGGACTCTCAGCTCGGGGCTGATTCCGGCCACCATCGCAAGCAGCTTAGGAAAGTCGCAGGCCTCGCCTCCGTCCGGTTTCCAGTTGTAGGAATCCACGTTCTGTCCGAGAAGTGTGACTTCCTTGTAACCTTTGCCGAAAACATCCCGGGCCTCGTCCACGATGGTCTGAGGATCCCTGCTCCTTTCCGCACCTCTGGTGTAAGGCACGACGCAGTACGAGCAGACATTGTTGCACCCTCTCATTATCGAGATGAAGGCCGAGACCCCGTTCCTGTCAGTCCTTACCGGAACGATGTCGGCGTAGGTCTCCTCGTGGGAAAGCATCACGTTGATCTGCGGCTTGTCCGGGGCGATGTCCCTGAGGAGAGCCGGAAGGGTCCTATACGAATCCGGGCCGGCCACCAAGTCAACCTTATGGGTGTCAAGGAGTTTGTCCTTGAGCCTTTCGGCCATGCATCCGACGATTCCGACCACGGTGTCTCTCCGTTTCTCCTTCTGCTTGTGGAAAACCTCTATGCGTCCCCAGATCCTTTGCTCGGCGTTGTCTCTGACCGAACAGGTGTTGGCCAGAATCACATCCGCCTCGTCCATTGATTCAGTGCGCTCGTAGCCCTCTTTGCCAAGAATCGAGAAAATCACCTCCGTGTCGCCTACGTTCATCTGGCAACCGTAAGTCTCGATATAAATTCTTTTGCTCATTCTGATAATTTAGAAGCTGTTTAAATCTATTCCAAAAGTCCTTTGAGGTTTAAATCAGTAATTCTCTTCCGGCCTCCTTAGCCGGGCCGCACCGCTGTCTTCCCCTAAGCCCCGTCGAAACTGCCTGGATTTATTCCCTCAAAGTCTCAGATAAATAAATCGAACAGCTTCTTGATATGACCCGACTATTTCTCGATTCTGCAAATATATGGATTTTTCAGCGAATTAGGATTTTTTCATATATTTGTAGAAACTGTGTTGGCAAAATGAAGAGAATTATAGGAACTATAATAGGTTTTTTGGCCGTCCTGCTTTTATGCTCCGTCCTTCAGGGGTGCTCCGGATTGTCCAAGGTGAAGGACATAAAGGTGACCTCCTGTGGCCTGGAGTCATATTCGATTAACGGGTTCCGGTCGGTTGACGCTGTGCTCGCGGTCGGAATCGACAATCCTACTTTCGCATTCAAGGTGATGGACGTAAGCGGCACTGTCAAATACAACGGAGAGGATTTCGCCACCTACACGGCGGACACGATAAGTGTTGACAAGAAGTGCTCTAAGGTGTACGACCTGCCTTGCTCGGCCACCCTGAGTGACGGAGTGAGCCTTATGAAGATGATACAGATTGTGAAAAAAGGCAATCTGGAGGGTTTCACGACAGACGTGACCGCGACGGTGAAGCTCAAGAGCGGGGCCGGCACGACTTTCAGGTTAAAGGATGTAGATCTTAGTCAAATGGTTGAATAAGTACGTTTTATGAATATTCCGACAAAAAGGATACTGATGGCCGCATTGGCCATCGCCGCATTCTCTGGCCCGGCGGCCGCACAGGAAGCCGCCCAGAAGAGGGATTCCGTTGTCTACAGGCAGAGCGCCGTATTGGATTCCACGTTGCTGGGCAAGAACATATTCCATCTTCTTTCCGGCCTCGGCGGGGATGGCTCCAAGGTGACGGTGCATCAGTCTCAGAGCATCAGAAGCGCCTTCGAATCGCATCTGGCCTCCAACCCGTCAAGAACTTCCACCGGGTTCAGGGTCAGGATATTCAATGACAACAGGCAGACTTCAAGAAATGATTCCGAGGTGGCAATGAAGCGTTTCGAGGAGATGTTTCCGGGGATTCCGGCCTACCGGACATATTCCAATCCTTTTTTCAAGGTCACTGTGGGTGACTTCAGGACAAGGTCCGAGGCTATGCAGTTGCTCCAGCGGGTCAAAGGGGCTTTCCCGACCGCGTTCATAGTCAAGGAGACAATCGGCTATCCGGTGGTTGACCGGTTCAACTCCTACACAGTTGAAAGATTCGAGATGGATAATCAGGAATAAGTTATGCTCAAGCAGGGACTAGAACTCAAACAGACTCAGAAACTTTCCCCTCTTCAGATTCAGACGATCAAGCTCATCGAACTGCCGATTCAGGAGCTGGAGCAGAAGGTGAAGGCCGAGCTGGAGGACAATCCGGTGCTTGATGATTCTCCCGCTCCGGACAAGAACGAGGACAATGACGAGCCTAAGGACATCTCCATAGACGAGATAGACGAGAACGACCCTATCCCGTCCTACAAGCTACGCGTCAACAATTACGGAAAGGACGAACGTCCGCAATACAATACTTTTTCCGTAAAGGAGAGTTTCACGCAAAGCCTGATGGAACAGCTTGGCTACCGTAATATGTCGAAGCACGACCACGATGTCGCGGCCTTTATCATCGGAAGCCTGAACAGCGACGGCTACCTCAGGAGGGACATAGACAGTGTCGTGGACGACCTTGCGTTCAGAGCCAACATCGAGTCCACTCCGGAAGAGGTTCTCAGGATGTTGAAGGTGATCCAGGAATTCGATCCCGCCGGAGTCGGGGCGAGGGATCTGAGGGAATGTCTTCTCCTTCAGCTGAAAGCCCAGGAACAGAATCAGGTCACCAGGCTGGCCGAAACCGTACTCGCGGATTATTTCACGGAGTTCTCTAACAGGCATTTCCAGAAAATCATCACGAAGCTCGGGTTGACCGAAGAGGAAATGAAGGCTGTCCTGGCCAAGATCGTCAAGCTTAATCCGTCTCCCGGAGGCCAGATTGATGACTCCTATAACGATCAGGCACAGCAGATTGTCCCTGATTTCGTGCTGGACATCGTGGACGGTGAACCGAAGTTGTCGATGCCTCGTTTCAATATTCCGGAGATACGCGTGAACCACAAGTACGCCGAACTTCTTACCGAAGCCCAAGGCTCTTCGGACAGACAGAAAAAGGAGGCGGCCACATTCGTCAAGCAGAAACTTGATTCCGCCAAATGGTTTGTCGAGGCCTTGAAGCAGCGCTACAACACCTTGGAAAGCACGATGAAGGCCATCGTGAACTATCAGCGAGACTATTTTATGGACGGGGATGAGTCCAATCTCAAGCCAATGGTCCTGAAAGACATAGCCGAGAGGACTGGTTTTGACATCTCCACCATTTCAAGGGTCGTGAACAGCAAGTACATCGAGACCCATTTCGGAATCTATCCGCTGAAGTATTTTTTCTCCGAAGGACTTGAGAACCAGGATGGGGAGGAAGTCTCCACCCGCGAGTTGAAGATGGCTCTGCGCGAGTGTGTCGATGCCGAGAACAAGCGCAAGCCGCTGACCGACGACCAGCTTGTCGCTGAAATGAGCAAGAGGGGATACAAAGTAGCCCGGCGTACTATCGCTAAGTACCGCGACCAACTTGATATCCCCAAGGCTCGTCTGAGAAAGGAGTTGTAACCTCCTCTGCCGGTTTCTAAAGCTTTGCCCCGTAGGCCAGGTCTCCCGCGTCTCCGAGTCCCGGAACGATGTAGGAGTGGCTTGTCAGCTCCTCGTCAACAGCCGCGGTCCATAGTGTCGTGTTCTCCGGCAGGTGTTTCTGTAGGAATTCTATGGCGTAGATGCTTGCTATCGGACATACGAAGTGTGTGTGCGACGGCTCTCCGCCTTCCTGGATGAGCTTGCGGTAGGCGATTTCGATGGAAGAGCCGGTCGCAAGCATAGTGTCGGCGATGATGAGGGTCTTTCCTGTCAGGTCCGGGCAGGTGCAGTACTCCACGTTGATGTGGAAGTCTTCCCCTTTGTCATATTTCCTGAATGCTGCGATGAAGGCGTTTTCGGCATTGTCGAAAACGTCAAGCACGCCTTGGTGAAGAGGCAGTCCGGCACGCAGGATGGTGGAAACCACAATCTTTGCGTCACAGGTGCGAACCCTTGCGGTGGCAAGCGGGGTTATGACATCCTTCGGACTGTAGTCCAGCACTTTGCTGATTTCGTAGGCAAAGATATGCCCCAACCTTTGAAGGTTGTAACGGAAACGGAGGCTGTCTTTCTGAACGATTTTGTCACGCATCTGCGCAACGATGTTGCTGAGGACCGAATCGGTCTCGCCAAGATTGATGACTTTCATTGATTTTTCGAATTGATTATCGAAAACCAAAAGTAGGGATTAATTTCAAGACCTGCAAATTTTTCGGCCTGTTACCGATGAAATACGGCGCCGCTACGGAGCTTTGAGCCGGGTTCTGTCAGAAAAACTGCCTCCCGACCGCCTCCACCCTGTCATCCGCGAAGCTGAAGAAGCAGTCATCGCAGATGATGATGTGGTCGAGGAGGGCGATGTCGAATGTGTTCGCGGCTTTCTTCATCCGTTCTGTCTCAGTCAGGTCGCATTGTCCTGGCCGGGGATTCCCGGAAGGATGGTTATGAACCATAATCATAGCGCTTGCTCTTTTCTCCAGCGCTTTCCTGACCACCAGCTTTGAGTCCACAACAGTGGACGACGAGCCTCCCAGGCTGATCATCTCCTTGTGGATGACATAGTTGGCTCTGTTGAGGAATATTGTCCAGAACTCTTCGTGGTCTAATCCGGTAAGGTACGGGCGCATCAGTCTGTACACTGCGGAAGCGTCTGTCACGGGGATTTTCTCTATTCCCGGATCCTCCAGACAGCAACGTTTGCCAAGTTCGAACGCGGCCGCTATGGATGCGTACCGGACGCTGCCGATTCCACTGATTTCCTTCATCTGTCCCGCATCCATCCCGGCCACCGACGACAGTTTCCCCTCATTGGCGGCAAGAAGCCTGTTGGCGACCTCGAGCACGTTTTCCTTCTGTGTCCCGGAGCCGATAAGGATGGCGAGAAGCTCTGCGTCGCTCATCGAGGCAGCCCCTTTTGAAAGCATTTTCTCACGTGGCCTTTCCCCCACGTATAAGTCTTTGATTTTCATAGTTTGTTATCCTTTGCGACAGATTCTTTGAATCCCTCTCCGTCAGCCGGAGGGAAAGTCGGCGGTCTGTCTTGTACAAAGGCGCAAGGTAAGTTGATAAAACGGAAAAAAAGCCAAGAAACATAAATATCTCCTGGCTTTTTTCTGTTTTTTATGAATATTTCCGTTTTTTTATCCGTTGTCTCTAAGCAACCGGAACAGCTATTTCCTTTCGATGACTTTCTTTGCGGCCTCCGCTATGTGTGCCGCGTCCATTCCGTAGGCAGCGAGAAGTTCCGACGGCGTACCGCTTTGACCGAACTCGTCTTTTCCGTTGACATATTCAACAGGCTTCGGGGAAGTCGCCGCCAGCACTCCGGCGATCAACTCTCCAAGTCCTCCGGCCTGGTTGTGTTCCTCGGCGACCACCACGGCTCCGGTCTTGATGGCGGAGGCGATGACGGTCTTGGTGTCGAGAGGCTTGATGGTGGCGACGTTGATGACATCCGCACAGATTCCTTCAGCCTCAAGGGCTTCCGCTGCCTGAAGGGCTTCCCAGACCATATGGCCGGTGGCGAAGATCGAAACGTCCTTGCCCTCGTTCAGGACATAGGCCTTCCCGATCTCGAAAGGCTCGTCAGGGGTGAAGTCCGCCACTTTCGGTCTGCCGAAACGAAGATAGACAGGCCCGTCATATTTCGCGGCGGCGATTGTGGCGTTCTTGGTCTGGGTCCAGTCGCAAGGGTTGATGACCACCATATCAGGAAGGGCGCGCATCAGAGCGATGTCCTCCATTGTCTGATGTGTGGCTCCGTCCTCGCCAAGTGTGATTCCCGCGTGTGAGGAAGCGATCTTGACGTTTGTCCTGCCGTAGCATACTTCCATTCTAATCTGGTCGTAGACGCGTCCTGTCACGAACTCGGCGAACGATCCCGCGAACGGAACCTTGCCTGCGAGAGCCATTCCCGCCGCCGCTCCTATCATATTCGCCTCTGCTATTCCGCACTCGTAGAACCTTTCCGGAAATTCGGCGGCGAAAGCGTCCATCTTCAGCGATCCTTTAAGGTCGGCGGCCAGTGCCACGACTCTGGAATCAGCCTTTCCGGCTTCAAGAAGACCGGCACCGAAACCGCTGCGGGTGTCCTTTTTACCTCTGTCTGTATATTTTTTCATAATGTCCCTGATTAAAAGTCTCCTAATGTCTCTTCAAGTTGGCTCAGGGCGTTCTGGCACTGTTCCTCGGAAGGAGCGCTGCCGTGCCATTTGTGTGTGCCCGCCATAAAGTCAACCCCGTGTCCCATCTCCGTCCTGAACAGGATCATCTTAGGCTTTCCGTTGCCCTCGCAGGCTTTCACCCGGGCAAACGCCTCAAGAATCTTGTCCATATCGTGGCCGTCAGCGACAATAACATCCCATCCGAACGCCTTCCATTTGGCTTCGAGGTCGCCAAGTCCGGCGACATCCTCGGTCGTTCCGTCGATTTGCTGGCCGTTCCAGTCGGTTATCGCGACCAGATTGTCAGCTTTATGATGTGCGGCGAACAGTCCGGCTTCCCAGATCTGTCCTTCCTCTGTCTCTCCGTCTCCGCAGAGAACGAACACGCGGTGCGGGTCATTGTCTGCCTTCTTGGCAAGCGCGGCTCCGACGGCTACCGAAAGCCCCTGTCCAAGAGAACCGGCGGCCTGGAACACTCCCGGAAGGCCTTTCCTTATCGAAGGGTGTCCCTGAAGGCGGCTTCCGAACTTGCGGAAAGAACCCAGCTCGGATGTGGGGAAGTAACCCGCCCTCGACAGGACCGAATAGTACATCGGCGTGAGATGTCCCGCGGAGAGGATGAACATATCCTGACCTTTTCCGTCGCGCGTCCATCCGGCCGGGTCTTGATCCATAACATTGAAGTACAACGCCGTCATAAAGTCGGCGCAACTCATTGATCCGCCCGGATGACCGGACTTGGCCATCGTGACCATCCTGACGATGTCCCTTCTGACCTGGGAGGCGATCTTCTTCAGATCTTCTGTTGACTGCATTTTCTGTCTGGTATTTTGAATTTGAAAATAGTCCTGTCTCTTCAGAATCTGTTTAAAACTGTGCCCTGCCGCCGTTTACGCCGGCTTTCCCGTCCGTTTCCTTCCTTCCCGCCGGTCATTCGCCACCGGTAATCCCGTATAGCCGGTTTCGGAAATCAATTTTAAACCGCTTCTTCATACCTACAAATATAATCCTTTTTTATGTCAGTAAGAAATTTTAACTTTGTGTGTATGCGAGGGCGCTCCGGTTCCGGAAACCAGGAGGCTCTCGGGCATAAAGTAACATTAATGAACACCAATATGTACGATTTGGCAGTGATAGGTGGCGGCCCGGGCGGATATGTGGCCGCTGAAAGGGCCGGAGCCGCCGGTCTGAAGGTTGTCCTTTTTGAGAGAAAGTCACTCGGAGGAGTATGCCTGAATGAAGGATGCATTCCGACCAAGACGCTTCTTTACAGCGCGAAGGTCTATAACTATGCCCTTACCGGCGACCATTACGGAGTCTGTGTGAAGGAGCCGGCGTTCGACTATTCAAAGATCGTCGCCCGCAAGGACAAGGTCGTGAAGAAACTCGTCGGAGGGGTCAGGCTCGCGATGAAATCCAATAATGTCGAGGTTGTGGCCGCGGAGGCTATGATTCGGGGACGGGAGGCCGAAGGTTTCGGGATAACTGCCGCCGGGCAGGATTATGTGGCCCGCAACATTCTGATATGTACCGGATCGGAGGCGGCTGTGCCTCCATTCCCGGGGCTTGCGGAAGCCGGGGAGGTGGTTGTCACCAACCGTGAGATTCTCTCCCTTAGGGAGCGCCCGGAGGAACTTGTGGTCATCGGCGGAGGTGTCATCGGAATGGAGTTCGCCGCGTTCTTCAGTACGCTTGGAACGAAAGTAACTGTGGTTGAGATGCTTCCAAAGATTCTTGACCCTCTGGACGATGAAATCAGCTCGATGCTCCAGAAAATCTACGCCAAGAGGGGAGTGGACTTTTGTCTCAGCTGCAAGGTGACAGGAATCGATGGCGACACCGTCCTCTATGAGGATCCGGACGGGAACACCCGGAGAGTCAGGGGTGACAGAATCCTCGTCTCGGTAGGCCGCCGGGCCAACATCAGCGGCTTCGGGCTTGAAAACCTCGGTGTGGAGATGCTTCTGAACAAGGGCGGAAAGCCTTGCGGAATCAAGGTGGACGAGAGGATGAGGACAAACGTTCCGGGAGTCTATGCGGCGGGAGACGTGACCGGCTTCTCGATGCTTGCCCACACGGCCAGCCGCGAGGGTGAGGTCGCCGTAAACGATATTCTCGGAAAGCCGGACAGGATGCGTTACGATGCGATTCCTGGAATAGTCTACACCAATCCTGAGGTCGCCGGGGTAGGGCTTACCGAAGAGCAGGCCGAGGCTTCCGGCAAGGAATATTCTGTCGTCAAGCTCCCTATGGCCTACGCCGGACGCTTTGTCGCGGAGAACGAGAGGGGCGAAGGAATATGCAAGATCATCGTCGGCAAGGATGACCACGAGGTTCTTGGCGTGCATATGCTCGGAAACCCTTGCTCGGAGATTATCCACAGCGCCTGCATCGCCATCGAGTCCAAGATGACGCTGGAGCGCCTTCAGGAAATAGTTTTCCCTCACCCTACGGTTTCGGAGATTATCAAGGAGACCGCTTTCGCATTGAAATAGTCCCTTTTGACGGAGGCGTCCCGGATTTATTCGGAGGCGCTTCCGCCTTGATTGTCCGTAGGATGCAGGGCTTCGTATTCGGCCTTGACCCGCACCATTAGCTTGTCGGCCTTGGAGTAGCCGTCGGCAGGGGCTTTCCAAATGATGGCGAACAGAATCACGCCTGCTATGCCCAGTGCGATGGCCACCTCGAATACGGAGTTCCATCCGAACTTGTCGGCTATGGCTCCGAAAGCGAGACCGGAGACAGCGGTGCTTGCGTAGCCGAGGATTCCGGCTATCCCGTTGGCGGACGAGGCCACCCGTTTGGTCGCCTGGTTGGACAGGCATATTCCGATAAGCGCCTGAGGCATATAGATGAAGAAGCTTGCCATAATGATCAGAATCACAGACATCCAGTTCATACTCTCAGGTGTGAGCCAGAAGAGGATGAAGCAGACGGTGGCGCTGGCAAGGCCGATGAGGCAGGTTCTGTGGGCCTTGCTGCCGAAGAACTTGTCCGTGGCCCAGCCGCCGAGAAGCGTTCCGACGATGCCGAGGACTTCCGTGATTCCCACGACAGTGGAGGCTGTCTGGATGCTTAGCCCCCTGTCCTGTGTGAGGAATGTGGCTCCCCAGTCAAGAATTGTGAAGCGGATGATATAGATGAAGAAGTTGGAGGCGGCAAGAATCCAGACGATAGGATTCTTGAACACCATTTCTTTCACGAATCTCTTGTAGGCGTAGTCGGTGAATTCCTTAGGTTCGGTGACGACTTCCTTCGCCGGGGCGTTGTCATCGATCTCCTCAGGGGCGGGCAGCCCTACTGAGGCCGGGGTGTCCTTTAGCCCGAACAGTACCAGCACCGATCCGGAGATGGCCAGGAGCGCCGGTATGAAAAAGCACCACTGCCAGGCGGAGTAGGAGAAGAAGTTCAGTATGACGGAACCGCAGAGGAATGCCACAAGGCTTGCTCCGATGGAGTGCGAACTGTTCCAGATGGCCTGTTTGGTCGCAAGTTCGGAAGGCTTGATCCAGTGCGCCATAAGGCTTCCGCAAGGAGGGAATCCCATTCCCTGGGTGAAACCGTTTATCAGCCAGAGGCTTCCTATGAAGGCAATCATCCCGGCTGTGGCCTTCCCTTCGCCGTCAAGGAAATTGAAAAGCCCGTTCATCTCCGGGCTTAGACCTATGAATATATTCACAAGCGCCGAGAGGAAAAGTCCCGCTGCCATCATCTTTTTCCGGCTGACGCGGTCTGCGATGAAGCCGTTGATGAATCTGGAGATTCCGTAGATGATTCCGTGGAGCGTAAGGAACAAGCCGAGCTTGACCTTGCTGATTCCCAGCTCGGCCTCGAGGGCCGGCATCGTGATGCTGAAGTTCTTCCTTACAAAATAGAAAAGGGCGTAGCCGATCATCAGGATGATGAGGGTTCTCCACTGCCAATAGTTGTACTTCTTCTTGATAGACTGATCCATTTTTCAGTGTTTAAACGATATGGGAAGGCAAAGATAGCGATTTTCCGCCTGAGGAGAAAGCGCGCCGCAAGGTTTGTGGCTTGACTTTGTGGACTGGGCTATCCGCTTGGATACGAATCGCTTCCTGCCGTCCTTGGCGTAAAGTAAAAGAAAAAAACTCCCCAAATGTCAAATGGGCCTGTTAAAATTATTATTTTTGCGGAATATGAACACTACAGAGAACTACAACAAGTCGCTTACGGCCGAACAGAAGGCCAAGTTGCGCGGAATCAAGCATCTGGCTTTGGATATGGACGGCACCATCTATATGGAGAACAACGTCTTTCCTTTCACGGTCGAGGTGCTTGACACAATGAAAAGGAACGGAGTGGGATATTCATTCCTGACGAACAACCCGACCAAATCGGTGGAGGATTACCTGAAAAAGCTCGCCGGGATGGGAATATCCGCGGACGAGGGTAATATGTATGCCACGCCGGTCGCCACGATTGACTACATCAAGAAGAACTACCCTGAAGTCAGGAAACTCTTTATGCTCGGAACACCGAGTATGGTGTCCCAGTTCGAGCAGGCCGGATTCGTTTCCTGCGCCGATGATCCTGACGATGTGCCTGATATGCTGGTTGTCGCGTTTGACCCTACACTGGTGTTCCCGCGTCTGTGCCGCGCCACCTGGTGGGCCAGTCAGGGCATCCCTTATGTGGCGACGAATCCGGACTTCATCTGTCCGACCGACGCCCGGACTGTCCTGGTTGACTGCGGGTCGCTCCAGAAGTGCATCGAGGCGGCCTCCGGCAGAAAACCCGACAAGGTGATGGGCAAGCCGGATCCGACTATGCTGGACGGAATATGTGACCGTAACGGATTGAAAGCTGAAGAGATAGCTATGGTAGGCGACAGGATCTACACCGACATAGCGATGGGACATAACGCCGGAGCCGTCAGCGTGCTTGTCCTTTCCGGAGAGACCACTCTGGAGACAGCCCTGAAAGTGGCGGAGGACGCCCGCGTCAACCCTGAGCCGGAGCATTATCCGGCGGATTTCATTGTCCGCGACCTCAAGGAACTCGGAGACCTGATTCTTGAGAGCCACAGGGACTGACGGGATGGGAATTCTTTTGCCGTAGACGAATATGAAATATCTGACAAACAATTCGACCGACCCGTACTTCAATCTGGCGCTAGATGAATATTGCCTTGGGAACATCCGGTCGGAAGAACCGTACTTCTTCCTTTGGCGGAACAGGCCGTCAGTGATTATCGGGCTGAATCAGAATGCCTACAGTGAGGTCAATCTGGACTATCTCAACTCCCGCGGAATCACGCTCGCCCGTCGTGTCACCGGTGGCGGGGCTGTCTATCACGACCTTCAGAATATGAACTACACGATCATCGGCAGGAATCCTTCCCCCCAGCCTATGGTGGATGCCTTGCGGCAGCTTGGGGTTCCGGCTGAGCTGACAGGAAGAAACGACATATTCGTTGAGGGTAGGAAGGTCTCAGGGTACGCCCGACGTGTCTCGCGCGATCAGGAGATTATCCACGGGACTTTGATGTATGACGTTGACATAGAAACTCTTGTCAAGGTTCTTGACACCCCTGTCTCGAAGATGCAGGCAAAGGGCATCGCCTCGGTCAGGAGCCGTGTGGCCAACCTGAAGGAGTATCTTCCGCAGTTCGGCTCTCTTGACGAGCTTCAGTCCGAGCTTCAGGCGATTCTTTCCGCAGGCGATGATGAGATTTCGCTCTCGCCCTCCCAGATCGCCGAGGTCCGCCGTCAGGCCGAGGAGAAATTCTCCACCTGGGATTTCATCTACGGGCATTCGCACGAGGCCGGTTTACGCTGCAAGGCCAAGCTTGCGTGCGGCACCGTCGAGGCAGCCTTGCGCATAGACAAAGGACTCATCGGAAGCGTGGAGTTCTCAGGAGACTTCCTGTTTGACTCTCCTGTCGGGGAGCTTGCCTCGGCAATGGCCGGCCTTCGGTACGATTCGTCCGTCGTCAGGGATTTCCTTTCCGCCAGGGATGTCTCCCGCTATTTCCGGGGAGCCACCGCTGACGAACTGACTGATCTGCTGTTCAAGTCCGACTTCCGGATTTGACCCTCCTTTCATCTATGTCCCTTATGCTGTCACATCCTGTGGTGATAGAAAAGTATTATTCCCGGTAATCGTCCGTAGGCGCTTGCTGCATATTGCTTTGTGTTTCGGCCTGGGCAAGATTCATTTGATGGTATTGTATTTAATTGTTCGCTTATTGGTTAAAAAGTATTATATTTGGGGCGACACTAAAAATAATGCCAGATGAAGTCTTTCAGATTATCACTTGCCGCAGCCTTATCATTAATGGCTGTTTCATTTCAGGCGGAAGCAGGGGAATGGATCCGGATCAATCAGATCGGCTATCTTCCCGACGCCTCCAAAGTCGCGGTCTATGTCAGCAATGACAAGGAACCGCATAATATTGTATCATTCACTGTGGTCGATGCCTCTTCTGGAAAGACCGTATATGTCTCCAGGCCTGAGGATGTCAGGAATACGGGAACTCTCGGAGAGCTCAGGACGACCGTCAGGCTGGATTTCTCGGCTGTTACGGCGGAGGGCAATTACTTGATACTGGCCGGAGGGGCCAAATCCTCCGATGTCAGAATCAGCGCAGGTGTCTTTGACGGGGCCGCCGACTTTGTCCTTAACTATATGCGTCAGCAACGTTGTGGCTGGAATCCTTTTATGAGGGACAGCTGCCACGTCAAGGACGGCTATATCCGCTACCATCCGACAAAGGAGGGGCAGTGGATAGACGTGCGCGGAGGATGGCACGACGCTTCGGATTGCCTTCAGTACACGACCACTTCGGCCAACGCCATCTATCAGATGATGTTTGCCTACCAGAGCAATCCGGAAGCCTTTGGAGACGAGCATCTTGCCGACGGAACGCCTGGCAGGAACGGCATCCCTGACATAATCGATGAGATTTACTGGGGCCTGGACTGGCTTGACAGGATGAACCCGGAGCCGAACGAGTTCTACAACCAGATTGCGGATGACAGGGACCACGTCGGAATGCGCGAGCCTGCGAAAGACATCGCGGATTACGGCTGGGGCAAGAACAACGGCCGCCCGGTTTACTTTGTCACCGGTGAGCCTCAGCAGAGGTACAAATATACCAATGCCACAACCGGAACTTCCAGCACGGTGGGTAAGTTCGCGTCCGACTTTGCGCTGGGTTCTAAGATCCTGGCTCCGTTCTATCCCGAATTCGCCGCTAAAATCGGAGCCAAGGCCGCGGGAGCCTACCAGCTTGGAATTGACAAGCCTGGAGCGTGCCAGACGGCTTCTGTAGTCTCGCCTTACATCTATGAGGAGGATAACTGGGTTGATGATATGGAGCTTGCCGCGATAGAAATGTACCATAGGACAGGCGATGCGAAATATCTCTCACAAGCTATTGAATACGCCAGGAGGGAACCGGTGACTCCTTGGATGGGAGCGGACAGCGCAAGGCACTACCAGTGGTATCCGTTTATGAATATGGGACACTATCATCTCGCAAAGGAGGGCAATGCCAGAGTCTCGGCTGAGTTCATCCGCAATCTCAGGTCAGGAATCCAGAGGACTTACGAGAAAGCGGAAGGAACGCCTTTCCTTTATGGAATTCCATCGATCTGGTGTTCCAACAATCTTACGACCGCTATGCTCACCCAGTGCATTCTCTACCGTCAGCTCACAGGAGACGAGGCCTACAAGGAAATGGAAGGCGCGCTCAGGGATTGGCTGCTGGGCTGCAACCCTTGGGGAGTCTGTATGATTGTGCAGATGCCTGGAGCCGAGGTCTATCCTACCCAGCCTCACTCGTTCATTGTCAACCTCAATCTTGGCAACACCACCGGAGGTCTTGTGGACGGGCCTGTTTACAGCACTATCTTCTCGGGTCTCCAGGGGGTGACAATGGATGGCGGAATCAACTATCTGGATGTCCAGCCGGGTACGATGGTCTACCACGACAGCACCAACGACTATTCGACGAACGAGCCTACGATGGATGGAACGGCGTCGCTGACATTCCCGTTCTCCGCCTATGAGATGGAAGGAGCCGCGCTCAAGGGAATGAGAAAGGACAAAAACGGTGTCGTCACCAGAGTCAACGCTGACGAAAAGAAAGTCTATCTTGTCTTCACGGCTCATTTCAGCACCGGTGACAAGGGACGTTTCGAGAATTTCGACGGAGCCGTCCCTGTGCTGAACACCCTTAAGGCCAAAGGGGTCAAGGGCTCTTTCTTCCCTACCGGGGAGTGCTTCAGGCAGCCGAAGTACAAGTCGGCGATCAAAAGAATCATAAAGGAAGGCCATTATCTCTCGGCGCATTCGGACAAGCATCTGCTGCTCTGCGAAGGAAAGAACGGACGCGTTAGTCTGGTGACTGCCGATTCCCTTGTCCGTGACATCCGCAATATGGAGGCTGAGCTTCAGCGCTTCGGACTCGAGAAAGACCAGTTCAGCTGGATGGTGCCTCCTTACGAGACGTGCAATGAGTCTTCCGCCTATGTCTTGAAAGGGCTTGGCTACAAGCTGGTCAACCCTACACCGGGACTTGTCACGGGCCTAGACTGGGCTGCGAAGGGGGAGGCCGGTTACACAAGTGCCGAGACCTTGGTCGGCAACATCTGGGATTTCGATGACAAATTCGGTCTCAACGGAGCTGTCATCCTTATCCACGCGATGAACTATCCGGGCAGGACGAAGGACGACCGTGTCTACTCGCATCTTGGAGAAATCATTGACGGGCTGCGCGCCCGCGGATATTCCTTCGGGACGTTCAAGGAACTTTGACTTTTACAAAGGGAGGTATTATGGCGATAATTGCGATAGACCTTGGCGGGACAAAGGCGCTTGGAGCTGTCTTCGACGCTTCGGGCAAGATGTACGACAGGCAGGTGAGGTTTCTTGACGGGGCTGCGGGAGATGCGGCCGGAGACATAGTCATCGCTTTGATTGAAAGCCTGATGGACGCTTATGACGGGGAAAGGATCGAGGCGGTGGGAATATGCGTTCCGGGGATAGTGTTCTCAAAGCAGGATGTCGTCTGGGCACCCAATATCCCAGGTTGGGAGAAGTATCCTCTCAGGAAGCGTATTTCCGACCTCGTAGGGCCTCAAGTGAAAATAGGAATCGAGAGTGACAGGACTTGCTACATTCTTGGAGAAGTCTGGAAAGGTGCCGCCAAAGGATGTGACAATGCCATCTACATCGCTGTCGGGACCGGTGTCGGAGTCGGCATCCTGATTGACGGCAGGGTTCTTCACGGAGCGGAAGACATCATCGGGGCCGCCGGTTGGATGGCTCTTCATTACCCTTATCAGCAAGAATATATTCCTACGGGATGTTTTGAATATTATGCCTCAGGCAACGGCATAGCGACCCAGATGCGGCGCGCTCTTCGTTGCGATCGCAACTATTCAGGAGTAATGAGCGGCAAACCGATCGATGAGATAACATCGCACGATGTCTTTGACGCTTACCGTCAGGGTGACCGCCTTGCCGCGGGAGTCCTGGATAAGGCCGTGGAGATGTGGGGGATGGCGGCGGCGAATATGGTCAGTCTGCTGAACCCGGAAAAAGTGATATTCGGCGGCGGTGTGTTCGGCCCTGCCGGAGAATTTATCGGGCGGATTTATGACGAGGCTTGCAAATGGGGGCAGCCGATAGCGATGAAAAACGTGGAGTTCCGCGTTTCCGAGGTTCGCGGAGAGGCCGCCCTGTATGGTTCCGCCTATTTGGCTTTCAAGACTTTAGAATAGAAATCCCAATGTGTTGCTATGCGTGAATATTCTAAAACATCGGTTTTTGTCTCGGCTTGCGCCGGGATGGCGTTCTTCGGAGTCGCGATGCTTTCCTTGGCTCCTGTCCTGGGCCGTCTCAACAGTCTGGTGGAGGGTGCCAACAGTCTGCCTTCGACAATGTCTCTGGGTATTCTTCTCGGCACGATTGTGTTCGGGCCGGTCGTCGATCGTTTCGGCTACAAATGGCTTCTTGTCGCCAGTTCCATCCTTGCGCTTGCCGGGCTTCAGGGCCTTGCCAATTTCAGGGAGATAGGTATGCTTCATATATCCATATTCTGTCTCGGCCTTGGCGGAGGCGTACTTAACGGCGAGACCAACGCCCTTGTGTCAGACATCTATGACGATGACAAGAGGGGAGGCCGTCTCGGCCTTCTTGGAGCATTCTATTGCGTGGGAGCCTTGCTGTGGACCTTGCTTAACTATTTCATAGCTGATTTCACTGTCCCGCTGAACGCCGTGTCTGTCGTAATGGTGGCTTTTATACTCTTTTTCCTGGTCATCCGTTTCCCTGCCGCCAAACCTACGGAAAACGTGTCTTTCAGGAAATCCGCCGGCCTTCTGAAATACCCCGCTCTCTTGCTTTTCGCCGCGGTTCTTTTCTTTGAAAGCGGCTTTGAAGGAAGCCAGGGCAACTTCACGGTTTCCTATCTGTGTGACAGAGGGGGGATGGGTATGGCTTCCGCCACTCTTGCGATGACTTGGTTCACCGTCGGGATGCTTGCGGGGAGGCTGCCTCTTGGAACGATACTCGGAAAACTTGGGGCGCTCGCCACTTTGTACTCTTATCTTACAGCCGCTCTTGCCGGAGTGCTGCTTCTCCTTTTAGGAAGCGGAAGCATTGTCTCTGCCTACATCTCGATGATACTCATAGGGTTTGGAGTGGGAGCCACGTATCCCGTAGTACTCAACTACATCGGCGGCGCTTTCCGGGAACTTTCGGGAACAGCGATATCGATAGCGTTGTTCGTCGGACTGCTTGGACAGTACACTTTCAACAAAGTGACCGGAGTGGCATTTGATGCCGGACACCATATATTCTTGCCGGTTCTTCTTGCCGCGGCGGTTCTTTGTATGATGATTCTTGTTCCTTTTTCTGTCAAGGTCTCGTCCCGGATGAAGAAATGACGTTTGTCGTGAATGTTTGAAATACTCTATAGTTTAACTTTTTAAAACCAACAAGCAATGTTAGCGAATGAATGGAAAAAGAATGCCTTCGATGTTATGAACGAAATCGAGGCAACCCAGATGGAACAAATCAAGAAGGTGGCTGAAGTGATGGCCGACTGCATACAGTCAGGTCATCTGGTACACACTTTCGGCTGCGGTCACGCCAATCTTCCGATTGAGGAGATGTATCCGAGAATCGGTGGCATAGTAGGCTTCCATCCGCTTTGCGAGCTTCCTCTCACTTTCTTCACGCACATCGTCGGTGAGATGGGTATCAATCAGTTCCTTTGGCTTGAAAGGGAAGAGGGATACGGCCAGGCGATTATGTCAAGTTGGAATTTCAACGAGAACGATCTGCTTTGGATATTCTCGCACACTGGTGTGAACGCTGTGAACATTGATGTCGCCAATGAAGCCCACAAACGTGGAATGAAGGTCATCGTCTGCGGCTCCGCCGGCAGGACCGGCGACAAGACGCCTCGTCACTCTGGCGGAAAGAACCTTTTCCAGATTGCCGACTATGTAGTGGACACCTGCTGTCCTTTGCAGGATGCCTCAGTGGCCTTGAAGAACCACTACGACAAGATCGGCCCTCTCTCCACAATGGCTTCCATCACTTGCGTTTGGATGATCATCACGACTGTCTGCGAGATTCTTGCCGACCGCGGTGTGAAGCTTCACATCAACCCTTCCCACAACATACCTGGCGACACCACTGCAAGAGAGCGTCTTGCGGAGTGCATCAATGCCTATAAGGAAAGCATAAAGGGCTGCTAATCCATTTCGGAAGACACGGATAATAACTATCCTCTGCAAGCCTCGCCGGAAGCAACGTATTCCGGCGGGTCTGCGGAGGTTTGGAAGAGATGTCTGGAAAGTACTTTGGAGTGGCGTGACTAACAAGAAATCAACGGAATGAACAACAGGATAACAAAGATCACAGGAGGAAAGGTCTTTACCTCTTCAGGGGTGAGGAACGCCACCGTCATCATCAAGGACGGCGTGATTTCCGAGATAACCGAGGCTCCGGTCGAGATACCGGAAGCGAAGGTCATCGATGCGCGCGGAATGAATGTAGTCCCGGGGGGAATAGACATTCATATCCACGGCGGAGGCGGACGTGAATTCATAGAAGGAACCGAGGAAGCGTTCAGGACTGCGATTGACGCTCATTCCTATTACGGAATGACATCCATCCTTCCGACCTTGCCGGCTTGCCCTGTCGGCACAATGAAGGAAGCGGTCAGAATCTGTGAGAAGCTTATGTCCGAACCTGACTCTCCCGTGCTAGGACTTCATTTCGAGGGGCCGTACCTGAATCCTGAAAAAGTCGGGGCCATCATTCCGGAATATGTCACCCCGCCTATAAAAGAGGATTATGATGCAATCCTTGAGGGCACAAAAGTGGTCCGCCGCTGGGATGCCTCGCCTGAACTTTCAGGAATTGAGGAGTTTGGCCGCAGCCTTAAGAGCCACGGAGTCCTTGCTTCAATCGCGCACACCGTGGCGGAATACCCGGATGTCAGAAAAGCGTATGAGGCTGGTTTCACCCACGCTACGCATTTCTACAATGCTATGACCAGTGTCCACAATGTCAGGGAATACAAACACGAGGGTACGGTTGAGAGTGTGTATGCCATTCCGGAGATGACGGTCGAGGTCATCGCTGACGGCAAGCATATCCCCCCGGTGATCCTTCGTCTGATATGGATGATAAAGGGGGCGGATAAGACCGCTCTTGTCACTGACGCCCTGGGCTGTTCCGCAGGGGGCGAGGCTAATATTTTCGACCCGAGGGTGGTGCTGCACGATGGAGTCTGCAAACTGTCTGACCATTCCGCGCTTGCCGGAAGCATAGCCACGCTGGACCGGCTTGTGAGGACAGCGGTCGAGGCGGGCATTCCTTTCAGTGACGCTGTCCGGATGTCTTCGGAGACCCCTGCCGGAATAATCGGTGTTCAGGACAGGAAAGGGTCTATTGCAAAAGGCAAGGACGCTGACATCGTGTTCTATGATGATGCTGTGGAATTGAAATTCGTGATGAGAAGAGGCCAAGTCCTGCGAAATGATTTGGGACTTTAGTTAATGAATTGATTATAAGTTAATACGCATAATAATGAGAAGGTGCTTTTATATTCTGTCTGTCCTTTTGCCTATGCTGTCGGCTGCCATTCCCTGCCAGGGGCTGTCAAAGAAGGACAAGGCTGTCAAAAAACGGATCCGTCCTTATGTCGAATCGATGAGCGTCCGCGACAAAGTCGCTCAGCTTGTCTTTGTGGATGTCTATCCCGACAGCGATTCCGCCTATCAGGCCAAGGCGGAGAGTGTCATCATCAAGGAGCAGGTCGGTGGAGTCATCCTTATGGAGGGCGACGTAGAGCAGACAGCCGGAATATGCAATCGTCTTCAGAGCCTTGTCCGGATGCCTTTGGCTGTCTCTGTGGACGGCGAGTTCGGTCTTGGGATGAGAATCAGCGAGTTCCGTAAATATCCCCGTCAAGGTGCCTTGGCGGCGCTTCCGGATGACAGTCTGCTTTACGAGATGGGGCGCCAGATTGCCAGGGATATGCGTACTATGAAGATAGACATCAACTTCGCTCCGGTTGTGGATGTCAATCTTCATCCCGACGTGAACACAATCAAAGACAGGAGCTTCGGGCCGGACAAGAGACTTGTGGCTGAATATGGCTCCGCTTTGATGCGAGGAATGCAGGATGGGGGTGTGGTGGCTTGCGCCAAGCATTTTCCCGGGCACGGGGACACGGAGGTGGACTCGCACAAAGCCCTGCCGGTTCTGAAGTTCCCGATAGAGAGGCTGGACTCAGTCGAACTCTATCCCTTCAGAAAACTGATAAAGGACGGTGTGGATATGGTGATGGTAGGACATCTTCTTGTTCCTGCGCTTGACACTTTGCCGGCTTCCGTCTCAAGAGCGGTAGTGACTGATCTTCTCAGAAAGAAGATGGACTTCAATGGGTTGATTATCACAGATGCGCTTGGAATGGAAGGCGTTCTGGCGCCATTTGGCGGAGCCTATGAAAAGGTTATGCTGGCCGCCTACAAGGCAGGCGTGGACATACTCCTGATGCCGGGCAATGTCTCTGAAGGGATCAGCCTCATCGTTGACTACATAGGGAATGACCGCAAAAGAATCAAGGACTTGGATAAAAGGGTGTCAAGAGTGCTGGCGCTTAAGGATAAATGCGGGAAACTGGCCGAAAGCTATGACCGGCACATCGATCCGGTGTCGGTGGACACAAGTTCCACTGAAGCCCTTGTCACAACGATAGAGAATGTCTTGGCGAAAGGCAAGGATTCTACACGTTGATGCGGTTCTTCTTATAGAGATTCCTGTATTCCTGAGGCGTTTTCCCCATTCTTGACTTGAATAGCCTGTTGAAGTTCGACAGGTTGTTGAAACCGCAGGCCTTGCAGATGTCAGCTATCCTGTCTGATGTGTCGATAAGACTTCTTGCGGCGCTTTGACACTTAAGGTCAATGAGATACGATGACAGTGTCACCCCGGTTTTCAGCTTGAAGAGCCTCGTGACGCTTGTCGGACTCATTCCGGTCAGGTCCGCAAGTCGCGTAAGGCGGATGTTTTTGGTGTAGTTCTCCTTGAGATAATCTTTGATAAAGCCGACCTTGTCCTGACTGTTTCCGTATCCCGTCTTCGTCGCCGAGCCGGATGTCAGAAGCCTGTAGTCTGACTCTGAAAGAATATGCAGGATTCTTTCAAAGATGATAAATTGCTCAAAGCTGCTTTTCTCGCTTGAGATGCTGTCCAGAAGGGTGTAGACTTTGAGAATTGCCGGCATCCCGAATGTGATTCCGTGTCCGCAGTCACTGAGCATCCCTTTGATGGAGGCGAACTGTTTCTTCTCGATGAGATTCCCCTCGAACAGATCCGCGGGAAAGTGAATCGTTATCTCCCTTACATCGTCCGAGGTGCATTCTCCCTGTTCCCATATATGCTCAATGTCCTCTCCGATTATGGACAGCTCATAGTCGGCGATTTCCTCGATGCTCTCCCCGACAACCCTGCGTACACCTTTTCCATTTTGTATGAAGTTGAGTTCCACGGCCTTATGGCGGTGGGCCGGGTATGTGAACTTCCTTTTGTGCCGTTCGACAATTCTAAAGCAGTCCTCGGAGGAGAATTCCGGCTTGACGGTTATGATTTCTGACATCCGGTTTTTATATTGATTGCTACTCCCGCGGGCAGGCAATTGCCGGCGGTCAAAAACATTCCCTTGTGTTAAAAGCTCATTGCCGAACTTGAATATAAATCTGTTTGAAACCGTGATTTTTCGTCATCAATGCAGTCTTCTTTCTTCCGCCGGTCATTTACCACCGTAAATTCCCTGCTGTTATGAAGAAACTGTTCCGGAAATCCCGAATGACTGATTTCGGACAACAATTCTGAACGGTTTCCAAATCCTTACAAAATTACAAATAAATCTTTTACTCCGAAAACCGGAGCGGATGGCCGCCCGAAGACACGAAGGAATGCCCGAAGTGCCGTGTCGGAGTGTCCGCCGTGCGGATGGACGGCTGAAATGCCGGTGACTGACAGAGAACGGGTCACACCATCCCGAGATCCGAGAAGAGACGGCGGTAGGCGGCGGCTTTGCGGTCGAGGGAGAGGGGATAGGCGCGTGAGGAGGACGGCATCCTGTAGAGACGCATAGGGCGGTTCTCGAAAACGAATTCCGAATACTCCCCAGTCGCCGGAGGTGTCGTTCCGAAAGTGCGGCATAGGGTCTCCGTGGCTTTCTCTCCTGTGGTGACAACGGCTTCGCACATAGGTATTTCCTTCAATAAGGCCGGGATGTCGGTCGGGGTGACGACCTCCAGGAACTTGTCGGAGGCGTTGTCCTTGAGGCGGCGCACCGCAGTGGCCGTGTCGTACATCGCTATTCCGGTCCCGGTACAGAAAGAGACAATGTCGCCAAGCTTGAATCCCTTGGCGGCATTGTCAACGAAACGGTCTTTGTCATCAAAAAAGATCAGCCCGATGATTCTCCACATATCATTGATGAAGTTCGGGTAGTAGAACCTGATGCTCCAGCGTTTCGCCTGAGGCGGGAAGCTTCCGAGCATCAGGACCTTGGCTCCGGGCGGAAGGAAAGGCTCGAACGGATGCCTCTCCACTGGCGGCAACAGGTCGGCTGTGGCCGGGGATGATCCTTTACGGGCAGTCATCACTCTCCTGAGTCGGCGGAGCCTTCTACAAAGGCGACTATCTCTCCTTTCGCCACCTTGTCACCTTGTTTCCCGAGAATGGCCACGATGCGGCCGTTGACAGCCGGAACAAGCTCTTCCATCCCGTAATATGTCTGGATGAATCCAATTCCTTCGCCTGCCTTGACCTCTGTGCCGGCGATTGGCGCTGCTGAACTGTCCTCGACATCAATCTGCCAGAGAAGCTGCCCTTTGGCCGGAGCCTGGACAGGGACGGCGTGCGGGTAGCGTCGGGCATATTCGTCAATGTCGAATCTAGGCATCTCTACAACCGGGCGGACAACCTCGACAGGGGCGTTGGCCTTGGCCTTGAGGTCGGCCAGCTCGGCGTTGAAACGCTGTTTGGCTATTCCGCTCCTGTAGTCACGGTACTGACGCTCGTGCATCGCAAACTCGAAAAGCTCTTCCTCGTCCCGGCCTTCGTCCCAGCCCTCTTCCTTCATCATCCTGCGGAACTTCGGCAGTTCGTCAGGATACATTTCCTGAGGGTCTCCGGTGTAGAACTCCAGACCTTTCTGCTTGGCAAGCGAGACAATCTCAGGGTCAAGTTCCCCCGGAAGGCGGCCCATCTTGCCGAGAATCATATTCCAGGTGTCCTTGTCGATGGTCGTCCAGCGCGGCTTGCCGTTCAGCAGATTCAGCAGATTCATCAGCGCCGTGTTCTTGACGTACTGGCTGAACGGAGTCACGAGCGGCGGGTAACCGAGACGAGGCCATACATACTCGACCTCCTGGAACAACTTGACCATTAGCGTGTCGAGGCTGATTTCAGGCCGTCCGTGCGACCTTTCGGCGGCGTTGATCGCTCCTTGGAAGCCTTTCAGGTCGGCCATCATCGAGCCCATCATTCCGCCTGGCAGCCCGCAGCCCACCAGAAGCGAGCTCATCCTCGCGTTCGAAGGATTGATCCAGTAGCCGAGGAAGTCGTCGATGTATTTCTGGGTCAGCCGGCGCACCTCCATATAAGCGTCCATATTCAGATCCTTGACAAGGAATCCGTCCGCCTTCATCATCTCCCTGACGGTGATCACGTCCGGATGGACCTTGCCCCAGGAGAGAGGCTCGACGGCCACGTCAAGGTAGTCGGCTCCCGCTCTTGCCACCTCCAACATCGACGCGGGGGAGAATCCCGGTCCGGAGTGTCCGTGGTACTGGATCAGGATGTGAGGGTACTTTTTCTTGATTTCCTTCACTAAGCGGCCCAGGAAAGCGGGACGGCCTATTCCGGCCATATCCTTGAGGCAGATCTCGTCGGCCCCGTATTCGACAACCTTGTCAACGATTCCCATATAATATTCGACCGTGTGGACAGGCGAGCTGGTGATGGAAAGGGCCACCTGCGAGATCATCCCGCCTTTTTTGGCGAATTCGACGGAGCGGCGCAGGTTTCTGTGGTCGTTAAGGCCGCAGAACGAGCGAGAGATGTCCGTGCCCTGCTTTTTCTTTACCTTGAACATCAGTTCCCTGACATCTGCCGGAACGGGATTCATTCTGAGGGCGTTGAGCCCTCTTTCAAGCATATGTGTCCGGATGCCTGCCTTGTGGAAAGGTTCGGTCCAGCGGCGGACGGCCGCGTTAGGGTTCTCGCCGAAAAGAAGGTTTACCTGCTCGAACGCTCCGCCGTTGGTCTCGACGCGGTCGAAACAGCCCATATCAATGATGGCCGGGGCGACTTCCACAAGCTGTTCCACGCGGGGAACGTACTTGCCGGATGACTGCCACATATCCCTGTAAACGAGGGAGAACTTGATTTCTCTTGCCATAAATTCTACGTAATTTTAAGATACAAATTTACTGTTTTTTCCCTTACAATTATATTTTTGGATAGGGTGGAATTTTAACTAACTTTGTAAGTTATGAAAAATGCGTTTCTGACAACAGCCCTCATTGTCTCTGTCACCGTAGCGGTGACGGGGTGCGATTTTTTTCGCCGTCTGGCCGGAAGGCCTGACTCTGAATGGATTGAGTCCAAGGCGGAGGTCATCAGAAAGAAAGAGGAGGCTTTGCGGATCCGTCAGGACTCGCTTGAAAAGGCCCGTCAGTTCGCCGCTGATTCGGCGGCTGCCGCCGATTCTGTGCGTCTTGCCAATCATCGCTACCGTTTCTGCATAATTCTGGGCTCGTTCTCCAGCAAAGAGAATGCCGAGCGCTATCTGGAGGAAATCTCCCTTAAGGGCTACAAGGGTGAGCTGCTGGCTTTCCGTAACGGAACAACGGCGGTCGGAGTGTGCCGGACTGATGATGAGGAGCAGGCCAGAAAGTCTCTGGACGAACTGCAAAGGCAGGATTTTTGCCCGAAGGGCGCGTGGATTTTAGAAAGGAAACAATGATGAAAGGAAAAATCACGCTTATTTCGGCTCTCTTGGCCGTTTTCGTAGGGGTGTTCCCGTCCAGCGCCCAGTTCAGGAACGGGTCTGTCTATGCGGATCTGGACGCAAGCGAGACAGTCCGCGCGTTCAAGGAACACGTCTCCACCATCTCGGCCGCCGTGATGGAGGGTCGCAAGGCCGGTTCGGAAGGGGAGCGGATGACCGCTGAATATGTCACCGGAGTATTCCGGAAGTATGGCGTTGACGTGCTGTCAGGCAACGACGGAGACGTGTTCGGAATCAGACAGGATAACGGCGACACTCTTGTCTCGCGCAATGTCTGCGCATTTATTCAGGGAGGTAACAAGTCCTTGAGGAATAAATATATAGTGATCGGGGCCAGGATGGACAATCTCGGCACGGACACCTTGACGGTGGACGGGCGCGCGGTCGGGAGGACATATTTCGGAGCCAACGGCAACGCATCCGGACTTGCGATGATGCTCGAGCTTGCCCGGATGCTCCAGACCAACCGTTCCCTGCTCGGAAGGTCGGTTCTGTTCGTGGCTTTCGGCGCTTCCCGGCAGACCTTTGCAGGTTCGTGGTACTTCCTCAACAGGTCGTTCTCTGACGTTGCCGACATCGACGCTATGATCAATCTGGATATGGTGGGTACCGGCGGCAACGGCTTCTATGCCTTCACGTCCTCCAACGCAGATATGAACGAGGTGGTCAACTCGATGGCCGCCCAGCTTCAGCCTATTCTTCCTGCCCTGACGGCTCAGGAACCATATTCTTCCGACCATAGGGCATTCTATGACAAAGGAATACCTTCAATCTTCTTCACTACGGGGCGTTACCCTGAGTATGACTCCTCGCGTGACACGCAGTCCATCATTGACTACGACACGATGGAGAGGGAGCTTGAATATGTCTATAACTACTCGGTGGCTCTCGTCAACGGCCCCAAGCCGATATTCAACCCGTCCGATCTTTCCGGGTTGACCTCATCATCGAAGCGGGGAGGGGATGTTATCCCGTACTATGACTGTGACTACCGGCCTTCCTTCCTTGGCAGCCGAGATCCGAGGGTCTTCCTTGACAAATGGGTCTATACCTATATGAAATACCCTAAGGAAGCTGTCAAGAACGGAATACAAGGCCGTGTGCTGGTGGATTTCGTCATCGATGAGAAGGGCAAGGTCCGCGATGTCAAAGTCCTCAAGGGGGCTGATCCGCTTCTTGACGAAGAGGCGGTCAGAATCATCAGCGCATCTCCGGACTGGAAACCTGGTTGGCTTCTTGGCAAGAAAGTTAAGTCCAGAATGTCCCTTTACGTTGAGTTCAGGCTTGAGAAAAAGAGCAGTTTCGGACTGAAAAAGCACGATTATCAGTAAAATAATTAATAAAATGGACTACGATTTCAGGAAAATTGAGAAAAAGTGGCAGACCTATTGGGCCGAGCATAGCACTTTCAAGACGGAGGAGGATTCCTCAAAGCCGAAGTTCTATGTTCTGGATATGTTCCCGTACCCGTCGGGCGCCGGTCTGCACGTCGGCCATCCGCTTGGCTACATCGCCAGTGACATCTATTCCCGCTACAAGAGGCTGAAGGGCTTCAATGTCCTTCATCCGATGGGGTACGACGCATTCGGACTACCAGCCGAGCAGTATGCCATCCAGACAGGACAGCATCCTGAGGTCACGACGGTCAACAACATCAACCGTTACCGTCAGCAGATGGACAGAATCGGTTTCTCCTACGACTGGAGCCGGGAGATCCGTACCTGCGATCCGGCCTACTATAAGTGGACACAGTGGGCTTTCCTGAAGATGTTCGGTTCGTGGTACGACAATGACGCCGGAAAGGCGCGTCCGATCGAGGAGCTTATCGCGGCTTTCGAGAAGGGTGGAAGCAGTGCCGTCAATGCCGCCTGTGCGGAGTGCGAGCCGTTTACGGCCGAGCGTTGGAAGGAATATTCCGAGAAGGAAAAATCCGATGTCCTGATGAACTACCGCATTGCCTATCAGGGAGAAACGGCTGTGAACTGGTGCGCCGGACTCGGTACAGTGCTTGCCAACGACGAGGTGAAGGACGGTCTTTCCGTCCGGGGAGGCTTCCCTGTCGAGCAGAAGAAGATGAAGCAGTGGCAGCTCAGGGTCTCGGCTTATGCGGGAAGACTTCTTGAGGGGCTTGACAAGATTGACTGGACAGACTCGCTCAAGGAGATGCAGCGCAACTGGATCGGAAAGTCCAACGGCTGCGAGGCGGTGTTCAAGTGCTATAACGGAGAGACGGAACACGACGTGACCATATTCACAACCCGCGCCGACACGATGTTCGGTGTGACATTTATGGTGCTCGCTCCGGAAAGCGACCTTGTTCCGCTGTTGACTTCTCCGGAGCGGAAAGAAGCTGTGGATGAGTATCTTGCGTCAGTAAAGAAGAAGACCGAGCGAGAGAGGATCGCCCAGACGAAGACCGTCACAGGCGTGTTCAGCGGCTCCTACGGCGTGAACCCTATGACGGGCGGAAGAGTGCCGATCTGGATTTCTGAATATGTTCTCGCAGGCTACGGCACAGGTGCCATTATGGCGGTTCCGGCCCACGACAGCCGCGACTATGCTTTCGCCAGGAAGTTCAACCTGCCTGTCATACCTCTGATTGAGGGCTGCGATGTAAGCGAGGAGAGTTTTGACGCCAAGGAGGGCAGGATGATCAATTCCGGTTTCCTGAACGGGCTTGATGTCAAGGAGGCGATACCGGCGGCCATCGACTATGTCGAGAAGCACGGAATCGGTCGCAGAAAGGTGAACTATCGTCTGCGCGACGCCATTTTCAGCCGCCAGAGGTATTGGGGTGAGCCGTTCCCGATTTATTACAAGGACGGCATTCCTACCCCGGTTCCTTTTGAGAAGCTGCCTCTCTGCCTTCCTGAGATCACCGAATTCAAGCCTACCGAGAGCGGGGAACCGCCACTTGCGAGAGCCAAGGACTGGACGTATGAGGGCTATCCTCTGGAAACCAGCACGATGCCGGGCTTTGCCGGTTCCAGCGCCTACTATCTCAGGTATATGGATCCTCACGACGACAATGCCCTTGTCGATAGGAAAACCGATGAGTATTGGCGTGATGTGGATCTGTACATCGGCGGCACGGAACACGCCACAGGGCATTTGATCTATTCCCGCTTCTGGGACAAGTTCCTCTATGACCTTGGATATGTCTGCGAGGACGAGCCGTTCCGCAAGCTGGTGAACCAGGGTATGATCCAGGGCCGTTCCAACTTTGTGTACAGGATTGTCGGGACGAACAGGTTCGTGTCCCTCGGACTCAGGGATCAGTATGAGACCACCGAAATCCACGTGGACATCAACATCGTGCGCAACGACAGGCTTGATATCGAGGCGTTCAGGAAATGGAGACCTGAATTCGCCGCCGCCGAGTTCATCCTCGAGGACGGTGAATATGTCTGCGGATGGGCCGTGGAGAAGATGAGCAAGTCTATGTTCAACGTGGTCAATCCTGACAGAATCTGTGATGACTACGGAGCGGACACTCTACGTCTTTACGAGATGTTCCTCGGGCCTTTGGAGCAGTCAAAGCCTTGGGACACAAAGGGTATCGATGGCGTGAACCGGTTCCTGCGCAAGTTCTGGAGGATGTTCTACGACGGAGACAGCTTCATCGTCACCGACGAGAAGGCCAGCCCGGCTGAGCTGAAGGTCCTGCATAAGCTGATTGCCAAGGAACAGGAGGACATCGAGCACTTCTCTTTCAACACGACGGTCAGCGCCTTTATGATCGCCTTGAACGAGCTGTCATCCCTGAAGTGCCGCAAACGTGAGATTCTTGAGCCTCTGACGGTTATGCTGTCACCGTTCGCCCCTCACATCGCTGAAGAACTCTGGGAGGCCCTCGGCCACACGGAAAGCATCACCTACGCCCGTTTCCCTGAGTTTGACGCCGCGCTCGCGGCCGAGGACAATGTCACCTATCCGGTGTCATTCAACGGCAAGATGCGCTTCACTGTGGAACTGCCTAAGTCGCTTTCTCCAAAGGAGGTCGAGACCGAAATCCGCGGAATGGAGCAGACCGTGAGATATGTCGGGGAGCAGAACATCGTCAAGGTGATCGTTGTCCCTGGCAAGATAGTGAACTTTGTATTGAAATAGTCTATGACCTTAGATTCTTCGACAATCCTCCGTGGAGCCAAGGAGTATATAATCATTACTCTCGGCCTTTTGATCTACACAGGCGGGTGGGCGATATTCCTGACTCCGAACAACCTTATCGGTGGCGGCGTGTCCGGTATAAGCGCGATCATCCAGTATGCCACGGGAATCAAGATGGGATATTCCTATTTTGTCATCAACGCCTTGCTGCTCATTGTCTCGCTCTTCATCATCGGGCCTTCCTTCGGGGTGAAGACGGTGTATGCCATCATATTGGCGTCCGTCTGCCTGAATCTGTTCCAGACAATTATCCCCGAGACCATCATCCAGGATTTCGCATTGTCCAACGGGAAACTGATGTGCTCAATAATAGGAGGCTCTATGGCCGGTCTGGGAATAGGGCTTTCTATCTCACAAGGTGGCAGTACCGGTGGGACGGACATAGTGGCGCTGATAATCACGAAGTTCAAGAACATCTCTCCTGGGCGGATCATCCTAACGATGGATGTGTTCATCGTCGCTTCGTCGCTATTGGTGCCGTCCCTGGACTCTACTGGACAGATTATCCCGTTCGATTCGAAGTTCTCCATAGCTGTCTATGGAATGATCATCGTGACCGTGTGCGGTTATGTTATCGACCTTTATCTTGCAGGCTCCAAGCAGAGTGTCCAACTGTTCATCCTCTCAAGGCATTATGAGGCGATAGCCGATATGGTCGCCAAGGATTTCCACAGAGGCGTGACCGTCCTCAACGGTGAAGGCTGGTACACCAAGCAGCCGGCATCGGTTCTTATGGTGATCACGAGAAAGACTGACCTGAATCTTCTTCTGAGGGCTATCAAGAGGGTCGATCCGGACGCGTTCCTCTCCATTTCCTCTGTAAGCGGAGTTTACGGGCAGGGTTTTGATTCCATAAAGGGAACTAAAAAAAGTTAAATTTTTCATAAAGGTTTTTTTATTTGTTTATAATACCCCCTGACAAACCACTGTCAGGGGGCGTTTTGTTTATATCTTGCCTGAGCCAACCAGATATATCAATGACCAAATGACAGTTGTAATCACATTACTTACTCTGCTTGAGCTGTCCATATTCCTGGTCTATGACCTGAGGATCAACAAGGGCAGCCGTTCCGCAAGGTATGCCGTCCGCCTTGTCTCGTCCGTAGGAGGTATTGTCCTTATCGTGTCCGATTTCATCCTTTCGCACCGCTTCGGTATGTTTGACCTCCTGGTGGACATCTCGTTCATCGCGTCTATGCTTGTGATATATCCGTGTTCGTTTGAGAAACCGGACGCCTCGCTCAAGGTGGCTTCCGGGCTGTTGTTGCTTGGGCTTGTCTCCTTGGTCTATTTCGGCTGCAAGCCTTACGGAGCGTATGATTTTAAGAGCCAGCGTGTCGTCACCTCGTTTGTACAGATGTTGCTTCTGGTGCTCACCTTTTATCTATGCACGGCCCACCGCCGTTTCACCGGGCTCAGGGCCATATTCAGAAACACTGCGGTCTGGCATAGCGTCGAGGAATACTCCAGATTCCTTTACACGATAGTGTTTCTGGTGGATGTGACGCTTTTCCTTTGCGCCGCGACTTCCGCCGGACGGTTGAAAAATGTCCTCTGCATCGTGTCATCGTTGATGTTCCTTGTGCTTTATGCGCTTCTCTATCTCCGTGCAATGACAGGCAGGACTTATGTGATCAGCCACGCCGCCGAGAAGAAAATCAAAGACATCATCAGAGGCAACCTGAGAACGTCATACGTGGAGAAAGTCGAGGAGGACAAGAAGATGAGCAACCTTTACCGGCGAATCGTGATGTATATGGAAGAGAAGAAACCCTATCTTGACCAAGACTTCGATATGGCCAGTCTGGCGGAGCTTATGCTCACGAACAAGCTGTACCTGTCAAGGACGATCAACATCCTCTCCGGGAGAAATTTCAGACAGTTCGTGAACTATTACAGGATACAGAGGGCGATCGAGCTTTTCAAGGAAGACCCCAGGCTGAAAGTCAGCGAGGTCTCGGAGATGTCAGGATTCCATACATCGGTGTCGTTCAATATGTCTTTCAAGGTGAACACCGGAAAGACTCCGACGGAATGGCTGAACTCGTATGTGGCTGAGATGGAAAACAAAAGGCCGTCTGACCCTGATGTGTAGCGTGCCTGTCTTGAAACAGCCGGGCGGGCTGTGTGTATGAAAAGAAGCCGGGCGAAAAACGTTTGCCCGACTTCCCGTAATCCTGTCCGGGGTGTCCGGGGCCTGTTCAGATTTTCCAGGAGGCCGGAGGCGGCGCTATGATGTCCATCTCCTCGTGCTTGACCGGATGAACAAATCTGACCTCGTGTGAGTGCAGGCATATTCCTCCGTCCGGATTGGAACGGGGAGCTCCGTATTTCAGGTCTCCTTTTATCACGCACCCGATTCCTGACAGCTGGCAGCGGATCTGGTGATGCCGCCCGGTCAGCAGCTGGATCTCCACCAAGGAGTATCGTTCCGTGTCTCTCAGGTGGGTGTAGACCAGCTTCGCAAGCTTCGCTCCAGGAGTCTTCTCCCCGTCTCTTGCTATGAAGCTTTTGTTCATCTTCTCGTTGCGGACAAGCCAGTCATCCAACTCCGCCGTCCGCTTTTCCGGAGCCTTGCAGCACAGTGCCCAGTATGTCTTGTGAATATTCCCGGTTCTGAACATCTCCGAGAGCCTGGAGAGTGCCTTGGAGGTCTTAGCGAACAATGTTATTCCACTGACAGGCCGGTCAAGGCGATGTGGAATCCCCATATACACCTTGCCCGGCTTGCAGTCTCTCTGGGCGATGAAGGCTTTCAGCGTCTCGGCCAGACATTCGTCTCCGGTCTTGTCCGCCTGCACGATGTCCCCGACCCTTTTGTTGAAGACAAGTATGTGATTGTCTTCATAAAGAATCCGGGACTCCAAATCCCGGAATTCTTCTTCACCTAACGGCCTGTATTCCATTGTGTTTATTCTTTCGGTACGAGAGCGAAGCTGAGTGTGCCCCTGCAGCAGAGCCTGCCGTCAACCTCCAGTTTGGCGGAGCAGAAGAAAAGGTTGCCTCTTCTTTCCTCCAGTTTGGCGGTCACCTCGCATAGGTCTCCGGGCTTGACGACATTCTTGAAACGCACCTTGTCCAATCCGGCGTAGAGGGTGATGTGCCCTGGTATCTCATCCTTTACGAGTATGGCGCAGCTCTGAGCCATAATCTCGCATTGAATCACGCCGGGAACTATCGGATTGTCAGGGAAGTGTCCTCTTGTAAAGAACTCGTCTTCCTTGATCCTGTATTGTGAGTGCGCCTCTCCGTTCTCATCTATGTGCGCCTCTTCGATAAGAAGCATAGGCTCACGGTGAGGCATAAATTGCTTGATGTCTTCTTTGTTCATCTCTTTTGTACTTTAGATGACTATGCGGCTATTACTCGCATTTCCTGAAAGCGACGCAGGCATCGTGTCCGCCGAAACCGAATGAGTCGGAGATTCCCAGCGTCAGGTCAGCCTTGACCGCCTTGTTAGGGGTGTAGTCAAGGTCGCATTCCGGATCCGGAGTGTCAAGGTTGATAGTCGGAGGACATATTCCGTCACGCAACGCCAGGATTGTGGCGATGGCTTCGGCGGCTCCGGCGGCTCCGAACATATGCCCGGTCATTGATTTGATTGAGCTTATGTGAGCCTTGTAGGCGAAATCTCCGAGTGCGTTCTTGTAGGCCAGTGTCTCCGCCACATCGTTAAGCCTCGTGCCGGTTCCGTGGGCGTTTATGTAGAGATTGTCCTTCTCTTTGTCGAAGCCGGCTTCCTCAAGGGCCAGCTCGATGCACTTTGCCTGAGTGGTTCCGTCCGGCCTTGGAGCGGTCGAGTGGTAGGCGTCGCAGGTGTTGCCGTAGCCGACCATCTCGCCCAGAATCTGAGCGCCTCTGGCTTTGGCGTGCTCGTATTCTTCAAGAACAAGGGAAGCCGAGCCGTCAGCCATCACGAAGCCGGCTCTGTTGCCGTTGAAAGGAAGCGAGGCGTAGTTCGGGTCGGTGGCCCTGGAAAGTGCCTTGGCGTTTGCGAATCCAACGATGCCGATAGGGATGGTGGCGTTTTCGCAGCCTCCTGTGATTATCGCGTCAGCGTAGCCGTTTCTGATGGCGCGGAATGCCTCTCCCATAGCGTTGGTTGAGGTGGCGCAGGCCGTCACGATGTCCAGGCAAGGACCTTCCGCGTGGTGCATAATCGCGATGTGGCCGGCGGCGATGTTGGAGATCATCGTAGGGATGAACAAAGGTGAGATCCACTGTCCGGAAGGGTCGTCGATCATCTTTGAGATTTCCCTGTACTGGGTGGCGAATCCGCCGATTCCTGAGCCGAAATAGACTCCGAGCCTGAAAGGGTCGATGTTCTGCCCCTCTCCCTGTGAGATAAGCCCGGCCTGCTTCATAGCCTGATAGGCCGCTGCCACGCCGTACTGGGTGAACAGATCCTGCTTTCTGATGAAAGGCTTGTCCATTCCATACTCGTCGGCCTTGAAGTTCTTGATTGTTCCGGCGATTCCGACCGGAAGATTGTCAGTCGGGAACGATTTGATGGTCTCTATGCCGCACACTCCGTCGCAAAGATTCTTCCAGAATGTGTTCACATCATTTCCGACGGGGGAGATAACTCCCATTCCTGTTATTACAACTCTTTTATTCATTGTTTATCCTTTATTGTCTTGATTTCGTCTAACCTGCCAGAATGCCAGGCGCTCCGGCCAGCAGCTTCTCGGCTCCTTCCATAAGGTCATCCACAATCTCCTTTGCGGTCTCTTTCTTCCGGATCATTCCGGCGACCTCTCCGGCGAGGAAACTACCTCCGGACAGATCTCCGTCAAATACGGCCTTGCGCATAGAACCGGTGCCGAATTTCAGAACCTCCTCCTTAGGCACTGACGGATCATATTCCATTTTGAAGAATTTTTTCGCGAACGGTGTCTTGAGCCCGCGGACTGCGTCACCGAGAGATTTTCCGGTCACCATCGTGCTGACATCGGATGCGGCGATGAGCCTTGCCTTGTAGTTCTCGTGAATATGGCATTCGTCTGCGATGAGAAACCTTGTCCCGACCTGAACTCCCTGCGCTCCAAGCATAAACGCGGCGGCGACACCTCTGCCGTCGAATATTCCGCCTGCGGCAAGCACCGGGATGTCAAGAGCGTCAACCACCTGCGGTACGAGAGCCATAGTGTGGATGTCTCCGATGTGTCCTCCCGATTCCGCTCCTTCGGCGATTACCGCCGCGGCTCCGAGTTCCTGCATCTTCAGCGCGTAGGCTACGGACGCGACCACCGGAATGACCTTGATTCCGGCCGCTTTCCATTTCTCCATATAGGCGGCAGGGGAGCCGGCTCCTGTCGTGACAATCTTCACACCCTCTTCGATGAGCATTTCGGCGACTTCTCCGGCGTTGGGAGCCTGAAGCATAATATTTACGCCGAAAGGCTTATCGGTCAGGGCTTTACATTTACGTATCTCTTCTCTGACAGCTTCGGTGCCGAAATTGATGGATGAAATAAGACCAAGTCCGCCGGCGTTTGATACAGCCGCGGCAAGCTTGGCGTCAGCGATCCAGGCCATACCTCCCTGGAAAACAGGCCGCTCTATTCCGAGCAGGTCGCAGATTATACTCTTTATCATATATTTGCAAATATAATAATTAATGTTCAGATTACCATTCAACTACGGCCGCTCCTGAAAGCAGTCCCGCTCCAAAGGCGCTGAAGACAAGAATATCTCCCTTTTTGAACATCCCTTTCCTGTTGCACTCGTCCAAAAGGATAGGGCAGGATGCGGAAGACGAGTTCCCGTGATCCGTAATATTGACCGGAAACTTCTCAGATGGCTGGCCCATATAGTTGATGATTGAGTCGATGATCCGCTGGTTGGCCTGATGTATCATAAAGTAAGAGACATCGCTTTTGCCGATTCCGATTTCGTCAAGAAGAGACTCCACTCCCTGTGTGCAGGCATTCACGGCGAACTTGAAGACCTCCCGGCCTTTCATCTGCATCGGGACATCCTCCTCCTTCTTCGTGATGTACGGGGTGTCCACCAGTGTCCTTGTCTGCCAGATCTCGTCCTTTGACGGTTCCGCATGCAGCCTGGTGCCTTTCACATTGTCTCCTTCTGTGAGTACGACCGCTCCGGCTCCGTCTCCGAACAGCACACACGTGCCCCTGTCTTTCCAGCTTGCCATTCTGGTCGGCTCCTCAACGCAGGCGATGACCGCATTCTTTATCTTGCCGGCCTTGTAGTACGTCTCCGCCATATCAAGCGCATAGACAAATCCGGGGCAGGCGCAGTTTATGTCGAACATAGGGCATTTGAATCCGAGTCTCTCCCCGATTATGCAGCTCATCCCGGGGGTGACGTATTCGGAAACGACATTTGAGACGATGAACAAGTCGATGTCTCCGGCATTCAGCCCGGACATCTCCAACGCATTGCGGACAGCATCGGTTCCGAGGTCTTCAATATTCTCGTCTGTGATTACGTGTCTGGTCTTTATGCCTGTGCGAGGGTAGATCCAATCGTCGCTGGTGTCCAGAAATCCGGCAAGCATATCGTTTGTCACAACTTTTTTGGGGAGTGCGCTTCCTGTACCGATGATTCTCATAAAATCTTACGTTTTTCGCAAGCGGGCAATCGCTTGCTGTCAAATAAATTACATATTTCTTTGGCGGTGATTGCCAACATATGGTCGATGTTGGAATCCTCCGTCGTGCAAAAATATGAATGTGTCCCCGCCGCTCAAAAATTAAGTGGCGAATATGTCTTTTGAGTTGCGGTCATCGCCGTTTTGGTGGCGATTTCGTCTGTTTTGTGGCGAATTTCCCCGTGTGCCAGTCGGCTGTCACACGGAGACCCGGGGGGGATAACGAAAAGGTGGTGGATAAAAATTGCGACTTTTATCCACCACCTCTCTTTAATCAACCCCCCAGTCACTTGCGTGACAGCCCCTGGGGGCACGAGGAAAGGTTTCCCCGAAACCCCTTCTGTCGCGCTGCGACGAATCCTGCGATTTTTAGCCACCTCCCCTCCGCCGGTTATTCTTCAGACACGAACGCCTTGGACGCCAGCTCCATCGCCTCTACCGGCTTGTCGGTGGTGATGAGGCTCACGCCTTTCAGCATAAAACCGAGCATATCGTTGGTGTTGTTCACGGTCCAGACATTGATTGTCATCCCAAGGCTTCTTGCCTCCTTGATCCATTCATCCGTGAGTTTGCTGTAGGAATAATCGATGCCGTTTATCCCGTCAGCATACACTGCCGAAGGAGCCTTGTCGCCGTTAAGGTACTGCACACTGGCTCCTGGGACGGTCTTGGCTATCATCTTGCAAGCCTCGTAGCTGAACGCTATGTACTCGACCTGGTTCTCCAGTCCTTTCGCCTTCACCGCATCGATGCAGGTCTGCGCCGCCCTGATGGTCTTTTCCGTCGTGTTGTGGTTCTTTATCTCTATGATGAGCTTCACGTCAGGATATTTCTTGGCCTGATTCAGAAAATCGTCAAGTGTCGGAAGTGACTCTCCGTTCTCCAGCTTGTAGTCCTTGATCTCGTCATAAGTCCTGGAATCTGGCCTCCACCCTTTGTATTTCGCGTCTTCAGGCATTTCCGTGCCCTTGAATGTCGAATTGTGATAGATGACGGCCACACCGTCTGTGGTTATGTACACATCGAATTCCGAGCCATATACTCCAAGTTTCTGAGCCTCGGCCAATGAGGCCACGGAATTCTCCGGAACGTTTCCGTGGTGGTAGCCGCGGTGAGCCACGATTTTAGTGTTGTAGGCATTCGAGAGATCATTCACAATCGAAAACTCGGTAGCCCCCAAAGGATATTGTGTCTCACCTCTTTGCAGGATAAGACGGTACTTCCCGGCCTTGAAGTTGTCAGGAATGCGCAGCTTGATGTGCCCGTCTCCCGTTGAAGCGGCGCAGGAATATGCCAGTGTCTCGCTGCCCATAGACTCCAGCTTGATGCCGTCTCCGCTTTTGAAGCCTTTGGCGTAGATGAAGAACCAGCACCCCGGCTTCACGTTCGCTTTGGAAAGCAGCACCATTTCGCTGATTGAGATAACTTCCGGCTTGATGTCATTTTTGACAACGTTGTAAAGCCCCTCCACCTCTTTGGCGCTCAATGCGTCATCGTAGATTCTGGCCACAACCACGTCTCCGTTGAACCCGGCGTGCGCCCCGTTGACTCCGTTCGGGTCGGCTCCGACGCAGAACCAGTCGCTTCCCTCCGTCGGGAAGTTCAGGCTGCCTGAGGCATCTGCCTCTCCTTTAAGCACTCCGTCGACGTAGATTCTGGATTTGCCGGCCTGTTTGTCCCAGACACCGATCACGTGGTAGTAGCGTCCTGTCTCAGGGGAGATTCCGGATTTGGTCCATTTCCAGCTCGACTTGCCGTTGGTGCTGACGTTCGGCAGGAACGTAATCTCCTTGCCTCTGCTGTTGTCGGATATGAGGAAGCCCGTTCCGCCGCTCTGCATTGAGCTGAAAGGCTTGATTTCGCTTCCGTTGGCAGGAGCGTCCATCCTGAAGACCACTTCCAGGGAGTGGCCGTCAGCGAGAGCGTTCCGGAATCTCTGATCCTGCGAGTAGTCTATCTTGTAGTATCCACCGTTGGCCGAACCTCCGAGCGAGTGGTTGAAATGGGCGGTGTATCTTGAATATGCGTCGCAGAAATAATTGACAAAGGAAGACCCCTGTACCGTCGTCACATCCATCTTTGAGTCCGAGTTGTCAAAGGCCGTCCCGTCATTTCTGAATATGACATCGAGCAAGTCCGCCTTTGGCACCTCTGACGGAGTAGGAGGGATTACAACCTCCTCCTCTTTCTCTCCCTTAGGCTGACGGAACTGTATCGTGACGGATTTTTCCCCGAAGGCAAACACGAGGCTGCCCGTCCTTGCGGTCGGGTTTTCGTTTTTGGCGAAGTTGACAGTCACTTGCCTTGCCCCCTTCTCGCCCGAAAGCGGGCTTGCGGAAATCCATCCGGCTTCGTCCCGGACCTCAAGGCTCCAGCTTGAGCCGGATATGACCCGAAGGGAATAGCCGTTCTTCCCTTTTGCGGCAATCTCAACGGTCTTCGGAGTCTCGCCCGATTCGTCATAGACGGAGAACTGAGTCTCGGTCTCGCTTTCGCCTGACTTTGAGCAAGCTCCGGCCAGACCTAATGCGGCCAATGCCGCAAGGCAGAATCTTATGATGCTTTTTTTCATTGATCGTGTGCTGGCCATCAGGTGGCCTGTGTGAAAAGTAAAGAGCAGGAAGTCTGAGTCATCCCTCCTGCTCTGTCTGGTCGTTTCTGTTAGTATCCAGGGTTCTGGACAAGGTTGGTGTTGATTGTCATCTGCTCCTGAGGAATGGCAAGCCAGTAGTTCTTAGGAGCCTTGAATGTTCTTGTGTCGGTCTCGTAGGCCTCGGTGACTGTGTAGTAATCCTCGGCGGTCTTGCCGGCTATGTTCCAGGAACGAGGCCTGTTCTTGAGGATGTCCTGCACGACCTTGTATCTTCTGAGGTCGTAGAACCATCTGCCTTCAAAAGCGAACTCGCTCAAGCGCTCCCTGAGGACAGCGTCAAGCAGGGTCTTGCCGGTAGGGAGGCCTCCGACGAGTGCCCAGGAGTCCTCGAAGTCCGGAAGTCCGGCGCGGCTTCTGACCTTGTTGATGTAGGTGAGAGCCTCTCCGTCAATCTTGCCGTAGTACTGCACATACGCCTCGACGAAATCAAGATACGGTTCGGCGAAACGGATGTACGGGAATGCGAACTTGTGGTAGGTGAAAGACTTGGATGTGTTGTCAAAGTTGTTTGACTTGTGTATCCACTTCTTGACATAATAACCGGTGCATCCCTGGTACTCGTTGCCGGTGTTCCCGTCATTCTGCTGCTCTTCACCGCGGCGGCATTTCAGCATAAAGGTCTCGCCGTTGAGGTCGTAGGCTCCTCTGTCGTAACCTACGGAAGCATAGAACCTTGGCTCGCGGTTGACGTGAAGGACGGATGTCTTTTCTCCCGGATAGCCCGGAGCCTCAACCAGTCTGGTAGGATCCTTGATGGCGTCCTTGGTCTCGGGATCCACGTCCATAGGAAGTCCGTTCTTGGAAAGGAAGCACTCCACCGCCTCGAATGTCGGCACGAAATATCCTCTCCAGCCCTCGCGGTTGTAAGACGAGTAGCCTGTCCTCGGGGCCATATTCTTGATGTTATATGAGATGTTTCCTTGTGCCGCGTAGCAGAAAAGATGCTCGTCCTCGTTATAGAAGGCGTTGGCGTCTCCGCCCAGGAACGCTGCCCTGAAGTTCTCGTAGCCCTTTTCAAATGAGTCTGTCTCCTTGCTTGGGGCATAGAGGTGGAATCCGTCGGCCTCGCCTTGCTGGATAGCCTCCTTGGCTGCGTCCATAGCCTTCTTCCACAGTTCCTTGTCATATTCAAGAGGCATCAGCTGGGTGCCGTCATTGTTCGTGAAATCAGAGTACCACTCGGCGTTCCCGTTGACCATCGGAGACGCGGCCTGAAGCCAAAGGCGTGATTTGAGAGCCTTGGCTGTTGTCTTGGTGGCGCGGCCGAGGAAGTTTGACGAATATGAGGCCGGAAGGTACTCGGCGGCCTTGTCGTACATATCAGAGATGAACTGAACGCACTCCAGATAAGGCTTGCGCTCGAAGTTGATGTTCTCCTGAAGCCCGAGGAGATGATCGACGATGACGATCGGCCCGTAATATTCAAGAAGCGTCTGATGCATATAGGCGATGTTCCAATAGGCCTCGCCTTTCCAGCGGTTCTTCTCGTCCTCGCTTGCGTCCGCCACTTTGTCGGCGTTCTCAAGAAGGAGGTATGCGTTGCGGATTCCGCCCCATACATTGTAGGACACGGCTCCTGAAGCCTTGTCGCAGGTGGTTGACCACATCGCCACATAGGTGTTGGACGGGGTCTCCTGATTGTTGAAGACAAGTGACTTCCACTTGAAGTAATAGACCGAGCCGTAGAAGCTGGACACCATATCACCGCCTCCGCACATTTCCAGGGAGGACTGGAAGTACCAGCGGTTAGGCATATAGTAATAAAGCGACGCCGCAAAGTCGTCGGCCTGCACGTGGGTTTTGAAAAGGTCATCCTCGGTGGCCTTTCCGCTTGGAATCACATCCAGAAAATCACACGATGTGGCCATTCCAAGGGTGCATAACAGTATGATGAAAAATTTCTTCATATTCATATATAATTAGAATGTGAATTGGAAACCAAGTTTGACTGTGCGCTGAAGCGGGTAGCTCAGACCGTTGCCGCGTCCTTTCTCCGGATCCCAGTATTTGAATTTTGAGAGGTAGAACAGGTTGTTTCCCTGAACGTAGAAACGGACGAACTTGTAGGTGTATCCGACCTCGGCGTTCTTGAGACGGATGAACGAAGCGTCGTGCATATACAGCGTGGATGCCTGTGTGTTGTTGTCCGAAGGCACGGTTGTGAGCCTTGGATACTTGGCGTCCTTGTTATTGTTGTCCCAGGACCAGTGGTCGTCGGCGATGTACTGCACGATGCCGTAGCCGAAATGGACGTTGTCGCAGAACGGATGGTTGTTGTAAGTGGTGATGTCGTATCTGGCGCTTCCCTGGAACATAATGGAAGCGTCCCATTTCCTGTACTTCACAGAACCGCCGAAACCGAACTGGATTTCAGGGAAGTATGGCTTGTCGCTCCACACGAAGTCATTGGAGTTCACGACACCGTCACCGTTCACATCCTTGTACTTGACATCACCGACTCCGTAGGAACCGAAGTCCTGTCTCGGGCTGTTCTCAACCTCTTCCTGTGAGGTGAAGAGGCCTTCGGCGATGAGCACCTTGTTGGAATTGATAGGCTTCCCGATCTTGGAGAGATGAGGGTTCTTTGAATAGTCCGGCTCATCCATCGCCTTCACCTCTGAGTGGGCGTAGGTGAAAGTGCCCCTGAGGGAGTACTGGAAGTCGCTGTTAACCACCTTGTTGTAGTTGATGGAAAGGTCGATGCCGGAATTGGTCGTCTCTCCGAGGTTAGCCCAAGGCAGGGAACCGCCGACACCTCCGTGAGATGCGAATGACTGTCTCTGCATAAAGATGTTGGAGCGGTACTCGTGGAACCAGTCCACAGACATCTTCAAATCCTTGAAAAGTTCGATGTCAAGTCCGATGTTGAGCTTTCTGGCGACTTCCCACGTCGCGTCGGCGTTACCGTAGTTGGCGATGTATCCGGCTCCGATCTTGCTGAAGTTAGAACCGAAGACGTAGGCGCGCTCACCCATATTGACCTCTGTGATGTAAGGGAAGCGGTGGTCGTCTCCCAGAGAGTCGTTTCCGACCAGACCGTAGGACGCGCGGAGCTTCAGATTTGTGACGGTATTCTTCAATGACGAGAAGAACTTCTCGTTGGAAATGTTCCAGCCGATGGCCGCTGACGGGAAGAATCCGAAGCGTTTGCCGGCGATGAAGTTCTCGGAGCCGTTGTAACCGAAGTTGCCCTCAAGGTAATAGCGGCTGCCGTAGTTGTAGGTGAGACGTCCGGCAAGTCCCTGCTCCCTGAACGGGAGAAGCTTTTCCTCGGATGAGCCGGTGGCGTTGTTCACCTTCTCTTTCATATGATACACCAGGTCGGCGCTAACATCGTGCTTGCCGAATTTCCTGGCATAGTTGATCTGCGCCTGCATTGACCACTCGTGGTAGCCGCTGGCTGAAACCGAGCTTTCAAGGTAGGTCGTGCCCTCCGCCCCGATGGTGTTCGCTGTCCAGGTGTAGGTACCGTCATCGTTCAGCTTGATGCTGTTCGGGTCAATCTTGTAGTACGCCGGAGTGTGGTAGCGGTTTGTCGCTGCGTAGGAGTAGTTGTAGAACGAAACCAAAGCCTTGGCTGACAATCCTTTGGTGATGAAATTCAGGTTCTGGTCAACATTGAGGGAAGCGGTCATCCAGGATCTGTACTGCTCCTTGTAGCCGCGGCTGAGCAAGGCATAAGGGTTGAGGTCGTTGGAACCGGTGTCCCAGGTGTCGTTGTTACCGTATCTTACGAAGGTGTCTCCGTCCTGCGCCGGAAGCACGGCAGGGAATCTTACCGGATTGGCGCGCATAGTGTAGTAGAACAGGTTCGATGTGGACTCGTAAGGGCTGTCCTGATACTGGAGCTGCATATTGAGCTTCATCGAAACCTTGGTGGTCTTGGTGGCCTGGGCAGTGACGTTGCTCTGGAACATATACTTCTTGTTGTTGAGGTTCACGTCCAGAAGAGCGTCCTTAGGCTCCTTGATGATACCGTTCTCGTTGTAGATGGAGGCGTTGAGGAAGTAGTTGACTTTCTTTCCGCCGCCGCGCAGCGAGATGTTGAACCTCTGGTTCATTGCGAAATCCTTGAACAGCATTCCGTACCAGTCGTTGTTCGGATAGACGTAAGGATCCAGATGGTTTCTTGTGCCGTCGATTTTCTCGCTGGAGTAGAACGGCACGTATGCGGTGCCTGACTGACGTGACACATTGTAGAGGGCCTCGTTGTAAAGCTCCATATACTGCACTCCGTCAGCTACTTCCTGAACCATTGTCGGCATAGAGACCGTGTTGTCGAAAGAAGCGTTGATGGAGATTTTCTCGGAGTTTCGTCCTTCCTTGGTGGTCACGATGAGCACACCGTTCGCACCTCTTGAACCGTAGAGCGCCGTGGCCGTGGCATCCTTCAGGACGGACATCGACTCGATGGCCTCGGTAGGGATGTTGTTGAGCATCGAAGACGTGATCTCCACACCGTCAAGAACAATCAGGGCGCTGGAGTTGGCTCCGAAAGTGGAGATTCCTCGAATATAGAAGGCCGCGCCGTCCGCTCCAGGCTCACCGGATGTCTGGCGGGCGATAAGGCCCGGGATGTTACCGGCGAAAGAGGTGGTGAGGTTTGATGACGATGTCGCGAGGTCAGTAGGCTTCACCGCCTGCACGGCTCCCACAAGGGATTCCTTTTTCTGCGTACCGAATCCGACCACAATCGATTCCTCGAGCGCGTTGGCCTGGACAATCAATGTGACCAGGGTGAAGAGATAAGTGTCGGACACCTTGATTTCCTTAGTGTCGTAGCCCATCATTTCGAAGACCACCGTCTGGGTGGTGGGAGAGACTGTGAACAGGTACTCACCCTTTGCGTCGGTCGTGGCGACCTCCTTCGGGTTTTCCTTTGAATATATCACGACTCCCGGAAGCGGCGTGTCTCCGTCGGAGCCGATGACGATTCCGTTTAGTATCTTGCCTGCCTGGCCTGTTCCGGCTGATTGCGCGAGCATCGGAAGAACGCTTAGGCAAAGAACGGCCGCGGCTGCGAATAACCTTTTGATTATCTTATTCATAAATATGGATTTTTCTGATGTTACTTCACAATCTGAAGCTTGCCCTTCAGTTCGGTCTTGGCTTTGATCTGCTCGGCTGTGAGCGGCGTGTCATAAAGGCGTGCGGCAACCACGGTTCCGTTCCACGAGCCGTTGAACTTGGTCTCGCTTGAATAGTTGCCGGCTACACCCATACAATGAAGCCCGCTCTTGTGCTTGATTCCTGTCACTCCGACAGTGGCCTTAAGCTCGCCGTCCACGTAGCATTTGATGGTCTCGCCGTCCCATACTCCAAACACGTGGTAAAGCTGTCCCGGAACAGGCTGGATGTGGCTGACAGCGAAGTTCCAGTTGCCGTTGCCGTGCTGGATGAATTCGATGGAACCGTCTCTGGTTGTCTTGGAACCGTCTCCGGCATTGGTCTTTTCCCCGGTCGCACCCAGCATAAGGGCGAATCCTCCGGACTGTGTCGCTCCGAAAGCCTTGGTCTCCACGTTGGTGTGGGCGGCTGGAATCGAGAACACCGACTCAATGGTGTAGCCATCGTTGACTCTCTTGTCGAACGCCGCATATTCGCACTCCCAGAATGCATAGTCAGCCTTGTTGTAAGACTTGTTCGCTGTCCTGGACACCGTCGGCCCCCACGCCGCGAAGTCTTCGTAGTATTTCATTGTGGCTCCCTTTGTCCAGGAGTTCACTTTGTTCTTGAGAGGCGAGACATCCTCGGCGGTACCGTCCTCCTTGAACTGGAAGTCAATCAGGTCGGCCGCCGCATATTGGGTCAAGGTAATCACGCCCTTGACATCCTTGTCCTCTTCGGAATCGGCGCATATGGCCGAGATGTACGCGGTCCTGTCAGAGCTTGAAGGATTGGACTCTACGGCGAAATGGATTTTTCCTCCGTTTTTGGAAACCTTCACCCAGTCCTGGTCTGACTCGACAGTCCAGTTTGTGACGTTGAGCAGAGTCACGTCAAGGTCTCCCTCCGCGGCATATCCGTTGGAGAGGATTTCCTTAGCGTTGATTGACACTGTCAGGTTCTTCTGTGAAAGCTCAAGGGTCGCGGAGACTCCCGGATCCTCGATGCAGGTGAAAGTAAGCTCTGCCTTGTTCTTGGCGGCGCTTTCGGCTATAGGGCTGGCGTTGAGCACAACCTTGTCATCATCCTGTGAGACAATCGAGAGCCAGGAAGCACCGGTCTGGTCTATCTCGCATTTGAATGTGCCGTTGGTGTTGATGTCCACGGTGACTTCCCCGCCTGTCTTAGGCAGCACGTTGGACAGGATTGACGGTTCAAGGAAGAAACGTTGCAGCTGGGTCACCTCAAGCAATGCTTTCTGCTCGATGTTGTCGCAGACAAAGGCCACTTTGACAGACCTTGGGGAGGTCGCGTCGTAAGTGGACGTGCTGAAATCTACAGTCGCGTCACCGTTCCCTGATGACGGAGAGACGGAAAGCCAGTCGCATTCTTTCGGAATACGAATGTACCATTCTCCGTCGGCCGTGAACGAGACTTGCTTCGTCTCGGCCCGGTTGCTGAATGTGACGAATCCCATCCCGGTCTCGTCGGCATTCTCAAGATTCATTTTCGCGGGAACGCGTACAATCTCTTCTGAACCGCAGGAGCACAAATGCATCGCAGACCATAACAGAAGAGCAGCCACTGGCATCAGCTTGGAAATGCTAATTCTCATAAGTGGTTAATCCGTTGTTTGTTAATAAAAATATTTTTGAATACACTGGCACGGTGCGGATGCCCGCGACGTGCCTGATTGGTCGTTTTCCCCGTATTTCAAGGCCGCAAATATATCCCTTTTTTGTACGCAAAGCAAACGATAATTTTAAAAAGTGTTATATTTGTCAGGTAAACAGGAGACGCTAATGAGTTTTTTCGTCAAGCCACTGCCTGAATATCTCAGAGGCAAAAACCAACTGATCTACACCGTGACTTTCACGGCGTTGTTCTCAATCGTGTTCCTACTGGTCAGTCTTCCTTTTTCCCACAACAGCTGGATGGCGCTGGGGAACTCGCGCTTTTTTGTGTTCACTTTGCTGTTCGCCACAGGATCGCTGATGATTGTGATTCTGAGCAGGTTCATAATGTATCAGACCAGAAACAGAATAAAAATGAGCCTGCTCGGCTACATCTTTTGGTGTGTGGCCGAAGTGCTGGTGATCTGTCTGGCCTATTCATTCATCACCGTCCCGATAACAGGTATCGGATGGGATCAGTTCCCGGCCACGTTGGGAAAGGCCTTGATTTACGGAAACACCTCCCTGATAATACCTTACATCCTTGCCGGAATGTATTATGCCATACAGGACAAGAATCAGATTATCCGCCTGATGAACTATGACAATGTGGTTTCGGACGAGACTGTCCCTGTCTCAAGGCTCGAGAAGATCGCGCTTTTCGACAACAGCGGTGACCTGAAGCTTTGTGTCAGCGCGTCCAACCTCTATTATATAGAGTCGGATGACAACTACATTGTCGTTTGGTACACCGACAGCAGGGGAGACCTGAAGCGCTATATGCTTCGCTGCCGCCTAAAGACCGTGGAGGAGAGCTTCCGCGGAAGCAGTCTTGTGCGCTGCCACAGGAAATACATCGTGAATATGGACAAGGTCAAGGTGCTGCGTAAGGAAAAGGAGGGCTACCAGCTCGATCTTGACAACGACTCCATCCCTGCCATCCCGATCACCAAGACATATTCGGAAAATGTCCTGAGCCATTTCAACAACAGTTCAGGACGCCGTATGGAATAGCAAGAGGGATTGGACAGTGTCATATCCAACCCCTCCGGTCGTTTTCGGGCAAGCCTCTGTCCGTTTTCTCGTTTCCCGTGCTTATTCGCAGAGTTTGTCCAGAGCCATCCGGACAAGGGCGCGCACCTGAGGCTTGTAGTCCGGGTTGCTGCTCTTGAGGTGGCGGTTGGCTATCGCGCAGCAGATTGTCCCGGCCTCGTGTCCGAGGTGTCTTGCCATTCCTGCCACCGCGGAGCTTTCCATCTCGAAATTCGTGATCCGGTAGTCTCCGAAACGGAACGACTCGAAGTCCTTCAGCATATCCGGCATAGCCAGACCTTGTCTCACGACTCTGCCCTGAGGACCGTAAAATCCTGACGCGGAGACGGTCATACCTTTGACGGAGCAGTCCTTGAATTTCTCGATAAGGCTCTCGCTCGCCTTGACAAAATAAGGCGACGGGAGATTCCTGTTCCAGTTGGTGTGCTTCTTGAACGCCTCCTCCATCTCAAGGTCGGAGACCCTGTCACGGTCGGCGTACCAGTTCATCAGGCCGTCGCAGCCTACAGAGTAGTGGGAGAAGATCGGGGAGCCGAGCGGAATGTCGGCCTGTACCGCCCCGCAGGTTCCTATGCGAAGGATAGTCAGGGTCCTGTGCTCTTCCTTAGGCTCGCGCGTGGTGAAATCAATGTTGGCAAGTGCGTCAAGCTCGGTCATCACGATGTCGATGTTGTCTGTCCCGATTCCGGTCGAGAGGACGGTCACCCTTTTGCCGTTATGCTTTCCCGTGGTGGAGACGAACTCGCGTGACTGATGCCGGAACTCGATGTCTGTCAGGAACTCGGAAACCATATCGACCCTGCCCGGATCGCCTACCAGGACGACGATGTCAGCCAGTTCCTCCGGTTTGAGGTGAATGTGGAACGCCGAGCCGTCGTCATTGATGATGAATTCAGATTCTGCTATTCTCATAATGTGAATTTTTATAGTGTTATGTTAATCTTAGTCCGTCAAATATAGCAATATTCAACTGAATTAACTATTTTTGCGGAATATGTGGCAGAGACTTCAAACTTTATACCTGTGCATCGCCACAGGTCTCGTCGCGGCGCTTTTCTTCGGCGTCAAGGCGTTTACGTTAGGCCCCGGCGGAGTTCACGCCGAGGAATTGACCTACATCAAGTACACTCCTTACCTTATTCTTCTCATCCTTATAGCCATACTTCAGCTGCTGGCGATATTTACTTACAAGACTATGGTCTTCCAGATGCGTACGGCGGTGCTTTCAGCGATTCTGATGGTGGCCCTTCAGGCGTGGATCGGTGTGGATTATTTTATGGCAGACAAGGTTTGGATATTCAGGTTCACGGCTGTCTTTCCTCTTGTGGCCGCTATTCTGAATTTCATAGCGGTGCGCTATATCCTTAGAGACCAGCTCCTTGTCGAGAGCGTTTCGCGTCTCCGTTCCAGAAAAAGATAGGCGGGGCTATGGCACGGGATCGTATCCGCTGCCGCCCCAGGGGTTGCAGCGAAGGATTCTCCGTACGGTGAGGAACAGGCCTTTGACCGGCCCCCATTTCTTGAAGGCCTCCAAGGCATAGGTGGAACACGACGGCTCGAAACGGCACGTCTTAGGGATGTACGGGCCGATGCAGGTGCGGTAGAACCAGATGAGGGCAAGAAACGGTGCGATGCACACTTCCCTCAGGCGCTGTCTCCATACCGGAATATCCCCGCTATGCCTCATCCCCTGCAATTCTTTTAAGAACCGTCGCTACCTGGCTGCGCACTTCGGAATATTCCAGAATCTCCTTCGTGTTGTAGAGGAGCAGGATTGAGTGCCCTCTGGCTGGAAGAAGCTCTTTCTGGGTACGATAGGACTCGCGCAGCCTGCGTTTCAGCAGATTGCGCTTGACCGCTCGTTTGAACAGGCGCTTGGGCACCGAAACGATGACACCGTTGGGCTCAGGCTCCGCGCCGCCGGATGACGCTTCCTTCAGAAAACAGTATTTGAGGCCGGGCGTGAAGCCCCAGCGGCCCCTTGACATAAGAGCCGAAATCTTCGACTTTCCGTGAAGCCGTTCGGATTTCGGTAAAGTCTGCATCCTTCCGGCTATTTCTGGGATTCGAGGTAAAGCTCAATGGCGCGGGCCACGGACGGTGCCTCAGGGGTGGGAGCCTGGATCTCTATCTTCAGACCGGCCTCCTCCATAGCCTTCACTATGGACTTCCCGTAAGCCGCGAACTTGATGTCTCCCTGCTGGAAATCAGGGAAGTTCTCGTAGAGTGACTTGATGTCGTAAGGATTGTAGAAGACAATCATATCATAATCCGGAAGGTTTATGTCCTTCAGATCCTGAGGGACGGACTTCACGAACACCGCCGTCTTGTACTCCAGCTTCTGTGCGTCCATCAGGTCTGTCAGCGGAGAGCTGTTGTTGGAATCGGACTGTGTCACAAGGAACTTCTCGCTCTTGTGCTTGGTCCCGATCTGCTCGATGATGGACTGCGGAGTCCCGTTGCCGTAGAATATCTTGCGCTTGCGGTAGACGATGTGCTTTTGAAGGTACATCGCCACAGCCTCTGTGGTGCAGAAATATTTCATTGTCTCAGGCACCTTGACCCTCAGCTCGTCGCAGAGACCATAGAACGCGTCTATGGTATGGCGGGATGAGAAAAGGATTGCCGTGTAGTCCAGTACATTGATTCTCTGTGTCCTGAACTCCCTGGATGACAGGGGCTCGATGAGGAAGAACTGCCTGAATGTGATGTCAACGCCAAATTTCTCTTTCAGAGCCACATACGGAGCATCATTAAGAGGCGCGCGCTGTGAGATCAAAATCTTCTTTATTCCCATATCCTTGTTTTATGAATCGTCCGCCGGGGCGCTACATCAACTTGTCAGAAAGCACCAGAGCGGCGGTCGGAAGTAATTCAAGGCCGCAAAGATACAAAAATGTTGTGAAAGGATTGCAAGCCGATGCGAAAATCTGTCCTCTTCTGTATATGTGAATCAGGTAGGCGGCTCCCGTAACATAAAGCAGGACAGTACGGGATAGCGACTCGTCCGCAGAGAATGCGTCCAGCAGCCCGCCGAGCGGGAAGAGCAGAATAAACAGGATTATCATAAAATTGTAGAATGACCTGTTGGAGGCCGTGAAGACCTTTGTGTGGAAAGATGACATCTCCAGCTGCCAGTTCAGGAACGAGCGCAGCGCTAGATAGACTGCGAATGTCCCGCACGTGGCCGCAAGCTGCGACGCCGGGGACAGACTGTCCAGATAGTCGGGGCGGTAGAGCGAGTGTGAATATGCCACCATACAGACCGGGACAAACAGAATGATGGCGGTCAGGTTGCGGCTGCCGCTCAGCTGAAGGCTGTTCTCCAGCTCAAGGTTGCCTTTCCATCTTGTGGCGCAGTCCAGAAGCGAAGGGATGATTTTTATGAAACTTCCGGCGCACAGCAGGAAAATGAATGTGAATATGACCGCGAGGCCGCAGAACACAATGTTGTCCGTCATATTCAGTTCCCTCTTTTGGCGTTGTAGCCCAAGTCTTTAAGAAGGGCGGTGACTTTGTCTCTAAAGTCGCCCTGAATCGTGATTTCGCCGTCCTTGGCGCTTCCTCCGACCCCGCATTTCACCTTTAGGGTCTTTCCAAGGGCCGCCAGATCCTCCTGTGTGCCGACGAATCCGGAGACAAGCGTCACCTGCTTGCCGCCGCGGTTTCTTCTGTCGATTGTGACGGTGAGCCTTTGCCTTGACGGCTCAAGGGTGTCAACGGCCTGCTCCTCTTCCTTGGTGTAGCTGAAGTCCGGGTTTGTCGAATAAACCACGCCCAGCCTCTGTTTCCAGTCATTATCGGATTTCATATATTATTCCTTGTCAATTTTTTGCAAAGATAACGATTCCTTTTGTATCTTTGTCTGAATATCGGCTTGATTCGGCCGGATTAAGGAACATCTTTGCTTATGGACATTAAAAAATTCAGACTGTGGAACAGAGTGACGGCTCTGGCGGTGCTAGCCGTCTCGGCGTTCACCTACCTCTCCACAATTGAGCCTACCGCGTCATTCTGGGACTGCGGGGAGTTCATCGCCTCATCGTACAAGCTCGAAGTCGGCCATCCGCCGGGAAACCCTGTGTTTCAGCTGATAGCAAGGTGTTTCACGATGCTCGCCGGGCCGGAAAAGGCCGCTGTGATGGTGAACTCGATGAGCGCGGTTTGTTCGGCTCTAACCATATTCTTCCTTTACCTCACGATTGTCTTCCTCGTGAAGAGGATGATTCTCCCGAGGCGGGGCGAAAGTGGAGGGGACGATGAATATTCCGTCGGCCAGGCTATAGCCATCTACGGCAGCGGAGCGGTAGGAGCTTTGGCCTACTGCTTCTCCGACACTTTCTGGTTCTCCGCCGTGGAGGGCGAGGTCTATGCGATGTCGTCCCTGTTCACCGCTATGGTGGTCTGGGCGATGACGAAATGGTACGAGGAGACCGACCGCAGGTATTCCAACCGCTGGCTCGTGCTGATCTCCTTCCTGATGGGCCTTTCCATCGGAGTCCACCTGCTCAACCTTCTGGCGATTCCGATGCTGGTCTTTATGTACTGTTTCAAGATGAGGGAGGACAGGCCGTACTCTTTCTGGGAATATGTCAAGATCCTGTGCGTCTCGGCGGTGATTCTCGGATTCATCCTGTTCTTTATGGTTCCGTTCATCCCGAAGATAGCGGCCTACTTCGACCTGTTCTTCGTGAACGCGCTCGGACTTCCGTACAACACCGGAGCCGCATTCTTCATCGTGGCGCTCCTCGGGCTTTGCTTCTGGGGGCTTTTCAAGACCCTCAAGACATCAAAGGTGTTCTGGAACACCGCTTTGCTCTGTTTCACCACAATCGTGATCGGCTTTTCACTGTTCAGCATCGTGATTATCCGCTCCTGCGCCAAGACCCCTACCAACGAGTATCAGCCTGACAACGCTTTCACTCTCGTGCGATACCTCTCGCGCGAGCAGTACGGGTCCAATCCGCTTATTTACGGGCAGTACTACGACTCTCCTTACGAGCTAGAACAGAAATCCTACTGGGCTCCGCTTGACGGGAAGTACAAGAAAGTCCCAAGCCCGGTGGAGGCCAAATATGACCGCGCCGGTAAGATGCTTTTCCCGAGGATGTACAGCAGTGATCCGAAGCATATCAATTTCTACGAATCATACACGGACGGCAAAGGCACGCCTGTGCCGGGAGCGCAGTACAAGAAGCCTACATTCGGCGCCAATCTGGCATATTTCTTTGATTTCCAGCTCGGATGGATGTACTGGAGGTACTTTATGTGGAACTTCGTGGGTCGCCAGAACGAGATTCACACGCCATCTCCTGAAATGTTCACGGGCAACTGGGAGAGCGGAATCCCGTTCATCGACAAGATTCATCTCGGAGACCAGAGCAACGCACCGCAGTGGCTTAAGGACAATCCTGGCAAGAACCATTACTTCTTCCTGCCGTTCCTGCTGGGTCTGATCGGGCTGTGCTTCCAGTTCGACAAGGACAGACGCGGCTGCTGGCTGACGTTCCTGCTGTTCTTTATGACCGGAATAGCGATTGTGATGTATCTGAACCAGACTCCGTACCAGGTCCGCGAGAGGGACTATGCCTACGCCGGTTCGTTCTATGCGTTCTCGATGTGGATAGGACTCGCGGTCGCGGCGTTATATTCCTGGATCTCTTCTGCATTGAAGGGAAAGCATACTGTCGCTGTCGCCGCCGCCGCTTCGGTGGCCTGCCTCTTTGTTCCGGCCCTGATGGCCGAGGAGAACTGGGACGACCACGACAGAAGCAACCGTTATACGGCTGTGGAAATCGCAAAGAACTACCTTAACTCGGTAGGGGAGAACGGTTTGCTTGTCACGCACGGAGACAACGACACCTTCCCGCTATGGTACGCCCAAGAGGTTGAGGAATTCAGGAATGACGTCAGGATATGCAACACCTCGCTTCTCGGGACGGACTGGTATATCGACCAGATGAGGTATGCCATCAACAATTCCGCTCCGCTGAATCTTTCCTTAGGTCAGGAACAGTATCTCTACGGCACGAATGAATGGGTGCCGATCGAGGACAGGCGCGGCCAGGCTCTGTTGCTGTCCGACTGCATCGCTGTCTTCAAGCATCCGGATGCCAAGCTTGTACTTCAGAACGGCAGGAAGAGTGACTACTGGGTGTCCAGGAAGATGGTCATTCCGGTCAACAAGGAGAACTGTCTGAAGAGCGGAATCGTGAGCGAGAAGTTCGCCGGTTCTATTCCGGATTCCATCGTCATTGAGATTCCGGAGAGCAAGAACTATCTCACCAAGCAGGAGCTTTTCTTCCTTGATTTCCTTTCCACCTATCAGTGGGACAGACCTTTGAATCTGCTCAATATGGGAGGCGACATAAACATCGGCCTGCGTGACTACCTGATGTACGAGGGCTTCTCCTACAAGTTTGTCCCTATAAGGAACAAGCCGCAGTCATTGGACGTAGGGCTTGTGGACACTGATGTCCTCTATGAAAAGTACACCGGCAAGTTCTGCTTCGATGCGATTTCCAGAAAAGACTATTGCGTTGACTATCAGAATACTTACACATTCCTCGGCGTGATGTCTCTCAGAAATCTTTTCGTTTCGGCGGCCAACGCTTTCATCGCGGCCGGCGAGAACGGCAGGGCTGAGGAGATGCTTGACAAGTGTCAGAGTGTTCTGGATCCGGAAAAGTACCCATACGACAATTCCATCCTCGGATGGGGTTCCAACGCCCTGTTCCCGATAGAGATGGTCAAGGATTACTACGCTATCGGCAAGCCGGACAAGGCGAAGGCTCTCGCCGTCGAGCTGAGAGACGGGCTGACGGAGTCCATCAGGTTCTATATTGATTTCTATCCGATGTGCAAGAATGATTTCGAGTACAACTGCAATCTCATTTACTATATGGCCAACGAGATTCGGGATGCCGGCGACGAACAATTCGCCGATGAAATCGAGAAGACACTCGGTGACTTCCTTATGGCCCAATAGTCACAGACAGATGTTGGCCTCCGCTGTAAGCGGTGGCTTGGCGTCAAGTGCGGATTCGGCTCCGCACAGCCGTACGGACATATTCAAAGTTTCTTAATATGAGAAGGATAACATTATTACTTTTGTTGGCCTTTTCTCTTCCTTGTCTCGTTATGGGAGCAAGGGAGAAGGTCAGGGATTCGGGTACTGACTATGCCCGTCAGGCTCTTCAGCCGATGGTGGACAAGGGCATTCTGCCGGGTGCGATCAGCATTCTCTACAGCGACGGGGTGCAGGAGACCTGCTGCGTCGGATATGCTGATGTCGAGGCCGGGAGGCCGATACGGACGGACAACGTGTATATGCAGTGTTCCCAGACAAAGGGTTTCTGCGGAGTGACGGTGGCCAAACTTGTTGAGGAGGGTAAGGTCAGCCTTGACGATCCTGTCTCTAAATACCTGCCGGAGTTCGCTACACTTTGGATCAGCGAGACGCAGACGGACAGTAGCATCGTTCTGAAGAAAGCTCGCAACGTGCTTACAATCAGGATGGTTCTTAACCATACCGGGGGATTCCCGTTTGAATGCAGCGCCAAGCGTGACGATGTGCGCGGCGGTGGCTGGTCAGGAGGCGGCCCGTTGCGTCAGATCGCCTCTGTGGCTGCGGCAAGCCCGATTCTGTTTGAGCCAGGAACGCAGGTGAGATATTCAAACACCGGTATCGACATCGCCGCCGCTGTAGTCGAGGTCGTGACCGGTATGAAATGGGAGCGGTATCTGAAGCAGACTGTCCTTGATCCGCTCGGAATGAAGTCCACGTGGTTCTGGCCTTCGGACAGGCAGCTTAAGAAACAGGTGGAGATGTACAGGACATTCTCTGACGCTCCGGCGCAGAGGGTTGAGGAGAATCCTTGGCAGCAGCGTCCATACAACGACTCTCACGTGTTCGCTTCCGCCGGCGCTGGTCTTTGGACAACGGCGGAGGATCAAATTAAATTCTACAAGATGCTGATGAATCTCGGTGTCGGTGACAATGGCGCGAGAATTCTGAAGGAGGAGACCGTCAAGTCGATACTTGCCGTCAGCACCCGTCCGGAAGGTATGGAGGGGTATTCCCTTGGCCTGACCGCTCCGGCGAGTGACAGTGAGGATGCGTGGTTCGGCCACGGCGGCGCCTGGGGTACTTCGTGTATGGTGAACTGGCATAAGAAGCAGCTTTGGCTCTTTGTGGTGCAGATTTCCGGAGGCAAGCAGCCTTGGAGTCCTCTTATCAATAAAGCCCGTCAGGATTTCTTCCGTTCTCGTCTTGACACTTCGGCTTCGGACGCCTACACCGGCCGCACGAAGTAATGCCCGTGTCCCTTGGGGCCGTCACGCAGTGATCGGGGGTTGAGTAACAAGGGTGGTGACCAAAAATCCCGTTTTTAGTCACCACCCCCTCTCAATTCTTAATAATATGTATATATAAAGGCTTGTATTGTCTATATCAGCGCCTTGACCTGAGCTGAATCGAGAGCCATAAGGTCTGTTACAGGCTTGTACTCGTACTGGTCGAAATCATTGATCTGGGCGAATCCTGAAGACTTGTCGCTGCGGTAATAGATGTACATCAGCAGACCGCCCGGAGCCTCGGTGACAACCTTGTCGGACTTGCCTTCAAGGAATGCGACAAGCTCTTCCTTCTTGGTCTTAGGATAGTTCGCTGTCTTGCGCTTGAACGAACCCTCCTTGCCCTCGATTACGTATGAAGACTTCATCGCAAGGAAAAGAATGACGGCGAAAGCTATGACTGTGCATCCGAGGATGAACATAGAGTCGGAGCAGAAGAGCAGTGCCACTCCTCCGGCGAGGAAGGCGAGTGTGATGATTATATCCTTGGCGGATCTTGTTTTTTTGATGTTTACAGTTTCCATTTTTTTTTCAAGTTGATTTTTAAGAAGCCGTATGGTATTACAGCCCCGTGATTTGTCCGGGCGTAGGCTTGCCACGCTCAGAAGTGTTGTTTTGTTGTAACAAAAATGCGGACGTATTACCGGATTATTGTAATAGTCTTGTCTGCCGCTTCAGGAAAGGGGCGGCACCCTTTATAATGCTAAAATGGAGACTGACCGCTATAGACGCAGCTTCCGCAGGGTCGGTAGGGAGAGCCTTTGTGCGGTAAAGCCGTAGAAAGACTTGTACGCCAGGGGACTGAGATCAAGAACAGTCCTGCGGACGTGCCTGAAAGAACTTGCGGAAGCACCTGTGACTGTGCGGGTTACTGTCTGCCCCTCGGCCATAGGGCTGGAAAGGCAGGGCATATTGAACTTTATGAATGAATGTTCGTTTTGCGCGGGGTCTGTGAGGCTGTCGGAGGTCACGCTGACCGAGACGGCCGCGTCAGGCTCCGAGAAGAAGCTGATCCGCAGATCCTCGCAGAAAAAGACGAGAGCGGCAAGGACAACCGAAACAACACAGAATCTGACGAATGACTTCATAGCGTTACCTCCTAAGTCGAACGAATATGCTCAGCGGCAGGTTCTTGCCGAAGTTGTCCCTCAGGACAAGCTCTCCGGAATCCAGACAGGCATCCGCGGAAAGCCCGAAAGCCTGGCGCACGACGGTCTCACCGAGGATGGCCGAGAATCCGTTTGAATAAAGGTTAAGGACAAGGAATCCGTTTTCCGGATCCAGAATCCTGCCGACCGTCTTCATCATATCGAAGAGGCATTCGTCAAGTTTCCACTTCTCGCCGTCGGGCCCGTGACCATAGGCCGGTGGGTCGAGGATGATGCCTTGATAGACATTCCCGCGCCTTGCCTCGCGGCCTGCGAACTTCATAGCGTCCTCGACGACCCAGCGGATGTCCTGAAGACCGCTGCGATCCTGGTTTCCGTGTGCCCAGGTGACCACCTGGCGGACAGAGTCGAGATGAGTGACGTCGGCTCCGGCGCACTTGGCGGCGAGAGAGGCCGCTCCGGTGTAGGCGAACAGGTTCAGAACCTTAGGTCGGGAACCTGTCTTGGCGGCTATATCGGAAGTCTGTCTGAATATGTAGTCCCAGTTGGCGGCCTGTTCCGGGAACACTCCCACGTGCTTGAAGGACGTGAGTCCCAGCCTGAGGCTGAACTTCGGCCCTCCGGTATAGCGGATCCACCACTGGTCGGGCATATTCCTGAGTCTTTCCCAAGTGCCGCTGTCCTCTTTCCCGGCCTTGCCGAATCCGGCTCCGGGAGTGAAGCGGGTGTGGGCGAGCCTGTTCCACTCGGAATCGCTTAGGCTCTTGTCCCACAGAGCCTTAGGCTCCGGGCGGGCAAGAACATATTCGCCGAACCTTTCGAGTTTCGCGCCCCTTCCGGAGTCCAGAAGCTCGTAGTCCTTCCAATTCTGTGGATTAAACTCGATTGTCATATCTTTGCAAAGATAGGAAAAAGATAAACGATTTTAAGCGTTTCTGCCCCGATTTAATCGTTATAGTCTTGCGCACTGATGCCCAATCCGCTGAATTTTACTATATTTGCGACCGAAAACGATTAAGATTTTATTTTAAATACAAACGTTATGCAACAGCACATTGACACTTACGATTTCAAAGGTAAGAAGGCCATTGTCAGAGTGGATTTCAACGTTCCGCTCGATGAGAATTTCAACATTACGGACGACACCCGCATCCGCGCGGCTCTTCCTACCCTCAAGAAAGTGCTTGCAGAGGGCGGTTCCCTCATTCTGATGTCCCACCTCGGACGTCCGAAGGGAGTGGACGCCAAGTTCTCCCTCAAGCATATTCTCGCACACGTTTCAGAGTGCCTCGGAGTTCCGGTACAGTTTGCCGAGGACTGCCAGAAGGCTGACGAGCAGGCTGCCTCCCTCAAGCCGGGTGAGGTCCTGATGCTTGAGAACCTTCGTTTCTACGCCGAGGAGGAAGGCAAGCCGAGAGGATTGGCCTCAGACGCTTCCGACGAAGAGAAGGCCGCGGCCAAGAAGGCCGTGAAGGCAAGCCAGAAGGATTTCGTCAAGAAACTCGCCTCCTACGCGGACTGCTACATCAACGATGCTTTCGGAACAGCTCACAGGGCACACGGCTCGACAGCTCTTATCGCTGCCTACTTCCCTGAGGACAAGATGTTCGGCTACCTGATGGAGAAAGAGGTGAAGGCCATCGAAAACGTTCTCCAGAACGCGCAGCGTCCTTTCACCGCCATCATCGGAGGCTCCAAGGTGTCCAGCAAGCTCGGTGTCATCAAGAACCTTCTCGACAAGGTTGACAATCTGATCATCGGCGGCGGAATGGGCTACACCTTCATCAAGGCCCAGGGCGGTCACATCGGAAAGTCTCTCCACGAGGATGAGCTTATGCCGGATGCTCTCGAGATTATGAAGCAGGCTAAGGAGAAAGGCGTAAACCTCTCACTTTCAGTTGCTACTGTTTCGGGACAGGAGTTCAGCAACGACACTCCACGCAAAGTTTTCGACATATTCGACATTCCGGATGACTGGGAGGGTATGGACGCTTCCGAGGCTTCTCTTGAGATCTGGAAGAAGATCATCCTCGATTCCAAGACCATCCTTTGGAACGGCCCTGTCGGTGTGTTCGAGCTTCCTAACTTCGCCCACGGAACCGAGAAGATCGCCGAGTATGTGGCCGAGGCGACCCAGAACGGAGCCTACTCTCTTGTAGGAGGCGGTGATTCCGTAGCTGCTGTCACAAAGCTTGGCTTCGCCGACAAGGTAAGCTATGTCTCCACCGGTGGCGGCGCAATGCTTGAGGCCATCGAGGGCAAGGATCTTCCAGGCATAGCCGCCATCCGCGACTAAACGCCTCGGATAATCCGAAAAATCGCTATATTTGTACGAAAAGTGATTAGATGATTATGGAGTCTCTGTTCGTACATTGGAATATGAATCCGGAGATATTCAGGATCGGATCGTTCGTCGTAAGGTGGTATGGTCTCCTGTTTATTTCCGGTTTCATTCTTGGCTACTGGATGTTCGCGAAGTTCTTCAAGAGGGAAAAAGTCAACGAGGCCCTTCTTGATCCGCTTCTTTACACTCTTCTGTTGGGAACCCTTGTGGGTTCGCGTCTCGGACATTGCATATTCTACCAGCCTGACTATTATTTCGGCTCCTGGAAAGGCTTTCTGGAGATATTCGCAGTCTGGCACGGCGGCCTCGCGAGCCACGGAGGTGCTTTGATGCTTCTTCTGTGTATGTGGTGGTTCGCCCGCAGGTACGGCCCTAAGAATCACATAGACCTTCTGTGGATTCTTGACCACCTTGCCATAGCCGTGGCTTTCGCTGCAACCTTTATCAGGCTTGGAAATCTGTGTAACTCTGAGATTTACGGTGATGTCACCAACCTGCCGTGGGGATTTGTATTTGAACGTAGGGGCGAGACCGAACCAAAGCATCCGACCCAGATCTACGAGGCTCTGAGCTATCTGATTCTTGGTGTAGGCCTGCTGTGGCTTTATGTCAAGAAGCTGGACAAGATGTACCGCGGGTCGTTCATCGGCATATTCTTCATCGTGTGCTTCGGAATGCGTTTCCTGATCGAGTTCATCAAGGAGCCTCAGGTCGAGTTCGAGAACACGATGCTTCTTGATATGGGACAGATTCTGAGCATCCCGTTCGTGCTTCTAGGCATGGGGCTTCTGGTATATTCCTATAAAAAGAAAGTGCCGGCCTCGGCGGACGTTCCGGACGCAAGGCCTAAGAAATCCGAGCCTACACACTACGCCAAAAGCCTGAGCAAGTGATTCTTGAAGACAACAAGCTGTTTTATTGACACCGCGTGATGATAAAAGCGATCTTTTTCGACATTGACGGCACTCTGGTGAGTTTCAAGACCCACCGGATGAGCGAGAACCTTAAGGACAACCTTCATAAGCTTCAGGCCAACGGCGTGAAGCTTTTCATTTCCAGTGGCCGCGCCCGGCTTGTGATGGACAATCTTGACGATTTCCCGTTTGACGGCTATGTCTCGATGAACGGCGCGGAGACGCTCCTTGGCGGAGAAGTGATTGACAGCCATCCTCTTTCTCCTGAAACGTCTCTCCAGATAGCTGAAATCGCGGATCGCAAGAACGTGTCCTGCTGGGTGTTCGCCGACAACGTCGCCGGCATCAATCACTCGGACCAGCGCGCCTTGGAAATCTCGGAGATGATCAATATGTATCCTCCCTGCTTCCTGAACCTGTCGCAAGTGGCGAAGGAACACACTGTCTATCAATACACCATATTCTTTGACGAGGAACAGGAGCGCCGCCTGCTTCATCCGGTTCTGAAGAATGTCACCTACACCCGCTGGCATCCGTATTTCCTGGACATCCTGCCGGAAGGGCTGTCAAAATCATACGGGGCGGCCCGGATTCTTGAGCGCATCGGCGTGTCCCGGGAAGAATGTATGGCGTTCGGGGACGGAGGCAATGACATACCTATCATCGAATATGCAGGGACGGGGGTTGCGATGGGCAATGCCTCGCCTGATGTCAAGGCTGCCGCGGACTATGTCACTGACACCGTCGATGATGACGGAGTTGTCACAGCTCTCAGACATTTCGGCGTGCTATAGGAAACTTGAAAAATTTTCAAGTTTTTCAGTGCATCGTTTTATCTTGTTGAAAAGGAATGGAATATGCCTTTCGTCGGGTCTCTCCCGACGAATTTCTTTTTGTTGACAACCCCGAAAACCGCTCTGATTTGCACAGAATTTGCAAAATGACTCTCTTCGTTGCGAAAGAAGGGAGATTCCGTGGTACATTGTCTTGTGCGGGCGGATTTCGGCTGACTTTCCAGAGTGATATGTATTATGGCGGAATTGACAAAAGAGACGATAATGCTGACATCGAACAGGCTCTTCTCCCAAGACGGAGTCCGGGAGGTGTCGATTGACGATATATGCCGGAAGCTTTGCATCTCAAAGAAGACATTCTATCAGTTCTATTCTACCAAGGAGGATCTGGTGGGCGATGTCGTGACCTACAATGTCGAGAGAAGGAAGGCTGAGTTCGAGAAACTTGTCGAAGGCAAGACCACTCTTCAGGTCTTGAAGGCGCTGTTCTCCCTTGTGAGCAGGAAGAAGACGCTGGACAGTGACAAGAGAATGGCCAAGGACATAATGAAATACTACCCCGAAACCTTCATAAGGCGCAGTGAGGAGCGTGTAAGGGCGATGAATAGCTTTATCACTGACTGCCTTTCCGAAGGGATGGCCGAGGGGGTGGTCCGTTCGGATATGAATATGGATGCATCCTTGTTTTTAGTCTTCGCTATGCACGAGGGAATGGCCCAATACCTTGACGGGACCCTTTCTCTCAAAGTCTCCAAGATGCCGTTCAAGTCCCTTTCCGCCGCTTTTGAGGACATAGTCATAAGGTCTCTCCTTACCCGTAGGGGCTTGGAGGAGTACAAGTCATTGGATAATGATAAAAACAGTTAGTATAGTATGAAAAACAAATTCAAGTATTTGATTCTGACCCTGTCGGCTTTGCCGGTGGCTCTGTCCGCGCAGGCTCAGTACAGGAATGACACCATTCCGGAGGAGGCTCCGAAGGACACGTCTGCGGTGGTTCTCACCTTGAACGACGCATTACGGATAGCCCTCAGCGAGAATGTGGCTGTCAAAGTCGCCGATCGGGAGATCCAGCGCACCGAATATGCCAAGAAAGGGACATATTCCTCATTGTTCCCGCAGATAAACGCTTCCGGTTCCTACCAGAGAACCATCAAGAAGCAGGTGATGTATATGGACTCTGACAGCGATTCCGAGGGAGGAGGAGGATTCGGGATGCTCAGTTCCCTTGCTCCTTATTTTATGAGAATCAATGAGTTGTCTGAAAAGGCCGGGATGGCTCCAATTGTGCCTGAGGACAGCGGAAGCAGCTCGAGCAACAGCGGGTTCTCAGTAGGTAGATGGAACACCTACAACTATGGTGTCTCCGCGTCGATGCCTATCGTCAACGCCCAGCTATGGGAAAGTCTGAAAATCTCCGGCCAGGGGGTTGATCTCGCCGTCGAGAAGGCCCGGTCGTCAAGGCTGGATATGGTGACTCAGGTGAAGCAGGCCTATTACGCCGTGCTTCTCGCCAAGGAGGCTTTCAATGTCTACAAGGATGTCTATGAGAACGCCGTTGACAATTTCGGCCAGACCGAGAAGCGTTACAACGCGCAGAAAGCCTCGGAACTTGAGTATACGAGGGCTAAGTCTACAGTCGCCGCCGCCATCCCTAATGTCTATAACGCCGAGAGTTCGGTGATTCTCGCACTTTGGCAGCTTAAGGCCGTTATGGGAGTCGATCTGGACAGGAACATCGATGTGTCAGGCTCTCTGGAGGATTTCTCCAAGGAGATGTTCAGGGACATCAACGAGAACGAGGACGCTTCCCTGGACTACAACACCACGATGCGCCAGCTTGCGATTCAGGCTGAGCAGCTTGCGTCTACGGTGAGGATGCAGAAGGCGGCCTACTATCCGACATTGGCTGCGAGCTTCTCCTACAGTATGATCGCTATGACAAATGACTTCAAGTTCAGCGAGTATCAGTGGTCTCCGTATTCCTATGTCGGAGTGAGCCTCTCCATTCCGATCTTTACCGGCGGCAAGCGCCACTACGACATCCGTCAGACAAAGGTGCAGGCTTCCCAGCTTGATTTGCAGAGGGTGGAGACAGAAAGGCAGCTCAAGATTGCCCTCCGCCAGTACCTCAACACTATGGAGACGAATATGAACAGCTTCAATTCCGCCACCGAAGCCGTGGCGTTGGCTCAGAAAGCCTACGACATCGCGGCCAAGTCCTACAAGGTCGGGAAGAGCACCATTACTGAGCTTAACGACGCGCAGCTGACCCTTACCCAGGCGAGTCTGGCACAGTCTCAGGCGGTTTACAACTTTGTCGTGGCCAAATCCAATCTGGAAAAGACGCTCGGCTACGATTTCATAGACGATAACGGAAGCGTCGATCTTGACAATATGTAAAAAAAGATAAAACATTAAGAATATGAACAGGATTATCAGAACTATGGCTTTCGTTTCCGCCGCCGCTTTTATGGCCTCTTGCGGAAACGGAAAGAAGGCTGGGAGCGCGGATGCCTCCGCTCAGGTGGAGGAAAGGGCGACACTGATCGCCACGGCTACAGCCGAAAGGATGGAAGTGCCTCAGACGGAGATATATTCATCGACTGTCCAGGCCTTTGCCGTGAACAACATCGCTCCTCAGACCGGCGGCAGAATCAAGACAATCAAGGTTGATGTGGGCAGTTTTGTCGAGAAGAACCAGCTGCTTGCCGAGATGGATGCCTCTCAGCTTGACCAGACGAGGCTCAAGCTGGTGAATGATTCCACGGAACTGAGCCGTCTCAGAAGCCTTTACGAGGAGGGCGGTGTGTCCAAGTCTGATTTCGACGCCGCGGAGATGGCCTGGAAGGTCAGCCGCAGGTCTTACAACAACCTTCTTGAGAACACCTGGCTCAGGTCTCCTATCAGCGGAGTCGTGACGGCGAGGAACTACGATCAGGGAGACCTTTATTCCGGACAGCCTATCTTTGTCGTCCAGCAGATCACTCCGGTGAAGATTCTGGTCGGAATCTCCGAGTCGGACTACACGAAGGTCAAGAAAGGCGACCGTGTGGAGATTACGGCAGACGCCATCCCGGGAAGATCCTTCACCGGAAAGGTCAACAAGGTATATCCTACCATAGATCCTACGAGCCACACGTTCATTACCGAGATTCTTGTCGGCAACACTGACCGGACCCTTCGTCCGGGAATGTTCACGAGGGTGCAGGTCGAGTTCGGTGTCAACAACAGCATCGTCGTTCCTGACGAGGCGGTTGTCAAGATGCAGGGCTCCGGCCAGAGAAACGTCTTTGTCGTCGGTTCCGACAACACCGTACGCAGCGTGATTGTCAAGGTTGGCCGTCATTTCGACAGGTGCTATGAAATCCTCGAAGGTCTGAATGAGGGAGACATCGTGGCCACAAAGGGAAGCACAAGCCTCAAGGATGGAAGCAAGGTTGAGGTCTCCAAGAACAATTAAAGTGATTAGACTATGAGCATTTACAGATCGGCGGTGAAGAAGCCCGTGACGACTGCGTTGATATTCATCGCTTTCATCGTCTTCGGAGTCTTCTCACTGATGAACACCTCGCTGGCGAACTACCCGGAATTCGACGCCAATGTCGTGATGGTGATGTCGTCGTATCCGGGTGCGAGTGCCTCAGACATTGAGAACAACCTGACCAAGGTGCTTGAGAACACCCTGAACGGTGTGGAGAACCTTAAGGACCTCACATCCCGGTCAAAGGAGAATATCTCGGTGGTAGTCCTTGAGTTTGAATATGGTACGGACATTGACGAGGCTTGTAACGACATACGAGACAAGTTGGACCTTGTCAACTCATCCCTGCCTGACGGAGCGTCGGTTCCGGTGCTTTTCAAGTTCGGTGCGGATGATATGCCTGTGCTGATCCTGTCGGCCAAGGCTGACCAGAGCCTTATGGGCCTGAACAAGATTCTGGACGACAAGATGGTGACACCTCTTGGCCGTGTCAAGGGTGTCGGTACCGTCAGCGTGTCAGGAGCTCCTGAAAGGGAAATCCACGTCTATTGTGACCCTAACAAGCTTGAGGCCTATGGTTTGAGCGTTTCGGGAATATCCCAGATCATAGCTGCGGAGAACCGTAACGTGCCTTCCGGAAGCATCGACATAGGTGCGGAGTCCTTCACTCTCCGCGTCGAGAAGGAATTCAAGGATCCTTCCGAACTTCTTGACATTGTCGTCAGCACTCGCAACGGCCACACAGTCTATCTGAAGGATGTCGCCACTGTTCTGGACGAGTCCGAGGAAAAGTCGCAGGAGTCTTTTACGGACGGTGAGAGGTCCGCGATGATCGCCATACAGAAGCAGTCCGGAGCCAACACAGTCAACGTCATCAAGAGTGTCAAGGAAAAGCTCAAGACCATTGAGCCGACTCTTCCGTCCGACGTGGAGATAAGTGTTGTGGTGGATAGCTCCACTAACATCCTCAACACCCTCAATTCATTGAAAGAGACGATTATCATCACCCTTCTCGTGGTAATGCTCGTCGTCTATGTCTTCCTCGGAAGGTGGAGGGCGACCTTCATCATCGTACTCTCTATCCCTATCGCCTTGCTGGGATCCCTGATTTACCTTTTCGCCACCGGCAATACGTTGAACATCATTTCGATGTCGGCCTTGTCCATTGCGATCGGTATGGTTGTGGACGATGCCATCGTGGTGCTGGAGAATGTCTCCACGCACTTGGAGAGAGGTGAGAAGCCTACAGAGGCCGCTGTACACGGAACATCCGAGGTAGGTATCTCCGTCATAGCGTCCACATTGACGATGCTCTGCGTGTTCCTGCCTCTTACTATGGTTTCCGGAATGGCCGGCATTATGTTCAAGCAGCTCGGATGGATTGTCTCCATCATTATGATCATTTCCACTGTCGCAGCGTTGACCCTTGTGCCTATGCTTTGTTCGAAGATACTGAGCAACAAGCCGAAGAACGGCAAGCTGCACAGGGCCATCTTTGACAATGTCGAGAAGTTCCTTGACAAGATCTCCGATGTTTACGCCAAGATCATCGGCTGGGCGATGGGACACAGAAAGACTGTGATATTCGGTGCGCTTGCGATTTTTATCGTCGTTCTTGCCGTTCTCGGCCCTGGAGTGAAGACGGAGTATTTCCCTCATTCGGATGAGGGCCGTCTGTCAGTCTCCATCGAACTTCCGGTAGGAACCGAGCAGTCTGTCACCGGAGAGTTCGCCAAGAATTTCGCGGACAGACTTCAGTCCGAGATTCCTGAGATTCAGGTGCTTCAGTATCGTTTCGGACAGGCCAGCACCGACAATGTGTTCGCAAGCATCCAGTCCAACGGCTCCTACATCATCTCGATGAACGTCAACCTTGGCTCTATGGAGGACCGCGAGCGTTCTTCCACCGAAATCGCGGATATCATCAGAAAGGCTCTCAGGGAGTATCCGGAAGTCAAGAAGGGAACCGTGTCCGAGGGAATGGGCGGAGTAGGCGGAGCCGCCTCGATCACGCTCGAGATCTTCGGCTATGAATTTGACGAGACCGACCGTGTGGCCAAGGAGATCCAGGGAAAGATGCTCGATAACGAAAACTTCTCCCAGGTCGTGCTCAGCCGAGAGGACTATACCCCTGAGTATCAGGTGGATTTCGACAGGACAAAGCTGGCTCTCAACGGACTCAACTCCACAACCGCGGCAGCGGCGTTCAGTGCGGCGATGAACGGCTCGATAAGCTCTTTCTACCGTGAGGAAGGCGATGAGTACAACATCCGCGTCATCTATGACAAGCGCTTCCGCTCAAGCGTCGAGGACATCGAGAACATCATCGTCTACACTCCGGCCGGCAAGTCGGTCCGCATCAAGGATCTCGGTACGGTTGTAGAGTCCAAGGTGCCTCCGACAATCGAAAGAAAGAACAGGGAGAGGTACATCACCGTGACGGGTATTGTCTCCAACGGACACGCCCTCAGCGAGGCTGTGGAAGCTACCAACGCCATACTCAAGACCACCGACATCCCGAATAACATCACGACCGAGATTTCCGGTGACTTCGAGGACCAGCAGTCTATGTTCTTCGACCTTATCATCCTTATCGTTCTGATTGTCATCCTTGTCTATATGGTTATGGCCTCTCAGTTCGAGTCGTTTATGAGTCCGTTCGTGATTATGTTCTCCGTGCCGTTCGCGCTTACCGGTGTGATTCTCGGTCTCTGGGCGACAAACACCGCGCTCGGTGTTATGGCGATGATCGGTATCATCATCCTTCTTGGTATCGTTGTGAAGAACGGTATCGTGCTGATTGACTACACGATTCTTATGCGCGAGAGGGGAATGAGCATCGTCGACGCGTCCGTGACCGCCGCCAGAAGCCGTCTCCGTCCTATCCTTATGACCACCCTCACTACTGTGCTGGGTATGGTTCCTTTGGCCGTGGGACAGGGAGAAGGCTCCGAAATGTGGCGTTCCCTTGGTATGACGGTCTGCTGGGGTCTGACAATCTCCACGCTTGTCACCCTCGTCCTGATTCCTACGCTTTACTGTTCTTTCGCAACCGCGCAGGAGCGTCGTAAGGCCAAGAAAATGAAACAGATTAAAGGTTAATGAATATGAAAGCTCTTTTTATAGCATACAATCAGGCCTACGGCAACGAGATTGTCGAACTGCTTGAGGAGTCCGGCCAGAGAGGTTTCACCCAGTGGCTTGACATTCAGGGCAGAGGTGGTATCGACGGCATCCCTCATTACGGTGACCACGCCTGGCCGGAGCAGAACTACGCCATCCTGACGATCCTCCAGGACGATAAGGTGGAACCGGTGATGGAAGCGCTCCGCCGTAAGGACAAAGACTTCAAGGAACTCGGTCTGCGGGCCTTTGTCTGGAACATCGAACAGGCTCTGTAATTCATTTTTGCTGAAGCCGCCGAATTTGTTATCTTTGTGTCTGGAACGGTAATTGTATTGACCGTTCCGGACATTTTAATTTTCATTGATTATGGAGAAAATAGCGACAAACGAAAATTTTGCGGAGATCATCTCCGACACCAGACCTGTTCTGGTCGATTTCTGGGCGACCTGGTGCGGCCCTTGCCGAATGTTGGCTCCGACGGTCGAGACCATAGCCTCCGAATATGACGGCAAAGCCGTAGTGGTGAAATGCAATGTGGATGACTGCGAGGGCATCGCGGAGAAGTATGGAATCAGGAATATTCCTACCATCCTGTTTTTCAAGGGAGGAGAGGTCGTTGACAAGCTCGTCGGCAATGTCCCGAAGGCTGACATCGCGGCCAAGATTGATTCATTGATATAGTCTTGCGCTTATGAGAAAGTCAATTATTGTGGCTGCCTTCGTGGCCGCCGTTGTTTTTTGTACCGATGCGGCGGCGCAAAGGTACAATTCTGCCAGAGTGGGACTGCTGGGTGGTTTCACGTCCTCGTCAACTTCAATCAAGAAAGTTGACAACAAATCAGTCTCTCTTTATCACATCGGTCTTACCGCCGAGATTCCTATCGTCGGAGGATTCGCCATCCAGCCATCCGTGCTCTATCAGGAAAAGGGCCTTTCGGCTGACAAGTGGGGCGATTTGGGTCTCTCCGAGACAATCGGTGCTTTCGAGACGAAGGTAGGCTACCTTGAGGTGCCTGTCCAGCTCCAATGGGGCCCGGATCTTCTGGCATTCCGTCCTTATGGCTTCGTGGAGCCTTTTGTGGGGTATCGGCTTGGCCAGAGCACGAACGGTGAGTATGCCGACAAGCTCAAGGATCGTCTCAAAAAGTTGGAGTACGGCCTCGGAGTCGGAGCCGGAATCGATGTCTGGAGGCTTCAGCTTTCCGTCAAGTATTTCTGGAACTTCGGAAATCTCTATGACAAGGACGGCAATGTCGGAGCAGTTGGAGAGACTGTGAAGGACGCTGTGAAGGACGCTGTCAACAACGGCAACAACTTCAATGGAATAATGGCGTCAGTGGCCATATTCTTTTAACCATTTGTCGGATGGAAGACGGACGGAGGATTGTCATTTACTGCTCTGCCAGTTATGACATCGATGAGAAGTACAACCAAGCTGCGCGGGAAGTGACCCGCGCGGCTTGTTCGCTTGGTTACACCATAGTCTCGGGGGGTGCTGTCAAGGGTACGATGGGTGCTGTAGGAGATGAGGTCGCCCGTTGCGGAGGCCGTCACATCGGCGTTTTGCCTCGCTTTATGGAACAGTACAAATTTCCGGGACTTGATAAGGTGATCTGGACGGACACTATGGACGAGCGTAAGGAGAGGCTGCGCGAGGGAACCTGTGCGGCTGTCGCCCTGCCTGGTGGAATAGGGACTTTGGACGAGCTTGTCGGCACTCTGACGCTTGCCAAGCTGGAGAAGTATACGGGGAAGATTTTTGCTTTGAATCTTGACGGCTTTTACGAACCGTTGAAATCCTTGCTGAATCATTATGTGGAGACGGGAATGCTTGACACCCGCTCCAGAGAGCTGATCGAGTTCCCTGACACTGTGGCCGAGCTTGTGGGACACCTGAACTAAAAACTTGATACTGATGACTCTGGATGAAGTAAGGATATTCTTGGGAAAGGATTGGGAGGACACGGATGAACTGATCCGTTCTTCCTTGAAAAGCGACATCGGGCTGCTGGACTCCACCAATGCGGCGATTCTTTCCCACAGCGGAAAGCGTCTCCGTCCGATGATCGCGCTACTGGTCGCGAGGGCGTGTTCTGGAGGGGCGGCCAATTCCGACACAATCCGTTTCGCGGCCGCCTCTGAACTGCTTCACAACGCCACCTTGCTTCACGATGATGTGGCTGACGGCAGTTCGGAAAGGCGGGGAGTCCCGACCGTGATGACTTTGCTGGGCAGTTCCGCCTCGGTGCTGATAGGGGACTATTGGCTGGTGAGGGCTATGGAGAACATACTCGCGGCGTCATCCGGTGGAGACAATGTGATCAGAATCTTCTCAAAGACACTCAGCAGGCTTGCGGAGGGAGAGATGCTTCAGCTTCAGAAAGCGTCCAGCGGAGACACGGACGAGAGTGACTATCTGAGGATAATCTACAGCAAGACCGCTTCTCTGTTCGAGACCGCCGCCGTCTCCGCTGCGATTTCGGTGAACGCCGGAAAGGATTGGATTGAGTCCGTGCGGGACTATGCTGTCAGTCTGGGAATCGCGTTCCAGATCAAGGATGACATATTCGATTATTCTGACGGTCAAGGCATCGGGAAGCCTGTAGGCATCGATCTGGAGGAACAGAAAATAACCTTGCCTCTTCTGGGTGCGCTGAGGTCTGTGTCCGCTGAGGAGGCGGCGGAGGTGAGACAGAAAGTGGTCGGCATCCACGAGCATCCGGAGCATAAGGAAGAGATAGCGGCGTTTGTCCGGAGGAACGGAGGTGTGGAATATGCCGTTTCGGTGCTTGACGAGTATGTGGCCAAGGCTGTCTCCGCCCTTTCAGTGCTTCCGGAGTCGAAAGAGAAAGAGTATCTGGCTGGAATAGCCGGTTTTACCGCATATAGGAAGAGTTGATGGGTCTGGACGGAATCATAGGCAATCAGGATGCTGTCAAGGCGCTGAAAGGGATGGCCGAAACCGGTCGTATCCCTCACGCTATGATGCTTTACGAGAATGACGGCTGTGGAGCGATGGCGTTTGTCCTCGCGTTTCTTGGCCGGATTATGGGGGACGAGCGCAAGGTCTCCGGTATGATTCATCCGGATGTCCATTATGTCTATCCGGTCGCCAATGGCTCTAAAGTCACGGACAAGGTAGAGAATCTCAGGGCTGAGAGGTTTGCCGAGTATTGGCGATCGTTGATGACATCCAATCCTTATGCTCTTGAGGAGGAGGTCAGCGCGGCGTTCGGAATTGAGGGGAAACAGGCTGTAATCAATAATGCCGAGGCGAAAGAAGTCCTTGAGACAGTGTGGCTTACTTCGGTTGAGGGGGGGTGGAAGGCTGTGGTCGTGTATTTGCCGGAGAAGATGAATGCGGCTTCGGCCAACAGGCTTCTGAAGGCCGTTGAGGAGCCGCCGGAGAAGACGGTCTTCATAATGATCACCCACGCTCCGGAGAAAGTTATGCAGACTATTTCCTCGAGATGCCAGGCCATAAGGATCCTGCCATATTCAAAGCAGGAGATTGTCCAGATGCTGACATCCCGTTTCGGGAAAGATGCCTCGGAGGCCTCCCGGGCGACGCTTGTCGCAGGCGGAAGTGTCGGGGCGGCGTTGCGCCATCTTTCCGGGAAGGAGGACTATCTCCACCGTATGGAGATGTTCAAAGGCCTTGTTGACTCGCTTGTCTCAAAGGATCTTTGCGCGGCCTTGGGATGGGCTGACACGATGGCCGCGCTTCCGTCGCGTGAAAACCAGAAAGCTTTTTGTAAATTTGTGGGTGAAAACCTACGGAAAGTCTTTCTGATTCAGCAGGGTTTGTCTCAGATTGCGGGCGTTTCCGAGGATGAGAAAGACTATTATGTCCGTCTGGCCTCGAGTTGTGCCAAGAGTTTTCCGAGGAAGGCGGCGGCTTGCCTTGACAGGGCGGTGACGCTTATCGACAGGAATGTCAACCAGAAAATCATTTTCACCGACCTTGTTGGGCGGATGTATTTGAGTTTCTGACAAGTATAATGGAGAATATATGGAAAATATCGATAAAGAGACTATAAGGTTTGACTGCAACCGCGGTTGCACGATAACACAGGATCCGGAGACCGGCGAATATGATTGCAGTTACCGTCAGGGTTGCTGCAAGCTGAAAGACTACGACTGGCTTCACGGCATCCGTCAGGAGCAGTACAAGGATCTTTTTGAGGTGCGTTTCAAAAACACCAGAAAAGGGATTTACGTCAACGCCTCGGGTCAGGGGGTAAAGACCGGGGATATGGTCATAGTTGAGGCGACGAACGGCCACGACCTTGGAATAGTGACCCTGGAGGGCCCTGTGGTTGGCCGCCAGATGAAATGTAAGGGCATTGATCCCGAAGTGGTTCCGCTGAAGAAGATTTACCGCAGGGCCAAGCCGTTTGACATAGCCAAATGGCAGGAGGCCATAGCGAGGGAGCAGGACACTATGATACAGGCGCGCAGGATAGCCGCGGAGCTTGGATTGGATATGAAAATCGGTGACGTGGAGTTCCAGGGTGACGGCACGAAAGCCATATTCTACTACATCGCGGACGGACGTGTGGATTTCCGCCAGCTCATCAAGGTTTATGCGGAGGAGTTCCGTATCCGGATAGAGATGAAGCAGATAGGCGCGCGTCAGGAGGCCGGTCTGATAGGAGGTCTCGGAATATGTGGACGCGAGCTTTGCTGCGCCAATTTCATAACGAATTTCCAGTCGATCTCCACTTCTGCGGCTCGCGCGCAGGATTTGTCCCTGAATCCGCAGAAGCTGGCGGGGCAGTGCGGCAAGCTGAAGTGTTGCCTGAACTATGAGGTCGCCAACTATCTGGATGCGCAGACACGTATTCCTAAGGTGACGGAACCGCTTGAGTTTCAGGATGGTTTTGCCTATCTTGCCAAGACCGACATCCTTCAGGAGACGATGTATTTCACCTACGAGAAAGGCTCGCTTGCGAACCTTTACCCGTTGTCGGCCTCTGAGGTCGCCCAGATCATTATGATGAACCGTAACGGGCAGAAGCCTGAGTCTCTGAAGAGTGACCCGGAACCGGCCGGCCCTCAGTTTGTCTCCGCGGTGGGTGACGACAGCATCACAAGGTTTGACAAGCCGAAAAAAAACAGAAACAAGAATCGTGGCAAGGCCAAGGCGAAGTCAGGTGAGGAGTCCGCGGCGCGCTCCGCCGCTCCTTCGGCTAATCAGGAAGCCCCTGCCGGTTCAAGGCAGGAAGGCTATGGTGCGCCGAGAGGCCGCGGAAACGGTGGCTTTCGCAGAAACGGACGCCCTCAACAGCGTACGAGGGGCGACAGAAGGCCTGAACAGAAGCCGAAGACAGATGCGTAGCCCTTTCCTGACGCTGGTTCTTCTGGTGGCCGTGGCATCCTGCTCCCGGCCCTCATCCTATGAACCGTTTGTTGTCAGGGAGGATGCCGAATATGGCGACACTTACAATTTCAACCTCGATCTTTCGGATTCGACGGTGACCTATTCCTTGGATTTCTACACGAGAATCGAACGCCCGGCTTTCGGGGCTTTCCCTCCTGACAGCGTGTCGCTTGACCTGAGGTGGATTTCTCCTTCGGATTCCGTGATTCTTTCCGACACAACATTCATCTGTGTCGGTCAGGCGGTTGACTCGTCATACTATTCCAAGGACTACATCGTTCGCTATAAGGAGGTGCTGGACTTGCCGGAGAATGGCCGCTGGCGGCTGAAAGCCAGGGTTTTGAATGATTCCGACGCTATCCGGGGAATCGGGGTGATACTCACAAGAAAGTAATGGGACACGATAAGCTTAGAAAATTTGCCGAAAACGAGACTTTCGCCTGCCTTTTGCAGCCGGAAGCCTCTTCCGTGCTTGACAAGCAGGAGACCGGCAACAGCCTGAGACTCAAGGATCATCCGGTCAAAGGGCATTGGAATGAAAGGATGTTTGACGCAGCCCGCCCGATTGTGCTTGAGCTTGGCTGCGGAAAGGGTGAGTACACGATAGACCTTTCTCTCAGAGAGCCATCGCTCAACTATGTCGGAGTTGACATCAAGGGTGCGCGCCTTTGGAAGGGTGCCAAGTTCGCCACAGAGAACAAGCTTCCGAATGTGGCGTTTCTGCGAACCAGAATCGAGTTCATCGAGGCTTTTTTCGCTCCTGAAGAGGTCTCGGAGATTTGGCTGACATTCTCCGATCCGCAGATGAAAAGCGAGAACTGCCGCCTCACGAGTCCGCTCTTCCTTGAACGTTACCGTAAATTCCTGAAAAAAGGCGGGATAGTCCATCTGAAGACCGACAGCCGCTTTCTTTATGAATATTCAAAAGCAGTCGTCGAGCAGAACAACCTGAAGATTCTGGCCGCGACTGATGACCTCTATGGCTCCGGGAGGCAGGGAATTCTCGAGAGCCCGTTGACATCGGTGGTAGGCAAGTCCGCCGTCGAGGCTTTGTTCGAGGTACGGACTTTCTATGAGAGAATGTTTATGGCGCAGGGGTACAAGATCACTTACCTCAGCTTTGTCATCGACAAGGACACTCCTTATATCCATCCTGAATTCGACTCTGACTACTGGCGCTCGGTGGAAGGGCCGCGCAAGTTCACCCATCAGCCCGAAAAGAAAGCCTGACGGTACGGAGTGAGCCTTCCCGAATGAGCTTAGACCTCTCTCCAGATGTAGATTTTGTCCCCCCGGCGGATTCTCTTCCCTCCCGGAGTGCGGATGTCGTCCGGGAACACAATAGGAATCGAGCATAGGGTTCCTTTCGGAGCTTCTTCGGTTGGTTTGAGGTCAACCCTTATCTCGCTGACATTCTGGTCGATAACTCCTGTGGTTTCTCCGATGACGAGTATGTCGTCACCCTTTCGGAGGGTCTCGGACTCGACCAGTACCTCTGCCACGGAGATCCTGTCAAACCAATTGGTGACCTTTCCGCAGTAGATTTTTTTCCTTGTGGCGTGACTGCCATAGACATCGCTCCATTCTCCGAGTCTGGCGCCCTGATAGTAGCCGTCCCAGAACCCTCTGTTGAAGACTTCGGAAAGTTCTTCCTTCAGCGTGGCGGCCAGTTCCGGCGTATAGCGTCCCTCACAGACAGCGTCAGCCGCGCGCCGGTAGCACTCGGCTGTCTTTTTGACATATTCAGCGCTTCTTGCCCTCCCCTCAATCTTGAACACCTTTACTCCGGCATCGATGATTTTGTCCATAAACTCGATGGTGCAGAGATCCTTGGGCGACATTATGTACTTGTTGTCGATGTTCAGTTTCGTGCCTGTTTCCAGATCCGTGACTTCGTAGCCCCTGCGGCATAGCTGGTAGCAGGCTCCGCGGTTGGCGGAGGCTCCGTAGGTTTGCAGACTCAGGTAGCATTTCCCTGACACGGCCATACACAGCGCTCCGTGGGCGAACATCTCGATCCGCACAGGATTGCCGGACGGGCCTTTGATTCCCTCTTCTATGATTGCCTTGTGTATGTCCTTGACCTGCCTGAGGTTGAGTTCTCTTGCCAGTACGATCACGTCTGCGAATTGTGCGTAGAACCGCAGAGACTCTGCATTCGACACGTTCAGCTGTGTGGAGATGTGGACTTCAATCCCGATTTTCCGGCAGTAGGTTATCGCCGCCATATCGGATGCGATGACCGCGTCAACGCCGGCCTCTTTTGCCGCATTCAATGCTTCCCTCATAGGAGCCAGATCCTCTCCGTACAGCACGATGTTCAGGGTCATATAGGTCTTGACTCCGTGTCCCCGGCATATCTCCGTGATCCGCGGCAGGTCTTCCGGTGTGAAGTTGTTGGCTGAGTGCGAGCGCATATTCAGGTTCCCGATTCCGAAATAAACCGAGTCCGCTCCGCCTTGTATCGCCGCATACAGGCACTCAAAATTGCCCGCCGGCGCCATTATCTCAAGTTCCCTCTTGTCCATATCTTCTTAATATTCTTCAAAATTAACTCATAAAATCGCCAATCCCAAATTTTGGGAAGTGCAAATAGTGCAAATAGAGGCAAATAGAGGGTAGTGTGCGGAAAAGACAAAAATGAAACTGGCTATAAGACAGCTCGCCCCTTACCTTTGCGATGTCTTCAGTCGATAGCAAAAGATAAGGGACGATGCCGTTTTTAATAAAATCTACCTCGGACTGGTTTTGTGTCCTTGGTTATGATTCAAGGGATTAGAAAGTCATAGCAAGAGTAAGGCCGGCTGTAGGCTGTACCCCATTGCCGATTTTTATGTAATCGATAGACGGGTGAATCTTAAAGGAGTAGTTAATCTTTCTCAGATCTTGCTCGTACATATTCCTGACTTTGGTGACACGGACGGCATCTATTATCGCACAGACATCTACGGCCAGCAGTGCCACGGAGCCAACTCCGAAAAGGATTACTGTAAGATCCTCGTTATCAATGTTATCAATTAAGCCGAGCCCGAGGCCGGAAACAAAAGAACAGCCGATTGATGCTCCGAGCCAACCAAATCCTCTGCCAACTTCACCGCATATCATCTGCCCCAAACCTGGAATCAGCCACGAGCACACTCCCATCAAGGCAGGGGATTTGTCTCCAATCTGAGAATACCAATCTTTATGATTGTAAAGAAGCTTTAATTCATTGTATTTCATACCTGCTCTGATTCCTTCTACGGGTGCTTCCATATTGGTTCCATACCTGTAGGTTGATGTTGAGGCTGTATTGAACAATTCGTTTCTGCCGGACTCATAGCGAATGATAAGAATTTGAGCCTTGGGCATAGTGTAAGTAACGCCATTGGGCTCGTCAAAGAGCTTGTACTTCACATTGTTATTGTCTATTTCAAGCACTTTGGCCTGAATGTCTTCTCCATTCTTTTTTGTAATAATGTCCTGGGCGGAAACGGTCGCCACGCACATCAGCAGCGAGGATAGAATTAAAATGATTCTTTTCATACGGTAATGAATTTAATGGTTTTGTAAGCGCCTAAGACTCCCCAAATCGGCCGTATAAATACTAATAAAAAAGCGTGGGAGTCTGACCTGTTACTCGTCCCACACTTTGAGGCTCTAGCATTGCCCATTCCGTCGAAACGAGCAACGCAGAAGCCCACGCCGATATGAAAACCAATACACCTTCTGCATAGTGCGGAAGACGTAAATGATAAAGTCATACCCTATGGACATCTACCGTTGCTTTGTCTCTGACGGAAAAGAAACTGCTAGATTTCAAAGTGTCGAGAACAAAGCGTCAAGTAAACGCCTTTCTGTATTTCTTCCCCCAGCATCAGCCTCGCAAAGGCTTTGGCTTGAGATGGATTGCAAAAGTAAACAAAAAAAATTGTATTCGGCTTATCTTTCAACAGTAACTGTGATTTTTTCCGGAAATCCGGATATTTTTGCTAATATTACGGATTCGGCGGACAGATTCCGCTGTTGAATGACATTATGAGACTTGATGTTTCCCTTGAATACTTCACTTCTCCCGGAGAGGAGCTTTATCTGATACCGTCTGACGGAAAGGCGGTTGCGATGCGGAGCCTCGCCGACGGACGTTGGACGGCCTCCTTGGAGGTTCCTTCAGCTGTAAAGACGCTGGAATATTCCTTTGAACTTCATCGTGACGGGCAGTGCGTCCGCTCGGAATGGGCAGGCAGGCGGATCCCGCTTCCTGAATATTCCGCCGGTAACGTTGCCTCGCCGCTCGGTCTTGCCAAGGGAAAGGGGGCGGCTCAGGGGCTGGAAATCCGTGACCGTTGGCAGGATCGGCCTGAGGATTCGCCGCTTTGGACGAAAGCTTTCACGCAAGTGATTTTCAAAAGGCGTCAGCCGTCTTCCGCCGGGCGTGGCAACGTGACATTCTCGGTTCCTTGCGCCTTTGTCCGTAAGGAATATGCCCTGGCCATCACAGGAAGCGGCTCCCTGTTCGATGACTGGAAGCGGTTTGTTCCGATGTGCGCCGATGGATTCCCGTTCTGGAATGTGTCTCTTGACGTAAGCGGATCATTTGAGTTCAAGTTCGTGATTGTTGACCTGAAGACAGGAAAACCGGTGGCCTGGGAATCCGGCCCGAATCACTTTTTCGCCGCGGCTCTTTCTCCGAAACGCCTGTCTTTGATAAGGGATGTCGTTCCGGAGTTTGAGGCCGCTCCGTGGAGAGGGGCTGGTACGGCGGTCCCGGTCTTCTCGCTGCGCAGTGAGTCCGGTTTCGGAGTGGGAGAGTTCAATGATCTCAGGAAACTTGCCGACTGGGCGGCTCTTACAGGGCAGAGCGTGATCCAGATCCTGCCGGTCAATGACACCACAATGACCGGAGGCAGGACGGATTCCTACCCTTACAATGCCAACTCCACCTTCGCACTTCATCCGCAATTTATCCATCTGCCGGATGCCGGAGTCAGACCCGACGAAAGGTACAAGGCGCTCCAGAAAGAGCTCAACGCTCTTCCGTCCGTTGATTACGAGAGAGTCAACCGCGAGAAATCTCGTCTTCTCAAAGAAGCGTTCACCGCTGTCGGTGAGGAGGTTATGTCTGGCAAAGACTACAAGGCGTTCTATTCCTCAAATAAGGATTGGCTCGTCCCATATTCCGTATTCTGTGTTCTGCGGGACATCAACGGGACCCCTGATTTCAGGAAGTGGAAGTCCCTTTCTGAATATTCCGATTCCAAGGTCAAAGCATTCTTCCGCAGGCACAAGGCCGAGACGGGCTATTATTGCTACGTTCAGTTCTGCCTTGACACCCAACTCAAGGATGCGGTCGAATATGCCCACTCAAAAGGAGTCGCTATCAAAGGCGACCTCCCGATCGGCATAAGCAGGACAAGCGTCGATGCCTGGATGTTCCCGCACTTGTTCAACCTTGACTCACAGGCAGGCGCTCCACCGGACGCTTTTTCGTCAGATGGGCAGAACTGGGGCTTCCCGACTTACAACTGGGATGAGATGGCTAAAGACGGCTACGCCTGGTGGAAAGCCAGGCTGAGGAAGATGAGCGAATATTTCGACGCTTTCAGAATCGATCATATTCTTGGATTCTTCCGCATCTGGGAGATTCCGTCCGGAGTAAGGTCCGGCCTTGCGGGACATTTCAACCCGGCCTTGCCGTACTCCGCCGATGAATTGAGGGGCAGGGGATTCAATCCGGAGTCGCGACTTTTTATGCCGGATCCTCATCGTCCCGGATGGTATCATCCTTTTATCGCCTCGCGCGGTACCGAAGACTTCCGGGCTTTGGACGGCCGCTTGAGAAGCGTCTATGACGAGCTTTACGATGATTTCTTCTACCGTCGTCATAATGTTTTTTGGAAGGAGTTGGCAATGAGGAAACTGCCTGCGCTTCTGGACTCCACGGAGATGCTTGCCTGCGGTGAGGATCTCGGAATGATACCTGCCTGTGTGCCGGAAGTGATGAGAAACCTGAGGATTCTGTCTCTTGAGATTCAAAGGATGCCTAAGTCGCCGGAAAGAACGTTTGACGATCCGGCTTCATATCCGTATCTGTCTGTCTGCGCCACGGGTACGCACGACACCTCCACGCTGCGTGGCTGGTGGGAGGAGGACCGAGAAATGTCCGAAAGGTTTTTCCACGAGGTTCTCCGCTGCGATGGAGCCGCCCCGTATTCCTGTGAGCCTTGGATCTGTAAAATGATTGTCGGCCGGCATCTTGAGTCACCTTCGATGCTTTGTGTCCTGCCGCTTCAGGACTGGATGTCAATCGATGGCGGAATCCGCTATCAGGGCAGCCCTGAGGATGAAAGGATTAATGTCCCTGCTGTCCCGGATCATTATTGGCGATGGAGGATGCACATCTCCCTTGAGGACCTGCTCGGACGTGCCGCCTTCAACGGAACACTCAGGGCAATGGTCTCCGCTTCCGGACGAGGTTAGCCCCGAGCGTCACCGCCCATTCTGAATGCCCTGCGCCGCCATCGCGCGGTCACTGGCCCGTGCCGGAACGCACCTCTTAAAGATTCTCGTAAGAGGTGCCGTACTCTTCACCATATTCCCGCTTGTACTGCGAGATGAAGGACTGGTAGCAGACCCTTGCCTCGTCTTCACGGCCCAGCAGGCGATACGCCTGGACTTTGCTCTTGAGAGCGTCTTCGTCCAGACAATCGATGTGGAAGATGATGTCGGCGCAGAGAACGGCGTTGGCGTATTCTTTCATTTCCAGCCTGCGTCTCATCTCGCTTTGTATGACGGGCAGTATCTGCTGTTCTGTGTCCTCTTTCATCTTGTCAAGCAGCGGGTCTGACTCGCCAAGGAGGAACTTGCCCCTTGACAGAAGCCTTACGAGTGTGTTCAGGTCCGGGCGCTCATCCTTCAGAATTGCCCGGAATAGGAAATAGTCACAGCTGAACGGCTCTTTGCCGCAAAGCATAAAGTAGCCGTCTTCATATTTGATGGACACACCCTCCATTCCGGAAAGAGCTTTCCGCAGTTTGTTCATAGTCACTCCGCGCAGATTCTTTGCGTGTTCGTTGTCTTTGTCCGGCCATAGAAGCGCTCGGATGCGTTTGGAGCTTACGCCCTTTTCCCCTCCCTGAAGAATCAGAAGCAGCAGGTGGCGTATCTTTTCCGGAAATTCCGTGGTGATCTCGTTGCCGTTCGAATCGTAGGCGGCAAAGCCTCCGAACAGGAATATGGAGCTTGGCGTAGGCTTGAGTGGTTCAAGTGCGGCGGCTGGGATGCTTCCCCTGAGCTTGCGTTTCCGGGCTTTCCTGCGAGCCTGGAGGACAACAACGACGCTCAGGAGCAGTAATGTGCACAGCAGGGCCGCCAATAGTTGTATCCTTCGTTTGGTGACGGTTGAGACACCGCGTTTGAGCGGCGGGAATGACAGCGTGTAGACCGTTACCTTCGAATCAATGTCGTTGGAAGACTCTTCGATGACCGCCACTAATTTCTGAAGGGCCTTGTCATAGTACAGATTGGCGTTCGTGAGAATCTTGTCCGAATTCATCGGTATGGCGTCGGCATACGTCTGCACCTCCCCGCTCTGGAGTGAGAAACAATAGAGCCTGAGTTCGGTCTCCGTGTTGCTTTCGGTGTACATCAGTGTGTAGAAACACTGGTCTCCGGGAAGAACCATATTCCTTACCGGGACTTTGTTGGGAGACTGCTTTGGCAATGTCCATAACATCCTGGCCTCGAAAGTGTCAGGGTCAATGGCGAATAGGTCATACATATACTGCCGGCCCAGAACGAGGTCTCCGCTCTCGTTGCCCATCCCCCCGAAGAGATAGATTCTGTCCGTGGCGGGATCCCATCCGGCGGATGCGAAATACCGCGGCCAGACCTCGTCGCCCGACAGCTCCGGAGCCGGACTCCAGATGTTGTCAGCGCCCAGACGGTAAAACCTTCCGTTGTTCTGCCGGTTGCCGAAGCCGCCGTACAGGTAGTGGCAGTTACGGAGCGTGTCAGTAATGAGGTTATGGTGATGGAGCTGGGTAGGGAAGCGGTGGCAAGAAAGGCTCGTCCAGTGTCCGTCCCGGCTCAGAAATGCCAAAGTTGGCGTGTCAGGCGCGATTTCCTCACCGTAATAGGCTTCATAGCAGAAATAGCCGCTGTCGGAAGGGAAACTTGAGCCGAGAAAAGTGTGGAGAGGGTTAATATCCCGTGTCTTTTGAGCGGAAACCCTTCCCTTGCCTACAGGGAAACGAATGAGTGAGTCCCGGGATATCATATACACTTCGTGCCTTGTTGTGTCGTAGCCGCAGGTCAAGAACTGCGAACTGCGTTGAGTGTGAAGCTTTTTCCAATGCAGACGGTTCTGGTTAAGCCATTCGGGGTTGCTGACTTTAGCCTTGACCAAAGGTCTGGAGCTGGACGCTATGTTCCCCGAGTCCTCCTCCAGCGGGAACGTGATCACGTCCTGATTCTGGGTTATGGACAGGTTGCGCAGGTCGAATCCGGGGACATCTATCCGGTACTCGTTCTTTCCGAGGCAGAGGAATGACCTGAACCGTCCCTCGAACGCAAGCCCGCCTGCCGCGGAATGAGGGCCTATGTTAAGGAACACGCTGTCTTTGAGAAGGTCTAACTTGAAAACGACAGGAAGCCATTCGCCATCCTTCAAGTCGGATTTGGGAAAGGACAGGGCTGAGATACAGCGGTCTCCTTCGAGGATGACCTGAAACTGATAGTCCTGCCCCATACTGTCCATAAAGAGACAGATGCCGCCGGCGTTGTTTTCTTCAAGGATGCGCCCGATTCTGAAAATAAAACCAGCGTCCTTTTCTTCTGTCGGAGAAAAGTCGAAGCGCAGCACCATAGAATCCGTCAAGGCTTTCTTCGTGTGGATGATCATACTGCTCCTGTCCTTGATAGGATGGCTTGACCCGCGGAAGTGGAGACCTTGACTGTAAATCGCGACGCAGTGTAGTATAAGAAAGAAAAGGACGATTCCCCGTTTCATTGTTCGTATTCTTTGGAGACAAATATATATTTTTTGCCCGGTTAACCCAAATTAATTATTAGATAAGGGTTAATTAACCCATTTTTTAATATATCGGGCTTTTCTTTGCCTTCAAAAATACACGAAACTAATGTCCGTCTTGAATCTTATCGCCGCACTTTTGCTGATGACCTCTCTGGTGTCGTCCGGCTGCCGCCCTCAGAATAATGAAGGAGCAGGGATTCCGCCGTCCGCGGAGGACGCCGCGGTGTACGAGGACATTCACGATTCCCTTCGGGACGCAGGCCAATTCTATATGCCGGAATCCGCGCGGATCCCCCGGCTGTACTGGAATTGTGTGGATATGAAGCGGAACGGACTTCCGTACCAGCTTTTGTGCGAGTCTTTGGCGGGTATCGTCAACGGGGCTTTTCAGGAGGGACGTTCGGATGTGGCGGTGTGGCTGGATATCGAGTCAGAGTCGTATGAGAGAACCAAGTCATCCTTGGGGCGCGAGATCGGCCGTCAGACAGCCTATGAGCTGGCCCTGAATTCCTACGGCCCGGTGGACGGTCTGAAGGTTCAGGTAAGCGATCTCATAAAAGGATACGTCCTGACCGATGTCGAGAGGAATCCCGAAAGTGCCGTTGTGGCGTCTGTGGCTGCGCACGTGTACCAGTCTGTCATCGTCGATGTCTCGCTGCGGGAACGGTTCGCGAACCTTCCTATGACATATGACGCAAGAGAAAAGACAACCCGGGACGCCTGGAATGAATTCAGGAACAAATGTTCCAACCGCTCTCTGGTGGTTATGCCGGTCGGGACGGCGGAACTGAGGAATTACGCCATTTGCAATCACCTCTTTACCTTTAATCTCAATAAAAGGCAGGGAACGGTCTCGGCCGGTATGAACAGCGCGCTCTTTGACGAGATACTGGCCTGGCTTGAACCTGATTCTCCTGTGTTGGGATGGGAAAGCGGAGAGTTCGGCGAGGATGAGTTTGTCGGCAAGGTTTCCCTCCACGGGCATCTGATGCTGGCCGCCGACTGGAGCTACAACCATCCTTTGACATCCGCCGGTTCCCGCGGCCGTCAGCCGTCCGTACTGGCTCCTGTCATAAATCCCAGGGACATTGACTATGGCGAGCGGAAGAATTTCGTCTCTTTCTTCCTCAGTGACGGTGACAATTACCAATGGATAATGGGGGACGGCTTCGTGAAGGACTTTTATGTCCAGCAAGAGCGTCTCAAGACCCGTATGAGCTATGGCCTGGCGGCACAGGCTGTCTCGGAACTGGCTCCGGACCGATATTTACAGCTGTTCGGCCTATGTGGCGAGGAGAACACTCTTATCGAAACCTTTGGCGGAGGCTACTTCTATGCCGACACCTATGCTCTCAAGACAGACCGCCGGGAAGCCGGCCTCGCCTCCATCGCCGCCCGTACCTCCGCGCATATGCGCCAGCACAGGCTGAAAGTATTGCAGCTTACTTCCTGGAGGGCGTTCAGCCAGGATGCTATGGAGGCATACCAGGCTTTTGTGGACGCCAACGACCAGCTTGAAGGGATAGTTGTCATCCAGTACTCTCCATATACAGGCGGCAAGGGCGAAATCAGGTGGTGTACCAATAAACAAGGTTATGACATTCCTGTCGTGAGCGTCAGATACACTTTGTGGAACGGACTGTCAACGGCTGACGGCGGCGGCAATCCGCGGCAGGTCGCCCAGACTATGGCCTCCTGGGAGCCGCCTAAGGAGTCTTCCTATTCATTATGCTGTGTCCACGCCTGGAGCGCTTTCGACGGACTCCGCTCGGCTGCCGCGGCGCGGTCCTGCTTGGAACAGCTCCCGGATCGTTTCAAGGCGGTGTCAACCCAGGAACTCATCTGGCGTATACGGATGGCCTTCCGGCCGGAACAGACAAGGGATTATTTATCAACAATACAATAAACCAAATCTTAATCAACCAAAACAATGATGAAATCCAAATCCAAAGTCATCGCTCTGGCGGCGCTTATGCTTGCCGGTGTTACGATGCTGTCCTCCTGCAACGAGAAAGAGGTTGTGGAGGAAGACTGGGGTACGGGAAACATCTCCGGTGTCGTGACCGATACCGGCGGTGACCGTATCGCATCCGTGACCGTCACCGTGGACGGGACAGATCTGTCCACTTCCACCTCTTCTGACGGTACCTATTCATTGGATGTCACCATCCGCAAGACCGTTGTGGTGAAGTTCCAGAAGAGCGGTTATGCCCTTGTGGGTATGACTGTCCCTTACAAGAACTTTGAAGGCGGTAAGGTGACTCTGAATCCTGTTCTCGAAGTGGCGGACGCTTCCATCACAGGCCGTGTACTGGATGCCAGCCACGGCAACGCGCCTTTCGCCGGCGTTACGGCTTCCATCGGTTCCAAGACTGTTACCACAGGTGCGGACGGAGTGTTCACTTTCACTGACCTTACCATTCAGGATTACACCCTCACGCTTCGCAAGACCGGTGCTATGACCATTACCCGCCAGCTCAAGAAAGACGATTTCGTGGATCATAAGATTGTCCTCGGCGACATCGGAATGGGCGGCAAGGAACTCTTCCGCGGCAAGACCCTCGATGACATCCAGCAGCAGGCTCCTTACCTGTATATGGATGATTACCGCGGCGGCTGGGGCGGCGGCGGCCTGACCGACTGGTCCTGCACCTTTATGTCCGCCCAGTTCAAGCAGGAAGGCAACATCGAGAACCAGGGAGAAGGTATGACCTTGCGTATCAGGAATGAAGCCGAAGACCAGGCCAACAACCCTGCGGACCGCGAGTACCACGACACATACATCTATGGTGTCAAGGACATCACCGCGACCAACAAGTGCCTTACCGTGAACGCCCGTACCCATCAGGGACCGGCTCACTTGTCAGTGGTTGTCGTGGATATGACCTCGGGCGATCCGGAGGCCGTGCGTCTGCCTGAAACCGACAAGAAGGAATATTCCGAAGGCTTCTCAAGCAACGACTATCTTAACTTCCGTTATGACCTCTCAGCCTTTGTGGGCAAGCGTATCGCCATAGCCATCGGCGTACATCGCTGGGAAGCGGGCGACTATTGGGTGCAGGCTCCTCTGAAGCACATCACATTCGCTCCTGAATATGTGGACGGAGACGGTTATCTTACCGGAACCGAGATACCTGGGCTTCCGGGATGGCATCTTACCGTAGAGCAGCTCAGCTCGATGATGTCCAACGCCAACAAGCACTTCACGGCCTACACTCCTGACGGTGTGCAGGTATGGGGACGCGACAATTGGGGACCTCAGTACAAGGCCTGGCAGTATGAGTGCGAGAACCATATCGCCGCCCAGTGGGGCTTCATTTATGTAAACAAGGACACCGAGCCGTTGGTAGGCGAAGGCTTCACCATCAAGACCCGCTCCGATGTGGACGCGAACTATGAGCTGCCGGAATCCTTCTGGTACTCCAAGTTCTCCATCACCGACGCCAACGACAAGATGGCTCTCCGTGTCCGCAACTTCTCGTCCACCGATCCTACCGTGTTCCGCGTGACGGCGATCACGACAGACGGCACAGCCAAGGCCATTGCTCCTTATGAGAACAACGCACAGTCCGCCGAGGCTTCGGAGAACGGTTGCTGGAAGTTCATACACGAGGACGGCTCAAAGGGTTCACCGGACAAGTATGCGACCTTCCGTTATGACTTCAGTGAGTTCTCCGGCAAGGATGTCGTCATCTGCATCAGCGTCCACAAGGGTGACACACGCGGTGGTGAGCAGAAGCTTGTCTTCTATGACATTACACTTGATTAACAAAGCGTTTTGATGAAAAGAGTCATTGGATTAGTCTTGATTATGATGGCCCTCGCTGCCTGTGGAATCCTGCCTTCCTGCGGAAAGCAGAATTCCTCAGAAGGCGGTGGGGATGTACCCGGGCCTGGCGAAGGCACTACGCCTACGGCGGCCAGAAACCTTGAACGCGCCATCGCGCTCACGGACGCCGGTGTCAGGAATTACTTCAACGAGGCGGAAGGCTTCGCTATGTTCCGGTATTACAACCCTTACAACAAGACCCATCAGAACAATGAGATTGGCAGCGTCTGGATGTACACCAGCTCCATAGAGGCAGTGAATGCGATTCTCAAGGCGCTCGAAGCCGACAAGGCCAAGGGCAACACGGAACTCTATAACGCCAATCACGACAGGTACGTCCAACTGTTGGACAAACTGATCAGCCGCCTGGAGTATTATGCCGGGACATTCTCCCTTACCTCCTTCACCCAGACACGCAACTGGACTGTGTACGGTGTGAACCGGGGCAAGACACCTGGCGGAGCGTCCGTTTCCGGAAAGGACAATGTGTATGACGACCAGCAGTGGCTTATCAGGGAACTTCTGGAAGCCTGGCATCTGACCGGGAACAGCGCATATCTTCAGAAGGCCGAGTATCTTACTGAATATGTACTGGATGGTTGGGACTGTTCTGTGAAGGATGGCAAGGAACGTGGCGGCATCCCTTGGGGACCTGGCTATTATTCCAAGCACTCCTGCAGCAACGGCCCGATGGTCAGTCCGTTGGTATGGCTGCACGAGGCCTATAAGGGAAAAGCCGACAAGACCACACATCGCTATGTCGATCTTTCTGACGGACGTACCCGCCGGACGGAAGAGATGGCCAAGGCCGACTATTATCTGATGTTCGCCAAGAAAGTCTATGCTTTCCAGCGCGACAAACTGATGATGAGAGACGGTTCCAGGGTCTATGCCGACAACCTTAACGGCCCGAATATCGGAGCGGACATCCAATATGAGGTCATTGACGGCGAGCGCTACCGCAAGGCGGCCGACCTGAATGATTTCAACGGCCCGGCGCTGTCCTACAACAGCGGGACAATGCTGTCCGGGGCGGCCGATCTGTACCGGGTGACTCAGGATAACGCCTATCTGAAAGACCTGCAGGCTCTTGACGTGGACAGTTTCAAGGCTTTCGCCAAGCTGGGGCAGCAGAGGGACGGCTATTATTCCTATGCCATCGACGGATTCAACAACTGGTTCAACGGCGTGCTTTTCCGTGGCTACGTGGATGCCTGCCCTTATGACGGCGCCGCGTCTGCTGCCATTGATTCTTTTCAGAAGAACCTGGACTATGCCTGGGACAATTTCCTCTACGAGGGGATGCTGCCTTCCAGCCTTCTTGTTGGTTGGAACCAGGACAGGAGCCGCAACAATGTGGAAGGAATGTTCACTTTTGCCTTCGCTGCGGAGTATGCCGTATTGTCCCGATACTTGAACAAGTAACTATATAATAAACCATACTTATTTATGCACACTAATTGTAACTTGATTTCGCGTTTCGCAAAAGCCTGCCTCGCGGGACTCCTCGCACCGGTTTTTGCTTTCGCGCAGACAAATGTCACGGTTACCGGAACGGTGCTTGACGACTCCAACGAGCCTGTCATAGGCGCCAGTGTCCTGGTGGCAGGCACCTCTACCGGTGTCCCCACCGATGTGGATGGCCACTATTCCATAACCGTTCCTTCTGACGCGTCCCTCGAGTTCTCTTCCGTAGGTCTGCTGACCGTGGTGGAGAAAGTTAACGGACGTTCGGTGATCAATGTTGTCCTTTCTACGGACAATACTTTCCTTGAGAGTGTGATTGTGGTGGGTTACGGCACCCAGAAGAAAGGCTCCATCACCGGCTCCATCGCCGGCATCGGATCCGAGAAACTGGTCAAGACCAAAACCGAGAATCCACAGAATATGCTCACCGGCCGCGTTCCGGGTCTCCGCGTGTGGCAGAAGACATCCGAGCCTGGAGCCTATTCTTCCAATATCGACATCCGTGGTTTCGGAGAGGCCCTGGTGGTCATTGACGGCGTTCCGCGCGGCATAGACGACTTCAACCGTCTCAATGCGGCAGACATCGAGAACGTGTCCGTCCTGAAGGACGCCGCCGCGGCTATCTACGGTGTACGAGGCGGTAGCGGTGTCATTCTCGTGACCACAAAGAAAGGCGGCGAAGGAAAGGCCAAGGTGAACTATAACGGTTCCTACACTTTCCAGACTCCTGCCGGACTGCCGGAACTGGCCAGCTTCACGGACGCTATGATGATCCGCAATGAGATGAACTACAACAACATCAACGGCGGCTCGGCAATGTTCTCTGACGAGTTTATCCAGGAATATATCGACGGCACCCGCACTGCCACGGACTGGAACGACCTTGTAATCCAGCGTGTCGCTCCACAGACCCAGCACGATCTTTCCATCTCGGGTGGCACGGAAAAGTACAAGTACTATGTCTCGATGGGCTACATCTATCAGGAGGGCTTCTTCAAGAGCCGCGACCTGAACTACGACAAGTATAACGTGCGTGCCAACATTGACGCTGAGGTAGTGAACGGACTCAACCTGAATGTGAGTCTGGCCGGTACCGTTGACCAGCAGAACAAGCCTCAGTCCGACTCCGACAGGATTATCCGTAACTGGTGGCGGCAGGGCGCCCTCTATCCGGCCTATGCCGATCCGGAAGGCACGATGCTCAGCTACACCGGTATGGATCTGGACGAAAACACCATCGCCGAGATGACGGCGGATGTTTCCGGCTATCGCACCTACAACAAGAAGCAGCTCCAGAGCTCGGCTTCTCTCACCTATGATTTCGGCACTTTGACCGATGTGCTCAAGGGATTGAGCGCCAAGGTTCTGTACAGCTATGACGTGCGTTTCGACACCAACACCAATTACCGTAAGGAGTACAACCTCTATGCGGCCAATGGCGACGGAACCTACAGTATGAAGGTTTACAGCGGTTCCACTCCGTCCTACCTTGCCAAAGAGCATTACCAGAGCAATCAGAACCTCTTCCAGGCCACTGTCAATTATGAGCGTCAGTTCAAGAAGCACAATGTCGGAGTTCTCCTCGGTTACGAGGACCAGCTGTACAAGAGCGAGCAGACCAACGCTTCCGGTAACCTGCTTTTCAGCAATCCGTATTTCACGTCCATTTCCGGAGACAAGGATTCCTATGGAATCGGTGGCCGGTACAGCGACATTGAGCACAGGGCCTTCTTCGGCAGACTCAACTACAATTTTGATGAGCGTTACATAATCGAGGCGCAGATCCGTCGTGACGGTTCGTCCTACTTCGCCCCTGGACATCAGTGGGGTTGGTTCCCTTCTGTCAGTGCCGGCTGGCGTATTTCACAGGAGCCTTGGTTCAAGAGCGTCAGCGCCCTTGACTTCATCAACCAGCTGAAGGTCCGCGCAAGCTACGGTGTGATGGGTGATGACCGCGGCCCGAGCGATTACGCCTGGATGACCGGTTACACTTATCGCGGAGGTGAGACAAGCGATGTCGGCTGGTACAACGGCTACGTCCCTGGCTACCTTTTCAACGGCCAGTTCATTTACACTGTTGACCCTCAGCCGCTTCCTAACGAGGATTATTCCTGGTACAAGATCAACACGTTCAACATCGGTGTGGATTTCGAGGCCTGGAGAGGTCTGTTGGGTGTAAGCTTTGACTATTTCCACAGGCATCGCAGCGGGCTTCTTACCCAGAACACCAATGATATGCCTACCGTAGTCGGTGCCGGCGCCCCTGTGGTGAACGGTGAGTCTGACTACAATATGGGTCTGGAATTGCAGGTAACCCATCGCAACAAGATAGGCGAAGTGAACTACGGCCTTACCGGTATGCTCACCATCACCCGTCAGAAGTATGGAGTGTCACTGCGCAACGGAGGCTATGGCAACTCTTATGAGAAATGGCGTAACGACAACCTGAATAACCGTTATCAGGGTGTCCAGTTCGGTTACGAAGGTGACGGCCGCCTCACCTCTTGGGAGGACATCTGGGATTACGGCCAGACTGTCTATACAGAGCGCGACGCCCTGCCTGGTGACTATAAGTATCTGGATTGGAACGGGGACGGTGAAATCAACGGACTCGATGAGCATCCATATGCTTTTGACCAGACCCCTTGGATGAACTACTCGTTCTCCATCGACGTTTCCTGGCGTAAATTTGACCTGTCTGTCCTCTTCCAGGGTTCCGCTCTCGGATCTATGGAATATGTGGAGCCTCTGCACGAGGTCTGGGGTGTTCCTCAGAGCGGTGGCGGTGTGCTCAACCAGTTCCTCGACCGCTGGCATCCTACCGACGAAGGCTGGTCCGACCCTTACGACCAGAACCTGACCTGGGCTTCAGGTTACTACGCACTTTCCGGACGTTGGGCCCGCAGCAATTCGTCTTTCAACAGGGTCAGCACAGACTTCCTGCGTCTGAAGAGCGTCGAGCTGGGCTATACCCTCAAGGTGAAATCCCTTGAGAACACGTCCTTCCGCGTGTATGCCAACGCATACAATCCTCTCACTTTCACCAAACTGAAGTTTGTGGATCCGGAGCATCCGGCCGATTCCTACGGACGTATGTATCCGCTGAACAAGACTTACACCTTGGGTGTGAATATCACCTTCTAAATTGTGTTTGATTATGAAAAAGTCATTTATATTTGCCGTTCTGGCCATAGTGCTTGCGTCCTGTGGAGATATGTACCGTCCCACCAAGGACAAGGTGAGTGACGACGATTTGTTCTCGTCGGCCTCCTCTGCCCAGGTGTATATGGCCCGTCTGTACAGCAACCTCCCTATCGAGGACTTCAAGTATCAGGCTGCCTGGGGTGTCACCTTCAACTCCTGGCTTGGATCATTCGGTCTGGCCGGCAGCGGTGAAGCCGTGAGCCGTGAGGGACTTTCCCGCTCTTTCACCTATGAGGATAATCCGTATTGGGGATCAGGCTACACGCTCATCCACGATGCCAACCACCTCATCGAGGCCGCTCCTGAATATGAAGGGACATTAGGCTCAGCGGTCACAAGCGAGCTTGTCGGCCAGGGCTATTTTGTCCGCGCCTTCACACTCTACGCTCTTGCGCGCAGGTACGGCGGTGTGCCGCTTCCTACAAGCACCATTCAGTACAATGTCGTTGAAGAGGATGCTATGGAACTTCCCCGCGCATCCGAAAAGGACACCTGGAATCAGATTTGCGCTGATTTTGACAAGGCCATCGAGTATCTGCCGGCGGAGGCTTCCGCCAAAGGGTATGCCACCAAGTACACGGCTCTCGCCGCCAAGGCGGAGGCGATGCTTTATGCCGGTTCCGTCGCCAAGTACAATGAGAACGTACAGGGCCGTCTTACCGGCATCGGTGAGAAATCCGGCAACCGCGTGATGGGCTTCGAGGCATCCGAGGCCGCGTCTCTTTCAAAGCAATACTTCGGGGAAGCCTTCAAGGCGGGAATGGCCATCGTCAAGAGCGGCAAATTCTCCCTTTATCGCAAGAACAACGACAAGTACCAGAATATGGTGGATATGTGGCGTGACGACAGCTCTACGGAGAACATCTGGGTGCGCTACTACCAGTATCCTAACGTGACCCACGGTATCGACGCCTACAGCTCTCCTTGCCTGTGGCACAGCCCTCTTTCCGGAGGAACCTGCCCTACGCTGGATCTGGTCGAGCTTTATGACGGCCTGCCTCGCTATGCCAACGGTCAGCTCCGCGTTACGGACGGAGAGACCTACGCCGACGGCAACTATATCCTCTATGACAGCCCGTACGACATCTTCGCCAATGCCGAGCCTCGTCTCCGCGCTTACGTGATCCTGCCTAACGACTATTTCAAGAACCGTCTGATAGAGGTGCGTCACGGAATCTACAAGGGAGCCGAGACCACCATCAAGCCTTTCGCCCATTACGACTATGGCCGCGCCGCGGAGACTTACAGCTCTCTTGGCATCGCAGGTCTGGAACTCGGTAACTCCCGTACGGAGAATGCGGTGGATGAAGAGACCGGAATGACCCTCAGCGGCAGCTGCGGTCCTTTCGCTAATGACAACGAGGCCACCATCACCGGATTCCACCTTCGCAAATGGCTGAATCCTGATATGGCTGACGATGAGATCGGCGAGGGTAAGTCTGATTCTCCTTTCATCCTGTACCGTTACGCCGACGCTCTTCTGGCCGTGGCCGAGGCAGGAGTGGAGCTTGCGCTGGCTGGTGAGACGACCTGTGACGGCGAGAACGTCCTTGCCCAGGCCACAGCCGCCATCAAGGACATCCGCGACCGCGCCGGAGCCGATGCCCTCACTTCAGACCTTGCCGCCACCGAAGAGAGCCGTAACATCGTGCGCAGGGAGCGCCGCAAGGAACTTGCCTTCGAGCACAAGTCCAAGTGGGATGTGCGTCGCTGGAGAGTGATTGATGAGGACAACCGTGACGGCTTCTGGGGTGAGACCCGTGACGCGTCCCTGTTCTCGAACGGCCCTCAGTTCCGTTTCCGCGGCCTGTATCCGTTCTATTCCACATCTACCGGCAAGTACTTCCTGGACGAACACTTCCAGTGCTTGTCAGACAAGCAGTACACTTATCAACCGATAGACTACTATTTCTCCATCCCAAGCGGTGAAGTATCCAAGAGTAAGTATATCGACCAGCAGCCTAACAGATAATTCGGTATGAAAAAGATATCTACTATCGCACTAATGGCAGCGGCAGCCCTCAGCGTGGCTTCCTGCTCCTTGTTTGAACTTGACAACTACAACGCTCCGGCGGAGACACTCTATGGTAAGGTGACCGACGCCTCCGGCAACCCTGTTCTCACCGACCAAGGTTCCGAAGGAATCCGCGTGCGCCTCACCGAGACTTCCTGGGAAGGCAACGTGACTCCGCAGGACTTCTACTGCCGTCCTGACGGCACGTTCACCAACACAAAACTCTTCGAGGCGGACTATAACATCCGCATCGACGGGCCGTTCATCCCGTTGGTACGCTCCACCGCGGACGGTACCCTTCTGGCTGATGAATCGGTGAACAAGCACATAAAGGGAAGTACTGAGGTCAACTTCGTCGTACAGCCTTTCCTGAATGTGGAACTGGTTGATATCCCTCAGGTCTCTGGCGGTAAGATTACCGCCAAGGTAAAGGTCACCAGGAATGTGTCCAAGGAAGACTTCAAGACCAAGATTGAACCTATGGGCGGTTACAGTGACGATTTCGTGAATGTTACCGACATCCAGCTCTTTGTGAGCTATTCGTCATCTGTCGGCTATCGCGCGAGGGATGACCGTTGGTCTTCTTCCATTGAGTATCCGGGCGCTTCCTTTGAGGAACTTCTCGGGACCCAGGTCTCGATATCCTCCAACGGCGCTATCCCTTCCGGACGCAAAGTATATGTGCGCGCCGCGGCACGCATCAACTATGCGACCGAGAATGTCCGTCGCTGGAATTATTCGGAACCTATCGAGGTATATGTTCCATAGTGAGTAATTCACATAGTTAATAATGGTCGGAGGAGGGTGGATGAAGTTACAGGATTTCATCCACCCTTTTATTACTTTTTATTACTTTTGCAATGATGTATCAACGACTCATATTCATAGCAAGTGTTTTGGCAGTGGTCTCCTGTTCCCCGAGAGTGGGATCCCACTCCATTGACAAGACTACTTTCCAGACTTCCAGGGCCTGGAGTGAGCATATTGACAACCGGGCCGATGCCGTAATGGTTTATGGCGTAGGCGGCAATCCTTCCGACAAAGGTGTGCGTAAGCTTTCGTTGGAAGACCGGCTTGCATCCTGGAAAGAGCGCGGCTACACCACGCAGTTTATGACCGGTATCGCCTGGGGGGAGTATCAGGACTACTTTACCGGAGAGTGGGATGGAAAATGGCATCTGGACGAAGGACAGGTGCAGATGAACGGAGACACCATCTGGCACGGAAGGATGGTCCCATATATCGTTCCCACGAAGAACTATCTTTCATATTTCAAGGAACGTCACATCGCGCGTGTCATTGACGCCGGTGTCGATGCCATATTCCTTGAAGAGCCGGAATTCTGGGCCCGAAGCGGCTACAGTGACGCTTTCAAGCGTGAATGGAAAGAATATTACGGTACGGAATGGCGTCCGCAGGACGAGTCTCCGGAAGCTACATATATGTCCTCCAAACTGAAGTATCATCTTTATTACAGGGCTTTGGAGGATGCTTTTACCTTTGCCAAGGAATATGGCAAATCCCTGGGACGTGACATCAAGTGTTATGTGCCTACCCACTCGCTGCTGAATTACGCGCAGTGGCAGATTGTGTCCCCGGAGGCTTCATTGGCCTCCCTGCCTTGCGTTGACGGCTATATCGCGCAGGTGTGGACCGGAACCTCCCGCGAGCCGGACTATTTCGACGGGGTCTATAAAGAGCGTGTATTTGAGACCGCTTATCTGGAATATGGCTGTATGGCGTCTATGACCGCTCCTACAGGCCGCCGGGTATGGTTCCTTACCGATCCCATAGAGGACTGGCCGCGGGACTGGGCGGACTACAAGCGTAACTATCAGGCTACTTTCACAGCCCAGCTCCTGTATCCGCAGATCGCCGACTTTGAGATTATGCCTTGGCCGGAGCGGATTTACCGCGGTTTCTACCGTACCAGCGCGGATTCGGAGGAGCGTACCCGCATTCCTAAGGACTACTCCTCTATGATGCAGGTGATGATCAACGCTGCGCGTGATGTGCCCGTGAGCGAAAACCGCCTGAGCGGAAGCCACGGCATTTCTGTGCTGATGGGCAATTCGCTGATGTTCCAGCGTTTCCCGCTGCACGAGGGGTATGACGACCCGCAGCTGTCCAATTTCTATGGTATGGCTATGCCGCTTGTGAAAAGAGGCGTTCCTGTGGAAATCACCCACATAGAGAATCTTGGCTATCCGGCGGCACTGAAAGACGTGAGGGTGCTGCTGATGACTTACTCGAATATGAAGCCTCTGGAACCGCAGGCGCACGATTATCTGGCCGGATGGGTGAAGAAAGGAGGCTGCCTTGTCTATTGCTCCACTGATTCGGATCCTTTCCAAAGCGTAAGCGAATGGTGGAATACGGGAGATAATCATTATGCCGCTCCGTCTGACCATCTGTTCGAAAAGATGGGTATAGAGGCCGGTGCCGGGGAGGGAGTCTATCGCTTCGGGAAAGGGACTGTGCGTATTCTCCGTCACGACCCGAAGGAGTTTGTCCTGAAGAAGGGTGGCGACTCCTTGCTTATGGAGACTGTCACCGCCGCGTACGGGTCTCTGGAACTGAAGAATCATTTCACCCTTGACCGTGGTCCTTACAAGCTTGTAGCCGTTGTGGATGAGGGTGTCAGTGACGAGCCTTATACCGTTGAGGGAAAGTATATCGACCTTTACGATCCGTCGTTGGGTGTCTATGACGGGCTTGAAGTCGCCCCAGGGACCCAGCGTTTCCTCTACGACGTGTCCAAAGCCCCGAAGGCTCCTTGCATCCTTGCCGCCGCCAGCCGGGCCTACGACATTTCCAAAACATCCCGCAGCTTCTCGTATGTGTGCAAGAGTCCGCTAGAGACTGTGAACGTGACGCGCGTGCTGCTTTCTTCCAAGCCGGCTCAGGTGCTTGTCAACGGCACCCCGACGGATTTTGAGTGGGACGAAGGCTCGCGCACCTGCCTGTTCAGGCATAATAACCACCCAGACGGCGCAACTGTAGAAATTAATTGGTAAGTATATGAAAACTAAACTTCTATTGAGTATGGCGCTTGCGATGTCGTTTGTCTCCTGCCAGGAGAGTCCCGTCGATCGCAACGCCCTGCGGGCACCTGCCTATCCGCTGGTCTCCATCGACCCGTACACCAGTGCCTGGAGTATGTATGACCATCTGTATGACGGCCCTGTCAAGCACTGGACCGGAGCCGAGTTCCCTCTGATCGGAGCGCTGAAAGTGGACGGTACCGTTTACCGTTTTCTCGGAAAAGAGGAAGTGGAACTATCCGCCCTCGCTCCGCTGGCTGCCGAAAGCGCCTGGAATGGTGTCTACACATTCGCGGAGCCTAAGGGGGAGTGGTATGCGGAGAACTACAACGCGGCCGGCTGGAAGGAAGGCCCGGCGGCTTTCGGAACTCCTGGCTATCTTACTTCCACTACCGCCTGGCAGACCGAGAAAGTCTGGGTACGCCGTGAGGTGGAAGTGACTGAGGATCTGGATGGAAAGCGCGTCTATCTGGCCTATAGCAATGACGATGACGCCGTGTTCTACATCAACGGTGTCGAGGTGCTGAACACCGGCCACGAGTGCCATACCAATGCCTTCGCGCCTATTCCTGACGGCGTGGTGCGCAAGGGAAAGAACCTTATCGCCGCATATTGCGTGGACACCGGAGGTTTGGCATATCTGGATATGGGGCTGATGTTGCAGAATGAGCCTCATACGGCACTGGAAACACCGGCGGAACAGCTTTATGCCGATGTCCAGGCTACACAGACCCATTATGGTTTCCGTTGCGGCCCTGTGGAACTGGAACTTACCTTCACGGCGCCTTTGCTTCTGGATGACCTTGAGCTTATGTCCCGTCCTGTGAACTACATCAGCTACAAGGCGGTTGCGAAGGATGGTGCGAAGCACGATCTGGAGCTGTATCTCGAGGCGGCTCCGCGCTGGGCCGTGGATCAGGCCGGACAGCCTTCCGTCTCAGAGGCTTACGAGGATGCGGACGGCGTATGGCTGAAGTGTGGCAGCAAGTCGCAGAACATTCTCGCCAAGAGAGGGGACGACCTCCGCATCGACTGGGGCTATTTCTACCTTAACGCGGAAAGCGGCAAGGTTGGGACAGGAACAGGGCTTGCCCTGCGCGAGGCTTTCCTTACCGGAGCCGATTTCCCTGCCTCCAGCGGAGAAAACCTTGCGGGACGTATGGCGCTTGTCAGAAAGGTCGAGTCCGGAAAAGCGGATCACGTGCTCATCGGCTACGACGACATTTATTCCATCCAGTACTTCGGCGAGAACCTGCGTCCTTATTGGAACCGTAACGGAGACAAGACCATTGCCGGGATGTTCGCTGCGGCTGAGAAGGATTACCCGTCCCTTATGAAACGTTGCGCCGAGTTCGACCGGAGCCTTATGGCGGAATGCGAGGCCGCCGGAGGACGGAAATATGCCGAGCTTTGCGCCTTGGCCTACCGCCAGTGCCTGCACGCCCACAAACTTGTACAGGCTCCGAACGGTGATCTGCTGTGGTTCTCGAAAGAGAATAATTCCAACGGCTCCATCGGTACCGTTGACATCACTTATCCGTCAGTCCCGATCTTCCTCCGTTACAATCCCAAGTTCGCGGAATACCTTATGAACCACATCTATTATTATTCCGAGAGCGGCAAATGGACCAAGCCTTTCCCGGCGCACGATGTGGGGACCTATCCTCAGGCAAACGGCCAGACTTATGGCGGGGATATGCCGGTTGAGGAGTCCGGTAATATGATCATAGCCACCGCCGCCGTGTGCAAGTACGAGGGTTCCGCCGATTATGCGGCGAAGCACTGGGAGACTCTGACTGTCTGGGCCGATTATCTGCGTCAGTTCGGTCTTGATCCTGAAAACCAGCTTTGTACAGATGACTTTGCCGGTCATTTCGCCCATAACGCCAACCTTTCAATCAAGGCTATTCTCGGAGTGGCCTCTTACGGCTATATGGCAGGACTGCTGGGCAAGGATGACGTGGCCGGTGAATATACAGCCGCAGCCAGGGAGATGGCTGCCGAATGGGTCAGGATGGCTGATGACGGAGACCACTACCGGCTTACATTCGACAAGCCTGGCTCCTGGAGCCAGAAATACAATTTGGTGTGGGACAAACTCTTGGGTTTGAATATATTCCCGGAAAGCGTCGCCGAGAAGGAGATCGCGTATTATCCTTCCCGCTTCAACGAGTATGGCCTGCCGCTCGACAACCGCGAGACCTACACCAAACTGGACTGGATTGTCTGGACGGCGACTATGGCCGAGGACAAGGCTGTCTTCGAGTCCTTCATAGAGCCGATCTGGCGTTTTGAGAACGAGACTGTGGACCGCATCCCTATGTCTGACTGGGTGTATACGGACAAGCCTAATTTCCGCGGTTTCCGCGCCCGTAGTGTTGTTGGTGCTTATTTCATTAAACTCTTGGATAAATGAGAACGAACTTTAGATTATTAATTCTCGGCGCTTTGCTTGCGGCTGCGTGCAGCTGTCCCGATGCCGCGAAAACCGATCCGGTGGATTACGTGAACCCTTTGATGGGCACTGCCTCGTCCTATGAGATTTCCACCGGTAACACCTATCCTGCGGTGGCTGTACCTTGGGGAATGAACTTCTGGACACCTCAGACCGGTCGGGACGGTGACGGCTGGACTTATCGCTACGGAGCCACTCATATCCGTGGTCTCAAGCAGACGCATCAGCCGAGCCCGTGGATAAACGACTACGGATGCTTCTCCCTGATGCCTGTGACAGCCGGCCCTTATCTGGATGAAAACAAGCGCGCCAGCTGGTTCTCTCATAAGGCGGAATGCAGCACACCTTATTATTACAGTGTCTATCTGGCCGATCACGATGTCTTGGCCGAACTGGCTCCTACCAGCCGCGGGGCAGCCTTCCGGCTTACCTATCCGGAGTGCGAGATGAGCTATCTGGTGGTGGATGGTTTCCCTGGAGGATCCACCCTGCAAGTGGAAGGCAACCGTGTCTATGGCACAAGCCACCACAACCACGGAGGAGTGACCGAGGATTATCACAACTACTTTGTCGTGGAATCCGATACTCCTTTCACCGTTGTGGAGGAGCAGACGGGGGAACACGCCCAGATACTTCTTGGCTTCCCCACAAAGAGAGGCCAGGTGGTGGGTCTTCGCACCGCATCCTCTTTCATCTCAAGGGAACAGGCTTTGGAGAATCTTGCGGAAGTGGGTGATTTCGAGACGGTTAAAGCTGATGCGAGACAGGCCTGGAATGATGCTCTCGGCCGCATTGAGGTTCAGGACGGCAATCTGGACAATCTCCGCACTTTCTATAGCTGTCTGTACAGAAGCCTTCTTTTCCCCCGCGACCTTTCAGAGATTACTGCGGAAGGGGAGCGAGTGCACCGCAGCCCTCATAACGGGAAAGTGGAAAAAGGCTATTTCTTCACAGATACCGGTTTCTGGGACACGTTCCGCTGTCTCTTCCCGTTGATGAACCTTGTCTATCCGGAACAGAGCGCGAAGGTTCAGGAGGGTCTGGTGAACGACTATCTGGAAAGCGGTTTCCTGCCTGAGTGGGCCTCTCCGGGTCACAGGGGCTGTATGGTGGGCAACAACAGCGCCTCCGTCGTGGCCGACGCCTGGATCAAGGGGATCCGCGGCTATGATGTCGAGACTCTGTGGAAAGCTGTCACCAAAGACGCACACGCGGTGCATCCTCAGGTGTCTTCTTCCGGACGTCTTGGCTGGCAGTACTACGATTCGCTTGGCTATGTCCCTTGTGATGTGGGCATAAACGAGAGCGCCGCGCGTACATTGGAATATTCCTATGACGACTGGTGCATCTGGCAGCTGGGTCTTTCACTCGGCAAGAGCGAAGAGGAACTGGCTCCCTACAAAGCGGCCGCCCTTAATTACAAGAATCTCTATGACGCTGAGTATCAGCTGATGAACGGTCGTGGCCAGGATGGGGCTTTCCGCCGTCCTTTCAGCCCGCTCAAGTGGGGCGGAGACTTCACTGAAGGCAACTCCCTTCACTACACCTGGAGCGTGTTCCACGATGTGGATGGGCTTGTCAGCCTTATGGGCGGCCCGGATGCCTTTGCGGCTCAGCTCGATACAGTTTTTGTGATGCCTCCGAAGTATGATGACAGCTATTATGGCTTCCCTATCCACGAGATTGTGGAAATGACAGTGATGGGAATGGGCAACTATGCCCACGGCAACCAGCCGATCCAGCATATGCTGTACTTGTACAACTGGTGCGGACAGCCGTGGAAGGCTCAGGCGCGTATCCGTGAGGTGATGAATAAGTTCTACACGCCTCTTTCCGATGGCTACTGCGGCGATGAGGACAACGGCCAGACATCGGCTTGGTATGTTTTCTCGGCCTTGGGTTTCTATCCGGTGTGTCCGGCAAGCGATGAATATGTCTTGGGTACGCCTCTCTTTGAGAAAACCACGCTCCATCTTCCGGGAGGCGACGTAGTGATCAAGGCGGATGACGTCCGTTTCAGCTATGTGAAAAATCTGAAGCTCAACGGTCGTGATTATTCGCACAATTACCTTAGACACAGTGATTTGGTAAATGGTGCCAGCCTTAGTTTCTCGATGTCCTCCGAGCCGTCTTTCACAAGGGGAGTCTCGCCGGAAGACCGTCCGTATTCGTTAAGCCGATAACTGTCAGGGGAAGGAGACCGGCTGAAACCGCCATATTCCGTCGCCTTGCGGCCGAAGCGGAACCGGTGGCCTCCTCCCTTTCCCGTGCCACAGGAGTGACCGGGATAATAAGAATTGAGGTGTGACTGAAAACAGCATTTCAGCCACACCTCAATTCTTTGATAAGCCGGACGGCTACTTGAATATCTCGTTGAGCAAGGCGGCAAGACGATGCCCTCCCTTGGCGATAAGGCTTAGCGCAAGGTGCGAATGGTCGAACATAAAGGAATCTCCGAGGTCATCCCCGCTCTTTATGTCCCAAACGCCGCAGGAGGCCTTCGCCGCATCTGTGCCCCAATCATAGACAGTCCCTTTCGTCCATTCGCGGATCTGCCTCTTGTCAGCCACATCGGCAAGATATGCCAAATCCTCGAATCCGCCGGCGAACGTCTCTCCTGTCACCATCGAATCCCACACCTTGTGGTAAGTATATGTCTGGCCGCGGTAAACAACATCGAACTTGCCTATTCCCCGGTCTCTCTTGTCCGCGTAGATAATATGTCCCGGACAATGCATATCACCTGTCAGGTGGATGATGTTGAGCAGGCATTGGAGGCGTGTCGAGTCGTCAAGCTCATCCCTGTGCTTGAGTTTCTCCACACTCTCGGCGATGATCGTGATGCAGCTGCGCTCCGGATTCGGATATGCGTTCAATGACGAGTCCACGTGGAAGGTATGTGGAATCGTGCGTACCATCTTGCCTTTCTGAGGCTTGGTCAGCTTCAACAACATTTCGGGCCTGTAATAGTCGAGCCACGAAGCGTAGGAAGTGATTCTCTGTCCGTCGAGAATCTCCGAAATCCCTTTGGCCGCCTTCTTTGAAAGATTCTGTTCGGCGATGTAGGCGATGGCGGAATGCTCTCTTTTACCCCACCCGGAGGCCTGTGACGAGGACAGGCAAAGCAGCGTTGATATTGCCGCGATGATTGACAGTGTCTTTTTCATATTCTCTTGATTGTCAGCAAACTGATTCGCTCTAAACTTTTTTGGTGCTCTTTACGTACTTGCGTATGAGGAACTTGCGCAGTGGGATGTCATAGAACCGCAATGACGCCCAGGCGAGCAGGACGCTCCCCGCCACCACGGCCAGAATTGCCGGAACACAGTCGCACGGGGAGTAGATCTCATTCTTGATAAGCCAGTGGTAGAAAAGATAGAACAGCGGGTAGTGGACTATGTACAGAGGATAGGAAATGTCTCCGAGAAACCTGCACAATGCCGCTCCGCGCTTGCCTTCCGTCTTGCCTGACGCTCCGAGCCAAAGCAGGACCGGGAATATGGCGATGATGGTGACCGCCTCGAACAATCCGTTAAGGGAGACGGCTCCTTCGCTTGGAATATACGGAACGGCAAAAAGGAGAGTCAGCGCCACAGCCACTGTTCCGAATGCCCCGCGCACCTGCCCCGGCTTCACGCAGCGTGACATCAGCATTCCGAGGGTGTAGGGGAAGAGCATTCTCACGAGTCCGCCGGCGAAATTCGCATTGTCAAGCGTCCAGCCTATTCCAAACATATCCGCCCCTGTCAGGTCTCCTACGGTCATCCAGGCCAGGACACCTCCGAGAAGTACCGTAAGCACGGCCAAGACTTTAGTCGAAAACCTCCTGATGAACAGGGCGTATAGAATATTCCCGATATATTCGAAAAAGAGTGACCAGGCGGGCCCGTTAAGAGGGAACATCTCGCCGTTGCCTCTGACTTCGTATGGAGAACCGGGCCTGGCGGGAATCATAAACATCGCCGCAAGCAGGGCCAGCATCGCCAGGGACACCGGTACGGGCGTGCCGTCCCAATTGGCGGAGCCTTGAATCAGAAAGGTGATCAGTCCGATGACGGCTGCGAGGACGACCATCGGATGCAACCGTATAAGCCTCCTTTTGAAGAAATCCTTCAAGGTGAACCCGTTCTGCCAGCGGTCGTCGTAAGCGTAGCCGATGACGAATCCGGACAGGAGGAAGAAGAAATCCACGGCAAGGTAGCCGTGGTTCAGCCAACGGATTATTCCGTCGCCTACACCGTTTACCGATTCGGCGAAGGCGAAACCTTCTCCGACGTGATGTATGATCACAAGCAGGGCGGCGATTCCTCTGAGGCCGTCAAGAAGCTCGTAGTGGGGTTTTGTGTCAGAGAAACGGAGTCCTGCCCGTTCCTGTTCCGGATTGCCGGATAATGGTTTGACGCTCATATTATTGTCTGAAATGTTTGCGGTGTGTGGCTTGTCCGGTTCCGAAGCCCCGGGCTTTCTGTCCGTCAGCATCCGACTATCCATTTGCTCCCCGGAATGAACGAAATCAGTTTTGTCACGATTATCGTGGAGATGTACGTCAGCACCGCTATGCAAGGGATTGCTATGGCGACGTGGATTATCGGATTGGCCGGGTCGCCCTGAATGAAGAGGGCTGCGAAATGAGGAAGGAAAAACATATGCATCAGATACATACCGAAGCTCAGCTTTGATACCTCAGTTATTATTGCTGGTGCGCGGCGGACCTCGATGCAAGTGAAAAGGAGGAAGGCTCCGAAAGTGGCGAGAACGACATTCGGGGCGGTCATACTCCAGCCCCATTCCAGTACAGGGGTCTCGATTGGCACGCCCGGCTCTCCTCTCAGCCAGAATGACCAGAATGTGAACGCTGCTCCAGCGAGGAAGCAGACCGAGCCGACGGCAAGCCTGCGGGTGCGGCTCCAGTCAAGATGGAATCTGATGTAGTGCGCCAGTACAAGGTATCCTATGAAGCCGGAAAAGTACCACAATGCGTGGAACTCGTTCCAGAAGCACTCTCCCCAGACCTCTGGAGCTATGAACTGATGGATCCAAGGGATGAATGTCGAGACTGCGAAGATGCCGATGAACACAAGCTCCTCTCTTGCGGAAGCGCTTCTGAGCCAAGGGGAAAGTACCGGGATCATCAGGTACAGTCCAATCAGCGGATACATAAACCACAGGTGCCCCGCCATAGACGGAAAGTTGAGCGGCAGCATTTTGAAATCATTCATCGACTGCTCCCACGTCATTCCTCCCCAAAGCAATGGCAGGAATGCGTAAAGTACCATAAAGACGAGCGTCGGGGGGAGTATTCTCCCGAAGCGATGCCGGTAGAATTGCCCCATTGTCTGCTCTTTTCTCATCGGTACCAGCAGATAGGCCGACACTATCATAAACAGAGGCACGCACGTCCGGCTGATTCCTCCATCCCAGAAAGCCGCCCAGAAGCGGTTGGATTCATTTGCAAGAAACGAGATGTTCCCTGCAAGCCCCGAGGGGTTGTAGGAATAGAAATTCTCGGCGGCGTGTACCAGCATTACCATAAAAATGGCTATGACGCGCACGTAGTCAAGGAATGGAATCCGTTCGCCCGAGGACGGGTGGGAGGCTGATTTCATCATAAGGCTGTAAAATAATTAGTAAAGTGCCAGTTTGTCCGTTTATCTTTCAAAGATAAGATTTTTCCGGCGATTTCCACATCGTGCCTACAGTTTGTTTTCAGTTTCTCTGTCAACTCTGTCTTTCAGCGGATTCAGCCGGGACATCCTTTCCCCTGTGAAAGAGACGTTTGCCGGTGGCGAATGACGAATATACGCTCGGGTTGGCAGACCATTACCCGAACCTGATTGACGTGAGGCTGTGGCTTTGCACGGGTGCGGAAAGACAAAAATGTTCAAAACTGGGTCTTGTAATCCTTGCGGCGACGAGATAGAATTTGTATCTTTGCAATCCGTTATGAAGAACGGATTCGACAACGATAAGTATCTGCGGATACAATCAGAACACATCAAGGAACGTATCGCCCAATTCGGCGACAAGCTTTATCTCGAGCTTGGGGGCAAACTGTTTGACGATTATCACGCCAGCAGGGTCTTGCCCGGTTTCCAGCCTGACAGCAAGCTCAGGATGCTCCAGCAGCTCAGCGACTGCGCGGAGATTGTAATTGTCATCAGCGCCAACGACATAGAAAAGAGCAAAGTGCGCGCGGACTACGGCATCACATACGATATGGATGTCCTGCGGCTGCGCACTGAGTTCCAGAACAGGGGTTTCCTTGTCAGTAGCGTGGTGATCACACATTTCAACGGGCAGGCCAGCGCCAAGGCCTACAAGGCCAAGCTGAAGAAAATGGGCATAAAGGCCTGTTATCACTACACAATCGAGGGCTACCCGAACAATGTCGCTCTCATTGATTCGGAGGAGGGATACGGAAAGAACGACTATGTGCAGACCACCCGTCCGCTGGTCATCGTGACGGCTCCCGGACCCGGAAGCGGAAAGATGGCCGTCTGCCTGAGCCAGCTCTATCACGAACACAAGAAGGGTATCGCCGCAGGTTATGCCAAATTCGAGACTTTCCCTGTCTGGAACCTTCCGTTGAAGCACCCGGTCAACATCGCCTACGAAGCCGCCACGGCAGACCTTAATGATGTGAATATGATCGATCCGTTCCATCTTGAGGCCTACGGCAAGACCGCCATCAACTACAACCGCGACATCGAGATATTCCCTGTCCTGAACGCTCTCTTCGAGGGAATCTACGGGGAAAACCCGTACAAGTCCCCGACTGATATGGGTGTGAATATGTTAGGCAACTGCATCTGTGACGATGATGTCTGCTGCAAGGCCGCCAACGATGAAATCATCCGTCGTTACTATTCGGCTCTCGACCAGATGGCCGACGGAGAGGACAACGAGAGCGAGGTGGGAAAAATCGCCCTGCTCCTCAAGCAGGCAAGGATCACGACCGATTACCGCCGGGTCACCGTGGCCGCCAAACAGCGCGAGATCACGGCAGGCAATCCGTCAGCGGCGATCGAGCTTTGTGACGGGACAATCCTCAGCGCCGAGACTTCCGACCTTCTCGGTCCTTGTGCCGCGCTTCTGCTCAAGGCCACAAAGCATCTGGCGGGAATCGACCACAGCGTCAAACTGATTCCGGGCAGGCTCATCGAACCTATTCAGAAGACAAAAGTCACTTATCTTCACGGCAACAACCCTCGTCTTCACACGGACGAGGTGCTCATAGCGCTTTCTGTCCTGAGCCCGGACGACGAGAACTGCCGCAAGGCTCTCGACACGCTTCCTCTGCTCAAAGGCAGTCAGGTCCATTCCACCGTACTTTTGAGCGACATCGACAAGAAAGTCTTCAGAAAGCTCGGTGTGGATCTCACCTGCGAGCCGGTTCACGAGATTCATTAGCGCGAGGGGAGCCGTTTCCAGCAGGTTGCCGGCAGCTGGAGTGGTGCACCGCTAATGTCCTTACAGAATGCCGCCGAACGGGCTGCGATGGCCACTACGAGAACGGGGGTAAAAGTAGATGCCTCATCAACTCAAATACTTATGATGCCAAACAGCTGATTAACGAATCGTTCCAGAAGATTCTTGCTACGAAGGTCGTATTCGCTCCAAGACACGGAATGTCGAACTATCTCGTTAAGTCGGCCAACCTATGCTACTTATATACATATTCCAAAATCTGCGAGAATACGTATTCCCCTTTATGTATCAGCCATTTCAGGTTATTCCGTCAATAAATAGGTTGACTCGTAAAGGCTATACAATCCTAGTCTCTCAGTGTTCTTACAGATTATTTTGTTTTTTACTGTTTTTACCGGATGCCAGTGCGTGGTTTCTTAGAAATAATATGTATTTTTAAACCTTAATTGTAATTCATACAATATGAATTTATAGTAGTATATATGAAAAACATATCAAGAGTCTTTTCTGCATTGCTTAGTGCTATTGTGGTGCTTTCATGTTCGAATGAAGAGTTTATGTCTTTTAGCAAGGAAAGCAGCTACCCAATGATAACACGATCTGTTGTTCCAGAAGAGTTCGACTGGGAGGAGGCAGATTGGATGCCTACCCCTCCAGGTCAAGCTATGATTCCTATGCCTTGGGGTGGTCAAGGCAGCATCAGCGGATTCTATGGCTTAGAGATAGTAAACGATTACTTAAAGAAAGATGGATGACGATTAGTATATTCGACATTTCGGAATTACGGTGAAGAATTAGTTGATCCATACTTTGTTATGTATAACGTTTATAGGGGTACTCTTCGTGTTTATTTTTTCCTGACAAATCCATATATGGGAGAATCTACATATCTTCACGACGTGCTTACTTTAAATAAAAGCAATGGCGCCACTTCAAACATATTAAATTACTTGGGTTCAGAAATTATTAATATGAAATCCAACACTACTTCTTTCGGCCAAATACAACCTAAAATGCTTAATGGCTCTGCTCCATTAGCGAGCAGACGTTGGTATATGGTGGAATACGAAATGGCATATGATCCTAACATAACTCGTCAAGAGTCAAATAATATTTCGCTTAATTGGAGTCTAAACTATTATAACATAGACTCTATATCATTTGATGGTAATATCGTAGGAGAGATATATGGAACGGTAGGCGGCTCAAATAACTTTATTAATGAGGCAAAATCTACTATAGGTAAAGGAGTTTTATCTATAGCAGGTCTAGGAACATTGGAAAGGTTAACCATAAACGAAGAAACAGGTGAGAATAAAATCGGTTTAGATAGAACTGCATTCAAAAGCATTGTAACTGGTGTTAAAAATGCGATGAGTGCATCTGCGTCAGAGTTGCCTGACTTAGCGGTACATTTTATTAATTCGATATTCGGAGGGAAAAGTGAATCTTCAACTAAAATTGTATCGTTGAAATCAAATTCATCCATTAGCTTAAAGGGAGCATCGGCAAGTCACGGAGCTGTTTCTTCTACTCCTATTGATTTTAAAATTCCTGGGACAATAATTAGTTCCGGATCTTCAGGATATACACCTTTATACAACGAGCCTTTAGGAGTTGTCTTCTGGCAAGGCGGCGTAACGGTGAACATCAATGAAACAATTAGCACCACGAATGAGCCTGACGACATTATGGGAAGTGGTAATTACGTGGTTAAACATCATTATGCGTCAGATGTCCAGCAAGACTATTCTAAATATGTCATTATTAATCCCGCACTGTTAAAAATTGCCAATGTGTCTATATTGTCGCAAACCGTATATGCTTTGACTTCAGATTCTATTTTACTTGAATTTCCTTTAAGAGGAACGATGTACGGTAATCCTTGGGAAAGTGATGCCCCTATACCAAACGTGGACAAGGTATGTATACAATTATTGCTTGAGGTTAAACCAAAAGATGGGGCACCTGCGACTTACATAAGTAAAACTTTTTGCGCAGATAATTATAATTGGAAAACAAAGAATATAAATTAAAAATTGCTATGAAAAAGAGATTTTCTATTCTCTCGCTATTGATTGTTGTGGCGTTGGGGGCTTTTGCACTCGGAGGGTGCTCCAAGGTAGGAGCGGATAAAGGCACGCTTAACGTCAAGGCGTGGAGTCCGGAAGGGAATGTCATCGTCTCGATTTACCCCTACGTCGAAGGCTACAACAAACTGTCACCGGTGACCTCGTCAATTCTGACTTCATCCAACAAATCGGTCTCGTTCGAGCTTAACGCGGGCAATTACATTGTCACAGGCTCAAGAGCCGGAGCGATTGGAGTCCAGATTCAGGCAGGGGAAGAAGTCAATCTGGAGATAAAGAACTCAGGGTTTATAAGACCTTGACAGTCTCTTCCAGAGAAGATATCTGTGCTATCTGACAGAAAAGCGGGAAGAAAATGAGGGTTTCCCGTTCCGTTGAGTGTAAAAAGAAATTGAGAACTTTATTAGGAGTTGACTAATAATTTCATCGTGACATTTTAAGTGCCAAATGACACCATTCCATTGGCGAATTATGCACAACGGCAATTATAGAATGTGAGTCGGTCTGATTCTGACAACTGTTAGTCAACTCCTATATAATCCCGAAGAAATCTTCAGGGGGAGTAGGCTTTTTCATAAAGAATGATTAACTTTAACGGTTGCTAATTATTTACGAGAAATGAACTATTGCCCTAATTGTGGATCGCCGGTCCGGCCGGACGACACTTTTTGTCAGAATTGCGGGAAACCTCTACCGCCGGGACGGAGTTCCGATAATTCCCGGACCGTCAAAGAAAAAGAGGACAGGTGGCTGATTACCCTTGTTCTATGTATCGTGCTCGGAGGCTTCGGTGTCCACAGATTCTACACGGGTAACACCGGGACCGGAATTCTTATGCTGCTCACATTAGGCGGATGCGGAATCTGGACTATCGTCGACATTATTATGATTGCCTGCAATACCTATTCTGACGGCAACGGACAGTATTTGAAGTAGCCTTTTACAATCAGGCTGTCATCGGGTACTGTCCGGTAACCATACTCTCATTGACAAGTCTAAACCAATCTTATTTACGGATAAAACTATCAGATTATGAACTATTGCTCTAAATGCGGAAACGGAGTTCCGGAGGGAGCGTCATTCTGCCCGCAATGCGGAACCAACATCCCTGACACGACCACTACCTTGACAAATAACGGCTTGGCGACTCCTCCGGCCTGTCCTCCAACCTATCTGGCTCTGTCTATCATCGTGACTTTGCTATGCTGCCTTCCTTTCGGAATTGTCGGAATCATCAAAGCCGGCAACGTTTCCAAGGAATATGCGGCCGGCAACTACTCCGGTGCGCTGGAAGCCAGCAGGCAGGCTAAGAAGTGGAGTATCATCGGAATATGCTGCGGCTTGCTCTGGGTGATTATCTACGTCATCCTGTTAGCCTGCGGGGTCGTGGCCAACCTTGCGTCCTTCTGAGTAAGGAGCGGAGAGCTCCGCTGAGTCTGTGCGGTACCGGCTCATTCCGGGAATGGTAAGATGCCCGAAGAAGAACAAAACCATCCTTTGCATTCTGCTTGCGGCGGTGTGTATGGGTTTGGTGTTGACATATTTCCGTTTCAGCCCCGAAGACAGCGCGTGGTTTCCCAAGTGCATATTCCTTCAGCTGACCGGCCTTAAGTGTCCCGGGTGCGGAAGCCAGCGGGTGGCGCACAGCCTCCTGCATCTTGATTTACGCCACGCTTGGGAGGCGAACGCATTTTTGCTCCTGTGCCTGCCCTATGTGGCCGCCCTTCTCGCCTCCATATCCCTTAAGTCCCGCTTTCCTCGCTTCTACGGCGCTCTCAACAGTTCACCTGCCATCATCGCGCTCTTCGTCCTCGTCGTCCTCTGGTGGGTTCTGCGCAACATATTCGGTTGGTAGTCCGGCGGTTGGTATGCTCTGGCCGCAGGTGGAGGACAAAGACTCCGCTTGGCCTGAAATCCGTAAAAGTCAAAAGATGCCGCCGCCACTGGACAACGTTTCCGGGATATTTCGTATATTTGGTTCAGAATCTGTATAAGATTATGTTCTTTCATCATTTAAGCCGTCTATCCGGCCATTTCCTTTACCGTCAGAAGTCAAGGGCAAGTTCCTTTGGTTTTACGGCAAATGACCGCCGGATGCGGAAGTCGGGTGTATTATGATTCGGATTGACAGATTATTTTTGGCCGTCTTGATGGCGGCGCTCCCGGGACTCTCGAACGGAGCCGCGGCCGTTCCGTTCCCGGACGGGAGGCTTTTGGACAAGACCTTGAGGATGGACTACATTTTCTCGGGAACCGACAAGGACTGCGACATAGCTGTGGCCGAGATGCTCAGCCTTGAAGGGTGGCACGGAAGAAGGACAAATCTGAAGGAAGTTCCGCTGCGGGGGAACGGACAGCTCACAATGACAGACAAGGCTTCGGGCGACACTCTGTACAGGATGTCATTCTGCACTCTGTTCCAGGAATGGCAGGCCACCGAAGAAGCCGAGGGAATTCGTAAGAGTTTCGAGAATGTGTTCCTTGTTCCGATGCCGGCCGCCGAGGCTGAGATAACCGTTCAACTCTTTGATTTTCATAATAACGTGGCCGCAAGCCTTACCCATCCTGTCAATCCGTCCGACATCTTGGTCAGGCCGGTCGGCGGAGACGCGTGGACAAAAACCCTGCTTTGCAGCGGTGACTCAAAGGAAAAGATTGATGTGGCGATTCTTGCGGAAGGCTACACCGAGGAGGAGATGGGCATATTCTTCAAGGACGCAGAGGACGCTGTCGAGAGTATTCTCCGGCACGAGCCGTTCAAGTCGATGAAGGACAGGTTCAACATTGTGGCCGTGGCTTCCCCGTCGCAGGACAGCGGAGTCAGTGTGCCGCGCGAAGGAATATGGAGGAAAACCGCTGTTGACTCGCACTTCGACACATTCTATTCGGATCGCTATCTGACGACGCTCCATTTGTTCAAAATGCACGACGCTTTGGCCGGGATTCCATACGAGCATATCATAATCCTTGCTAACACAGACACTTACGGTGGCGGAGGCATCTACAATTCCTACACGCTCACCACCGCCCACCACAAACTGTTCGCTCCTGTGGTAGTACACGAGTTCGGACACAGTTTCGGAGGGTTGGCTGACGAGTATGCCTATGATGACCAGTATGTCGAATACTACTATCCGGGCGTTGAGCCGTGGGAACAGAACATCACCACCAAGGCTGATTTCGGAGCCAAGTGGAAAGACCTTTGCGATCTGGGTGTTGTGGGGCTGATTGAAGGTGCCGGCTATCAGTCCAAAGGAGTATGGAGGGCTATGGAGGATTGCAGGATGAGGACCAACCAGGCTCCTGACTTCTGTCCGGTTTGCCGGCGGGCCATCGAGAGAATGATTCGTTTCTATACAGAGGAGAGACCGTAGGGCCTTTACTGTTCGTCCGGTTCAGCCTGTCCGCTGTCCCGCTCGGGGAACCACTCGCACAGCCTGCTCTTCGCGCGGGCCTTGACCTCTGGTGTAAGGTGGCTTTTTATGTAGGCGTAGACGGCTGTCAATGCTGCGAGGTCATCTGTGAAACCGAGTATGGGAACTGCGTCCGGAATCAGATCCACTGGAAGGATGAAATAGCCTAACGCTCCGATAATCACGGCTTTCTCTTTTGGCGAGACATTCTGGTCGGTCAACTCATAGTAAAGAATCAGGGCCACATAGATGACCTTTTTCCCGGCTTTCCCTGCGATTTTCTTCACTTTGTCCCAGAATCCGCTTTCGGAGTAGTTCCCTTGGTATTTCTCAATGTTGTCCGGAGTTTTCATCTGTCAACTGATTTGGATTGTAAAGTTATAAAAAAATCAACGAATATCTCCGCTCTCTCCCGCTGTCGCTCGCCGGGGGAAAAACTTTCGCAAAAGCGGCGATAATCGCGAAATGTAATATATCTTTGCAACCTTTGTGCGATTAAATACATTCATCAGTGGGAAAGCTAAGTAAAAACGCCATCATAGGCTACCCGGCCGGGATAATCACCGGTATAGCTTATGGTCTCAACCCTTTGTTCGCTATGCCGTTGATAAACAATGGCGCGGCGGTCGAGTCGATCCTTTTTTCCCGCTATGCGCTCGCTGTGCTGTTCTTGGGAATATTCCTGTGGGCCGGCAAGCAGAGTTTCAGGATATCCCTAAAACAAGCGGGAGTGTTGCTCGTCCTTGGCCTGCTTTACACCGCAAGCAGCTTATTCCTTTTTGAATCATATAATTACATAGCATCGGGACTTGCCACAACGCTCGTGTTCCTGTATCCCGTTCTTGTGGCTGTCATTATGGTTTTCCTCGGTGTCGTCCCGTCGTGGCCGGTGTGGCTTGCAATAGCGGCGACTTTCGGAGGAGTCATCATTATGACGCAAGGCGGTGGAGGTGAGAGTATTGATCCGGTCGGAGTAGTCCTGGCGTTATGCTCAGCGTCGGTCTACGCCCTTTTCATAGTTGTCATCAACCGGAGCAAGGCCATCGCCGACATATCCAATTCTCTGCTCACGTTCTATGCCTTGACGGTCGGAGCGTTCGTCTTTCTCGGCAAGATAGCTTTCTCGGACACAGCCATCACCGTGGGGCTTGAGGACGGAGTCTCGTGGCTCAACATAGTAGGTCTGGCCATCGTGTCCACGATAGTCTCGACGGCCACCCTCGCAATCGCCACGCGTAACATCGGAGCCACGAAAGCGTCTGTTTTGGGAGTGTTCGAACCGATTACCGCGATCCTTATCGGCACTCTGGTGTTAGGAGAACCGCTCACGGCCAACATAGTGGCCGGCATAGGAATAGCCATTGCCGCCGTCACGTTTATGATTATCGTGACAAAACGTTAGCCTGGACAGGTTTTCCCTTGAAATCCACATCCGTCTCGAACGGGGAGAGCAGCGTGTCGATGGCGCGCGCCGCCTGAAGACGAGTCAATCCGTCAGCCGTCAGCCCGAGTCCCGTCTCTTTCACGACTTCATCGGCGGATTTGCCTGATATTCCGGAAAGAAGGCCGATAAACTCGGCTTTGGTGACTTCTTTTCCGGAAGGGTTGTGTGGCAGTCCGTAGTATTCGTCGAGGAACAGGTCGTTCCAGACAAGCGTGTCTTCCGTGCGCATCCAGGACTGGTTGGACCAGTTCACGGTCTTCCCCTCGGCGCGGAGTATTCCTGTGCATCCTATCCTCTGAAGCATTTTGAAATCAGGATCGTCGGTCTTCAGGTCAAGATACGGCTGAAGATATGCCCCGGATTCGAGGAGGGCGCGCTGCACGTCCCTGACCTTCACGTCCCTGACATCGTGTCCGCCTTTCACGGCCAATGCCGCCAATGCTCCGGCTGCCTGGCCTATCTCGCAGACCACGGGCTGAAGACGTGTCGCGCCGTTGACAAGATTCGATACACTTACTGATTTTTCCGCCACAATCAGATTCTCGGCATCGAGTGGCACGAGGGTACCGAGAGGAAGGGAGAAGGACGGAATCTTCGCAAACCAAAGATGTGAATATTCCCGCCATTCCGGATTCGCAAAATGGTGATGGTCAACAGGGTAGTCTCCCACGGCGATGCCTGTCCGGTAGCCTGTGAAAGCATAGCGGTCCGTGGCTTCGTCCATTGTGAAGAGGTATTCGCCTTCAATGCGCCGGCTTTCGCGATGGTACGGAATGAACGGCAGTGCGTCTGATGTAGGATACTCGTCGTCGGCGAGACCGAGATTCTTGTATCCGAGCCTTGTCTGAAGGAAGTGCAGGAAGCCAAGTGCGTGGAGCTTTGCCTTGCTGATGACAGAGTCCCTCTGCCCTCTATCCATATCTATGATGTTGGCATAGAAATCATTGGCTTCCACGGGCCAGTTTATCATATACTTTCCGTTCTGAAGCCGTCCGTAAGAAATCATCATCTCCGGTGACCACAGCTTCTGCCCCTTCTCGAAATCAGTATTGTACGGATTCACGCAGCAGTTGACGTATTCGCTCTCGTCGTATCCGTCCGGTTCTGCGATTGTCATATCCGCGTCAGGGCCGTAGTCCTTCAATGTCATCACCATCGTGAGGTCCTGGACAATGTCGTTGCCTTCCTCAAAGGCCATAGCTTCGCCGGTGTAGGATTTCGGGTCGAAGCCGATGTGGTATCTGACACCGCAGGCCTTCGCGACGTCGCCGAGTTCCGTTCCGTCGATCATTATCCGCGCTTTCACCACTTTCCTGCCATCCGGTGTCGAGAACGTAACCTTCCATCCCTTGCCTGTCTTGGAAGCCTTCTCGAAGCGGTGTCTTTTGAGGAGAGTCAGGTTTGGCTCGGCTGCCACCTTGTCTTCGAGAATGGACTCGCCGACGGAAGGCTCGAACAGTATGTTGCTTACCCAGCCTGTCTTAAGGGCTTCATAGCCACCGTAATGCCGCGCAAGGGCATCCGTGAATTCCCCGAACAGACCGCCTCGGAGATTGTAGTTGCCGTCGATGGCGGAGACTCCGGCGGAAGTCAGCATACCTCCGATCCAGACCGTTTCTTCGGCGATAATGGTTTTGCATCCCATACGTGCCGCCTGAATGCCTGCGGTGGTTCCGGAAGCTCCTCCTCCCACAATCAGGATGTCATACTGTCCGTTCCCGCAAGAGGTGAATGCGGCGGCTATCGAAATGATTCCTGCCTTAATGATGAATGCGCAAGCGTCCGACAGGGATTTGATGCATCTGCTCATAGTTGTATTCCTGAAATTGCTGGTTTATGTACGCGAATCTACGCATTTCCATCGGAATGTCCATAGGAAGGCCTTTCTGCAGGCAGCGGGGGACGGTTATAAAATGGGGGTGGCTAAAAATTGCAGGATTCGTCGCATTGCGACAGAAGGGGTTTCGGGGAAACCCTTCCCCGTGCCCCCAGGGGCTGTCACGTCAGTGACTGGGGGTTGAATGAAATAGATGAGCGGTGACTAAAAATTGCAATTTTTAGTCACCCCCCCCCATCTATTTTCCTGTGGAGATGGGCGGAGTCGAACCGCCGTCCAAACAACGTACCAAACAGCTTTCTACACGCTTAGTCGTCCTTTGGTTGTCGGCCGCGGCCTGCCGGAAGACGGGCTAACCGAAGCTTATCCTTTGGGGCTTGGCCGGATTTAAAGGAGTCCTCCGGTGCGTCCTTCTTGAATGATACCCCGTAGCCGGAACTGAGAAGGCGTAAAGTCCGCGGGATACTCGTCGGAACCGCATCCTTGGCGGTTCGGATTAAGCTAATGCGACTTGGTCGATTAGGCAGCGAGTGCGTAGTTGTTATCAGCAACTAATTTTGGGAGAACCAGTTTGACGGGCCGGCCCTCCAGGAGCCCGACGTGCTTACCGCCCGGAATCATTGCTGTCAAAACCAGAACATCCCCAAGCGATTGTTACAAAGATACGATGATTATCCCGGATTTGTTTCACATCCCTATAAATTTTCTTCACCTATAATCCGTTTGATATTCGGGAAATGACTAAATTTGCGGATTATGTCAAAGAACACGTTAGAGAAAGCGATATTCAACAGGACGGAACTGCTTTTAGGCGATGATGTGATGGGCGCGTTGTCGGCGGCGAGGGTAATCATCTTCGGTGTCGGGGGAGTCGGAAGCTGGTGTGCCGAGGGGCTGGTCAGAAGCGGTGTGGAGAAGCTCACGATTGTGGATTCGGACAGAATCTGCATAACGAATGTGAACCGTCAGCTGATGGCTACCACAAAGACTTTGGGACAGGTGAAGGTCGATGCGCTGAAGGAGCGCCTGCTCGAAATAAACCCTGATGCGGAAATCACCGCCGTGCAGCGGATCTATTGCGAGGAAACGGCGGACGAGTTCAATCTTGATGAATATGACTACGTCATTGATGCCGTTGACTCTCTGAAAGATAAGGTGCATCTTATTCTCAAGGCCACAGCTTCCGAAGCCCGCTTCTACTGTTCGCTTGGAGCCGCACTGAAAGTGGATCCGCTAAGGGTCAGGGTGGCCGAGTTCTGGAGTGTCAGGGGATGTCCGCTGGGTGCGGCCCTGAGAAAGAAGATGAAAAGGGCCGGAACTCTTCCCTCCCGTAGGTTCCTTTGTGTCTATGATGACGAAGTGCTGCCGAACAGGGGGCATAGCCGGAGTTGCGAGGCTGAAGAGTCTATGTGCCCCAAGGCTCAGGACGGCCCGGGAGATCCGGAGCTTCTGAATCACGAGTGGTGCTCTTCCAAGGCGCAGATCAACGGTACGACCGTGCACGTCACGGCCATATTCGGAATGACACTTTCCGGGCTTGTGGTCGATGACATCTACCGCAGGACGCTGAAATCTGCGGGTGCCGCTGAGTAAACATATTCAAAATCAGGTATGAAAGAGCTGCAGAAGGTTTGGGATCCGTTGAGAAAGAAGGAGGTCGCGCTGACACCGGAGGAAAAAGTGCGCCAGTGGTTCATCGGGGTGCTGAAGGACAGGCTCAAGGTACCGGAGCATATGATGATGAGCGAGGTGGCGATGAAGTTCGGGGAAAAGGATTTCCGGGCCGACATCCTTGTCTATGGCAGGGACACTTCGCCGCTGATGGTGGTGGAGTGCAAGAGGGAGGATGTGCCGATGGGCAGGGATGTTCTTGAGCAGGCCCTGAGGTACAATCTGGTGCTGGGAGTCAGGTTTGTGGTGATAACCAACGGGTTGAAGACATTCGGCTTCGAGAGGGCGGGGGAGGGCTTCTCCCAGATGAAGGCATTCCCGGATTGGGAGACTATGCAGAGACAGCAGGCGGATGCCGCTTGCGAAAGTTGAGAATCAGGATTGATTATGAGCGCTACAATAACACAAGGATTTCTTGACCGGCCGATCTTCGCAATCGTGTCGGCGGCCGCTGAGGAGTTGGGGGTCAGGGCTTTCGTGATCGGCGGTTACGTCCGTGACTGCTTTCTCGGAAGACCGAACGATGACATCGACATAGTCGTCGAAGGAAGCGGCATAGGTCTGGCCGAGGCCGTGGCGGCGAAAATCGAGGCGAAGGACGGACGGCGCTGCAATGTGTCCGTGTTCAAGACCTTCGGCACCGCTATGCTGAAGTACCGTGGGGCGGAGGTCGAGTTTGTGGGGGCCAGGAAAGAGTCCTACAGGCACGATTCCCGAAAGCCTGTCGTGGAAGACGGGACGCTTGAAGAGGATCAGGAACGCAGGGACTTTACCATCAATGCAATGGCTTTCAGCCTTCAGAAGGAAGACTACGGTGCCCTTGTGGATCCTTTCGGGGGAATACGCGACCTTGCCGCCGGAATCATCCGTACCCCTCTCGAACCGGAGCAGACCTACAGCGACGACCCTTTGAGGATGCTCCGCGCCATCCGCTTCGCCACGAAGCTAAGCTCCCCTGAGATGAGGTTCACCATTGTTCCTGAATCACTTAAGGCGATGAGAAATATGCGTGAGCGGATGACGATCCTTTCTCAGGAGCGCATTGTCGAGGAACTGAACAAGATTCTCGTAACACCGCATCCTTCGATGGGCTTCAAACTGATGGACGAGACCGGGCTTCTTGAATATATCCTCCCTGACCTGTTGAAGCTCAAAGGAGTGGAATCGGTTGACGGAAAGGGACATAAGGAGATATTCTCGCACACTCTCCAGGTCGTTGACAACGTGGCCGCGTCTGAGGTCGAGGGCATCGCCGCCGGGACTTTGAAGGATTTCGCTCCCGATGAGGGAGGGGACGGCTTCGTCGAGTCTGTACGCTCGCTGCCGAATGTCTGGTTGCGTTGGGCGGCTTTGCTGCACGACATCGGAAAACCTGCGAGCAAGCGCTTTGACCAGTCGGTCGGATGGACATTCCACGGCCACGAGGTTGTCGGCTCGAAGATGGTGCCGAAGATATTCAAGGCCCTGAAGATGCCGCTCAACGAGAAGATGAAGTACGTCCAGAAGCTCGTGAGCCTGCATCACCGTCCCATCGCCCTTGTGGATGAGGAGGTTACCGACTCGGCTGTACGCCGTCTCCTGTTTGACGCCGGCAACGAGATTGATGATCTTATGCTTCTTTGCAACGCCGACATCACTTCCAAGAATCCTGTGAAAGTGGCGAGAATCCGGAAGAATTTCGAGCTTGTCAAGCGTAAGCTGGTCGAGGTTGAGGCCAAGGACGCGATCCGCAACTTCAAGAACCCGATTACCGGCGAATATGTGATGGAAGTCTATGGGCTGTCTCCTTGCAGGGAGATAGGCATCCTTAAGGAATATGTAAAAGAGTCTATCCTGGACGGGCGAATCGGCAACAATTTCGAGGAGGCGGACACCATTATGCGTCTGAAAGCTAAGGAGATGGGGCTTGTTGAACAACCTGTGGACAGCAGTCCCGCCCAGGTCATCCCGTAACCGTCCCTGTGGCCTGGCTGTGCTCGTTGTGCCAGGATGGGCAGGACAGAAATCCTGAAACGCATCCGCAATGCTTTAAGACCGGATGAATCATTTTGGAATTATTTTGCGGATTAAGTGATTTTTGATTAATTTTGCAGACTGTATTATGGTCGTGGAGCTCCAGAAGTTCCGTTCAGTAACGGACGCTTGCGGCTGAAACTTAAAATAGTTTTGTTTTTTATGTACGCAATTGTTGACATTGCAGGACAGCAGTTCAAGGTTGAGGCTGGAAAAGAGATCTTTGTAAACCGTCTTCAGGCGGCCAAGGACTCATCAGTCGAGTTCGACAAGGTGCTGCTGGTTGACTCCGAAGGGCAGATCAAGCTCGGTAATCCTTATGTAAAGGGCGTTGTTGTCAAGGCCACCGTTCTCGATGATTCGGTAAAGGCTGACAAGGTGCTCGTGTTCAAGAAGATCCGTCGCAAAGGATTCCAGAAGCTCAATGGCCACCGCCAGAAGCTTTCCAAAATCCGTATCGATGAAATCGCTTAATTTCTAAATGAGTTACAATTATGGCACACAAGAAAGGACAATCAAGTTCAAAGAACGGTCGTGAGTCTCATTCCAAACGGCTTGGACTCAAGAAATTCGGCGGTGAGGTCGTAAAGGCCGGAAACATCATCGTAAGGCAGAGGGGAACTGTCCACAACCCTGACAAGAATGTCGGAATGGGTAAGGACCACACTCTTTACGCCCTTGTTGACGGAACAGTCAAGTTCACAAAGAAGAGAGAGGACAAATCCTACGTCTCGGTTATCCCTTTTGAGAACTAAGACTCGGAGGATTAATAGATTAAGGAGGGCTGGCTTCGAGTTATTCGCGCCTGTCCTCTTTTTTTATCCCGATCTGGGCGGGCAATCACCTTCTGATGCGATATATTATTATCGCGGCAGGAAATTGCCGACTTGCGGGAGTTCGGTCGTTAATTAACAATTCGTTATAATATGCTTACACTTAAAACGCTTCGTGACGATCCACAACGAGTGATCGAGAAGCTTGCCGTAAAGAATTTCGATGCCAAGGGCATTGTGGAGAAAGTCCTCGAACTTGACGCTAACAGAAGATCTCTTCAGACTAAGAGCGACGCCATAGTCGCGCAGCAGAACCAGCTTGCCAAGCAGATTGGAGGATTGATGAGGGAAGGCAGGAAAGCCGAGGCCGAGGAGGTAAAGAAGAAGGTGGCCGAATTGAAGGCTGAGTCTTCCGAACTTCTCGCAAAGGCCGAGGAGAATAACAAAGAGCTTGAGGCTCAGCTTGTTCTGCTTCCTAATATGCCTTGCGACCTTGTGATTCCCGGAAAGGGGGCTGAGGACAATCAGGTCGTCAGGATGGGCGGCCCTGAGGTGGCGCTTCCTGAGAACGCCCTGCCTCACTGGGAACTCGCCAAGAAATACGACATAATAGACTTTGACCTCGGGGTCAAGCTCACGGGAGCCGGATTTCCGGTTTACAAAGGGAAAGGAGCCAGACTCCAGAGGGCTTTGATTAATTTCTTCCTCGACATCAACACAGCGGCGGGCTATAAGGAGGTCGAACCGCCGATTATGGTCAACGCCGCTTCCGGTTTCGGCACCGGACAGCTTCCTGACAAGGAGGCCCAGATGTACTATGTGGGACTTGACGATTTCTATCTCATCCCTACGGCCGAGGTCCCTGTCACCAACATATTCAGGGATGTGATTCTCGCCAACGATGACTTCCCGCAGAAGATGACAGCCTACACTCCGTGCTTCCGCCGCGAGGCGGGTTCCTACGGCAAGGATGTGAGGGGACTGAACCGTCTGCATCAGTTCGACAAGGTGGAGATTGTGCGTGTCGAGAAGCCTGAGAATTCCTATGCGGCCTTGGATGAGATGGTTGCCCACGTTGAGGGCATCGTGAGCAAGTTGGGTCTGAAGTACAGGATTCTTCGTCTGTGCGGAGGCGACCTGAGCTTCACATCGGCCATCACGTACGATTTCGAGCTTTGGTCGGCGGCCCAGGGACGTTGGCTTGAGATTTCTTCCGTGTCCAACTTCGAGACCTATCAGGCCAACCGTCTGCATCTGCGCTATCGTGACCAGGACGGCAGGATTCAGCTCTGCCACACCCTGAACGGAAGCTCTTTGGCTCTTCCGCGCGTCGTGGCCGCATTGCTTGAAGACAACCAGAAGGAGGACAGGATTGTCATCCCTGAGGTTCTCAGACCTTACACAGGATTTGACTGCATTGACTAAATCCACTATCATAGGAATCGACCCCGGAACCAATCTGCTTGGCTTCGGGGTCATTGATGTCATCGGCGGGAAGCCTGTTTTCGTCGATATGGGGGTGCTGGATCTGAGAAAGGAGAAGGATGCATATTCAAAACTCCGCCAGATCTATGACACCGTCACCGAGGTCTGCAAGACCTACCACGGCACCGAGATGGCGCTGGAATCGCCTTTCTACGGGAAGAACGCGCAGGTCATTCTGAAACTCGGACGCGCGCAGGGAGCCGCGATGCTCGCCGCTCTTGAGTATGGCATTGACTCTATTACCGAATATGCTCCCCGTGAGGCCAAGCAGGCGATCACTGGCAACGGGGCGGCTTCCAAGGAGCAGGTCAGCGTGATGCTCCGCAAGACTTTGGGCGTGGATTTCCAGCCGGAGCATCTGGATGCCACTGACGCTCTTGCCATTGCCCTTTGCCATTATTATAACATCTCCAGCCCTATCGCGAAGGTCAAGGGGGCATCCGGCTGGGAAAAGTTTGTCAAGGACCACCCGGAGCGGGTAAGATGACGTTTTTTTGACCTTCGGATTAAACCGTCACCTATGATTTCTGTCAAACAGATTGTTAGGTTGATCAGTTAGTTGAGTATTCCTTATGAACTTAAAGAAATTCATCACTTTCATCGCCGGCGTTATGTCGGCTTTTTCTTTGGCTTGGGCACAGGGTGGAGGCACTCTTACCTTGTCCCTTACGGATTCATCCACAGGCGAGGCCGTCGGGTTCGCCACAGTGTCCATTACAAAACCCGGCGCTCAGAAGCCTTACAAGTATGCCTTGAGTGACGACAAGGGCAAGACCGTTATCGAGAAGGTCGCCGCCGGAAAGTATGTCCTTAAGGCTGAGCTTCTTGGCTACAAGACTCTCGCCAAGGACATTGAAATCAAAGGCAAACTGGATCTCGGGGCTCTGAAGATGGAGCCGGACACCCGGATGCTTGACGCCGCGAGTGTTTCGGCCACAGGTAACCCGATTGTGATCAAGAAGGACACGATCGAGTACAACGCCTCTTCGTTCAAGACCACCGAGAACGATGTTCTTGAGGATCTTCTGAAGAAACTTCCGGGTGTGGAGGTGTCCGAGGACGGAACCGTCACCGCCAATGGCCAGACAATCTCCAAGATTACCATTGACGGCAAGACTTTCTTCCTTGACGATCCGCAGCTTGCGTCCAAGAATATTCCCGCCAAGATCATCGACAAGGTGAAGGTGGTCGAGAAGAAATCCGAGCAGGCCGAGTTCACCGGAATTGACGACGGCAACGAGGAGACGGTCATCGACCTGTCCATTCAGAAGGGAATGATGAACGGTCTTTTCGGCAATGTTATGGCCGGTGCCGGACACGATGTCCGCAAGAAGGTCTCCGGCTCCGAGCTTTCCGCAGGCAACGGTGACTGGCGCTATCAGGGGGCCGGATTCCTCGGTCGCTTCACGGACAAGAACCAGCTCAGTGTCATTCTCAACGGCAACAATACAAACAACAGAGGTTTCAACGACCTTTCCGGAGGAATGATGCAGGGTATGCGAGGAGGCGGTGGCGGAATGGGCCGCGGCAGCCGTGGCTGGGGACCGGGCAACGGAATCACGACATCCTGGATGGGCGGTCTGAACGGCAACACAAGGCTTTTCGACGACAAGATGGATCTCGGTGGCAACTACCTCTACAACAACAACGAGACCTATGTGGAGGAGGAAAGCCGCAGGGTCACCTATCTGGATGACCACAATCTCATCTACAACAATAACGGCTACAGCCTGACCAACTCCGACGGCCATCGCTTCGGCGTGCGTCTGGAACATAAGTTCTCCGAGAGCACCTCTATCCTTTTCCAGCCGCAGGTTAGTTTCGGTAACGGCAGCTTCAGCGAGTTCTCCGACTTCTCGACCCTGACAGAGAAGAATGCCGTCATCGACACCACGAACAGAGGCTTCACCAACAGTACCGGATCCAACAACAACTGGAGGACCAACGGATTCTTCCTCTTCCGTCAGAGACTCGGCAAGGCCGGAAGGACCCTTTCCTTCAATGCCTCCTACAGTTTCAGCGGCAACAAGACCAACGGATTCAACCAGTCGTTGACGAGTACGTTCGATGAATATGACGCGCAGATTGACTCCGTCATCAACCAGCGTTATGACCAGAATCAGGACACCAAGTCCTTGAGCGGACGTCTCACCTACACCGAGCCTTTGGGCAAGGGTTTCTTTGTAGAGGCAAATTATGAGGCTTCCTGGAACAGGACCACGTCAAGAAAGAACACGTTCGACAGTGGTGACGCGCCGGGTTTCAGTGGCTCCAACCTGATTTACAATCCTACAGGAGAGGTCGCCAACGAGGTATATTCCAGTGAGATCGTCAACAGCTATGTCAATCAGAGAATCGGAGCCAACTTCGTCTATCAGAAGGACAAGCTGCGCGCGCAGGTCGGAGCGAGCGCCAATCCTACCGATACCCACAACGAGACGACCGGCTTCGACACATACGACAGCCACGTCCTCAACTGGGCTCCGCAGGCTATGATCTGGTACGACATAGACGACAACACCAACCTTCGCGGATTCTATTTCGGACGCTCGCAGCAACCTTCTGTGAATCAGTTGATGAGAGTTCCTGATAACACCAATCCTCTGAATGTGTCGTTCGGTAATATGTATCTGGAGCCTTACTTCAGCCACAGCCTCAGAAGTGATTTCCGTCACACCAACAAGCAGACTTTCCTGTCTGTCAACGCCGGAATCGACGGAGGTGTCGTCAAGAATCCTATCGTCAATGCGCAGTGGTACGGAACGAACGGTGTCCAGTATTCCATACCTGTCAACGGCAACGATTCCTACAACGGCAGCTTCCGCATTATGCTTAACACGCCTATTGCGAAATCGAACTTCAGCATATTCAATATGTTGAGGGCAAGCTATTCCAAATCATCGTCTTATGTAGGCTCGTCCAATTTCGATATGAGCAAGTACTACGAAGGTGACGATTACAGCGCCGAGGATTTCCTTGCCGACAAGTTCCTCGAGGATTTCGATAATCTTGATTTCACACTCAACAAGCTCCAGACTGTCAGCCTGATGGAAAGGCTTCGCATTACTTATCGCAATGATATTGTCGAACTTACCGCAGGCGGACGCACAAGAATGTCCAAGTCTTGGTACACAATCGCCAACCAGTCCACGAATATGACGTGGAGCAATCAGGTCACCGCTTCGATGAACTGGACTGTTCCCGGAGGATTCGGAATCGTTGCGGACGGCAACTACAACTGGTACAACGGCTACACCACTGACCAAGGCTCTCAGCTGATTCTTAACGCCAAGATCACGAAACTCCTTTTCAAGGATAAGTTCACCCTCGCCCTGAATGCCTACGACATTCTTGACCAGGCCAAGAACCTTTCGATTTCCGATTCGTCCAACTATCACACCGAGACCTTGAACAACACTCTCGGCCGTTATATCGTGGTGTCTCTGACCTACCGTTTCGGTAACTTCGGCGGCAGGAACGGCGGTGGCCCGATGGGGCATCGCGGCGGCCCTATGGGTCCTCCTCGCAGGTAGTTCCCTGACATCGGGATTCTTCCCAAAACCCTGAATGACAGAAAATGGTCGTATCATTACTCAATGCAGAGTTTGACACGACCATTTTTTTTGTTGATACAGGAGCGGAGTTATGCTTGTAAACTATTATATTACATTTGATTACTTGGTTCGGGCTTCGGAATCGTCATCGTCTTTCATTCCGACGGCGTTCACGTAGTTCCTCCATTTGGAGACCATCGACTCCATATCCTCCGGAATCCGCGAATCGAACTGAATCCATTTGCCGGTGCCTGGGTGCACAAATCCGAGTGTCTTTGCGTGGAGTGCCTGACGGGGGCACAGCTCGAAGCAGTTCTGGATGAACTGGCGGTATTTGGAATAGATTGTACCTTTCCGGATTTCAGAGCCGCCGTAGCGCTCATCGTTGAAAAGCGTATGCCCTATGTGGCTCATATGCACCCTAATCTGGTGCGTTCTTCCGGTTTCCAGCCTGCATTCCACAACAGTGACATAACCGAACCTCTCCAGCACTTTGTAGTGTGTCACCGCCCGTTTGCCTCTGTCATCCTCACTCGGGTAGACCTTGAAGCGGAGCCTGTCGTTAGGGTCTCGGCCGATGTTCCCGTCGATAGTCCCCTCGTCCTCCTTGATGTTGCCCCAGACAACAGCCACGTAGCGCCTTTCAATCGTATGTTCGAAAAACTGCCTCGCAAGGTCAAGCTGCGTCTCGTCGTTTTTGGCGACTACAAGAAGACCGGAAGTGTCTTTGTCGATTCTGTGCACGAGAATCCCCATCCTCTCGTCGGCCGCGTCCGGACCCTGGGATATTCCAAGATGATAGGAAAGGGCGTTGATCAGCGTACCCTCGAAGTGGCCGTGTCCCGGATGCACCACCATTCCCGCCTGCTTGTTGACAATAAGGAGGTCATTGTCCTCGTGTACGATGTCAAGAGGAATGTCTTGAGGAAGAATCTCCAGCCCCCTTCGGCGGTAAGGCATCACGAAGCGGATTACATCTCCCGGACGGATTATCAGATTGGCCTTTGCAACCTTTTCGTTAACACGTACATATCCTTCCTTTATCGCGCATTGGACCCTATGGCGGGAAGTGTCCTCAAGATGCGTGGCCATATACTTGTCCACACGCATCGGTGTCTGTCCGACATCGACATTGAGCCTGAAATGCTCGAACATACCCTGTTCCTCGTCCTCGACGGTCTCCTCGGGGGCGTTGTAAAGTCTCTCCTCGTCCACTTTTAGTTCTCTTGCTTGTCCAATGATAGATAGATTGTCACGTCCGAACCCATCAGGATAGGGTTGTCTGAAGCCTCCGGACTCTGTCTCGTGACGGAGGCGTTGAGGGAATCCGAGTAGGTCTTGACGGTCTTGTCGAACACTATCCTGTCGATGTTCAACGAGTTGTCGTGGACGGCGTCCACGGCTCTGAGGTATTTCAGCCCCTTTACGTTCGGGACATAGGTCTGGTTGTCCTCAGGATTCAGTCCGACCTCCAGATTGATTTCCGAACCGGTCTCGATAAGTCTTCCCGGCTTGATTTCTCGGTTCCTGTAAATCTGCCTCAGTACGTTGTTCGTGGCTATGTCATTGACGTAAATCAGTTTTCCGAGGGTAAGGCCGCGGGAGTTCAGTTCGGCCTTGGCCTGACGCGTGGAGTAGCCCACAAGATTAGGCATGCTTACCTTCTTGGCGTTCTTCGCATTGATTGTCAGCAGGATTCTCCTCCCTGTCTTCACCCTTGCCCCTGCTTTCGGATTCTGGCTGTAAACAGCTCCCTTCTCCATCTTTTTGACAAAGATGGAATCTATGACCTCAACCCTTAGCCTTTCCTTTGCGGCCTCGTGTCTGGCCTCGTCCACGCTCATATTCGTGAAATCAGGCACTTCAATGGTCTCTCCGTGGTTGGTGATGGTGTTCAGCAGGATTGTGCTGGCGATTATCAAACCGGCGAAGAACAGCACCGCAAGGATGATGTTCCTCACAATCCAGTTCCCGAAAACCCCTTTTCTGGCATTCTTTTCTTCCATTTCCATAAATTACTTTCCGCCCGCGAAGAACAAGGTGAACGCTCCGTCTCCGATCAGGGCAAGTCCTATAATGATGATTATTATCCCGGCTATCCTATTGAGCCACATTATTTTCCGCATATTGAAGGCCTTTCTCCAGTTGCTGAAGAACCAGGAGAAGAAGAACCAGTAGGTAATCGAGCCGGCCGCCACGGCAAGGATGATCGGGTAGATTCTGAAGCTCTTGTCCGAAAGATCCACCTGAAAGAATGCGAACAGGGCGAACATCACCAGAACCGCCCCCGGATTGGACACCGTCGTCGCCACAGCCTGGAGAAAATCCTTGACCGAAGCTCCGTGCGTGACCGTCTCCCCCGGCTCCATCTTCCTGAACGGATCCTTGAACGCCATTGAATACCCCAGGACCGCGATCACCGGACCGCCTATCAGGAATATAATCGGCTCGTAGGTGTTTATGAAATGCTGTGCGAAGGCCCAGGCGAAAATCGAGATGATCGCATAGGCTGTGTCAACTACCGAAGCTCCAAGGCCTGTCGTGAATCCTGCCCTGTGTCCGTAGCAAAGAGATTTCTGAAGCACAAGAATCGCAACCGGCCCGAGAGGAGCCGACGCACAGATTCCAATTATAAACGCTTTCAGAATCTCAAGCAGCATAGGCGGCGGTGTTAAGGCTATTTGGCCCTCATAAAGATCTGCACCGGACAGCCCTGGAGGTCGAAGTGTTCCCTTAGCTTGTTTTCAAGGAATCTCTTGTATGGCTCCTTGACGTACTGAGGGAGATTACAGAAGAAAGCAAACGCAGGAAACCTCGTAGGCAACTGGGTCACGTACTTGATTTTCACATATTTGCCCTTCCAGGCCGGCGGAGGACATTCCTCTATCACCGGCAGAAGAATCTCGTTGAGCCTCGCCGTGGAGAGTTTTCTGGAGTAGTTCCCGTAAACGTGTTCGGCGGCGTCAAGCACATCCATAATCCTCTGCTTCTTGACCACAGACGTGAAGATGATCGGAACGTCGTCGAAAGGAGCGATACGGCGGCGCAGCGAGGCTTCATATTCCTTCATCGTGTTGCTGTCTTTCAGGAAGAGGTCCCATTTGTTGACAACAAGCACGCAGGCCTTGCGGTTGCGGATGATGAGATTGAATATGCTCATATCCTGTGCCTCCATTCCGCAGTTCGCGTCAATCATCAGGATGCAGACATCCGAATGCTCGATAGACCGGATGGAACGCATAACGGAGTAGAACTCAAGGTCTTCGTTGACTTTCGTCTTCTTGCGCATTCCGGCTGTGTCAACGAGCATAAATTCGTGACCGAATTTGTTGTAAAGTGTTGAGATTGAATCCCTTGTTGTTCCTGCAACCGGAGTCACGATGTTCCTTTCCTCGCCGAGAAGGGCATTTGTCAGAGAAGATTTCCCGACGTTAGGCTTCCCGATGATCGCGATGTGCGGCAGGTCAGGGCGGTCGTCTTCCTGCTCCGGCTTCTCTTCGGGAAGAATCCTTAGGATTTCGTCCAGAAGGTCCCCCGTTCCGCTTCCGTTGGCGGCGGAAGTCGCCCAGATCTCTCCGAGTCCCAACGAGTAGAACTGGTAGGCGTCGAACATCTTTTCCCCGGAGTCAACCTTGTTGACACACAGCACCACCGGTTTCTTGCTCCGGCGTAGGATGTCGGCGATTTCGGCGTCGTAGTCTGTGATTCCGGCGGCGGCCTCGACCATAAATATGATGGCGTCGGCTTCTTCTATCGCTATCACAACCTGTTTGCGGATGGCCTCCTCGAACACATCGTCCGAATTGGTCGTCCAGCCACCTGTGTCAACGACGGAAAACTCTTTCCCGCACCACTCGCATTTGCCGTAGTGTCGGTCTCTTGTCACGCCGGCGGTCTCGTCAACGATGGCCTGGCGCATTCCGACGAGCCTGTTGAAGAGTGTCGATTTGCCGACATTCGGTCGGCCCACTATAGCTACTAACCCCATAAATCTCCTTTGTTTCTTGACAATTAATACTTACCGCGGTTCTACTTTTGTGGCTTCCTGTTGCCGAACTCATATTCGTAGAGACCGCATCCCGTGCAGGCATCGCTGTAGGAACCCGTGCAGGAGGTGCTTTTCTGGACTTTTTTCTTCTTCGATAAAAGCTCCCTTTCCTCCTCCCCCATACACTTGATTCCCATCTTGCGCATATTCTCGTTGCGGCTGATATCGGTCTCCGGGAACTTTCCGTTTTTACGGAATATGATGTTGAAGCACATACCGAAGACTCCTATACCCAGGAGGATGAACGCTGCGAGAATGGTTTTCATAATCTGCCTGTGTTCCTAAAAAATGAATTCCGTGCTGATTGGCTCGTAGTTGTAAACCTTGCGGATGATAGCCGCGAAGGTACCGGTCATCGAGACAACCTTGATTTTGCTTGTGTCCGCGTCCTTGGCGAGTGGAATCGTGTCGGTAACGAACACTTCCGACAGGCAGGAATTGTTGATTCTGTCGTAAGCCGGCCCGGAGAGAACCGGGTGGGTCGCGCAGGCTCTGACGCTGGCCGCTCCCTTGTCCATCAGCACCTCGGCTGCCTTGACAAGTGTTCCGGCTGTGTCGATGAGGTCGTCCACAATCACGATGTTCTTGCCTACGACATCGCCTATGGCTGTGATTGAGGCCACAACATTGGCTCTTTCACGCGATTTGTGGCAGATGATCACAGGGCAGGCCAGTTCCTTGGCGTAGGCGTTGGCCCTCTTCGCTCCGCCCATATCCGGGGCGGCTATGGCGAGATTCTCTATGTTCAGGGACCTCAGGTACGGGATGAAGACCTTGCTGGCGTAAACGTGGTCCACCGGCAGGTCGAAGAATCCCTGAATCTGGTCCGCGTGCAGGTCGCAGGTCATTATCCTGTCCACTCCGGCGGCTGTCAGCAGGTTGGCCACCAACTTGGCGCCGATTGATACGCGCGGCTTGTCCTTGCGGTCCTGTCTGGCCCAGCCGAAGTACGGCATAACGGCGATAACCTTGTCAGCGGAGGCTCTTTTGGCGGCGTCGATGGTCAGAAGAAGCTCCATCAGGTTCTCGGTAGGAGGGAAGGTGGACTGCACGACGAACACGGTCGCGCCTCTGACGCTGTCCGTGAATGAAGGCACAAATTCCCCGTCGCTGAACTGAGTCACCTCGGAAGCGCCAAGATGGTACTTCTCTCCGGCTTTCTCACCGATTATGTTCAGCTCATCGACAACCTTGCTGGCAAAGTCCTTGGAGGCCCTGCAGGCAAACAATTCCATTCTGTGTTCCATTTGCATTATAATATGCTATAAATTAATATATTGTTGGATATAGTCAAGTATTTCCTCCCTGCCCGCTCCGGTCTCTGAACTGGAAGCGAACATCGGCGGCATCTCCTCCCACTCCTCTGACAGGATTCTCTTGTTCCTCTCGATCTGCGCCTTCAGCGCGTTCGGCCCGAGCTTGTCGCCTTTGGTGAATATGATCGCAAACGGGATGCGGTTCTCTCCCAGACCGGCGAGGAACTCCCTGTCGATCCGGGTGATGTCGTGCCTTGAGTCTATCAGGACGAAAAGAAGAACCATCTCGCCGGATGTCCCGATGTAGTCGTTGATCATCTTGCGAAGCTCTTCCCTGGCCTCTTTGGAAATCTTTGCGAAACCGTAGCCAGGAAGATCCACCAGATACCAGCTGTTGTTGATAATGAAATGGTTGATGAGTTTGGTCTTGCCCGGGGTGGAAGATGTCTTGGCGAGCTTGCTGTTACCGCACAGCATATTGATCAGCGATGACTTGCCGACATTCGAGCGTCCGATGAACGCAAATTCCGGCAGTCTGCGGGCCGGCTTTTGGCTGGCTCTGGTGCAGCTGCCCGCGAATTTTGCTTCAGTTATGGTCATCCTTTTTCAATCTATGGGATAGTTCTGCAAAGATAGTGGATTTTTTGTTAAGTAAGCGTAAAAAAGTTGGTGACAAGTTTTTTGGAAACGAATGTGCCGGACGCGCGGGACAGGCGGGAAAATGACGGGGCGCAAAAAGATATTCATCAGTGCGGCCGGTTATTGTTTGAAGATTGCTAAATATGCCCGAGGAATACTGTGGTAGTAATCGTAGATTCAATGGAAAAGTTTATATTTGTAGAACAAAAACGCGTAAATACGCAGTCGTGTAAACAATATGTCGTATGGAGATAAAACGAGACATACACCTTGACAGGCTTATTCAGAGCAAGCACAACGGTATGATTAAAGTTGTGACCGGTATCAGAAGATGTGGTAAGTCCTATCTTTTGATGAATCTTTTCAGGCGGCATTTGCTCAATGAAGGAGTAAGTGAGAGTCACATAATAATGCTTGATCTTGAAAACCGTAGGAACAAGAGATTGAGGAATCCTGATAATTTGCTGGAATGGATTGATTCTCAGATTGTAGAGTACAAAGGCTTCGGGGATGTCCCCAAAAAGGAATGGTACTACGTGATGCTGGACGAGGTGCAGTTGGTGCCGGAGTTTGAGGATGTATTGAACTCATACCTGAGTATACGGAATGTTGATGTGTATGTGACAGGAAGCAATTCACGGTTCCTGTCGAAGGATGTAATCACTGAGTTCCGGGGCCGAGGCTATGAAATTCATATTACACCTTTGTCAATGAGGGAGTTTGTCGGTGCGCATCCGGAAATGACTTTTGAGGAAGCTTTAGACCACTATATGACATACGGTGGCTTGCCGGTAGTCTGTTTGGAACCCGATATAAAAGAAAAGGCAGCATATCTTAACGGTTTGTTCGAAAAGACATACCTGACTGACATACAGGAGCGCTATCATATACGGGGCGGCGATATAATGGGCGAACTGATTGATGTGGTGGCTTCCGGCATAGGAGGACTTACAAATCCTACCAAGATTGAGAATACGTTCAGGACAGTCAAAGGTATCGGAGTAGGCAAGAACACCATCAAGCAGTATTTGGAGATGCTGGAGGAGTCATTTCTTGTCAGGAAGGCGGTTCGTTATGATGTGAAAGGACGAAAGTATATTGACACGCCTCAAAAATACTATTTTGAGGATTTGGGTCTCAGAAATGCTCGCATTGGTTTTCGTCAGGTGGAAAAGACGCATCTGATGGAGAATTTGGTATATAACGAGCTTTGTCTTCAGGGATACACCGTGGATGTGGGAGTTGTGACGTACAACACGAAAGATGCGGAAGGCCGTAGCCAGAGATTACAGCTGGAAGTTGACTTTGTATGCAACCGCGGATCGGAAAGAATATATATTCAGTCTGCCTACGCATTGCCCGATAGGGAAAAGGTGGAGCAGGAACAGGCTTCGCTTTTACACATAAAGGATGGATTCAGGAAGATGATAATTGTGGCAGACAGATATTTGTCGGGATACGATGAAGAGGGTGTCAGAATTATGAGTCTAAGGGACTTCCTGATGGATGGGATGACATTGTAACAATCGTCCCGCTGCCAAAGTGTGGCAGTCTTTCGGCGCTTCGAATGCTACGATGGCAGAATTCGTCAACGCCTATATAATTCCAAAAAGATATTCATCAGTGCTGCCGGTTATTGTTTGAAGATTGCTAAATTTGCCGGAGGAATAGCGTCTATTATGGAAAAGAAGTACATAGACTTGTTTACCCTTCAGGCACGGCTGAAGGCCGTCGTGGAAGGGGTGTTCCCCAGGAAGCTCTGGGTTAAGGCGGAGGTCAGCAGCCTCAGCCGAAAGCAGAACGGACACTGTTATCTGGAACTTTCGCAGAGCGAGAACGGAGGAGTGGCGGCAAAGACCAGGGCCACGATCTGGGCGTTCCGCTGGAACATCATCGACCAACGTTTCCGAAGCGTGACCGGAGCCTCGCTTGAGGCCGGAATGGAAATCCTTGCCTGTGTGCAGGTGACTTACCATCCGGTCTATGGCTTCTCCTTGAACATCGATGACATTGACCCGGATTTCACCCTCGGAGCTAACGAGCGCCGGAGGCAGGAGACCATAGAAAGGCTTGGAAGAGAGGGACTTCTGGATTTGCAGAAACGTCTGCGGCTGCCTGTGCTGCCATATTCGTTGGCAGTCATTTCCGCTCCTGGCGCGGCAGGGTTCGGCGACTTCCGCAACCACTTGACGAACAATGAATATGGTTTCGTCTTCAACGTGCGGCTATTCGAGGCTCTGATGCAGGGTGAGGGCGCTCCGCCGTCAATCATCGGAGCTATCGGAGAGATTCTTGCCTCTCCTGTCAGCTATGACGCCGTGCTGATTCTGCGCGGTGGAGGCTCGGATTTGGACCTGTCCTGCTTTGATGACTATGATCTTGCGGTTGCCATCGCCCGTTGTCCGATTCCGGTCTTCACGGCGATCGGCCACGACAAGGACCACCACGTCGCCGATATGGCGGCGAACACTTCCGTCAAGACTCCTACCGCTTTGGCCGATTTGTTTTTGGATTGCTATATCGCCGAAGATCAGCGCCTCGGCTCTCTTGAGTCCAGGCTGATGATGACATTCGGCAGCCGTTTGGCCGCTATGTCGTCGCGCGTTGACCTTCTTGAGTCAAGAATCGGACGGCAGGCGGGGACAAGGATTTCGGATGCCGTCCACAGGGTCGGCCTCCTGGAATCTGGCCTGATGAAAGCAGCCCTTGGCAGGGTGGTAGGGCAGGAGCATTGTCTGGACAGATTGGCCGACAGGGTCTCCCACGGGGCGGACAGAAGCCTTTACAAGGCCGGTTCGGCTTTGGACAAGGTGGAACAGAAGATCCGGGGCCGGGTCGGGGTAGTCCTTTCCGGGGCGTTGTCCCACCTGCTGATGATGGAGACCAAGATCGCCGCCAATGATTCGAGAGGCATCCTGCGCAAGGGATTTGTGCTGGTCTTGGACAAGAATGGAGTGAAGATGGACTCGGCCACGGCTACCCACATCGGGGACAGGGTCAGGATGATGTTCGCCGACGGAACCGTCAAGTGCGGCGTGGTGGAAATCGACCTGAAGAGCAATGTGCCGGGGAACGAGGATGCCGACCTCGGCTCGATGAGCGAGGTAGTGGGTTGATAATGAATAAAATCAATTGATATGTCAGAGAAGAGATTTGACTACACCAAGGCGGTCGCCGAACTGGATGGGATCGCCGCCAAGGTAGAGGATCCGGCCACAAGCCTGGATGACATCGGAGCGCTCGTCAAACGCTCCAAGGAACTTATCGAGGCGTGCCGGAAGTATCTGCGTACCGTGCGCGAGTCAATAGAGGAGACCGAGGAGCAGTAGAGCCGCGCCGGCCATCAAGCCGGCCTGCCGTCCGCGGTGCCTGTAGCCGTCAGTCTATTCTGAACGCCTCGATTTCCTTGTTGAGCCCGTCAAGAATCTCCAGCTTGGTCTTCAGAAGGTCATCCGAGATGTCAACCTTGTAGTAGTGCGGGTTGATGAGCCTTCTTTCAGATGGGCTGAAATGTGAGAGGACGTTGTTGTAGAACGCCTTCTTCTCCGTCAGCGTGTGTGCTGGGGCGCACCTTTCGCCATCCTTGATGACCTGATGCTGAAGCGTTCTCCAGGAATATTCACCGCTTTCGAACGTCTTGTACTTGTAGCGGTCCTGCTCGTCGTAGATTGTGAACCTTTCTCCGGACTCGATCTTCCGGGCGAGCGTGTCTCCCCTCAGGCAGGTGACATCGGCCTTGTAGATTTCCCCTTGGTCGGGATCCTTTTTCGTGATTCTGTACGTGATCTGGAATCCCGGGTTGATCAGCTTGATCCTGTCTTCGGAACGCTTCAGGACTGGCTGGCCGTCAATCTGCACAAGCTTGTACACGTTGCCGAAGCAAGGAGCCGCCTTGCTGGTCGCGATCGCGTCGCCCACCCCGTAGGAGTCGATGCAGGCTCCCTGGCGCTCCAGATCCGAGATGAGATACTCGTCAAGCGAGTTGGTGGCGAATATCTTGCAGCCCGTGAGGCCGTGGTTGTCCAGGATCCTGCGCACCTTGACTGACAGGTAGGCGAGGTCGCCGCTGTCGAGGCGGATGCCGTAGCCGTAAGGGTAGCCATTGTCGATTCCGCATTCCTTAAAGGAGCGTATCGCGTTGAGTATCCCGCATTTGAGAGTGTCGTAGGTGTCGATGAGGAGGATGAGGTTCTCGCCTTTGTGGGTGTTGATGTAGTCGACGAAGGCCTTGTGCTCTCCCTCCACGGTGCTGCCGTACGATGTCACGTAGCTGTGCGCCATCGTGCCGGTCGAAGGGATGTCGTTGAGCACTCCGGTAAGGATGTTGGACGTTCCGGAGCATCCTGCGATGATGGCGGCTTTGGCTCCGTAGGTCGCCGCCCACGGCCCGTGCGCCCTTCTGGAACCGAACTCGCTGACCGGCCTGTTTGTGGCTCTGCAAACCCTGGATGCCTTTGTGGCAACCGCCATCTGATGGTTCATTATGCAGAGCAGGGGAGTCTCAAGGACCTGGGCCTCGATCAGCGGAGCCTCCACCGTGATGACAGGCTGGTTCGGGAAGACAATCTCGCCCTCCCGCATAGCGTAGACGTTGCCGGTGAACCTCAGCGTGGAGAGGTACTCGCGGAATCCGGCATATTCATCACCGGGAAGAAATTTCCCGTAGAACTCCGGCGTGGCCTTGCCAAGGTTCTTTATGCATTCGATGACTTCCTCCGTGCCGCTCACCACAGCCCAGTTGTTGTTCTCCGGGGCTTTTCTGTAGAACATATTGAATATGGCTGCCGCGTCTTTCCTTCCTGTCTCGTAGAAGGATTTGCCCATCGTGTACTGGTATTTGTCGGAGCAGTAGGCGAAGTCCTTGACTTCTAATCCGTTGTCTGGTTTCATATCTGACGGTTGTTATAGCCTGGGCGGCTTGTTCTATTGTTTGTCGTGAATTATTCCGTCCCTCTCAAGGATGATGCTGAGGATCCGTCTTGCCGAGGTGTCGTCGCCGGAGGTGACAAGCTCGATGTCCGGACGCTCTTCGGCGGACGGTTCTCTGTAAGTGGCTTCCGCGTCTTCGGGCCTCTGGTCTGCGGCCGTCCCCAGTCCTTCTTCCCGCATAACGTCAAGCAGATGCCTCGCCACTGCCGGAGCCGGGTCTATGACCGTCACGTCCGGCCCTGCGACCCTCTGGATGACATCCTTCAGAAACGGATAGTGGGTGCAGCCGAGGACTATTCTGTCCGCCCCGGCCTCAAGAAGCGGCCGCAGGCTCTTCCGTACGGTCTCCTCGGCCAGAGGCCCGTCCAGGATGCCGTTCTCCACAAGCTCCACGAACCCCTGCCCGACGTGTTCCACAATCCTGACATCCTCTTCGTAGATTCCTTTGGTGGTCAGGTATTTCGAACCTTTCAGCGTCCCGGCTGTGGCCAACACTCCGATCACTCCGGTCTTCGAGCTGAGCGCCGCAGGCTTCACCGCCGGCTCCATTCCGATGAAGCGGACGGGATATTCATTTCTCAGGGTCGAGATTGCCGCCGCAGTCGCCGTGTTGCAGGCCACCACGATGATCCGGGAGCCGCGCGAAAGGAGATATTCAGTGATCGCCCGGCCGCGGCCGCGGATGAATTCGGGAGTCTTTTCCCCGTAGGGACAGTTCGCGTTGTCGGCGTAATAGACGTACTTCTCCCGAGGCAGAACCCGAAGGATCTCCCGCAACACGGACAGACCGCCCGACCCGGAATCGAATATGCCGATCATCGAATGAATGTCTTATTTTGAATCAAAGATACAACAAAGAAACGAAAGGCAAAGGCGTGAACCGCAATTTAAGCGTTATTTTCCATCAAAGTCTCGTGTGGCAATGGCAGGAAAGTGAGTTTCGTAACGCGACAGGGGTATTTCGTACATTCGTTGTGTGAATTGCTGATTCATTGTATTTTCTTTACTAAATTAGTGGCGTGAAAATCTCTATGGAGTATGATAAGACAAAAAAACAGACTGCTGGAGATCGGCAACCAGAATGAGGTTTATTACCTCCAGCCGGAGAGCATTCTTTTCGTCCAGGCGGACGGGAATTATTGTGACATCCATCTTGTTGATGGAGATGTCCTTAAAACCGTCAGCTGCAAGAGGGCGGAGATAGCCAGGAAAATAGACTTGCAGCTCGCCGGAGACCTTGCCAGGATGTTTTCCCTGGTCGGAAAGCCTTACCTTGTCAACATCTGCCACATAATGCACATTGCGCCTATGAGACATCTTCTTACTTTCGACACCAATCATCCCGGCACCTGCAGGAAAAAGACGATAGACGCTTCAAGCGAGGCGCTGCGCAGTCTCCGCTCGGCTCTTGACGACCAGGGCCTCGGGAAAGCCGCCGGCAAGACGGAGCGCCTTGTGACCGGCATCAATGGTGGTTTTTCGGATTATGTGGCCTCGACATTGAGAGAGGAGACCAAGGATTACGACATCGGAGATGACGAGATAATGATGCTTGGCCTATGAAACCTGACTATTTTGGCGCCTTGACATTTCAATCGGTCAATAATGTCCCGCTGCGGCTTACCGTTGAGAGTCTGCCTTCGATTAATTATGCGTTGGTTCTCAACGGAGGAGTGTCTTTCAGCAAGTTTGAGCTGACCAATGGCGGCGGGGAAAGGATTGACAACATCAGGATTGTCTTGTCCGGGGATATGATCGAGGAATGCAACCTGACGCTTGACAGCATTGACGCAGGCGCGGTTGTGGATTTCGACAATGCAAGGCTGATGCCGGTATCTTCAAGACTGATGGCGCTGACAGAGGCGGTGAGGACAACTTACAGGATAGACATTTACGTTGACGGACTGAATGTGCTCGGCGAAGTTGTCCCTCTGACTCTTCTTGCCTTTGACCAGTGGAACGGCCTGCATTTCCGTCCGGAACTCCTGGCGGCCTTCGTCACCCCGAACAATCCCTGCATCCCGAAAATATGCAGGAGAGCCTCCGAGATTCTCAAGCAGAGAACGGGCACCGGTGATCTTGACCAGTACTTTTCTTACAGTACGGACAGGATAGTCAGTCAAGTCGGGAGCGTCTATGAGGCGATTCTTGAAAACGATATCGCATTCGCTTCCTCACCGCTCGGGCTGGAGGCGGAAGGACAGCGTGTCCGCCTTGCCGACAAGGTGATCGAGGACCGGCTCGGAGATTGCCTGGATCTTTCTCTTCTTGTCTGCGGATGCCTTGAGAGCATCGGCATAAAGACATCGGTTCTGCTGTACCATACCCACGCCGTGGCAGGCGTGTGGCTGAACCCTTCGTGCCAGGTGCCTGTGACAGAGACCAATCCGGAAGAGATACAGGGCATTGTCCGTGACAACAGGGAGAATTTCCTTATGCTCGAGGCAACTTCTCTGACCCGCGGGGAACCTTTTGAACAGGCGGTGGTCTCGGCCAAGGAATGGTTTGAGAACAGGCGGCAGGAACTGGAATGCTTCGTGGACATCAGCGAGGCCAGAAAAAGCCGCGTCAGGCCCTTGCCCCACACTGTCCGGACAAGTGCAGGCTGGGTGGTCAAGGATATGCCTGACTACGACGTGTTGTTCGATGAGCTGACGAAGAGGAACGCCTACGACATCAAGGGAATCTCTTCTGCCGAAAAGCTCAAAAACAAACAGCTGGTCTGGGAGAGGAAGCTGCTTGACCTGACCTTGAGGAACTCTCTTTTGAATATGAAGCCGGGAAAGAGCGTCATTCCTGTTGCGAATCTCACCCCGGAGACGGCCTTGTCGATTCTGAAGACCGACGACCTTCCGGAGTCCGCGCTCGGAAAGGACAATGCGGAGGCCCTGAAAGCGTTGTACAGGGCTTCGAGAACCGCATTGGAGGAAAGCGGGGCAAATTCGCTGTTCCTTTCACTCGGGACAATGCGCTGGTACGAGGCCGATGGGAACAAGCCTTACTTCGCGCCGGTGGTCCTGATTCCTGTGGAACTCGTTCGGCACGGAGCCAAGAAATACGTCCTTCGCGGCAGGGACGAGGAGCCGATGGTCAATATGACATTGGTGGAGATGATGCGCCAGACTTTCGAGCTGGAAATCCCGCCGCTGTACCCGATGCTGATGGACAGCAATGACTCTCCGGACTACAACAGGGTGTTCGATATCTTGCGCACGGCGTTCGCCGAGATAAACGAGAAGCGTCCCAAGCAGTCTCAGTGGAGTGTCGTGGAGGAATGCGTTCTCGGCCTGTTTTCTTTCACGAAATTCGTGATGTGGAATGACATACACACCAACAGAGAGGTGATTGCCGGGCATCCGCTTCTAAAGAGTATGGTCGAGGGGCGTCTCCTGCTGGATCAGGATGACAACGAGGAGACGGCAAGGGGGCTGGACTGTTCGTTGAGGCCGGCTGATATCTGTCTCCCGATAGATGTGGACTCGGCGCAGCTGGAGGCCATCGTGGCATCGGATAAGGGAAAGAGCTTCATACTTTACGGGCCTCCGGGCACAGGAAAGTCCCAGACCATCACCAATATGATAGCCAACGCCTTATACAAGGGCAAGCGGGTTCTTTTCGTGTCCGAGAAAAAAGCCGCCCTGGAAGTGGTGCAGGAAAGGCTTGGCAAAATCGGCCTGTCTCCGTTCTGCCTTGAGCTTCACTCCAACAAAGTGTACAAGAAATCCTTCCTGGACCAGATGAAGGAGGCGCTGAACGTCATTTCGGACGAACCGTCGGCTTCATATTACAAAGACAGGTCGGATGCCTTGTTCGAGAGCCGGGAGTCGCTGAATGAGTATATGGACGCTTTGCACAGGAAACGCCCCGGGGGGCTTTCTTTGTATGAATATATCAACGGGTATCTTTCGGTCGACGGCGTTACGGATGACTTGTCGTCGCCTTCGCTGTGTTCGTCAGGACTTGAGTTTATTCAGGATTATTGCGACAGGCTCAGACATCTGGACACGGTGGAAAGAATTGTCGGCTGCCATCCGGGCAGCCATCCGTTGTGTGGACTGTATCCGAAGACCAACACCCTGCAAAACCAGTCGGCCGTGGAGACGCTTCTTGAGAGTCTGCCCGAGGCGGTGCGGCAGGCGCGGAGAAAGGAGTCCTGCATCATCAACCGGCTGTTTCTCAAGCGTTCAGAAATAGAGATTCTACGAAGAGGAGATGTCTGGAAAAATCTTATGGAAGTGGCGGACGTGGACGATCGTATAGCAGATGACGCGGATGCCATCCTTTCGGCGGGCGAGTCTTGGATGTCGGCGAAAGGCAGGCTGAGGGACTGGTATCATTTCAGCTTGGCCTGGCGTGAGTTTGGGCGGAATGATGTCGGGAATGTGAAGGCGTACTATATCTCCGGGCATTCGGGAGCCGCCTCGGCTGACGCTCTGCTCAAGGGGTATTACAAGTCTATGATAATGAGTATCGTGGATTCCGAAGCTTGTCTTCGCGGCTTCAACAAGACGCTCTTTGACGAAAGCGTGGAGATGTACCGGCGGAAGGCGTCAGCGTTCCAGAAACTCTCAAGACTTAATCTGACCCAGTCCTTGTCGATGAGGTCACCTTCCGTTTCCGAGCTGGACGATAAGGAAAAAACCGAGCTTGCCTCCCTTAAGAAACGCATATCGTCCCGCGGCAGGGGGATGACGATCCGCCAGATGATCGAGGACATCCCGAATATTATCGCAAGGCTGTGTCCTTGTATGCTGATGAGTCCGTTGTCCGTCGCCCAGTACCTTCAGATGATTCCGGGCCAGTTCGACCTTGTGATCTTCGACGAGGCCAGCCAGATGCCGACAAGCGAGGCTGTCGGAGCCATAGCCAGAGGCAAGGCTACCATTATCGCCGGAGACCCTATGCAGATGCCTCCGACAAGTTTCTTTATGACAAGGGCCGTTGTCGAGGATGACATCGATCTTGATGACCTCGACTCCGTCCTTGACGACAGCATAGCACTCGGAGTCCCCGGGAAATACCTGTCGCTTCATTACCGAAGCCGTCACGAGAGCCTGATCGCATTCAACAACACGCATTTCTATGACGACAAGCTTGTGACTTTCCCTTCCAGCAACGACTTGGAGGCCAAGGTCACTCTTCAGCGGGTTGACGGCTGCTATGATTCCGGCAAGGGACGTTGCAACAAGGCGGAGGCAAAGGCGATTGTGGAGGAGACGATGTCATTGCTCCGCAAACGGTTGGAGGATGTGGACGGCAAATGGAGCAGGGCGAACGGTAAAAGCATCGGAATCATTGCGTTCAGTATCGCGCAGTCCTCGTTGATAGAGGATATGCTGATGGACGCTTTGTCGAGGAATCCTGAACTGGAACAGATAGCGTTGAGGGGTGATGAGCCGGTATTTGTCAAGAATCTCGAGAATGTGCAGGGCGATGAAAGGGACATTATCCTTTTCTCCGTGGGTTACGGCCCGGACAAGAAGGGTAGGGTGAGTATGAATTTCGGACCGCTTAACCAGAGCGGAGGGGAGAGGCGGCTGAATGTGGCGATATCAAGGGCGCGTTACAGTATGAAGGTGTTCTCTACGATGGATTCCTCCAAGATTGACCTGCAGCGCACAGGCGCGAACGGGGTTCTGGCATTGAAGCGCTTCCTTGAATATGCCGAGACAGGTGTCCTGCCGAGGAGGGCGAGCCTCGAAAAGACCCGGGAGGAGAGTGAGATATGCCGTGCGGTGTGTGCGAGAATCCGGGAGAAAGGCTTTGATGTCCGTTCCAACGTCGGGCGTTCAAGGTTCAAGTTGGATATGGCTGTCGTAGACAAGTCCGATCCGAATTCGTATTGTCTCGGAATACTGATTGACGGAGAGAGCCAGTACGCCGTGCCTACCGCCAGGGATCGTGAGATAGTCCGCCCGTCCGTCCTCTCGAATTTAGGCTGGAGAATCATCCGTCTGTCCACGCAGGACTGGGTCGAGAACGGCTCCGCCCGGCTGGACAAGATTCTGGATGAGCTGGAGGCCGCTGATAAGATAAAACTTGTATAATTATTTAAAACAATAACTTATGGGATTATTTAAAAATGTTTTCGGTGGGCTGTTCGGGTCTGATGAGACGGTAGAGGAACGAAACTGTAGAAGTGAAGAACTTCGCCGGAAAATTGAACGCGACGGAGCGTACATCCAGAATCTCCGTCTTGGCCGCAGCTGGGTGCTTCCTCAATTTGTTGATATGGCTTTCAACAGATTCGGCGGCTTTTCCAAGGAAAAGTACGTTGAGGGCGTGAAAAACCTTGGCACGGAGAAAGTCTGGAATCTTATGCTTAGGAACTACAAAGTTTTGTGCGCCCATCCTGATGCGGAGCGTTCACTCTGGTGGACAAAGGAAGTCGCGCTCAAGCTGGTTGTCAATGATTATGCCGGGATGGAAAGGTTCATAGATTCTATGTTGCGGTCCCCGCTACGGAAATGTTCAGGCGGTTATTACATACATCTGCGGGAAGGTATGTTTTTCGTTGACGATCCCGATCCCAAGAGCAAATGGAACAAATCCAACAGCACCACTGTGGAAATGCTGAAGGCGAGGATGCGTGGACTTGTCAGTCTGGTGAGGTCGGCCTCGTCGCCAAAGGATTTGTATGACGCTCTTGTGGAATATGACAGAAACAGAATCAGCTTTGAACCGGAATTGTTCGGCTCGGAATGGCCGGAGGAATTCGTGAACGCGTACATAGGGGACGGGGTCTATTGCTCGATGATGACGATGGTGAAATACTTGGGGCTGTGCTTCAAAGATGATTCCGGAAAGACTCTCACTAGAGATGAGTGTATCGATATAATCCTCAGAAAAACGGCAAGGAGCACAGGTATGGAGCTGCTGGATTTCTGTGCCGAGAAGTTCTTTGGCGGCTCCCGCGGCGTGTTTGATTATTTCAAGTATAAGCGGGGCGGCTACGTATCCTGAACTGTTGAGCATAGTTATAGCCCGGGCAGGCTTTGCCAATCAGGTTGGTGTCATTGAATATATTTCACCGGTATTCACCGGTGAAATAAATATCTAAGCGAGTAAAGAGATGCCCCGAACCAATGTGATTGGCTTTTTATCTATTGTCGGCAATAGTCTTTGAACAATAGAGGGAGTTCCTTGGACTGGTAATTGTCTGCTTTCGAAAGTCAAGTTATGGAAGACAGGATTCTCGAATCAATATTCCTGGATGACAGCCTATGGGCGGAAGTCATTGACCGGGGGGCTGACAAAGGCATCCCCGGTGATGTCCTTCAGTATTTTCAAGATCCCCACGGAAGGGCTGAATTGTGCGGACGTGTCGCTTCGGGGGAGTATTCCATCCGCCCTCCGCACACAGGCTACCGCCCTAAAGATGATGGAGGAGAAAGGGTCTTCCTTGCGAACGAACCTATGGACAGGGTCTTTCTGACTGCGGTCTATAAATGGCTTGCGCGGAATATGGGAGATGCCGTACATCCCTCCTGCACGTCCTATACGGAAGGGATCGGCACCGGGGCGGCTGTGAAAAGACTGTCCGGTGAGATCGTGAGACTCGGCCTTGGACACAAGACCGGTATAGTCGGCAGGAAGCTGGACATCCACCACTATTTCGACTCGGTGACGAAGCGCGACATCCACAATGAGTTCGACAAGGTGGAAAGGCGCTTCGGTCGTTCCTCGGTTATTGATGTCCTTAGAAAGTACTATGACTCAGATGTTTATTACGACAGCAGACTTAAGGCGTACGTCGAGAGGCCGATGGGTGTCAAGCAGGGCTGCGCCGTCTCGGCGTGGCTCGCCAACGTCCTGCTCTATTCCCTTGACAAGAGAATATCCGGGATAGAGGGGTGCTATATGCGCTATTCAGACGACATTATCTATGTCGGGGAGCATTACGGGAAAGTGACGGCGTTGATTCGTAGGCATCTTCGAAAAATGGGTCTGAGCCTCAATGACAGCAAGACCGAGGACATCTATCCCGACAGGTTTGTCCGCTTCCTCGGATACGACATCAGGGGCGGTGAGATAACCCTGTCCCGGAAATGGGTGAAGTTTTTCCAGAGCAATGTTGACAGGCGGACTGTTTTGAACAAGAGGCTGATTGACAGCGTCCGGCGGATCCGCAAGAAAGGAGGCCGTGGAATGGAGGAAAAACTGGAGGCCGTGCTTGTGAGGGCGCAGAAATCGTTGACACGTTTCCTTTATTACGGCAATGGGGAATACTCCTGGGCGTCTGCCGTCCTTCCTGTGATAAACCGTAAAGAGGACATCTCCGAATTGAACAAGTATTGTCTGGATGCGTTGCGGGCGGTCTATACCGGCAAGACCTCAATCGGGTCGCTCGGCAAGTCCAGTTCAGGAGGCATCCGGCGCGGCACGGGAAGGAATGTGGCAGCCAACAGGAAAGCGACAGATATGCTGTCAGCGGCCGGCCGTCCTCCCGGATGGCTGTCAGGCTTCCTGTCCGTCGAGGCAATGCGCAGGTCGATAACGAACAGAATGTTGTACCGCACATTGGCACAGAATCTTCTTGAGAATGACTGCCATCCTCTCTATGGCCGCAAGGCCTTGCCCGAGGCGGACGGCGGTGCTTTGCCGGAGATCGGCCGTGACAAAACGGTCGCCGAACTGGAGCGGAGGTACGACAACTATCTGAACAGCAGACCGGACGGGCGTAAACGCTCCCGTTTCTATGCCAAGCCACTGGAGCAGATGACAGTGTCGGATCTTATCTCCGGTATGGACAGAAAAACGGCAGGTGAAGAGCTGGAATGCTATCTTGCCGATTATGTCCGTGAGGATGACCTGTTCCCCGATGCGGCGGCGTGGTACTGGCAGAGCGACATTCACCCCCAGCTTGTTCTTCTCCGATCCTGGTTTTGCGCTCGCTCCCCGCATAAAGAAGCGGCGGGGAACGGCTGAAATGCCATAGTCATCACTCTACGGCCGAAAGGGAGAGCCGGGGAATTCTTTTCCCCGTACCCCTGAAAGGCTGTCAGGCAGTGTCTTTGAAGTTGGAATCAGTGGATGTCCGGAACGTCGGTCTTGATGAGAATCCCTTTCGGGGCACCGTGGTCAAGAGGTGAGAGCCTGATGTTCCGTGAATGTGGTTTCTGCGGTGAAGCGGCTTTCGGATAGGCCTTGCCAGCGGCCTGAAGAGCGGCCCGGAGCATAGTCTCGTTCTCGTCGCCCAACTGGTATCCGTCCAACGGATTGTCCTCTGCCGTGATGTCTACCGGGATTCCGTCCGGAATCGAGGCGTTGTTGCCGTCGCGGTCAGCGAACTTGCTGATCATCACGTACATTCCCCAGTTTTTGATGATCGAGTAGTCATTCTTTTTGTTATACAGATCTTCCGGAGCGAGCAGGATTCCCGCACAGTATTTTCCGTAGGTCTGCCGCCCGACAAGGACAATGTCCATATAAGGAGTCAAGCCGACAATCAGCCCCTCGGAAGCTGAAGCGGAACCGTCCGTCACGATGGCGTAGAGCTTGGATATCCCGGGATTTGCGTCTGAGACATCAATTGTCTTGCTATCGTCATCAAGCTGATGCTTTGTCGAGAAGTAGGTGTCCGTGTCTTGTCCGAGGTCTTCCCAGGCTTCCGACAGAATGGAGTTGTAGATCTCTGTCTGGAACACATCTCCGGCCTGCACATTCGCGGGAGGAGCGATCATCGATGCCAGCAGACTCTCCGTGAATGCATAGCCTCCTCCATTGTACCTCAGGTCGATGATGAGTTCGTCTATGCCCTCGGACTTGAAGCTTCGGAACACATCCGGAAGCGTCTGCGAGGATTTCAGGTCGAAACCGTTGTAGACAAGATAGCCGATTTTCTTTCCGGCGACATCGTACGTCGATGTCAGCAGAACCGGATCCTCGTACATATCCACAGCCGTCAGGCTGACATTCCTGACATCGCCGCTGATGTAGTTGCCTGCCAGGCCGGTGACACCGAGGACTACCGAACGGGTGTTGAAAGCATCGTACACATTGTCCTTGGTGATGGCCTTGCCGTCAAGGGTAAGGATGATGTCTCCTCGCTTCAATCCTGCCTTCGAAGCCGGGCTGTCCTTGCTTACGTAGCAGACAACGAGGAAAAACTCCCCGTCCCTGTCACTGATTCTTCCTATCTGGAGACTGTAGCCGTAGGTCACTCCGAGTCCTTGGACGGAGTTTCTGAGGGAATTAAGGTCTTGTGTCAAGATTGTCCATCTGTCAACTTCCTTGCCGTCAGCGTGGTAGCGGATGCTTCTGACTACCTCTTCCGGAGTGCGGCAAGTGTCCGGATCAAGTCTTGCGAAGTCTTTCTCGATTTCCTCGTTCCAGAGGTAGTACGTTCCAAGCACATCAATCGCGAACTGGTCAGCCTTGGCCTCTTCCGGGGTCGGGCCGACCTTGACAACATCCGTTTTCGTCCTTTCGCAGGACATTATTCCGAACAAAACCGCGGCCAGAAGTGCGGCGCGGCCGCATAGATTCCTTAATTTCATACTGCTTGCATTTCTTTTATGTCGCCAGGCCTGTCTGCGGTGAGGACACCGGCAATCCGTATAACATCCTCATCCACATTACCTGATGAACCGGACACTGACGCATTTCACAAATATATTCATTATCTCGGAAATATTGAATAACTTTGCGTAGGTATAATTTAAAATGGAGAGCGATGATACTAAAGGATCAGATAGAGGCTCTGCATCAGCGGTTGGAGACGTTGGGGAGGTGTCTTTGACATCCCCGGGAAACGTGGGCAGGTAGCCGCATTGCAGAAGAAGACAGAGTCTCCGGACTTCTGGAACGACCCGAAGGCCGCGGAGGTTTTTATGAAGAATCTTAACGGCGTAAAGTCTTGGGTGACAGGGTTTGACAAGGCTTCCACCGAGGTGGATGACCTTGATGTGCTGTACGATTTCGCCAAGGAAAGCCTCGGCGCAGCCACGGACGAGACAGTCACGACGGATGAGATCAGGGAACTTGAGCAGGCATATTCATTGGCTGTCGAAAGCATCGAGGCGCTGGAGCTTAGGAATATGCTCGGTGCGGAGGGCGACAACCTCGGAGCGGTGCTGACGATCAATTCCGGAGCCGGCGGCACCGAGGCCAACGACTGGAGTTCGATGCTGATGAGGATGTACCTTCGCTGGGGCGAGAGAAACGGCTACAAAGTGACTGTCACTGACTTGCTTGAAGGTGACGAGGCCGGAATCAAGTCCGCTACGGTTCAGGTCGAGGGGGATTACGCCTATGGCTACCTCAAGGCCGAAAACGGGGTGCACAGGCTCGTGCGCCTCTCGCCGTTCAATGCCCAGGGCAAGCGCCAGACTACTTTCTCTTCCGTTTTTGTCTATCCTTTGGTGGATGACACAATCAACATTGAGATCAGCCCTTCCGATCTTGAGTGGGACACGTTCCGTTCAGGAGGCCACGGCGGCCAGAATGTCAACAAGGTGGAGACCGGCGTGCGCGTGCGGCATATTCCTTCCGGAATAGTTGTGGAGAACACGGAGTCCCGTTTCCAGCAGGACAACAGGCAGAACGCCCTGCGCATTCTCCGGTCAAGGCTTTACGACCTTGAACTGAAGAAACGCCAGGAAAAGCAGGCTGAGATCGAAGGCACCAAGAAAAAGATAGAGTGGGGCTCGCAGATCCGTTCCTATGTCCTGCATCCGTACAAGATGGTCAAGGACTTGAGGACGGGCTATTCGACCGCCGACACGCAGGGGGTTCTGGACGGCGACCTCAACGAGTTTATGAAGCGTTACCTTATGCAGGAAGGCTCCGGCGGAGCGGATGTTCCTATCGAAGACATTGACTGATAATCACTAATAATATTTCATTAATATGGCAGAATTCAAATATGCTCCGATGTTCCAGCTGGGACCGGACACAACTGAGTACTACAAGCTGACAGACGAGGGCGTGTCTCTCGGCGAGTTCGAGGGTCATCCTATTCTCAAGGTGGCTCCCGAGGCTTTGACAATGCTTGCCAACGCCGCTTTCAGGGATGTGAACTTCCTCCTTAGGCCGGATCATAATCAGCAGGTCGCAAAGATCCTGAGCGATCCTGAGGCTTCCGACAATGACAAGTACGTGGCTCTGCGCTTCCTGCGCAACGCCGAAGTGGCCGCGAAAGGCAAGCTGCCTTTCTGCCAGGACACCGGAACAGCCATCATCCACGGAGAGAAAGGCCAGCAGGTGTGGACCGGCTTCGATGACGCGGAGGCTCTTTCCAAAGGTGTCTACAAGACCTACACCGAGGAGAATCTGCGCTACAGCCAGAACGCTCCCCTTGATATGTACAAGGAAGTCAACACGAAGTGCAACCTTCCGGCCCAGATTGACATCGAGGCCGAGGAGGGAATGGAGTACAAGTTCCTCTGCGTCGTGAAGGGTGGCGGCTCGGCCAACAAAACCTACCTTTACCAGATGACAAAGGCCGTGCTCAATCCAGGGACACTTGTGCCTTTCCTTGTCGAGAAGATGAAGACTCTCGGAACGGCTGCCTGCCCTCCTTACCACATCGCGTTCGTGATCGGCGGTACATCTGCCGAGAAGAACCTCCTTACTGTCAAGCTGGCGTCCACGCACTACTATGACGCGTTGCCGACCACCGGTGACGAGACCGGACGCGCCTTCCGTGACGTGGAACTTGAGAAACAGGTGCTTGAGGAGGCTTGCAAGATAGGCCTCGGAGCGCAGTTCGGCGGCAAGTATTTCGCCCACGACATCCGCATCGTCCGCCTGCCTCGCCACGGTGCGAGCTGCCCTATCGGACTTGGCGTGAGCTGCTCCGCCGACCGTAACATCAAGGCCAAGATCAACAAGGACGGAGTGTGGATCGAGAAACTGGATGACAATCCTACCCGTTGGATTCCTGAGTCTCTGCGCCAGGCAGGCGAGGGCGAGGGCGTCGTCGTGGATCTTGACAAGCCTATGTCCGAAATCTGCGCTCTTCTCAGCCAGTACCCTGTGTCCACCCGTCTCAGCCTTAACGGAACCATCATCGTGGCCCGTGACATCGCCCACGCCCGTCTGAAGGAAAGGCTTGACCGCGGCGAGGAACTTCCTCAGTATTTCAAGGATCATCCGGTCTTCTATGCGGGTCCGGCAAAGACTCCGGAAGGAATGGCCTGCGGCTCTATGGGCCCGACCACGGCCAACCGTATGGATCCTTATGTGGACCTTTTCCAGGATCACGGCGGCAGTATGATAATGATTGCCAAGGGTAACCGTACCCAGGAAGTCACCGATGCCTGCAAGAAGCACGGCGGTTTCTACCTCGGTTCTATCGGCGGCCCTGCGGCTGTCCTTTCCTACGAGAGCATCAAGAGCATCGAGTGCGTCGAGTACCCTGACCTCGGGATGGAGGCTATCTGGAAGATCCGGGTAGAGAATTTCCCTGCGTTCATCCTCGTCGATGACAAAGGCAATGATTTCTTCAAGCAGCTTGGACTGTAGGCAAGAATATGTCGGATTATTTGAGGTGATTTTCGGGGCGGGATTCTTTCTTCCTCGGGAAACATCTTTGCAATGAATGAGTTGGGATGAGGAATATTCTTACCTTGACGATAGCGGTTGCGCTGCCTTTCCTTATGGCCGCGCAGCCGCGATCTTCTTTTGACATTGGCTGGGCCTCCACCGGTTCGCATTGTGTGGAAGGTGACAGCCCTTCTTTGTCACCGCAGAAGCAGGCCTTCAATTTCTCCGCCTGGAGAGGGGAGAAGGTCTTTGCGCAGGCTTATGTCTCCTCGGATTCCGGACTTAAGGGAGTCTCTGTCTCGGTCAGTGACCTCAGATGCGGCAAATCGTTGATTCCGTCCGGATGTGTGCGGCCGCAGTTCGTAGGCTTCGTGACCTCCGACCTTCTGGATTCGACAAGGTTCGGCCAGTGCGGTGAGCGCCTTGACAAGACTAAGTGGGGTGAGGCACAAGTGGCTGATGTTTTGGAACTGAATATGTCATTGGACGTTCCGGCCGGCAAGGTGCAGCCGATCTGGCTTACCGTTGACGTGCCTTCCGACGCCAAGCCAGGAAAGTACCGCGGCAGGATAACCGTATCGGCGGATAACGCTTCAGCCCGCAGTCTTCCGATCGAGCTTGTGGTCGCCAGTCACGTCCTGCCTCCGGCGAGTGAATGGACTTTCCATCTGGATCTGTGGCAGAATCCATATTCGGTGGCCCGTTATGAGAATGTCCCTTTGTGGAGTGAAGCTCATTTCAAGGCGATGAGACCTGTGATGAAGTTGCTGGCCGACGCCGGTCAGAAATCGGTCACAGCCACGATTCTCAACCGTCCGTGGAACGGCCAGACCGAGGATGCCTTCGGTTCGATGGTGACCAAAATCCGCCGCATAGACGGTACCTGGCTCTATGACTACACCGTCTTTGACCGTTGGGTGGAGTTTATGCACTCGGTGGGAATCGACCGGCAGATCAACTGCTATTCACTGATTCCGTGGGCGATGGAATTCGACTATTTCGATCAGGCCACCGGGTCGGTGTCTGTTCTGAAAGCCGCTGCCGGCAGCCCCGGGTACAACGACTATTGGGGCAGTTTCATAGCTGATTTCGCCCGTCATCTGCGTGCCAAAGGCTGGTTCGACAAGACTATGATCGCTATGGACGAGCGCCCTTTGGAGGCGATGAAAGCCGTGCTTTCACTTATCCGCAAGGTCGAGCCTGAATTCAAGGTTTCCCTTGCGGGCAGCTACCACGAGCCGGTGATTTATGACCTTGCCGATTTCAGCGAGACGTTTTCCGGCAAGGAGGAGTTCCCGGAGGAGGTCAAGCGTGGCAGGAAGGATCTGGGATTGACCACCACTTTCTACACCTGCTGCTCCGAGGCCTATCCGAACACCTACCTGATTTCCAATCCGGACGAGGCGGCCTGGCTTGGCTGGCTCGCTCTGGCCGACGGCTATGACGGCTATCTCCGCTGGGCCTACAACAGCTGGACTATCGACCCTCTGAAAGACGCGCGCTTCCGTACCTGGGCTGCCGGCGACTGCTACATAGTCTATCCCGGAGGGCGCGGCAGCATCCGTTTCTCCAAACTGACCGAAGGAATCCAGGACTTCGAGAAGGTCCGGATTCTAAGCCGTGAGTGGCAGTCCTCCGGCTCGGCCTCCGATGAGGCCAAGCTCCGCCGCCTCTCAGAGCTTCTCGATGCATTCACCTTTGAGTCCATCCGGTCGGAAGGCCCTACCCCTGCCCTCACCGCCGCCAAGTCATTCCTTAGCAGGCAATAACTCACGGACGTGATCACATAATAAGCCGCCGCTCAGCCCGTCAGGACCTGCGGCGGCTTTTTTTGGGCCAATGTGTGCCGGGGCCGGATAACAGGCCTTGGACGGGAACGGTTAGAGATACGGTTCCCCGTCCAGAATCGCCCCGATCACGATGCCCACATCATCATTGGCGTAGTCGATGTCAAAATCCTCTGCGTCAAAGGTCTCTCCCTTTTCGAGCCCCAGCCATTCCTCGTAGGAGGCTTTTTCCTCAGGGTCGTCAATCTTCCCGGACAGGATGTCAAGCATCTGGGCATACCCCCAGACTCCGCCGACATCCTCCGGCGGGCAGGCTCCTTTCCCGGATGTCACCTGAATGGCTTCGGGCGGGCAAGGAGCGTCGCTGATTGAGGAGACCCTGACATTATGTGTCCAACTATCCCCGAAATCATATTCAAAAGTAATTGTGCTTCCTTTTTTCGGCAGAACGTCGGCCACGGTGACGGTCATATCATCCACCTGCCTGCAAGGGAAGCCGAATCCGCATCGCTCACTTTCCTCGATGTTGTTTTTTGAAGTGTAGTTCACGCCGTTTTTGGTGAATTGCCAGAGGTGATAGCCGTCCCATCCGACCGCCTCGATGATAATCCTTGCGAGATTGCCAAGCCAGAGGTTGGAAGGCACCATAATCCGTCTGAAGACCTTCACCGGGCATTCCTCAATGGAAATGTAGATAATATAGGTCTTCCCGGTCTGCTTCGAATCCACCAGCCGGTCCGCCTTCTTCTTTTTCCCGCTTCCGGCTTTTCTGCGACCAGACGCTTCAGCCGCACTTCCCATCTGATATCCCTTCTTATGTGCCTGTATCGTATTGAAAATCGACAGCATAAGCGTTATTTCATCCCGCGTTACCCCCGGATACCTCTTCCTGATCTCACTCTCCAGTTCCTCTTTTTCTTCCTTGTTCATCTTCAAAAAGCATTTTCCCGCAATGTAGCGATTCTTCTGCGAATATGAAAGCGTCTCCGTCATTTCCTATCCTGATACATCTTTTGCTTCAGCCTCACCAATAATCTTCCCGAAAAGCAGAAGTGTCTCTGTCTGTCCATATGTCAGTGTATAGCCCTCGATATGATTACTATTGTAGTTAAAGTCAATAGTAAAGCGACGGCTCAACATTTCTCTGTCTCTATCAGGGAGAGGCTGCAGAGCTGTCCAACGGTGCCATTATGTCTTGTATCTTATCCATTCTCATCTTATTATTGGCAAGTTTTTACTTTTAAGAGTATACACTGTCTACCTTTCAAGGCGTTTTCTGGCATTATTTGAATTATGACTGATTTTTTTTCTATTGTTGTCACATTCTCTTCGAGAGAAGGAATGTCAGGGAGTGCTTCGAAGCGGACAAGGTCATTCATTTCCACATTGAGCTGTTTGGCTATTTGCATCATAGTCTCGAGGGTTGGTTGGGCGGCATTCGTACACCATTTGCTGATACTTGCAGGATCTTTCCCTAACTGTGTTGCTAACCAGCGATTGGTTTTCCCCCTGTCCACAAGCATTACCTTTATTACGGAGAACTGTTCCAATTGCGCAGGGATGTCAAAATGTTGGCTGAAAATTACGATGACTTGAAGTCCATATTTGAAACAATGCTTAACCAAATGGCAAATCACTCCATTCGTTCAAAGATATTCGCCATTGCCGATGCCCTTATATGCGGAACTCCCATCAGTGTGTCTTCCGGTGGTAGCGGTGGCAACTCCTCTTCCGATCTTCGCTGGGATGGCCGCAGACCTGACGAGGAAGAAGAGGCGTATCGGAGGCGATGCTTAATGTTCGCAATTGGAACGGTAAAGAAACATCATGAGAACAAAAGTTATAGAAAAAGATAGATGTCCCATTAATGTGCTGTAGCTGGATATAAAGTTTACAGCACGTTAATTTTTATACTATACATATGCCCCATTATGAGAACGTACCGTTTGAGGTGCCGAGTGGATGGGTGTGGTGTAGATTGGGAGATGTGATTTCAATTAAATCAGGAGATAGTATTAGAGTTCGTGATAACAGGCAAGGTGAATATCCAATATATGGAGGTAATGGAATTAATGGCTATTACAGTGACTGCAATGTTAAACCTGATACTATTGTGATAGGGCGAGTTGGGTTCTATTGTGGAAGTATACATCAAACGGTTTCAAAGGCTTGGGTAACTGATAATGCTTTCATTGTGTCTTACGAGAGTGTTTTTAACTCAGAATATCTATGCCATTTACTAGAATGGCTACAACTTAGTAAGACCTCAAACTCAACAGCCCAACCGGTTATATCTGGGAAAGGTATATATTCGCTTCTAATACCATTACCACCATTGTCTGAACAAGAAAGAATTGTATCGGAAGTCAAACGTTGTTTTACTTTGATTGACCAGATAGAACAAGGCAAATCAGACTTACAAACCATCGTCAAACAAGCCAAGAGCAAAATTCTTGATCTTGCCATTCATGGCAAGTTGGTACCACAAGACCTGAATGATGAACCAGCTTCGGAGCTACTCAAACGCATCAATCCCAAGGCAGAAATCGCTTGTGATAACGGGCAT